>CAWAIK010000003.1:0-567629 GCA_963782115.1 uncultured Verrucomicrobiae bacterium
AAACTGCTGCTGGGCTTCTATGGCCTCTGTCCCCGTGCCGAAGAGTATTACCTCCAGCTTAAGATCCACCGCCTTAACCCCCGTCAACACATCGCCAAGATCATGGCTTTAAGTGAGGTTCATGGCTGCGACAAAATCGCTCGCGCCATCGAAGACTCCTTCGAGTTCCAGGCCTTCAGCAGCGACTATATCGCTAACATCCTCCAACAACGCGAGCGCTTCAGCCCTCAGCCTGGCCCGCTCCACCTCACCAGGCGCCAAGATCTGCTCGAGGTCGAACTCGAGCAGCCCGATCTCTCCGTCTACGAAGGCTCAGATACCATCCCCATCGTGCCCAAACCATGACTAGAAATCCTGCCGACCTCTTGCTCAATGAGCACCTTGATTACCTCAAGTTGACTTGTGTCAAAGAAAACTGCCAACCCTTGGCTGTCGAAAGCGCCGCCAACCACTGGAGCCATCTCGACTACCTGGGTCGGCTCCTTCAGGGCGAAGTAGCGGCCCGTCAACAGCGCACGATTGCTCGGCGGATCCAAGCCGCCCGTTTTCCGGGCTACCATCTTCAACGGCGATAGCACTATAACCTCCGCCGTGCTCGACCGTCTCCTCCACCACGCCGAAACCGTTTTAATCGAAGGCTCCAGCTACCGCATGAAAGACCGCATCGAAAGCTGACAACCGCCGCCCTTTTCGGAAATCACAGCGACCGTTGTCGTTACACTACCCCAATCCACCATCCGATTTTAAAATCATTGGTTTTATCCGATTTTGACGCCGCCGCTCTCATCGGGCGTCGCGTGACTGATAAACAGCATATTGCGAGGACCACTCACGAAACGAATTTACCAGCTTTACGAGCGAAGGCTACGCCTCCGTCGGCAATTTAACCTTTTGGATGGAACACGGATTACCACGGCCTGGCGCCCTATGCTTCAGCCGCTTGACGCGGCAGAGCGAATCGAGCGTAGTGGTTCGAACCCGGCGTCGGTGCCTTGGGAGGGTTCCGACGAGCTCTCGCCCGACAGAGGCGAATTCTCAACAATCGCCCAGGATCCCACAATCAGCTTCAGGGGCTTTGTCGTATGTGGCAAACTGCAAGCTCATTTATTTAGGGTGACATAAGGGCGACACTATTTTGACTTCGAGGAGAACGTACGGGACTCGAACCCGTGTCGCGTCTTGAGAGGGCCGTTCTCCAGTTCTCCAGTTATATAAGTATCTAATCAAAAGGCACTTATGAATTGCGATATCGGTTGTTGCTTATTTGTTGCTCATACCGACCGCTATAATCGTTGATTTCCTTTCCGACCTACCGGAGCCGTAGTTCCACTTGCTGGTGCCCGGAGGTAAATGACACACCGAGATGTGCAAGCCGGTTTCATCGGCTAGCTTCTGCAGTTTCCAGAGCCTGACCCGTGAGATGTTGCTCCCGTCCGAGTCGGCGATAGACGGGTTCGAAATGCGCTCTCCGTTCCGGTACGCTTCGGCGTATCCCCTGACTGATTCACGATTCGCATATAAATAGGAGCGAAGCTCGTCTAGCTTCGCTTTGACTCCTTCGAACCGCTCACTGTTTGCTTCTGGGTCGTGCCAAGGCGTGCTGAAAGAGACCAATTCGCACACCAGTCATTCCGAATTCCGTCATTTCCACACCGTCGTTCCAGAGCATCCACCTCATGCTGTTCAAGTTTGCCCAGTGAGCCGCGAGGCGTTCCTGGAAATCGTGCCCATAGGGAGATACAGGGAATTCCTTTTCGATTCGCGCGATCCGTCGTGCAACATGCAACCAATCCAGACGATACTGGCATTTCTTCCCAAACCAGGTGCCTACCACCCCTCGCAATCCATCTTCGCCATCCGACAGGATCCTCAAATGCGTGTCTTGTCCTCGGCCACAGTGCCAAGAATGGCTTGCACCCGCCTCTTTGCATACGGATGCAGGCCCCGCACCACGGCGAATGCCTCGCCCGCCGCGCTGCGAGGCCTCCACGCGCCCGATGAGAATCTCAAACTGATGCCTTTGGCCCGCCCGAGTATGCCCTGCTTTAAGATTGCGACTCGCGTCACGCTTAAAACACCACCCCGATAACCGAAGCGTCGTGCTTGAAGGTCTGGACGGGTTCGTTCTGATCTAGCGTCCGCAGCCGCACCGTCCACGGGGGACGGTCGAAATCACCGTTCCAAGTCAGAATACGGCTCTCGCCGCGGCTAAACACTAGCCGTCATTGAGCCGCTACAAGATTTGGGAAGCCGTTGATCTTGATGAGCTGGAAGGCCAGTCTCACGCGGAGCCTGGATAACTCTACTCGGAATCGGGCCCAAGGTGGTCAGAGTTCAAGGTTTATCTCGAGCTTGCAGACTTCTCTTGGAAAACATGTCCAAAATAGTTTTTGAACCTCAGACAGTTTTTCTGAGGGATCGGGCACCTTTCATCGTTGAAGTTAGTAAGCACGGCTCGAGGATGCGAGACAGGGAAGGCTATTGCTAATCGAAGTCCATGCGCCACTGACTAAGTGAAATGCAACGTTTAACTGAGGAGATGTGTTATGCCAGATTTTAGCAAAGATTCGTATCAAGTCGCACTTTCCAAGCTGAAAGGGCTCGGGTCCGTAATCGGCGAAGGTTTTAATCAGGTAAGTTTCCGAACGGAACTCGCTGTGAAACCCACAAACGACGGTAAGTTTGAATATTATAGTAGCATTGGCGACAAAACCCTCGGCAATGGTTACTGTAGCGGCGTCTGCCTGGACTGGATTCGGAGAGTCCTTTTGAGCAAGCCCGAAAAATCCAACGACGCCGGTTACTTGACTTATCACTCTGGGGCACTTAAGAGCGAAAAAGGTGATATCAAGCATAGCCACGAGGAGCTTCGTGATCGTGCCTTTCAAACATCGGGACGTATGGCGCATGCCTGGGACCGGAGAAACGAGATGCCATGGACGGGACCCATGAACCAGACATCGAAAGTGGTCAAAGATGGTCAATGGAATGAAACCGCGAGCGCTTTGGACAAGTCATTTAGTCAGTTACGCACGAAGGCCGACAGGAAACCCAGCAAGAAGAGTTTTTCCCAACTTAAGCTGGAGGGAAGTAAAATGGACACTTACAATTCGGGCCAGTGGTACACTGCACTGGTTAATGCTTTTCAACCGGGATGCTGCGCACTAGTTGGGTTCGACAAGTCCAATGTATCTGGACATGCATTGGCGATATGGCAGCGAAGAATCGAGACTGATAATCCTGACTCCTTTTACTTATTCGATCCAAATTTTGGGGTGTTCTCTTATGCAAGAGGTAAGCTCAAGAGCGTCCTTGTGTATTTGTTCTTCACCAATAAAGAATGCACTCCTTATTACAAAGCCTGCGCGGATGAGCCGCAGCGTATGACTTATCAGATTTTCGGCCCCGTTAACCTGGTAGGGGCTGTACCGCAGGCCGTGCCGCTGCCGAAGCCCCTTTCACAAGGCGTCGGGTCGCCCCCATTGACAGTGCAGAGCTCGCCTAACCCATCGACAGCGAAGAAGGTCAATCAGCTCATCAGCATCTTTGAAAGTAAGCGTTAGACCAAAGCTGCGATGTTCGATGATCACGCTGCCCCCGGCCTCTTCGACAGTCGAGCGAACGCCTCTCGCAGGGATTGCATGTCGTCGCGATGGATCACCGTGAACGCTTCTGCAGCCGGTCAGGTCTCGCTAAGTCCAGAGAGCATGCTGGCAAGAGTGGTTCGCCCCAGGGTAATTCCAACGTCGAAGCCCGCTTCGACGATCAATGTCCGAGGTTGATCAACTTGTCGCTGAACATGCATCTCAGGAAGAGCTACGCACGGCTATCCATCAGTTCGAAGAGGTCTGGCGAAACTGATTGAACCGGCGACCATTCCTGTGAAAAGAGCACGCCGGCGAGAACTTGAGCAAAGATGTGCTGAACTGGGAGCAACAATAGATTGGAGTGACGGAGATGAATTTTTCAACGTCGACGCACCAAAAGGATTTCTTTGGGTAGAGGGTGGAGGCCATACCCATCGGGCCGATTACAAATGCCAGCAGTTCGTGCGGAGGTTGGCCGCAGATCCAGCACTTTTGCGAAAGGACGGCTTCTTCGAGCCGGCCAGGCTGTAAAGCTTTGAAGTCAGGTTGGCCCTCTTTCCAATAGGTGAACCACGGAACGGTATAGGCGGTATAGGCCCGGGCATCTTTTGGAAGGTTTGCGATTGAAGCGTGGATTCTTTCTGATCTAAGAGTAGGGGTCTCGGATAGTACGAGCCGGATATCCGGTGTTAGGCGCCGCCCTAAGAACTAGAGCAGGGATTTCTGCTAGGCTTCGGGTGCTGCAACATCTCCTGCGAAGTGGTTGGTGATGCATCCGACCCAATGACCCGGGAGCGGACGGCAATCTTCAACCCTTGGGGCTGGAATTGAGTCGGCAGATGGAAGCGGCTTTTGGCACAACTCCGGAAGCGGCGGGACCGGCCACTCCTCCGCTGCGCTCTCCGTAAGATCAAGGAAGTGATTGAGGGCAAGATCATTCCTTGCGAGCGATGCGGGACGAAAGGAAATCGCTTCGACAAAGCTCGGTAAAAACCGAAAATTAACAGGTGGATTCCAGCATACAGAGCAACGAGTCAATATCCGAATAAAGCGAGTTCAAAAAGTACTCGCCGAGACAGCACGTCTGCGCTCATAAACTTAAGCGCCAGCCACGACATCATCTTCCGCTTCCGAGAGGATCTCAATCCTCATTTGAGCCGGTCACGGATTGAAACCTTGGCCTTTTCCCAATCGGAGAACGTAGCCTCACCGGACTCGACTCTACTCTCGGTATCTTTTAAAAGATCCTGAAGCCAACTTGGTGGCTCGATGCGATCGGGTTCCCGATTAAGTCCTCCCAGAGCGCGTCAGAAAGGTCCCCCTATCGTGTGCGAACCGGCCTTCTTCACTTATCGGCGCACTCCATACCTCCAAAAATACTCGTAGCTAAAGCTCGGCGCAGCCCTCACTGGCCAATTCGTCTGGCGGTTTCAACTGATCTTGGAATGGATGTCGGTCGTCGTCTCAGAGTTCGTCGACGTACTGAAACGATATTTTGAGCGGGGCTTAGAGACTGAAACGCTTAGGATACCCGGTCAAGCTCCTTGGCCGGGAGCCAAAACCACCCTTCGCGTCGCTTGCAAAGCACTAGCAGTCGTCAATTTTCCAGTTATTTCGGTGTTTCAGTCTGTGGGGGGTACACCTAAACTAACGTTGACTCTCAACTTCGAAGACCAATAGTTGCAGCAGATCTGGGCGACTTGTCATGCTCTGACCTACAATAGCGGAAATTTACGCTGTTATCGGGACTCTGTGCCAGTGAGCCGATCCTGGCCGTTTGGTCACCGAATCAATGTGCAATTGTCCAAAATGCGCTTTTCCCTGGACACGATCTTTTTGCGAAACAACCGAGACTACAAAACCAGAATTCGATTCCCTTCACCCGCTACTGCTTTGTTTTTTCTACCTCGACTAATTTGACTACGTTACTTTAGATCGCCGCTGCGCATTGCATTTGGCGTGAGACTCGATCGCTCGTCTTCGCATTTCGTGGCGACGCTTCATATGACTATAGACTTGCTCTGGGCTCGCGTCCTTTCGCGGTAGGAATGCCGCTAGCAACTTCTCGATGTCCGCGCAACTTAGCAAAGGGCATTGGTCTTTCATCTGGAGTTTTTCGGTCAGCATGAAGAGCATTGCCATCATCACCAGTGCCATATGATGGTGCCACGCATTCCAAAGGCGCACCTGGTAGTCCGCCATGCCGCACTGACCCTTGCCATCCTCAAAGCACCGTTCTACCCAATAGCGTTGTCTCTGCATCCAGCTTAGACGCCGCGTCGAGGTCGACGGATTTAGGTTGGTCAATGAATACTTCCGATCTTCTCCGTCCATGTTCTCGGTGACCAAGAGTTCATAGCGACGCGCCTGCTCGCTCTGCTTGTCCCACACATCTACGCTCTTACGTAACACCCGAAGTTTGAGCGAGCCCCGAGTAGTTTCTCTGACATTGCAAATCTTCCAATCTTTCAGGGAGTATGATTCCACCAACTCCTCGACGCTCAGACCCTTCTTTCCGGTAATCTTGCGCCTTGCTTTGGGCCCCTTACTTGAAGGCTCTGGTGGAATGGTGGGCTGCGGATCAATCTCGTAGACC
Organism: uncultured Verrucomicrobiae bacterium; assembly: GCA_963782115.1. Taxonomy (GTDB): domain Bacteria; phylum Verrucomicrobiota; class Verrucomicrobiia; order Chthoniobacterales; family JAFAMB01; genus JAFAMB01. Next base: position 6,184 of record CAWAIK010000003.1, read on the forward strand.
ATGAAGCTCTTGTGAACGTCGACCAGGAAGTTGTGGCCGCCATCCTCCAAAGCAAAGAGAAAATCCGGACCGCTGCCATAGCCCGCATCGGCTCCAACCCAGCCAAAGCGCACTCCGTTGCGACGGGCCTGCTCAACGATTTCCAGAGCCAGTTGGTTTTTGGTCTTAAAGACCTGTTCGCTTTCCGGGATGCCAGCCCGGTTGCATCGCTGCGGATCAGCGGTCCATTCTTTGGGCAAGTAGAGCCGAGTATCAATGGCTGTGGCAAAACGTCCCTTGGCCAAAACTCCGAAGACTGCCACCTGCCCATTATCGACCTTACCCAATCGCCCTAGGTATTGACGACTGGCGCCGACAGACATCTTGCCTTGTTTGGCAAACCCACTCTCGTCGATAATCAGCGCGGCGTCCGTTGTAGCCCCGATCAACTCATCTGCATCGCGTGCCACATGATCAAGCACTTCACGCGTGCTCCATTTAGAGTGAGTGATAAACTGCTGCAGATTTCGTTCGTCGGTGTCCGGCACTACCTCTGAAATCGCGTAGATATTTTTACGCGAGCCTGCCTGCATCAAGCCGGAAGCATACTGCCTAGCCTTCTCAGACACATCCCGCCGATAACTTATAAAATGCTCGGCGTAACTCATCACAAAACTTAGAAATCGATCTGCCACCCCTCTCAGGGGGCTCTTCTTGATTTCACTATGTTCTTCGGATTTAGAATTGCTTCTCCATTAGAGCTGAGAGTCAAGTCAGCAAAAATTCGGGAAAACGTCAATTTAAAAATTACAAAGTCAACCTAAGCGACTAAGCCATAGAGGGATAGAGGCGCAGTGCATTATAGATGATTAGGAATCGCTAATAGGAAACGACTTCAGAACGCCGGCATTCGTGAGTGCAGTTTTAATGTTATCGATATCTTGATATCTTGGCTTGTAACTGGTTATAATTCAGGCATTTCCTTACTTTCTCCTAGAATAAAGTGTTAAATAGTAGAAGGAGTCGCCCCGCAAGCACGAAGGAAAATCCGAATGGCGCCCAGCTATATGCCTGAGAATAAAATTATTCTGTTATTTTGAAAAAGAACGGATCAATAGAGGTCTTTACCGTAGTAGCGTTGTCAGTGCCCAGTAACCTCTTCGACGCAAAATCAACGTTCCTTTGAAATCGAACGCCGTTAGGAAAGTTCGCCTTGGCTGGGCTGTTGTTAGCACTGAAAATCCCATAGAAATCTTTACCCACAGCCATAATGCTTAAATAGTCTCCCAAGTATGGAAGGGCGGGCCTGCCGTTGCTCTCTCTCAATGGGAGGCTCGTTCGCCGGCGTGTTAGCCAAAATGAGTGTATTGGGAGGCGAGTTCGCAAAGCTATCAGTCGTTCGCTCAACTTCCGTAACCCACCGTTCGGCAGCTCCCTCTCGGCGTACTTGCTGATAGACTAGAGCCGTCGTGCCTCAATCATTCACGGCCAAGCCCGGATTTTTAGCATCCGGAATCGTGCGCAGATCGTCCCCGCAGGTCACCCCACTGTCAGAAGAATGCCGGACGTGCAATGTGTAATGATTGTTTACAAAATCTCCCCAAAGAATATACACACTCTTCGAGTCTCTTGGGTCAATGGCGATGGCTGGGTCTCCACCGATGCGATCTTGGCCCAGGAAAGTCTGATTTCTCCACTGCAGCGGACGATCGGTAACGACTCTGACTCCCGAAGAGTTATCCCCCATATCTTTTAGAGATGTAAACGGAAGTGCACTATCGCCAGCGTTGTCATCTCGCACGACAACCACATCGACCGTCGCGTTAATTCTATTTTCTTCGAATTTGGTCCATCGGTAAAATATACCGTATATTGTTTTCCCGTCCGAACTAATTGCCGGCCGTATTTCGGGGCCTTCTTGGGGTAATGTTGACCGTGTCTCTAAGCGAGATTTTTTGAATCCTGCAGGAGGAGGTATAGTTCCGGAGTCCAAGGAGCGGTCGATTGTGGCAGTGTGATGTTGAGGATCGTTGAAATCATTGTTACCGACATATACTCTATCCTTAGCGTCTTCTGTAGTAGCTTCGACGTACGGTTGATCAAAACCTGCCCCACGCCTGGCAACTAAAACAGTCATAATCCCAGGCGAGGCGAAGTTCTTCGTCCTCGCAATATTGAGTTCTGGATGATTGTTAACTATCGGCACTTTCAGAAAACCCACATGAAGCACAACCGAACTTTTGGCAAAGCGCAGAGTGATATCCGCTGTTTGCCTGGCACTCGGCACGATCGAATTCAGACTCCACGTGCTACCGCCATCTTGCGGCAGAAGACTTTTCCTCAGCCATGGAAAGCATCTGCTCCGATAAGTGCGCCAACACCAAGGAATGGTCCCGGACCCAGATCACTCCAAGCTACATGACCGAGACTATTTAGTATGAAAGATCCATGCTGGAGTTGCGCGGGAGCGCAAGTCGAATTGGATTGCGGGGAAGATGCGAATCCGAAGACGACCTTGACCCCGTATTTTTTGAGGATCGGCTCGAATTGGGTCAATAAGTGAAATTGCTCCGTGCAATAGATACAGTCAGGGCCTTGCGAGATAATGACAATCTTGGAGTTGCCCAGTAGCGGCAAAGATAGCACGTGCACCAGTACGATTGCTATCGAGGTAAGGCAGATCGTTCGAACCATATTCAGTCATTGATACAAAAGCAAATAGCAATGGCCAAGAGTAGGTTCAATCGAAAGCGATTGAAACCAGAACTAGCATCATCCTTCTATGGATTTCGATTTATACCTCAATCAATCTCAAGGCGAGGAAATAAGCGCCTAATTACTGAAATCCGTACTTAAATCGGTAAATGATGAACGACGTATCTCTTGAAGACGTATTTCCCCAACACGCAGTTTGTTATTACTCCGCATGACCGCCCGTGGCAGCACAAGGCCAAGGTAAACACGAGGCGCTGGGCAGTGGAAAAGAGTGGATTATCCGCTATCCCCTTCGGTGCCAGCGAGGAACAGAGTAAATCGGTTCATCACGTTCTTGGCTCAAAGGATTTCATCATCTCTTTCAAGGGACCAGCAGGAGCGGGAAAAACGACCAGGATCCATCGTCAGCGGATTCCCGAGCTACGTGCGGCGATCGAAGATTTAAGCAAGGGTCGGATGACGGAGGGCTTCGACAAGTTGGACAAGTTTGGAGTCATCCAAGAGATATCGGACGACGCCGGCCGGCTGGCAGCGATTGCCAAGAAGCAAATCGAGGCCTTCAAGGCTCAGAGATCCTCTTTGATCAAGGGCGCGCGTGGAGATCTGAGCAGGCCAGCGACACCGGAGTCGTTTACGAACAGGGTAGACGAAATCCGGCAAAGCCTTCAGAAAATTGCGGACGCATTGAGTAAGCACTTGGACCATTTCGAACAGACGGAATCCCCTTGGCTGCTCGAGCAGGTGGAACTCAAGTTTTCGCTCGACCTCGAGGCAGAAGCCGGAGTCGTGATCGTAAAGACCAAGACAACCCGAGCGCTTTGAGGCGTCGCTCGCCTGGAAGCGCGCCTCGGCCTAAGGAAACTCCGGAACTTGGTCGCACAAAAGGCAATAGCAGAAGTCCTGGAAGTTCAGATCGACGGACAGCCGCTTTCGGTCGGAACCGCGTTTGCCATCTCTACGGGTTTCGCATTAACGGCCTTTCGCGTCATCGGCGACCGGCAAACGGGCGCCGTGGGACATAAGCCTATCGTTCTACGATTTTCCAGGTTTCGCGAGGACCAGCGGAAAGAACATTATGACTGTCGAAAAAGTAACCGTTACGGGAATCCCGAGTTAGACATCGCTGTCCTGGCCCTTCAAACTCCTTATTGAACGGTTGCGGGTGTTTGGCGCGCGCTGGATCACCCGTCATGCCTTGGCGGAGTTGGTGAAGTTTCCGCCACTGACAGTCAGCGAAGCCGGCTCTATAATCTTCTTGGAGTCGCGAGATGGGAGTATGTCAACAGGTAAACATAAAAACGTAGGAATCACTACGAAATATCTTGTGTGGTAGTTACATTTTTGATAATCCGCTTATCTGTTTGGACAATGCCGTCGAATTACTGTCCGGTCACTGCAAGGATGGGTGCTGTGGAGCATGGACGGAAGCGTAACCCATCAGATGCATAGATTTGAAGCGCCAGAATCACCAACGGAATTTTAGCCTCCTCATCGGTAGCGATTTTTGTACATGTATTTCCTTTTTGGCATAGTTAAACTGCTGAAGGATTCATCGGCTTACAGTAGGTGCCACAGGCTGCGAGGCAGGTGGCCGGAAGGGGTCCTCCGGTGTCCTGCTCAGTGGTGAGCATGTGCCCACCGGCCGAATTCAGCAGCGGATACACTCGGTGAAACCAGGCAATGAAGTCGGCTGACTTCGGCTTTCCGCAACGGAGAGCATTCGGGTGCTCTTTTTAGGCAAACAGTTGCGTTGGGCCATAATTTACACTCAATAGTCTCGATTCGAAGCAGCTCAATAAAATGGGAGCGTTGCAACTGATGATAGGATGTCTTAAAGGAAATCTTTTTCTCCGTCGGGAAACTTCCGATCATCGAAAGCCGATCTCATATTACCCTTTTGGATTATTGTTAAACAGAGAATTACCGGACTTTAATAGCCTCCAAAAAGCTCCTTTTACCGCCAGAGAACATTTGTCTCCTTAATGTCATGAGCAGAACTGACAAGGTATCGCTTGTTGCTAGCTCACTGGGTTTTCTGCTCGCGCTGTATGGTATCTTCACTCAGCCAATTGTCATGGAATCATAGTAGGTGCCGTCAATAGGAACGAAGGCGAGCCATCTTCGGACAAAAAGCATAGACTTTCGGCACCGTTTTCCACGGTTAGGACCAATTTAGGGCAAAGAACGACTGCAGACAGATTTATGATAAAGCGGCACTTGGCCTTGTTATTTGCGGTGATTCACGTTGGAGATTGCGCCCCGGACGTAACGTCCAATCTGTCCAGGATCACCAAGGCGCCAGGGACCCGCGAACAGAAGCCTGGTCCCACTAATAACTGGACAGAAGGTGGAGTAATCCAGCGGCCGCTAGATAGAAATACTTTGCAGCCAAGTTCAAGCGAGACGTCTTCCAGGATTCCCTTTTTGAAGCATTGCGATCGGCTGGCAAGAATCCTCAAATCACGCTCGGGGATATGTATTCGGGACCGCTTTTTTTGATTGCGTCGTACGACCTTTGCAGCGAACGAACTCTCTGGTTTCGAACTCGCGACCTGAACGACAAGCCCCTCCAGGAGAATAGAGAGGTTGAATTGGTCGATGCCATCAGCTCCTCCGCCCTTTCCGCCGCCATTTATTTCGGGAAATTGCACGCGCCGCAGGTGGTATGGGACCAATGGCAGTCGGACGGCAGTACTCGACAGATCCGCGGCGCGGTGTTTAACGATGGCGGCCAGGGCACGCAGAATAGCACGCTCGCTCAGACAACTCTGCAATCCATCATCCAAGGCTGGGGCGACTCCCTTTCACAGCATAACCAAGTAGTAATAATTTCTCTCGGTTGCGGGAATGATTTCTCGGCACGGGATTACGCTGCTGCCAGCGGCCTGAGCCCCGTTGACCAAGCGGTTGCCTATCTCGAAAATGAACCGCGCCCCGAGTCCCTGGTACTGCAATGGCGTGCGCCCACTTTCATTTCGGGCCATGTGAGGCTGGCTCCCGTCGGTCCGATACCAAGAGCAAATTCCCCGGCGACGGAAAAGCAAAAGAGCTCGTTGCGGGGAATCTAAGTCCGTAAACCCACCTAAAAAGAATATGCACGAAAACCATCCCATGGACGGACCGGAGATCTCGCTGGCAGAAGTGTCGCGCCTTATCAGAATGCGGCTTTATGAGGAGGCTCTCCAGTTATTGGAAAATACTTCGGCCGCGGCAACAAAGGACGAAAGCAACCTTTGTCGTGAATGCCGCCACTGACGTTTGGGGCGGGCTTGCCGGCTACAAGGGCACAGTATGGACGAATTGGTATCGGCGTTCGCTGGTAAAGGGTGTTTTGACCCTCGCCTACATGCGGAACACGCTGAATAAGAAGAACCTTGTAAATACTTACCCCAAAGGCTCCCTCACCGGCTTTCAAGCAGAGGGACAGACCCAACCACTGCCCCCTTGTTATTAATTCCGAAGCCGACGACTTCCCCCTTCACTGTTTATTCCAAGCGCTACGCTATTGGCACCTTGGGCGGTAGGAATTCGAGTAATTTAATAGCGGACTTGCGCAAACGCTGCGGGAGCAAAGCAAATCGCGCAGATCAATCCGATGGATTTCAACACGAGGAATACTCTGGAGGCGTGGCGCAGCATTTCATCGGCGCGATTCAATCGGATCGCATGTCGATTTTCATAGGGTAAAGCAGCGCGCGTCGTAATCCCACGATCCAAAGAGTCGAACCAGCGCAAAAATGGGACGTTTCGTACATCATTTCCAAACGGGCGCACACGTCCGCTCGTTCATGACGAGGTCGGTCCTCGCACCAGCTTGGTGGACCTTCGTCATACAGTCCATTAACCCGTTTTCGCAACGCTAAGGATGTGTGTTAGACTCAACTTTCGAGGTGGGAATGATCCTCGTCGTCTTGATCATCGTCTTTCCATTGCCTCTGATAATGTTGTGGTGCTTGTAATGATTTTGATCATGATAGTCTTCCTTTGATCTTGATCTACTCTTCTCAACGGATTGCCGTTGCTTTTGTGTATGACGAATGCTTCGCGCAAAATGCCTTTGTGTAGCACAGCAGCCCAAAAGCACTGAGGCTTGACCTGGAAAGCATTCCGGAGACCGGAGGTCACGCCCGATTTTATACCTCTACGCGGCTGAGTTTCGTACAATCGAAAATGCAATTCCTAAATGATCATCCACGCTCTCGTCCCATTTTCTTCGTTGTCGCAGGGCCGCTCATTCATGACATGAATCCGGTCCTCATACCAGATCGGTTGCTCTTCAACATACAATCCCAGAGCGCGTTCCTGAAGGGTCGAGAATGTGCCGAAAGCAGCTCTTCTCGCGAGATCCACAACGATTACCTTTTCCCTTGGATTCTCGGTTGAATTTTCTGATTGGTTGCATTGAACGAGGTCCTTTGGAACTTCAACAACCGCTTCGTGTTGTTTAGTCATTGGCGCTCTGTCAGACCCGATTTTCGGAGTGAACTTCAAGTGGACGTAAAAAAATTGGTCGCTCATATTGCAGAAACATTCCTTCAACGATTAGACGGATCGGGTCCACGCAAACAGTGCAAGGATTGCGCCTCTGGCGACTGTTGCTGCGACCGCGAGTTGCAGCGCAAACATCAGCTTTGGTATAATCGTGCCCCATTCGTGTTCGTTCGGTATGGAAGCTTGGCGGGGGTGACGCTGAACTACTTCGCCGAAAGTCGCCCTGGGAAGATCAAAGGGAAAATCAGCACCAAACGCAGAAGGAATCAAAAATGCCATGTTGAACTTTACTATGGAAGCTACAGTAATCAATGTCATTATGGTCATTATTAACGATAAACGAGCTCCTCCGTCGCAATTGTCATGGAATCCTCCTACGACATTTCCGGTCGTGACGCGCTCGCTTGGTTTGCTGGCTCAAGTCCGTCCCACCGTCGCTCGTATCCAGGTAGCCGTTGGAAGTCTCCGTAAAGGCGGGCGAGGCGACCAACGCGCTCGCGACCTGCATCTGCGCATCGGAGGCGAGCAGCGCGTTGACCTGCGTCACCCCCGACTTATTCAGGGGGGCCTCCACCATTGGGTTGTTGAGCTGCGGCTGGTAAACGGCATAGAGCTGGTAAGGCTGGCCGTTCAACGAGGTAAACTCGACGTCGATGAGCAGGGTTGTCCGGGAAGGATCCGAAACCAAGATTGTGGTGAGGCGCCAGCGGTTGGCCGTGTCGGTGTTGACAATTTGGTAGGTCAGGCTGTTGAGATCGTCTCCGTCCTTACGCCACCTGTGATGCTTTTCACGCCGCCCATGATCCGGGTTCACAAGTCGCGTCAGGGAGGTGGACGCGTCCTGGGCCTGTACCGCAAAGCTCTGCCCATCGCTGACGACGAAGTCGAGGTTACGGACGCTCGGCGTGTCGAGGCGAGGGTAGTAGACCTCGATTAGTTAGCCGGCCGGCCTCCAGAGTGAACCACACGTTGCTCGCTGCGGTGTAGCTCGTGCCGAAGCCGGTTTTCTTCGAGGGCAACCAATCTGCGTTACCGCCGGGGCCACCAGGCGCCACGCCCTGAGCTTGGATCGATCGCTAACCAACGTAAACTGCCGCACAGGCAAGCACGGCCTGTGTCAATAGAACGAGGGTTTGTTTTTCATAGGGGGCATCCAATTTTGCGTGGCGAGACACACGCCTGACTCACAGGTTAATTGTTGCCCCGATCGCTTAGGTTCTCCCATACTATTCTCAACGCGTTACCGGTGCTTTCGCGTATGACAGAAACTGCCATCCGATTGTTTTGGAATAGTCAGGCAACATCTGGCATTCCATGTTATAATATTCAATAAATAATATATGAAACAATATCTCCTCCTGGTCCTGGTTGTCCTGGGGCTTGTCGCTTTGATTCCCACGGAATCTAAAGCCCAGGTTACCATTTCCGTAAGCCCGGGGTATTCCAACGGCTATTACTATCAGCAACACCCCTATTATCGTCACCATCATCACGTCCGGTATTACAACTACTACCACAATCAACGTTATTATGGCTCTCAGCACTGGCATGACAATGACTAGAAGCCAACGGTAAATATTCCGTCCTTAATATTTGGAGACCTGCCGGGTAACGTGGCAGGTCTTGTGTTTCAACTTACTTGGACCTAGAAACGACGCAAAATGAGCCGCCACGTATTGCGCCGGTTATTTCTCTTCGGATGCAGACCACCAACCAGACTTGTTCGCCGGTTGTGGTTTGGCCGACGGCGGATGATCTCACAGGGGAGACGCGGCAAACTACAGGCGACATCTTGCCCAATGGCACTCCGGTCGCGGACTCTGAGGTCATGGGCTCGAACGAAAAGAGCACAGGCCAAATAACTTCGAAAGAGGCGACGAGCGTTGACCGCGAATTAATTCCCAAAATAAATCATCCCGACGTGCAGGCGAACGTAAGTTCGTCGTCTCCCGCACATCAGCCAGATCCGGCGCGAGTCATCCGACCAAAGATCCCCAGTGTGAGATACCGGACCTCCATGCGGCCCAGATTGCTTGACGTGAAAATGCGACTAATCGCGCTCTGGCATCAAAGGTTCGCGCGAGATGAAAAATCTCGCGGTTGGACCCTGTTCTCGAACTCGAACAAATTGCGAAGAAAGAAAATCAGTTACACCGCCGCGACGAGCCATTGATGCGACTGTAAGGTGATCCAGTTTTGTGAGCGCTGGGTTGCTGATATCGCCGCCCATAATGCCACGGAGGATGGCGCAGCTCAGTGACTAGCTTAAAAGCCGAAGTTATGCCTCTGAATCTTGGGACCTGTTTCATTCCGAACTCAGTTTCTGGTTGAGGAAGAGAGTGCTTGGTATCTTCAAAAATGCTTAAAGCGCGGCATCTCGTCGCAAAGTCGAAGAATCGCTCATCTTCCAGGGCGAACTCCAGCAAGATGTCTCCCGCGCCGATGCAAAGCAGCAGCTAAAGACAGACGGCTTCAGCAACAACGCCCACGGCTACGAACATCGGCATAAGACTGAATCCGCAAATGCTCGCGCCGAAGACGGCAAACATAGCGCATACCCAGTTGAGCAGGAGCAACTGAAACCTGGTTTCTAGAATTTTGTGGAGTACCAGGATGCGCAACGTTTTGGGGGTGCTGAATAAAAAGCCGAGAGGAGCGATTTCGTAAGCAACGATGAACTGACCATGAGACATAATCGATCGAGGAATTAGGGACGTACTGCATTCAAGGAGTCGCGATCCTTCTGAAAGACCGCATCGTCCCGTTGATCTGCTCTACCATTCGCTTGCTGAGCAGAGGGGGCCGAATGTGATTGGCATTGCTTTTGGCTATGACGACACGGGAGCCTTCCCCGCCGCGCGGAATGCAGCCGTGAGCAGTTCCTTGCTGAGCGCCATCCCGAATAGTCGAGTTTAAACCGACATTCTATCACCTGCCATGGCTTGCCGAAGCCCAGCGCTACGGTAAAAGTTCTTCCGGTATCATTTGCCCAACGTTTGCCATTCACAAAAGCAACTGTAACTCTTCGAAAAATGTCTTGGAAAAGCTCGTCCGAACTATCGAAAATTATTTTGTCTGGGAGGATGCATGCACCGGGAGCGAAGCAGCCATCGAAAATACCCAATTCATGAGAAAGCTCTTCCTGCAAGCGATCTTGTTTGCTGTTCTGGGAAGTTAGGCGACACGCAGAAACGTGATCAGAGTCCTTTCAGCCTTTTGCTCGAGACCGAGACCCGGCTACGTGCAGAGGCTCGAGACGTTCAGATTGAGCAGCTTAAGCGATCCAAAGAAAAAGATCGCCAGCGCTCAAGAGTCAACAATCTCTCCCGTATTCGTTCAAGTTTGTTTCTGCCACCTTGTGGACGCAGGACTTTGCTAGTTACGAGCCAAAGGCGTGGATCTGTCAGACTGAATATCGCTCCAAGAACGCATTTGGCGGATACGGTTTACCTGAGGAAGCTGACATCATTTTTGATGCGGACGGTTGTCGGGTATTGAATCCGATGTTGGAGAAGAAATCCGCTACAATGACCGCAAGCGAGCGCAAAACGCTGGAGTACGCGATCAAAACGATCCACGACCATTTTAGCAACGCCCAATGAAAATACTTCTAAAGCGCTCTGAATTTCTTGGATACATTCCAACGTGGGAAATATTCGAAATTTCTGGCTATGCGGACGTTTTTCCTCCTCGCACCCGGGATCGAGAAATGATCACTCAGATGGCGAGAAAGATCTCGCAGTTGGACCCTGCGGTGTACAATCCAAGGCACGGTTACTCCATGCCAAATGCAGAAGATCAAATGTCTTTCGATATATGGAGCGATCTTTTGAAATTTAGGACAGTCGCAAAAATTAATCCTCGACGGTTCTTAAACCGGAAGGCCGATACCGGCTGAAAGCGGCTACCGTTCGGTCTTTGGGCGTTTCCAGGCTAAGCATCACTTCTGTCTGGGGATTTGTCTGCACACGTCCAAGGAAGATCGCATAGCCTCCTGCCTTGTATTTCGACCCTGACATTTATGTCTGCGTCTGACTCTCCTTCGAGCGCAAACCGATCTTCGCCCTCTTCTCCGTAAAGTGTCGCCGGAAATCCACGCATGGAGAACCCTTGCGTATGCGACACGTACCTAATTTCCGAAACACGCCAGCGGGCCTTTCCATAATTTACCGTGCGGTCGACAACATAGACATGGTTCGCGTTGAAGCCCCTGATCGCGTTATTTTCGACCAGGACGATCCCATTGGTAACCCACTCGTCGGATCTAATATCGAAACTATAAATTCCGTCTCGCATTCCCTGGAATTTACTGGAACGAGCGATACAGAGCAAGATTCCGACTGTGCCGATCAGCCATCACCGGGACGAACTCGGGCTACAGGTGCGAAGTGATCTAGCTCTAAGCGAGTTACCGATGTTTTATCCCACGGCTGTAGAGGGGCCGTTTAAGGCATCTCACCTTTAGGGAAGCATATCACTGGAAAAGTGCCGCCTACTTTGAACGGCGAGTTTCCGTTACCGCTGATATGGAAGGTAGTCACTCCCGCCTTTGCGTTCGTTAGCGGAGCAGCATAAACGCTTGAATCTAGGTCTCTTAGTTGAAGTTGGGCGTAATCCACATTTTCGGCCAGCATTACTTCTGCTTGCGCATAGAACCTGCCATTGTCGTCATCCTTCTGGACGTGCTTAACGATAGAGGAGCTGGGAAACATGATCGGAGTCTATTGAGACGGTGTGACCACGGTTGTCGTTGTACTTGACGATTGAGGCTCAACGGGTTGGCCAGTCGTAGTCGTCGTCGTACTGCTGCGTTCGACGGTGGTTGTTGGCGGCGGGGATTGTTGAACCTGCTCACTGGTACAAGCCCCCAAAGAAAACGCCACTCCGATGAAAAGAACAATCCGAGACATGCTTGCCATTGGTTAATCTCGCCCCGTTGAATCACTTTCTCCCATACATTTCTGCACTGGTTGACCTTGTCTCTAGGTATGGCGATGGATGGCCAAAGCAAGGCGTTCAGCTAAAGCTGGATCAACCCACAAATGCGGCTTTTTGTTGAGGTCCGGGAACGAGAGTGAGCTGAATTGGTTCAAATGATCCCCAGCGTTGAGCTGTGAAGCGATGATGGTTACGCCACCTTGTCCGGTCTCTGGAACCGCATTCCTGAGCGGCCTCCAGCTGCCGTCTCCCGGTTGCGGGAAATGGAGCAGTTGCTTTGGGCCTTCCGGTCGCTCGCGCCAAGCCTGTTTCTTGCGTTAGCAAACTCTTTGAATTTTTGGGTACGGGTCTGAATTTCTCCAATATCATCGCCGCATGTGAGACGGAGAATCGATTGCGGGAAGGAGATCTATTCTCCTCCCGGAAGATGAGTGCCAGTCTACGATTTACCTGCAATCGACACCGGGCAATAGCGATGAGCGCTTTATCGCACAGGCGACTCACGCGCGCATACTCAATGACGACATGCGTCCAGACCAAGCTACTGGAAACGATTCTCAGGTGCTCAACGACTAAACATTTCTGTCTCGAGCCCCTCGGTTCGCTTGATGGCTGGGCAGCGGCCCTAGCTTGGAGCAGTCGGTCGATACTACTCTCTAGGTCTATGCCAGCCTCTTGGGGCTAAGAAAGGGATGCTCTGGCGTCTCCTCGCTAGTCCGAACTAAAGACCTCACGCGCAACTTCTAAGCGCTTGGCCTCGACTCGGGCGTATTGTTCCACTGCACGCTTTTCCAGGCGCGCGTAATCCAATTCGCGAAGTCGCGGCAGAATATCGGCAGTTGTCGCTAGAGCGGTCCAGAGACCTCGCTTACCGGTGATTCCGAGAGCGAGGCCCTCGAGGGCATGGAGCAGGCCCATCTGTCCCTCCTCAGAATCGCTCAGTCGAATTTTCGCGCGGGAGAGCTTCTCCGCCACCCATGCGCCAGCTTTCGCACCGCGCTTTCCTTCTTGCCGAGTTTTTCTATCAGATCCTGGAGTGTGTTTTGATCCGCCTCGATTTCGCTGCGGAGATCTTTGAAGAACTGTTCGAGCGACTTTCCTTTATAGGTCTCGATAAGATGATCCACCAATTCCAAGGCGCCGACGGAACCGGCAAGGTGATCGTTCAAATAGATAGTGAGTTCTTCTTTGCTCATGTTCCTATTGCGTTTTAACCGCTTATCTTTTAATGGCACTCCAACCCCGAATTGGCAGACTCACAATGCCCATAAAGGACGTTTCGAAAGGGATCACCGAGCGCACAATCGCTGGCGCTTTCTTGCGGTCATCACACGTTGATCGGCGGAACATTTGGTTGCGAAAGGCGCTACCTGATTCTGCTTTCGTGGGCAAGTGCATCCACTGGTACTGGCTTTGCAGCGCGATTCATTCCTATGCGTCATACCAATCCGCATCTAGTCGTCGTTCGGCAGATGCAAAGCCGCGGCTCGGAAGAGCGAGAGCGTCAGAGTAACTACATTGTTGACGCCGGCCGGCCTCAGGCTCCAATTGCCGGCACCAACAGCCTATTGGTATCCCAAGCAATGGGGACCCGAAAGCAGTAGGACGCCGTCGGTCAGGTCTATTTAACTATCTCGTTTGCCCATGAAAAAAGAACGCAACGGATCGCGAATTTTGAGGTCGCAGGACGGTAAATCCTGCCACCTTGGTTCGACTGGGGTCCGATTTATGATTGATGGGAATGACTCGAGCTGCCGCTTTTCGCTCGTGGAACATCCGATGGAACCGCGGGCGCTCGCGGCGCCTCTGCATCGGCATCGGAATGAAGATGAATACAGTTTTGTAGTTGAAGGGCGGATTGGCGCTGATCTGGGTGGAGAGGTTGTTTCGGCAATCGAGGCGACCTGATCTTCAAGCCACGCAATCAGTGGCATACCTTCTGCGCATCGCTCTTGCCATGTACGGAAAGCACAACTCATCGCTTCTTTGCCGAAGGTTCCGCAACATGTTGTCGCGTCCGCGTTCACAATTCATGTGACGGATTATGATGGAACCCCAGCCGCGGCCGGCTGCCATGTACCCATTGCGTACATCGGATTTAATTGAGCTGTCCACGCGTCAGAATTTTGCATTTTGGCTGCCTGGAGGGGAGATTTTGCGCGGCTGGGCCCGGAGCGCTTCCACTGAGACAGGTGAAGGTATCGCGTGGATCGAGGACGGAATACGGGACTATCGAACAACCGGCGCGATGGTGCGCATGCCATATTTTCTGGCACTAAAGGCTGAAGCCCTGTACCTCGCGCAACGTGCCTCCGAAGCTCTTGAGGCAATAACGGAGGCGGAAGGAGCGGTCGAAAGATCTGAAGAGCGCTGGTGGTGTGCCGAAATACAGCGCCTTCGCGGTGTATTTCTCGCGGCTATGGGTGCTGACGAGACCCAAATTGAGGCTTCATTCTGCGCCGCAATCAGAATCGCAAACGAGCAGAAGTCGATTTCACTAGAGAAACGCGCAGAAGCAACCTACGCAGAATATCGCAGGCAAAAAGCGAGCGCGTGAGAAGGAGGTGGATTCCGACTGCCGCTTTCGTAACTAACTTCTTGCAGCTCTTTCGTTCAACGCCCCGCCCGCGAAATCCTTCGCCGTTCTCCGCCGAGTCGCCAGATAGTTCAAACTGTACGTTTTTGGCGGAGACAGCTCGTGCGTGCGATGTATGGCGCCCTTTTTTGACTAAGGAGACGCTTGAGACCGCGAAAAGCTGGGTAGGAACCATCTCTCCGGAAGGTGTCACCACTTACGGAGAGGAAGAGGGCCGAAATATTTGGCAAGCCGACAACGCTGCCTTCATGATCTGACCAAACTTTGCTATGGTTGAGTGCGAGATTCGACGACCAGCCAACCACCCGTGCGGCCGGCGTTCTTCTCCGGCCTCAAAGCCACCACACATTGGGCCGCCTGCCGTAGCGTAAGATTTGCGATTCGGCCCATGCTCGCCTTGAAAAGGACGGCTTCTTTTCCCGCTGCCTCGATCACTACCTCATCTGGATTACCGTCGCCGATCATCTCGACCGGCCTATCAATAAGGATGCCTTCCTTATATAAACCTGGCCGAACTACAATCCTGTCGCCCGGTTTGGCGGCCTGGAGCGCATCCGTCAAAGTAGAATGATCGCCGCGGTGGAACGTATCGACCACATGGGTCGGCGGCTCTGTCTTCTGCACCGGACCGCGCGAAGCCTCAACGGGTTGTACGGAAGCGTTTGCGAGCGTCGCGCTTATAGCGTCAGTGTCTCGCCGGCTCTCTGAGGGGGCCGCCGCGGCTTCGTGTTTCGGATGGCCCCGTTCCAACGCCTCAGCAATCTGGGTTGCCATCTTCGCAAACATTTTGCGCACTTGTGACGACGTGATTGACTCACATCGCAGTTCCCGCCAGTCCACCCATTGACGAGCCGCAATGACTTTCGCCAGCGGATCGGCATCCCTCTTTGCAGCCTCGTTCAGCACCGCGCAGTCGACGTAATATACCGGCAAGATGAGATCATTGCGGTTTAGCTGCTTTTCGCTTTCCTCTGCTGCAGCGCATGGCCTTGCCGATCACGACAGGCTCGGTCTATTACGCGGGGATAAAGATCCATGAGACCCGCATCATCCGGCTCTTGGAGGTTCTTCTGCATGCCGGCAACAATCTCGGCGGCTGGAGCGCCAGGCAAATTCATCAAGTCATTCTCCAGGGCTTCCAACTGTCCGAAAAGGCCTACGGTCTCAACCAACTTCGCTACGACCTGCGCAAACTCAAAGGTCACGGTCTGCTCGAACGTGACGGCTCACGATACGCCTACCGCCTGACCAGCAAAGGCTTCCAAGTCGCTCTGCTGTTTGTGTTCTTCCACAAGCGTCTGTGCGGTCCGCTTGCTAACAGTCGCTTTCACCACCAACCAGACGCCGACCATCGGCCCAAGAGTAAACTTGAAGCTGCCTATTATAAGGTTGACAGGGCCCATCCAGGACATTGTCAATCTCCTCGATGCTGCCTGATACCGCTGCCTGCAAATCTTCAACCAATTATGTCGATGATTTTTGAGGCAAGAATCTAGAGCAGCGGGTGCGCCAGGATCAATCCTCGGATTCCGCAAGAGAAGCGCCCGTGTGTTCAGCCAATACGGCGTATTTCGCAAGGGCTGCCGAGTTCTCCGGGGTGAGTTCGATTTTCATCGTTGGGGGGTCGGGTTACGCCGATTGTAAACGCCTGAACTCAGGGAAATCGAGACGAAAGTACCCCCTGCCGCAAAGCTTGATGCTGTGGGTGGCTGTAGCGAAGCGCGACGGTATTCCGGCAAGGGATTCTCGAACAGCCGAGTCGGGGGGGTACAGCCTTCTATCGAGCGGGCGAAATTCGTACGGTGGGGCTTGGCCCAGTCAAAAAAAGTGGAGATAGACGGGGGTGTGCTTTGCAGCGTGGACCGGGAGGATTACCGGTGAATGCGTTTCACATGGCACCGCGTTTTGCGGGTGTTCCAAAATAAGGATGTCATCGTAAGAGGATAGACGCGCTTCAGCGATGTAACTCGAACGCGAGGCGCATCAGCCAAATCCACGTCACTTTGATTCGTCACCGCTCCTCGTTCTCTTGAAGACAAAAAATGCGCAAGAACCTGCGTAAGATTCCCTGATCCTACCGACCGCGAACCAAGGCGTAGATATTTGTTCTCGGACTAAGCCTCACTTCTGTCCCTCTTGAGGAATAAATTTTTAAATGCGATCTGCCGACTTCTTAAATATGAAGGGTCCTTATCGACCCCGTCTTCTGGTTTACTCTCAGCAGATTCGTTCGTTTGTGCCGAATTCGCCTCCGGCGGAGTTGGATTGGGCTCTGCCTTTTTGCTGTCCATGGTTCTCTTCAGCTAATAAATTCAATGGTTTCAGTTACTGCAATAATTTGGAACTATTGTCAAGCGGGTTGCGCCTTGCCGCGCGCCACAACAGACAAGTTGCTTTCGGTACGCGATTGATGGGACTTCAACTAAGCGTTTTTGAGATGCTGGAGAGCCAAATATCCGAAGCAGATCCGAAGTAAGCGACCGCTCAGCCCCGACCTGAAATTCGTAACCTCTGGAACGCATTCCGATTCTGCCTATCGGGTAAAGCAATGCCCTGCAAAGGGTGAGATAATTGATGCCGGTGCTATGTGAAAAAGCCAAGAGGTGCATAACCTTTCTACATGGTACTGAGCGTTACTTATGAGCTTACGGAGACAGGATTTTCGCCTCACATAACGGGTCATTCATGGGACAAAGACATTCGATCGCGGCTGGTTGCCCGGTCGATGCCACAGATCTTGTCCAGGACGACTCCCGTTTAAACGACGCCTCTTCGGGCGGCGCAATGGAACGAAAATAGCGGCCAGCGTATCACAACGCCCCCGGCGTTTTCCAGTATTATCATGATCACGGAAATATTTTTCAGGTAAACCCCTTACCGCTGTTATAGTTTCGGGCAATCTGGTAATGGTTCTACGTGAAATCGCCCGGATCGGACGCGGTGAGACGGTCGCCAACGGTCGACGCAGAGCGCCGGATCTTGGCTTGGCGACTGTGCGGTAAGCAATCGTTCCAGTTCACAATCTTGCCTGCTGAAAATGGGTACCGGCTCCGTGTCAATCATGGCGGGGCCGAATATTTATGGCCGGACATTTACCCTACTTTGGAAAAGGCCGGCAAAGAGATCCTGAAGGCGCTCACAACTGCGTCGGAATGCCGAGGAGAGCTATAAAAACTGGGACCGTTCTCTCTTAAGGTTCCAGTTACGACGAATGTTCATGTCTATGCCGCACCCACCTGCCTCGATCGGTACCCAGACGGAGCACGAGACCCCGCAAGATCGTGACATCGTGTATAATTGAAACAAATGCGCGACGGAATCTACAGAGTTGATTTCCAGAAGGGGAAAGATGCTGGCAAGGGAATAGCGAGGGTCAGAAATGGAGACTTCACAGGAATTGACCAAACCCATACTTACATCGGCCGTATCAAGAGCAAAGGCGAACAAATCAGCGGTAGTGTGGAAAAATCAAATCACCCCGGTATGCACCGGGGAATGGGTTGCGGAGCTCTAACGGATTGACGCTCGGTATGCCGTACCCGGCCTCGACCAATTCTTCCTCTGAGCTACAAATAGGGTATGAGCAACGGATCTTTTAATGGCATATCTTTCCAAAGTTGGTCTCAGGCCGACAACAAAGCGTGGGAATGCTTTCTGCATCTCCTTTCAAAACCCGGACTTGAACCGGATGCCGCGGCTGAAAAGGTTTATGATGCGCTTCTGGCGTTTGTTAATCAGCAGGACGCGCATCACAACCAATAGTTGACCGTTATTTCCGTACAAGGTGACCCGCGCGCGCGTTAGTGGGACCAAATAGTTTTCACGAATCGGCGCTACTCTACAATCGACCTCGCCCAGCGCTCACCTGCCTCCGTCGCCCCCCGACGGAGGATTGCGCGATCGGCACCCTGCAAGATCGTGACTCGTGTATAATTCAAATCAATGCGCGACGGAACTCCAGAGACGCGAGGTATTCCGACATCCTAGCCCTGTCAGGTCCGAATGGAACGAGAACTCTTTGAGACAGAAACCAAGAGAATGCCCATTGTTCGCACAGGCCGGATCGCCACTTTCCAAATAAAGCTCGACTTCGGCGGCAACAAGCACGAGCGTCCTCGACTATCTCTCCTCCTCTGGTGCCTGTCCGTGCTTGAAGCTCTTTGAGGGCGGTTCCATCTCCGGCAAAGATATCCTCGACAACCGCCAAGTCCAAATGACCTGCGCCAACAGCGCGGGAATCAGCCTTGGAGACCGAATAAAATTCAGGATCGTTCCATAACGGTCGTCTGGGGCCGCCAACGTGATGTCGATGACGCATTAAGGTCAGGCTGCTTCGGCCGGATCTGGCTCTCGCCCTCACTTGGTGTTCAATCTCGTTCCCCAACTCCAAACAAAAGATTGTGCGCAATACGACCATGAACCTTCAAAAATTTGACGACGGTTTGGAGGTCATCGCCGCTCATTCCAGTTCCGGCGAGATGTCATTCATCCCCCATGCCGCGCCACTTGTCGTTTTGATTCCTCACAACCAAAGCCCACCCTTCAAAGCTTACCAATTGGCTAACGTGGTCGCCGAGGGTTCGTGCCCGGCAATGCTGCAGGTCATATAGGCGACTCCTTGAGAGGAACCGTGCCCAAAGGCGAGGAAACAATCGCAACGACTTCGTTGCCGTACCTTTTTGACGTCACTATGGCCCCTTTTAGCAGTATTTCTGATTCAATCGCCATTTTCGACCGCTCGTGCTGCTGCTGTGTCATTAATCCATACTCATGCCCAAAGGGATTCCGAGACAACAAAAATGCTGCGCCCAAAGGCGCGTGTCTATTGTTGCTTGCGGCAGTCCTTGTACGCAGACTGAAGCAATGAATGACGGAATCTACCGAGTCGATTTCCAATCGGAGAAAGATGCTGGCAAGGGAATAGCGAGGGTCAGCAATGGAGACTTTAGAGGTATTGACCAAACGCATGTTTATTTCGGCAAAGTCGAAGGCCAGGGCGCTAGTTTGACCATGTTAATGTACGCGCCCGCGACAACCGGTGCGCCAGCCGGTTCTGATATGCAGGCTCCGTTTAGTATGAATGGAGCTCCTGTCCGATTAAATGTCCAAAAGACTGAAAACGGATTCGATCTCTCTGGAGTGTCGGACGCGCACTCTGAAACTCGGTATGAGTTCAAAGCGGAACGGGTCGCGGATCTCTTAGCGGATTGACGCTCGGTATGGTCTCTCGACCCATCTGGTCTACATAGAGCGGAACACGCGTTCGTGATGTTTCCCAAGGTTACGACGGTTGCAAGAGACCTCGGCATGCTCGCCGCATCAAGCGTTGCGGTTCACCCGCTCACCCGTAGGTTTGAGGAAACGCGTATGTTTCTGCTAGTCCTTAAGGAAGCGTGATTTAAATGCGCGAGGGGAACAAAAAGCTCGAAATGCCTTTAAATACTTGGTTCGCTGGGAAGTAGCTAACCTAACCCAGCCAAGAAAAAAAGCATTTCGAGTGAACAGAACTTACCCCAAAATCCTGCGTAACCGCAAGCAGCGAATTGCACGTCGACTGGATCCTAAGCGTGGCTGGAGTGACCAGCCCGAAGCGATGATGAGCGCCAGCAATATCCATTTTGAGATGGCCGAACGTGGCCGGGCGCTCAACTACGGCGGAATCGGCGCCATCCACCTGATGGGCCAAAGGCTAGGACTAGCCCAGGAGATCGATGATCGGCTGCAGCTGCTCAAGAGGCATCTACCCTATCACGAGAGTGATCACGTGTTGAACCTGGCTTACAATGCCCTCCTGGATGGCCAGCGCCTGGAAGATATCGAATTGCGCCGCAATGATGAAGCTTTCCTGGATGGTTTGGGAGCGCAACGGATTCCTGATCCGACCACCAGTGGAGATTTTACGCGACGCTTTGATCAAGACTCTTTGTTGACGTTGATGGAAGCCATTAACGCTGCGCGACAGCAGGTGTGGGAAAAGCAGCCTGAGGATTTTCTCTCGCAAGCCTTTATCGATACCGACGGTACGATCGCCGGGACTTTGGGAGAGTGCAAAGGAGGGATGGCGCTCTCCTATAAAGGGATCTGGGGTTATGCGCCTTTAATTATCACTTTGGCCAATACCCGCGAAGTGCTTTATCTGGTCAACCGGCCCGGCAATGCGGTCAGCCATGAAGGCTGTGTCCCCTGGATCGATCGAGCCATTGAGTTGGTACGTCCACGTGCCGGTGAGATCACGCTGCGCGGTGACACCGATTTTACGCTGAGCGGCGAACTGGATCGCTGGGATAGCCAAGGGATTAAGTTCATTTTTGGCATGGATGCTCATCCTAAAGTTGTCCAACTGGCTGAATCTTTGCCAGAATCGACCTGGGAACCGCTTGAGCGGCTGGCTCGTTATGAAATTGCGACCGAGCCGCGGTGCAAGCCTCAGCGGATCAAGGAAGCGATTGTGCGTTTCAAGGGGTACTTGAATAAAGAGTTGGTGGGCGAGAGCGTGGCGGAGTTCAGCTATCAGCCGAACAAATGTGGGCGTAGCTATCGGTTGGTGGTGGTGCGCAAAAACATCAGCGTCCAGAAAGGAGAAACGGTGCTCTTTGAAGACATTAAATACTTCTTCTACATCACGAACCACACTGCATACTGCGCCGAACAGATCGTGGCGCTTGCCAATGGGCGTTGCGACCAGGAAAACGTGATCGAGCAGCTGAAAAATGGGGTCAATGCCATGCGCATGCCGGTCGACGATCTGTTGAGTAACTGGGCTTATATGGTGATGAGTGCCTTGGCCTGGAATCTTAAGGCCTGGTACGGATTGCTGATGCCCAATCGCGAGCGAGGTCTGGAATTACTCAGGATGGAGTTCCGTCGCTTCCTGCATCTCATTGTGATGCTGCCGGCGCAAATCGTGCGGAGCGGTCGGCGGATTATTTATCGGATCATGGGTTACAACGATTGGCTCACCGACTTCTTCGCTACCTGGGAGTATCTTCGCCGAATGGCGCCTGCCTGAAGGAGGTCCCTTCACTAATTACGCTGTCCCGGAGGGAAGGAGATAGGTTCCCAGCGCAGAGTTCTGCCTTGGCGAGCAGAAATCGGCGCCTCCAACGACCTATAACGTTCAGAAAACAAGTTATATATGCCAGGGCCGCCTCGAATTTGGACCTTCGATTACCAGAACCGACCAGACTCAACCGAAATCATACCGTTTTTTAGGAATTTTCCTGACCCCACCGGAAGCTCGCTACGCCGAACCGGAAACGCGCTTATTTTAGGGCTAGTTGTGTGTGCGGGCGCCTTGGGGAGCCTAGTGTATGGATTGCGCCTATCTACTGGTACGTCGGGAATCGAGACCTCATTTGGAGCTGGGTGCCCAAATATTTAATTCAGCCCTTTGGGGCCTCCGTGCTGGCGGTCGTCTTCTATCTGGTGATCCGGGGCGGTTTCTTTTCGCTGATGCCGGTTCACAACACACTACCCCTTCGGATTCATAGCGCTCAGCGCGCTACCGAGACAAATGCCCGAGCATGAATCCTCCGACAAATGACGATGCCCGTGATTATCGCTACCGGCTCTCGATCAGTCAGAAAGACTGGGTGAAGCTGGCGGGGCTCTTGGCCGGTGAAGTGACGTACCCGAATTTCAAGATGGCGGTCCAGGAGCGAGCTGATCAAGCCAACAAGGGCGCCGCCTAATCCGAAATCTGGTGGACGATGCGGCGGGTGCAGATGGCCGAGGGCAAAGATGACGCCCGGCAGACCCCG
Source organism: uncultured Verrucomicrobiae bacterium (assembly GCA_963782115.1). GTDB lineage: Bacteria > Verrucomicrobiota > Verrucomicrobiia > Chthoniobacterales > JAFAMB01 > JAFAMB01. The sequence goes on from CAWAIK010000003.1 coordinate 28,663, forward strand.
GTAAAGCGAAAGCCGGAAAGACGTGACTAAACCCGAGCCGCAACCCACTCCTTCAGGGGGTGGGCCGTTGACAAAAAGCCGCTTCAAGTACCCAATCAACCCTGAATGGCAGATTTCATTAGCGCGTCGAGGCGACTTACAAGCATCTGCAATAAAAAACGTATTTATCTAAAATTTCGATAACTCCCGAAAGCGGGACTTCAGGCTGCGCGCGGCCATGCCGTCACTTTTTTGCGGCCTTCACCTTCGGACCGGATCCGTTCGTAGATCGCAAGGTAATCCGAGGTCATCCGGTGCCCGCTAAATCTCTTCTCAAATTCATTCCTGCAACTCTTTCTGTCGATCAAGCCGAGTCGATCGACGGCTGCGACGGCATCGCTCTGATTGTCGACGATAAAACCGGTTTTCCCATCCTCAATGATTTCCAGGACAGCTCCCTCGTTGTACGCAATAACTGGTGTGCCACAGGCCATCGCCGCGATTAGAACCAGCCAAACGGTTCAGGCCAGTCGATGGGGAACAATAGCGCGAGGGCGTTTGTGAGAAATTCATCTTTCTGGTCTTGTCCAATTTCTCCAATGAGCTCGATCAATGGATGGTTTAATAAAGGCTTTATATAGTCAGAGAAATACTCGCGATCAGCTGGATCCACCTTCGCAGCGATCTTTAGTTTGCGTCCAGACCTCTTTGCAATTTCGATCGCGCGATCGCGCTGTTCCGGACAGATCCGCCCCAGGAACGCCAGGTATTCGCCCGGCGTTTCATGAAGGTGATAAGGATCTTCTGGGATACCGTGATAGACCGTGCCGCGCCAAATTGAACGCGACGCGCATTTGATCGCCGACGCTGATTTGTAGCGGTTCAGCCTCAAACACGTCCCATTGTCCGCGTGCCTCTCTGGCGATGTGTTATAAGCCTGTCCCGGCGAAAAAGTTCCTACTGGCACTCCGAAATCATCGGCGGTAAGTAAAACCACGGCTAGGAGAATTGTGTTTTCCTCGAAATACCAAACTGGGTAACGCGCAATGCTAAAACCAGACTTATGGCTTCGCCAGCAGCTTTTGCAGCAACTCTGGAAAGGACCGGGAGCGGTCTCAGCATATTTGTCGATACCTGTACCCTTAATTTGTGCTGGGCTCTCGCCGATCATATCAACGGATTTTGAAGGCCCAAGTTTATGTATCCTGTCAATCAGTGTTCTCCTCGGTGTTTTGGTGATCTTGGCTGACGAAATCTGCTCGTGCCGAAATCATCACCTGGGATTGTTGCGCTTCTCAGTCATCAAAAGCCGCGGTCGTATCAGAAAACTCGGAGTCAGATCGAACGAGGTTGATCGTATTTTCAACGTCCTCTGGTTGAATTCTGAACTAGAGCTCAGATTCAGGAGCACGCGCCTTCAATCGTTCGAATTGATGGTCCAGGCTCTCGACTCCGTGAGTCGCACAGCGTCACGGTATGGTAGTCGCGGCAAAAGGGTTTTTGAAGCCAACCGGGATCCGATGGTGAGCGCGATCCAGTTATTCGAATGCTTACCCTTCGCGGAAGCCGAAGAAGAGTTTGTAAAGCTACTAAAAGCCCGATTGGAAGCTATGCCCGAATTTGATCCCGAGGGTTGGGCGCTACGGATTGTTGTGTAACCCCCAATGAACAAGAACAGCGTCGCGATTTTGCGGTAGCTGCTCTACACCATATGACGGGGGATGTGTCCTATTCTAGGCTGAACGCGCGCGTCTCTGACTACGCGTTGCCCAGCTCTTTTGCTGCAGTTCTGCCTTATCGGTGGCTTGGTTCGAAATTGTTCTGTCTTATCCTGACCTTTGCTCGGCACGGCAATAGAGCCGGACTCGGCGCGATTTTATTCGGGATACAATGCACGGCGATCGCATTTCCCCGGCACCGACTGCTCCGGCCGCCGACGGTTATCTTCGACTGAAGTGCTGGCGTCGTAGTCTCCGAATATCGCTCCGGGTCTAGCCGATAAGCTCGCCCCGTCGAGGCCGTTCTCTTCCTCTTCCCTTGCAGCAACGAGTTTTTCCACCATTTCGGCAAGACTCAAGCCGTCCAGCCCGGCTTGATACTGTAGGCGTTCGCGGGAGGTAGAAATGAAGCATTGACAAAGAGCAATATAGTCTGATGCTTCGTTACTTGTCATTGTAGGTGACGCTAAACTCAACGCTCTTCTTCATCAATTAGGTAAATACTCAAAAAATAGTAGATTGATTTTAACTCCTATTTGGTAACTAAAGCACCCGCTGATGCTAGTCAGCGGGTGCTTGTATTTTTGGCGACTAGTACAAATTACCCTACCTAATTTCTTGAGTTGCCCGGCTTGAGCTGAGTTTATCCAGAGGCAAGTTGAAATGGCCAGACGGTTTACCAGCAGATTCATGCCTATCCCGGTCGTAGATTATAAAGCTTTTCTGCGTCGCAAATGACGCACGTTTAGGCAAGCGTAAGCAAAGCGCGAACGGGATACCGTACCCGTTTGCGTATTGGCTAGCGAAAATTCTGTGCCGTTATTAAGGCCCGATCCTTCCGGCAATCTTCTTGCGGTAGGCATGCAATGTAACGAAATAAGACCGCTGCCAGAGAGATCGATAGTGGTCAGGACGTCAACCCGACCCGGGTTTCCACGGCCTATGAGGAGATAGTGAAGCTGGCGGATCAAAAGGCCATCATCCGTTATGCGGCGGGCTACACCGAAGAGGGCGCGACGACCGAGGAACTGCTCGACGAAGCCCGGCAGCAGGCAAAAGCGGCGGAGGTGGCGATTGTGTTTGCCGGCCTGCCCGACAGCTACGAATCGGAAGGCTTTGATCGGGCCTCGCTGGACTTGCCGGCCGGCATAATGCGTTGATTGACGCGGTGAGCGCGGTTCAACCGAGTACCGTGGTGGTGCTCATGAATGGTTCGGCGGTGACGATGCCCTGGGCCCGGAATGTACAGGCGATTGTGGAAGCCTGGCTGGGTGGTCAGACCGGCGGGGGCGCTATCGCCGATGCGTTAACCGGCCGGGTTAACCTTTCCCCTGCGGCTCGAAGACACGCCGCCTTACCCGGATTTTCCCGCCCGCAATAAGGAAGCTAACTACGGCGAAGGGATTTTCATTGGCTATCGCCACTACGACGTCCGGAAGCTGACCCCGTTGTTCCCGTTCGGGTTCGGCCTGAGTTACACGACGTTTGCTTACTCGGACCTGCGGGTCGGCGCGGACGTGCTCGATGAGGCGGAAGGCCTGACGGTGGAAGTCAACGTCAGGAACACCGGTCCGGTAGCCGGTAAAGAGGTGGTGCAACTCTACGTTCATGAACGATGCGCCAAGGTGGTGCGCCCGGAAAAAGAATTGAAAGCCTTTGCCAAAGTCGCCCTGCAACCCGGCGAAGGGCAAACGGTCCGCTTCGAGCTCGATCGACGCGCTTTTACCTATTACGACACTTCCACGCACGGCTGGGTGGTACATCCGGGTCAATTTGACCTGCTCGTGGGCGGCTCTTCCCAGGACCTCCCGCTAAAACAGACGGTTGAAGTGCGGACAACGCAACCGGGTTACCCCCTGCTGACGCGCAACTCGCTGCTCAAAGAGTTTAAACTCCATCTGAAGGGCAAAGCCTTTTACCCGCAGTTGGCCGAAGCTTTCGGCTTAGGAAATCCGGACGAAGCTGACATGATGGTCAGGGCTTTCCTGGACGACATGCCGCTGTACAAAATTCACGCCTTTTCTGAAGGCAGGTTTACCGAAGGCTGGAAGACATTTTGAAACAGGTGTGATGATCATCGGCGGGGCTGTCGCAGTGACCAACCGTTCGGCGCCTCTGATCCCACTCACCGCATCGCTTGGCTGGTACGGGGTGGCGCCGATCCCAAGGCTGTGGATCGGAACCGGCAACACATGAAGAAAAGCGGCCAGCCGGGACACTGCGGTGAGTGCAGCCGCAGGAGAGCGCGGATTTTGGACGCGCCGCGGATTGGTGACGATGGAATAAAATTCGCAGAGTATTCCTTCACCAAACGCTCGGTGTCGGTGCCGGCCTTGGTAGCGATCTGCCCAATCTGTGCTTCCTGCTCAGGGGTGAAGTGTACTTCCATACCGTTCAAGATACGAAAAAAGCGCCGCTGCTGGTCGTTAAAATCGCTCATGACTACTCGAATTTAGGGCTCCCGCTCCTCGATTTGATTTCTGAAGGAAACATCGGTTTGATGAAGGCCGTCGAACGCTTTGACCCGGCAAAGGGTGGCAAGTTGAGTACGTATGGTGCTTGGTGGATCAAGCAATCGATCAAACGGGCGATGGCGAACCAGAGTAAGACGATCCGCTTTCCAATACATCTGATCGACAAGATCTACAAACTAAACCGAGCCTCGCTGAAAATGAGCGAGGAGTTAGGTCGTGAACCGACCAATGAAGAACTGTCCGAAGAGATCGGTATCTCGAGCACGAAGCTTTCTCAGTTGAAGAGGGTTTCGATTCGACCGGCGTCCCTTGATGCTCCGATTAGCGATGATGATTCAACCGAATTTGGTGAGATCGTTGGGGATGAAGATGCGCAGACGCCGTTCGAGTTGTTCAGAGACCAGAACATGCGCGACGAACTTAGCGAGCTTTTGGAGGTGTTGGACGACCGGGAGCGCAAGATTATCTTCAAGCGATTCGGGTTGGACGGCGGCAAACCGAAGACCCTCGAAGAAGTGGGTAAGAAGTTTGGGGTTACGCGTGAGCGTATCCGTCAGCTCCAGAATATCGCCTTGGCGAAATTGCGTCGGTCGCCGTCACAAAGGCTAGTTAGCCGAAATCCACATAAATTGATAGAACTCACACATAAAGCCTCCTCCGCCGCCCGTTAATAGGACGACCGATTCAATAGCTTCCGTCCCAAAAGGCGACGTTAAAATAGACGTTATTCCAGCGGCAACCAAAGAGAAGTGCAAGGTCACACCGTTTCCGTTGTCACGCCCATGAATGTCGCTGGCCAACGCCTGGGCAAATCCATCAATGGCCGCGCCAAGTGCGGCGACAACAACAATAACGACTGTAGCCGGTGGCGCTGCAGCATCGAGCGTGGCGACGGCAGCAATCGACCCGCCCTCCTCTGTCCATGATACAAAAAGTGAGGCCCCTCCGGCAAGACCGGACAACCAGTTGTAGAACTTTTGCGTACAGTCCTCGTTGAGAATGATGTCGCAACCGTACCACGCGGCCGTAAGTTTGAGGCATTGCGCTACAGACTGAAGCTGTTGCTGATCCTGCTGCGTCTGTGCCTGTCTAGCCCGAAAGAGAGCGCCATCGTTTTGGAACAACGTCACTGCACAAGAATAATTAAAGCTTGTGCTCAAATCTCCAATGTCCTGTACCGTTCTTTGAATTTGACAGAGGTTGTCTGCTATCGTATTTGCCGGGCATCCTCTGGTCACTGCAGCAGATCCTATCGCCTGCGCAGCAACAAGGGCGGACTCAGCATCGGGGTACCAATAATTGCTTATCGTGGCCAGAAGGTCGAGACCTTGTTGTGCCAGCTGAGCGCGCTTAACGGGGTCGGTTGAGGCTTCCATCTGACCACCAATATCATTGGCTTGTGGATAAACCACAGTCTGCGCTTTAGCCAGATCGTTAGAAACGCGGGTCTTTAGTGTATCCAAGATCTTCATATATGTGTCACATGACACCGCGCCACTAATGCTCGCTATCTCTTGGCCCATGACGCCTTTAAAAGTGGCGTTCCTTGTGGCTGGTGTGTACTGATTGGCAACAACGAGAGGGCCACGCGGAGCCACGGTCTTGGCAAATAGACCGGTGTTACACCAGTTATGAAGGGCGATCACATCAGGTAATACGTCTCTAGATGTTGTTAGCAAAATAGAGTCTGGGAGCTTACTTACTACCCGTTTTTTAGTTGGGTCAATAAGACCTTGTTTCTGAAACAATTCGATCATTGTCCCGAATCCGTCTGCCATTCGAGCGGGAACCGCGAATGGTGTGACAACGGTGCGTGGGCTTGGTGACAACCGGCCACTGAATGTTTTGATGCTTGTGCCGTACAGCATGGGAGTAGTCTTTCAGTTCAAAATGCAGAAATCAGAAAAAGTGTGTTTTCCATTTCCCCATGTACCCTGTTTTAGGAAGTCCTTAGGTGGCTTGTTGGCCTTGGAGTACCTTCTCACGGAGATAGATCCGGAACTTTGGGCTGCCAGGCAACGCGCGTTCCGATCAACTGGCGTAGAGACGGTCGACACCCGTGGCGTTTTCGTTTCGGAACAAAATCATTCGGAAAAACTTGGGCGAATTAACCAGGAAAAAAGCTTCGCAATCCGCGTTTTCAAAAAGATTTTCAACATTTTCCGGAGTTAGGAATAACTAATATGGGCGACAGCCTGCAGCTGCCTGAACCTGATCCTGGCAGGCGCGGGAGATCTCCCGGGTCCTCCAGCCAGTGCGCCCCGGTCGCCAATGGAATCGATCTCTCCCTGCTGGAACGCGTCAGCCTAATCGAGTGGGATAACGCTCTACGACCTATATCCTCACCGGAAGCTCGTCCGCCGGTGCCATCTCCCAAAAAGGGCCGCTCTTAGCGGTATAAAATTACACGAATCAGCCTAATACGGGGTGTTGGGGAGCAACGTCCTCGGCGGTCAAGTTTAAGAGTTGAGCAACCTTAAGCTCCTGTTCCGGTATGGAGGCTTGCCTCCGCAGAAGGAGCTTTACCCAGGAGAACCGAAGCGATCAGCTACGAACGTGTGCCAAAATATCGCCGAAAGAATTCTGCCAAATAATTCCGAAAGTATCAGCCACTCGCAGAATTAGCCTGGTCTAATGTTTGGCGCACATAAGCTAGAGTCGAGTAGGTCCCGCAATCATCCTCAATCTGTAATCACACTCTTGCTCGCGGAGACCTACTCGACTCTAGGTCTAGGACACGGCGTTTACGGCTGCGCGGATTTTTCCGTTTCGCCCGGCACGACGACCGGAAACTGAGAAACCTTCTGGCATCTCGGATCGACCTCGTTGGTCTAACTCGAGTAACACCAGGCTGGCGGGACCCCGAGCCCACACTTCGTCTCCAGCGATGAATCACGATCTCAAGATTCCGCTTTAGCGGCGGGATCACATTCCTACCGCTGGACATTTCTTCCCGCGTGAAGCGCCTGATGCTGTGATTGCGGCTATTCGGGAATTAGCTGGCCATGCACGCTGTCGCCCTGGTTGATGTTCTCTCGCAAGAACTCCTCGGCCAGTGGATCCTCCAGGAATTTCTCCACAGCACGGCGCATCGGTCGAGCCCGTAGGTTGGATCGTGTCCTTTATCGATCAGAAACTCGACTGCGCTCCTATCTATCTAGCTGAACCTTGATATTCTTGCCGCGTACCCGCTCGATGACTTTTGCCACCTCGAGATCCACAATCTTGACTAGGTCGTTCCGCTCGAGTTGGTGGAAGACGATCATGTCATCCAACCGGTTTAAGAATTCCGGTTTAAACACTCTTTTTGATTCATCCAGAATCTTATCGCGCATTGCCTCGTACTTTTGTAACCCCTAATAGCCGTAGTCCGGATAATTATACCCGTAGTATGGGTTATCATACCAAAAGGGATCTCCAAAAAAGAAATGTCTCCCGTGCCGGAAATGATTTTCGTGCCGCGCAAAGTGCGCTCCTTGGTGTTGTGTGAAGCTATGGCCGGCAAAACTATGCCCGGCAAACCCCGCGAAATGGCCGCCGCCACCACCGAAATGGCCACCTCCTCCTCCACCATGTGCGAACGCGGCGGTGGGCGCGAGTGCCAGAATGCCGGCCAGAACCAGACCGACAAGTGAACCTTTGATTGATCTCATAAACTACCTTTCTGATCAAACCATCACTTTAATCGCGCAGCGACGATAATTAGATGTTTTGATTCCATATCAGGCTCGCTGATAAGACGCCTTCCTGCGTTTTCGCGGCGTTGTCTTCGGTATCGGTCTGGCAGCTGCCAGACTGTTACCGGCTTTGTTCGCTTAGCCGGGGAAACTAGCGCGGATAGCTCTTTTCGGATCGAATTGGCAATGATAAGAAGCGCAAGCTTCCCGCTTTCGACCACCTCAACGAGCCCTATCTCGAACGGCTAGCGGCTGTCGGTGTAAAGCCTGAAGCGGTGGACTATGTCCTGCTCACCGATTTGCATACAGATCATGTCGATCCGGGTAAAAGTTATAATGGGCCTATAATTTGGGAAAAACTGTTGTCGGTCCAATTCGGATCTACTCCAGCGAGACAGAAATCTCACACAGATATGGAGACATCGAGCCATCTCGAATCCTTCCCCTGATCGTCGGGTAGTCCGAGGATTCAGAAACGAGTTTCTCCCAGACATTTGAATCAAATGTAACTTTCATCAGTTTGCTCTTGCGCTCTGCTGATCACGAATTCTTTCGGGGCGGTCTGGTGGCCATGTATCTGACCGCTTGCCGGTTATTAAAAATATTTCTGTCCGGATGAGTTCGTGAAGCCTAACGTGTGTAAACTCTTGCCTCCCCTTTAGATTGAAAGGCGTGGTCCCATGCCGAGTTCATTGCGGTACCGGTTCTCCGTGTAAAGACGCTGGTGGCCGGTAGCGCGCACATCGAAGCCTGGCAGGCCGATGACCATCAGCTCGTTCTCGGTATGGTCGTCGGTAAAGATCTGGCGGCCACTCACGTAGTACCAGGCGTGAATGAGTTCGTGGAATAGGCCCACGTGAGCCGGACGCGAGCTTGCGCCAGACAATTCGTTCCAGGGATCGAACTCGACCGTGACCTTGGCGCCCGATCCATGGTCGAGCCAAGGCTCTAGGGCTAGGACGAGGTAGCGGAAGCCGCGGTCGCCGGCCGTAGGCAGCTCCTTCGAGCCGTCGAGCCAGGCCGTCACGACAACCTCGTTCACCTTGCCGAGCTTCGCGCCGCCGGCGTCGGCGGCGTCGCCGAGGGTTTTTGTGGGGATCAAGGGCCTTGGTAAGCCCCGGTCCAATCGAAGGCGCATCGCAATGTCCGATGTAATCGAAAAGTCAGCTTTTAAGCCACATGCCGTGAGAGCGGCTTTAATCCACGACATCCACTCGTTCATACCTGGATATGTATCGGGTTTATGGACGTCAGCCATGTCATCAGACAAAGGAGCCGTTACGCCCGTCGGTCAACGGGCGAGCGCCTCGGCGCACAGCCGGTCGATCATGGTGACCGCCGGAACAATGACGCGTTGGCTGCGTATGAACGACGCGATAGAACCCGCTCTGAGCTTCGACTTACGGGCTGCCTGCTGCAGCACTGGTAGGGGATTGGCGGCGGCGATCGGCTCGCGGAACGGATTGCCCAGCGCCTTGGAGGTGTTGGGCGATCCTCCGTTGCACTTCATGTAGGTGGCGACGAAAAGCTTGGGGAAGCGGACCTTCACGTCCTTGCCGGCCCTCCCAAGACTCGACAGTAAGGCCAACCCCACCTTAGTCGAGGCGATCTTGTCCAACAGCGCGATTACCTCATGAAGGTACTTGCCGCTAAAACCTCTCTTCGGGACGACCTTATGCTTCTTGGCGTCCGCCTTGTCAGCGGACGAGGCGATGGGGTCGTGTTCGATCAGAAGGTGCGGGAAGTTGCGGTACGGCGCGGTCGGCATGGTGCGTCCAGGGGTGGTTTCGTTTGCAGTTAAATCATGGAGCAACCCAAGGGCTTTGTATGGCTCCCAAATTCATTGCTAAATCATTAAAATCCTGAAGCAAATGTGGGCTGGATTGCGCTACAATTCAAAGCCCAATCTGACATTGGTGCATCCTTTCTTTTGGCGTTCCTGCGTTACAGAATCCATCTCGATGCATGTCGATTGTAGGTAAATGCAAAAACATCGTTCTTGACAGGGAGCCTCTGAGACCGAGTGGCAAGAGGCGTGTCGACGCGAAGCGGCGATCCGTCATTGATTGAATCTGGGCCAGTCAGTCACGCACGAGCCGATGTGGTTGCTGAGATCTGGGCATCAGCCGCGCCAAAAGATCGCAAATGGTCTACGATTTAAATGCAAAAATCTGACCTCAAAATGTGCCAGTCTACGAAATTAGCTGCAATCGACAGTGATTAAGGGCAGCAAAAATGTCGAAATCCGCCCATTAAGAGCAATTTTCAGGGTCGCGAGTGCAAATTCCACTAATAAAGGGCATCGCGACAGCAGTGTTTGGAATAGGACCGGCGACCCAGATCTACCTGGCGGTGGGAGCCACCGATATGCGAAAACGCTTTGAAGGGTGGAACGAGTTCGATATTAAAGGTTGTTGGGGATGACCCAATCTGAATATCATGTGAACCTGTCGCGTCCGGGCATTCTTGCGGTGAGAGCGGTTAACCAGTATCGCCGCAGAGACGTGCTGCCTTATCTCGGCCTTAGATACTATTTGTACAACAGCGCGGCAAGAGCGGACGCCTGGGCCCGGTACGTGGCAACCCATCTCGTTTTGACGCGGGGAGCGCCTCCGTACTTCCGAGCATATCATTTCAAAGAAATTGGAAAGACCAAAAGCGTCGAACACAGGCCGCTCCTTCTGCCAGGTCCGAATGAGGCCCTCGCCGAAGCTGCCTTGCTTGAGGAGTGCTCGAAGTGCCCAGGCGCATTCGCGAATCCGACTTGCGTATTTAGTTATGGTTTGAGTCGTGGAAAGGTACGTGCCGGAGTCTTCGAGCATTATTTTATCGGACTGCGAGATCGCCAAACAGCTGTTGCTAAAGCCTGCGACGATTGTCCGAGTGGCGTGGTTCAGTACACCGACATTCAACGGTTTTATCCATCGATTCAGTCAACTCTTGTCCTGCAAGCTTGGCAGCAGCAAGCAGAAATGGAAAAGCTCTCGCCCGCTTTTCGCACTTTGGGCGAAAAACTGATTGATAGCCATGCGAATGCTGCCCGTGACAACGAGGCTGGGATTTTGACCGGACCAATGTTCAGTCATCTTTTGGGAAACCTCGTTCTGAGGACGTTGGATGAATATTTTTCCAAAAATCTGTCTGCGAAGTACTTTCGTTATGTTGATGACATAATTTTTGTTGGCGAATCGACTGCGGTGCACAGTGCGCATAGCGAGGCCAAAGCGCGACTATTAGAACTAGGTTTTAAACTTCATGATCAGGACTCCGACAAACACCTGGAGTAGCCGCAGAAGAGTGGCTCAGAGCGCGAAATGATTATCATGAAGGAGGGCGGGGAATTTCCTGGAAATCCCTGATTGGCGACCTGAAGCGATTTCTTTTATTAAATCCGAAAAGACGCGAAGAGCTTCAAAGCGCATTCCGTCAGGAAGGCTTTCGCCTCCCGGTCCATGACTATTCCTCTGCGGCCCATGAAGCAGGATTCTTAGATAGAATTCGGATTTTTGCTGCTCAGTCGTGGTTTCGGCGAAAAAGTCAGACCGTTTCTATCAAGACTCTGCTCAGTCAGGCAAGGTGGCTCCGGAAACGCTACGAGGAGCAGTTTCACAGAGACTTAGATAAAGTTGCCAATGTTAGCCCGTTCGGTCGCAAACGGCTGACGCCTAAACTGCGCTACCGTGCTAGTCGCTTAATCTATCTGGCGAATGACGATGTTTTGGCCTCACTTTCTCATTATGCGCGGGAGGTCCCTGAACTCTTCTTTCACTCGAAGGTAATGGCAGGAATTGCATCCCGAAACATTGACCAACTTCTTGGGTTGGGTACAAATGCTGGGCAGGCTGCGGCGCAGCCCCTGAGAGCGTCCGGCGAGCGTGTCGCGATGACTCGATCAGACCTCTCGGAGCCAGAAGAGCAGTCGCTTGCGGTTTTTTTGCTCAATGGGGTGCCAGTGACACGAGGTAATCGGGGAAGCAGTGGCATGTCCGAGCTGATGCGATTCACGACCGTAGGCGCGGATAGGGCGCTGACGAAGAGCATCAATCCTTTCATTCGGGAAATTGCCTGCCTTCACGGTCTCGCAGGAAAGCCCCGCCACCCGGAGGTTCTCGAATCCGTCTTCGACGTGGATGAAGATCTAGCAATGGACGCAATTGATCAACTCCAACAGTCCGCTTCTCCTTGAGGGCTACGCGGTGACAGTGAGCGTTTAAGCGTGACGTAATCTCTTTTACCTGGATACTTAGACCGGATGTTGTGTTCAATTAAAACGTAGACTAGGCCTCGATGATTTCTCCTCTGAGTCTACGATTTAATTGGAGAAAGTTTTTACAGTTAATCGTTGACTTAATTCGCAAAGCGACTTCCTTTTCCGTTGCGATACTATAGCACATAATGCAGAGCTGTTTTAGACCAGCGACGCGGCGGAAGTGGCTTGGAGAGCAGTCGGAGGGTGATCGCCGCGACGGTGATCTAAAACTGGGTTGGACTAAGCCGTTGCCCAGCGCGTGGCCTATGGGTATTGATTGTTGGCCGGTTTTCGGGCGAGGGGCCCCTGGAGTCGGAAGTGAGCGCGTGGGATTGCTTTGTAGGATCGCGGTGCCTGGAGTGACCTATGAAGGTGTAGGGGTAATGAGATCTGTGCCTCAGATTTTCTTCGGGATGAGCCGTTTGGCAACGTTGCTCCTGTCGCTCGGTTCGGCCAAGCTTGTGCAACACGGTTGGATCTCGATGCAAAAGCAGTCCTCTTCATCATGAAGTATCCTTGATCGGGGTTACCTGCCTGTGCGGGCCTGGCGCCAAGATCTCAATCACCAGCATGCGACCTTGGTGACAGACTGGGCATTCCCATAACGAAGAGCCGGTGAGTTGTTCATAACGATCACGATAGTCTTTGCTGAGCTCTGAAGCCGGTGGTTCCGGCGCCGGCATTTCGTCTTTTGCTGGGCGTCATGACGATAATCCTTGTAACGAAAGCTCACCTTGCCCTCCGCGATGTCCAACAAACGATTGTTAGAGATCGCCACGCGATGAGTATAGCGCCCGACGTAGTCCAACACCTGCTCGGGCCCGGCGAAAGGCCGCTTGGCGTAGACCACCCATTCGGTCGCGCGGGTCGGAGCCAGGTAATCCAGGAATGGGGACCGATCCCGGAGCGATTCTAGCGAAGAGAAAAACTCCAGTTTACCGGCGTCATAAGCTTTGACCAATTGTTCCAGGAACAGACGGCGAAACAAACGGGAACTCGCGACCGTGCGACCGTTCCATGTGGCTGCATGGATCGAGGACTTTCCCAGGGTCCAAACCGACCATTAAGCAAAAGCTCGCTGCGGTGCGGATGCTGTACGATTTTCTGGTCGTTCGGCAAATTACACCATCGAATCCGGCACATTCCGTTCGCGGTCCAAAGTATGTGGTGAAAAAAGGCAAGACGCCCGTCTGGAGTCGCGAAGATGCCAAGACGCTGCTGGATTCAATCCCAAAGGATTCGGTGTCCGGATTACGAGACCTGGCGCTCATTGCCGCGATGTTCTACAGCTTCGCCCGTGTCAGCGCGGTACTGAAACTCAAAGTCACGATTACTATCATAACGGCGCGCCGGAGGCTGAGACTCCACGAAAAAGGCGGGAAGGAGCACGAAATGCCGGTGCATCACCTTCTCGAGCAAATATTGGACGAGTACGTTGCCGCCGCGGGCCTTCAGAGCGGTCAACCGCTGTTCCAGAGCGTTATTCCAGAGCGTTAATTCGGTTGGAACGGAGGTAACGGGGCGCGCTTTGAATCGGTACAATGCCTGGGCTGCAATTCGGAAGCGGGCCAAGGCAGCAGGTTTTCTTACCCCCGTCGGATGTCACACCTGGCGGGCAACTGGCGTCACTATTTACCTGGAGAACGACGGACGGCTCGAGCACGCCCAACAGATGGCCGGCCATGAGTCTCCACGAACAACCAAACTGTACGACCGGACAAAGGACGAGATTACACTGAGCGAGGTGGAGCGAATCCGATTGTGAAAGAGATCAAAGCGTGATTACAGCAGCGGGATTTGAAGTCCTCGCCGGGTTTGCGGATAGCTCCGGCCGAAGGCACGGGGGAACATTCCCTTAGTTGTGATAGAATTGAGCAATAACGCTATATATCCGTGGATTTGCCTTGTCAAAATCATACTTGGCCATGAGAACCTCTGCCTCGGTATGATAGATGGGATTCTTAAGAATTTTGCATGCTGCCTCCATCTTTTTGATGTCGCCAGCAACATCAATCCCCGCGCTTTTGAGGTTTTTAAGGGCAGCAGCTACCTCTACCTCTTGTGCGTTGTTTTGAACTGTCACCGCTAAGACCGGCAGACTAGTGGCGTCTTCCAGCCCTTGGATATACTCAAAGAGGCGCTTCGAATTATCGGCGACCAACTGGGCTCTTTGGGAACACTCGGCTGCCGGGCCTTGCGGGCGTTCGGGCCCAACAAAATCGGCAGCCACAAAAAAGGTCTCGATCTGACCGGCCGGCCGGACTGGATGTGCGAACGTCCGCTTTATTCTTTATTCAAGCTTACACTGCCAGAGACACAATCCTTGCCCGAGAGTGATTAGAGTTTCGTAAGAGATTCATGAAACGCTTAGATACCCCCGATCTTTTAAAAAGAAGAGTTTTTTGTCAGACCGCCCTTTGAAACTAAACGGTGAATCACGCATTTAGGAGTAAAAAAGTAATCGCCAAAATCCGGGCGTTTATCGTTCGCGGTTTAAATCGTAGACAGCCCCGATTCTCTGGAATTTAGCCGGCGCACAAGAATGATCATCAGCAATAAGCGCCAATACCAGGACATCGTTTCCATTCGCGTCCCTGGACGCTGCCGGTCCGAAAAGGTAACGACGCCACTGTGGATCTGCATCGACAATTCGTAAGAAGGGCGGCACCCGGTCGCCTACCCCCGACTTCTGACGCTCTCCCATCATAGGGGAATCAAAGCTTGTCCTCCGTATAGAGCGACAGCTCGATCATGCGCTCGAGAAGCTGATCCCCGGGAACGCCGCTAAAATTTCGCAGCACGAGCTCCTTGACATAGAGCCTTACGAGATAGCGCAGTTTGAGCGCCTGGGTACGCGAGGCGAACACGAAATCGCGATGGCCGTTGTTCACGACGATCACGTTGCGCGTCGCATCGAAGCGGGAGCGCCATAATTCGCCGGACGCGCGCTCGAAGGTATATCCGGGAAGACCGCGTGCATCGATCACCCCTGAACCAGTGGAGGGGACGAGGCTGTCGGTCACAGTAATGAGCGCTTCCGCGGAACAGGTGACATCGCGCTGCCTCACGGTGGCGCGCAATCGCACGAGTCCAGGCGTCGCCGGTGCCTGAAAACTGATCTCCTGATCGTGCTCACTCGCGAGGGTGCCCCCACCTTCGATGATTTCCCAGCGGAATTGCAGGTCGTCTGTCACTCGGCGTCTGGACCGATCGCGCGGCAGCGCTTTGAAACAGCGGGAGGCGTTCACGGCAATCGTGCTCGCCGCGGGCGAGACAACGACACTGAAGAGCGGTCCTGCGTGCTCGAAGAACTGGCGCTGTGGCTCTGCCGCGGGCTCCGGTTCGCCCGCGCCCAGCACTTGATCCTCCGGCAAAGCCCCGAGCGCTTTGCCGTTCTCGCCCGAACGAAGCGCCTCGCTCCGCCGGCCTGAGCGCGCGTGCACGTCGAACCAGTCGTACTCCTCCGGCGGCAGGGCCAGCAGTGCCTCGCGAAAGGCGCGCTGAATGGCGCGCATGAGCTCCTGGCTCGCCTGCTCCTCCTCCGCGCGTTGCTGCTCGGCAATCAGCGCATTCAGATGTTCCTCAAGCGGCCGCAGGGCCTCGCACAGCGCCGCATAGCGCTCATCGTGGATGATGCCACTGCGCGTGCCCGGCATGACGTTCAGAAAGGGCACATCGATGAGGCCCTCGAGATAGCTCGACGTCCAGGGAACATGTTCGAGACCTGGAAGAGAGCCGAGCACCTCGACCACACGCGTGCCGGAGCGGTACAGCGCAACGCGCGAGGACTCCGCGGGCTCGGTCACATATAGTTCCACATAGGCATCGCCGTACGAGGTGCGGACCGACGGCAGCTGATGCAGAAGGCGACCATCGAACTGTCGCGGCTCGACCTCGAGTTGTTTGCGCGCCAGCTTATCGATGACGCTGATGCGCACTCCGGAGCTGCGAATACGATCGCGCAGCTCCGAGGATAGATACCACTGGATCTTTTCCCCGCTCAGTGTACGAATGCCTTCGAGGAGCGGCGAGATGCGAACCTCTGTGCCGCGCTCGGCGAACAGCACGCGCCGGGGGCTCATCTCGTAGCTGGGATCCCCCTTGTTCATGGTCATCTGGTAGGCGCGCTGGTCGCTGCCGGTGGAGGTCATGACGAGCCGCTCGCCAACCGTCCAGAAGCTCAGTAAGCCAATGCCAAACTCGCCCTGGATCCCCGCTCCCGTCCCCTGGGACCTCAGACGACGCTTCACCGAATCGCAGATGTGCGTGGCGACGTAGCGGAAATCGGGAATGCCGTTAGCATCGCGCGGAACGCCATCGCCATCGTCGCGGATGGCGAGATAGTGTTCGCCGTGCTCCCGACCACGCGTGATCGTGATCTTTCGCGCGTGCGCGTCGATGCCGTTCTCGACGAGCTCGGCAATAGCTTTCAGCGGGTTGCTCTGCGACAGGGCGATGATCCGGATTGCGTTCCAGTCATCGCCGATTCGCAGCTTACCCTTCGCTTCCATGGAGTTGAAAGAGGTGTTGAAATGAGTGAGGGAGCAGGCCGAAGGCTGCTGCCCTTATGACTACAACATCGAAAAGCTATGCGGATTACGTCGTCTTCGTCGAATCAAAAGCGAAAACGTACTTCGCCGCGCTCTGCGTGACCATCAGCGCGCAGAGTTACGCTGCATCCGTGCCGGTGATCGCCGCGCCCGCGGCTCCCACTCCGACGCGGTTGAAACCCGGGAAGAAGGGCGAACTTGGGAGGGGCTTCAGGGCGCCGTCGCTCCCGAGGCTGTACCCCAGACGGTGTTGTCGGACTCGTTTGCCACATAGCCGAACTTGCGCCTAGGATCCACCGCCACTGAACGGGCGTAGAGGCCTGCCGCGAAGGGCGAACTTGGGAGGGGCGTCAGGGCACCGTTGCTACCATTTTCGACTCATATTTTTTCAACTAAATCGTACACTGAGCTCCGTTGTTTCAGTTAAATCGTAGACTGTTTGATCTCCTCCTCTGAATGGGATGACGCACGGTCTGAAAGCCGGACATTCGTTGACCAGCAGCCTGACGAGAAGCTTGGGCCGACAATCCCCTTCCCGACTCTGCTGTCGCAGCGCGATGTCAGGAACGAGGAGTTTTCATTTAAATCTGCGACCAAATTGACGCTACAAATGGTCTACGCATTAAATGAAAAGTCCACGATTTAACTGAAAAAACCCTTTTCAATTAAATCGTAGACTCCGAGGAGAAATCCCCGACGGCCAGTCTACTTTTTAACTGAAATCGACACCGAAGCCTCGTTGTCATCGCGAGCTTGCTGCCTGCCGCGGAATGCTCTGCCTCATCCGCACTTTTGTTTTAGAACAGTACGTGCTGGACTCCATTAGGAAAGCGGCGCATAGACATCAAGGTCCAAATCACGGTGAAGTCCGCAGGCGGGGTGAAGTGGCGGTGGTCAACGAAGTCGCGTGCCTAGAGCATGTTAGTTAACACCCTTCTTCGACTGACCATGTGCGCGCGCAAGGCTCATGACTTTAAACAGCCTCATTCCGGTAGCAGCCGATCTTCGAGCTGCGCTTTCTGAATTGCTTACTCCGAATAAAGACTGCATTTTCGGTTGATAGAACTTTAAGGCCACGAAAATCCTCGTCGTTTCAAGGCATGGATGCTCCCCGGGCCGCGGCAAAAAGAGAGTACCATTCGTCGCGGCTCAGAGAAATGGAAAGCGCCTTGGCACAGGCCCGCAACCGAGCAGGACGCGTAGTTCCCAGCACGGGCTGAATTTTTGCCGGGTGTTTGAGAAGCCAAGCCAGGAGGATGGCCTCAGCGGTAGTTTGGTGGCGCCGGGCATATTCCTGCACCAGAGTGGCCGTCTTTTTGATGTTCTCGGGTTCGCCATCTAGGTTCCCCATCAAGATACCTTGGGCCAAGGGGCTCCAGGCTTGGAGCAGAACAGGCTTGGTCCGGCAATATTCCATAGTTCCCTCCCAGCCATCGGGGTAGCGAGGCGAGTTTTGGTTGAACGAAATGCCGAGCTCGACGAAGCCGTGGTGCAGCAGGCTCATCTCCACCTGGTTCGCCACCAGGGGCTCTGTCAAAAAGGATTGGAGATATTCCATTTGGAACCGGTTCTGGTTGGAAACGCCGAAGTAGCGCACCTTGCCCGAAAGGCGGAGTTTCTGGAAGGCTTCAGCGATTTCCTCCCCTTCCCAAAGGGGGTCCGGACGATGCAGCAAGAGGACCTCCAAGTGGTCAGTACCTAACCGCGCCAGGATCGCATCGACGCTTTCCAGGATATGGTCGCCGCTGAAATCGAAACGTTGTGGTGTTCCGGGCGGATCATCCGCCCAGCGGATCCCGCATTTCGACTGAATCACGATCTTGTCCCTTAGGGACGGTCTTTCCTTGAGCGCCCGGCCGAAAATTTCTTCGGCCCTTCCGCGACCATAGATATTGGCATGATCAAAGAAATTGGCGCCGATCTCCTCGGCCGCATCACGTAAACCACCTTGCCCTGGTTGCCCAGTTGCTCAAAGGCTTGCCAAGTCTCGTCCCAGGGGCAGTCGCGGTCCACGTGGTGCATCTGGTAAAGATCAATGTGATCGGTCTGCAGCCGTTTCAGGCTTCCCTCGCTGTGCTTACGGATCTTGTAAGCCGAAAGACTGCGGCCGTCAGTGTTGGGTTCTGCGAGGTTGGCTTTGCGTTTGACAGGATTAAAGACCTTCGTGGCCAGGATCACCGCGTCTCGGCGGCCGCCTCCCTGGGCAAACCAGCGGCCCAGTATTTCCTCGGTGTCGCCCTGTTCGCCACCTCGGCCGTACACGTCCGCAGTGTCGAAGAAGTTGATGCCGAGCTCTAGTGCCCGGTCCATGATCTTGAAACTTTCTTCCTGAGCGGTGTGCCAACCGAAGTTCATGGTGCCCAGGCAGATGTTGCTTACAAAGACCCCATGTTTTCCCAAGCGTTTGTGTTCGATTGCCATAATCGATAGTTTTGTTGCTTTCTCCGGCGAATATCCCCGATGATCTGTTCCTTGCTGAATGGACTTTTCTTCATCTTCTGCTCCTTAGTTCTTGAGCAGAACTCCGATTATCCCCTTCTAGACGAGTGATTCGGCCATCGTGCGCATTTGGATTTCAATGATCCGCGAACCCGGGGATTGTTTGCAGGCCAACAAAACCGCGCCGGCCACGTCTTCGGGCTCCAGCATGTCCGAGTTGCTGACCCCTTCTTGCGTCCGCCCCCGGCCAAGTGCAAATTCGGTCTTCACTCCTCCGGGACAGATAACACCAACCTTGATTCCGTGAACTCGGAGTTCCTTATCCAACGCCTGCGCAAAACCGACTTGCGCGAACTTCGTGGCACAGTAAACCGCTTCGCCCCCAAACCCATAGACGCCCGCCATCGACGAAATCATCAGGATGGTGCCCTGCTTTTGCTGAAGCATGACCGGAACCGTGTGACGGGTGAACAGAAACGTGGAGCGCACGTTGGTGTCCATCATGTCGTCGTACTCCTCAGCGCTTGTGTCCACGAGGTTCTTATAATTGCCCACGCCCGTGTTGTTAATCAGGATGTCGATCTGCCCGAAGGTCTGCATTGCTGCTTCGACCGTCTTTTTCGCCGTGCTTTCCTCTCGGGCATCGCCGAGGACGCTGATGGCCTGCGTGCCCAGCTTTTCTGCTTGTTGCTTGAGCTGGTCGAGCCGCTCCTGGCGCCGCGCCGTGAGCACCAGTCGCGCGCCCTCTTCGGCCAAGGCACGGGCGCAAGCTTGTCCGATGCCGGCGCTTGCGCCGGTGATTAGTTTAGGGCCACTTTTCCAGTGAGGTTTGTCGTCATAATTTTGTTAATTTCGCGCTTTAAGCCTGGGCCACAAACGACTTCTTCCGATTAAACGGTCGGCTAGGAGAGTTGTCCTCGGCGTTATACGAATGTCTCAGTGCTCCCAAATCGAATAGCTGAAATTCGGCCGACTCCGGAACAAACCTCTCTTTACGTGTACTGATCAGTGTGAATATGACTGCTTCCATATCTTCTGTTCTTTTTTTACTATTTTTACTTTCGATTGAGACTGTTGGTCGTCCGGCCCCCAAAAGATAATTATCATTGTTTATGTCCTATCACGAAATCTGATGTTTGTAATAAGCTGGATAAAGTTTGGCCGAAGGAATTACGTCGAGTCGCGAAAAATCACTCTTTGTCCCCTACGGCTCGGACAGATGTAGAGTTGAGATCTCGATTAGAGAACCTTTCACTAATGATCACAACAAACGATCGGCTAGCCTCATGGATCTGAACCGCTTAGGTCCTGGATTATTACATGCCTTCTTGGTTGTTGCCGAGGTCGGAAAAATCTCGGAAGCAGCTCGGCGACTTCATCTCTCGCAGCCGGCCGTCACCGCCCAAATTCGGCGGCTGGAGGCTGACCTGGACATGCCACTGTTCATTCGGTCTGTCCAAGGAGTGACTTTGACGCCCCGTGGAGCTCATTTACGAGAACGGCTTCAGCGCGTTTTCGCCGACCTGGAAGAGGCTTTAAGTGAACTTGATCAGCCCGGGGAGCTCACGGGAGTCTTGAAATTTGCCGCAAGCACGACCAGTGCGGCCCATTTTGTACCGACCATCTTCGCTCGATTTCGTCGTCCATCCTGCGGTCGGGCTTCATCTCATTGTTGGGAATGCAAAAGATGTGATCGAGCTTGTTCGAGAGCAACATGTTGCGCTTGGTTTACTAGCGGGTTATGAGCGGAGTCCAGGTGTTCGTCTTGAGCAGTTCATGCCTGATGAGATTGTTGCGGTTTGTGCACCGCGAATTCGTGATCCAAAGTTTCGACGTGCGATTCAGAATCTGAAGTCCGCTCGAGATCTTGAGCATCTGCCGTTGATCTGGCGGGAGCGAGGAGCAGGCACGGGGCTATGGTGGAACAGGTGCTCAAAGAGCATGAACTGAACGTGAGGAAGTTAGATCAGCGGGTTGAAATCGGAAGCACCGAGGCGATCAAATCACTGGTTGTCGCCGAGATTGGTGTCGCTTTCTTCTCCTGTTGGGAGATTCAAAACGAACTTGCAGCGGGAGCTCTTCGAGAAATTAACATTCCCGGCCTGCAAATTCACCGAGTGTTTTCCTGGGCGCTTCCAAGCGGGGACCTAGGCGGTCTTCCTGGCGAGTTCTATCGATTCGCCAATTCGATCCGAACCGAGCTGTCTGCCGTAAGTATACGGAGGTGGAAGATTGGCGTGAACACCTACCTACCCGCATCCGGTGCGGTCGCATGGGCGGATGGGCCGCCAGGCCGATGAATGTTTCCGAAGTTGGACCCTTCAACTCTTAAGGATACTCAATACCCGGACGCGCGAGCGCAGGAGTTGCCTTTTGCGGCGGCCAAGCGTTTGAAAACGCCCGACACATCAAGAATTTTTCTCAGCGCTCGCAAATCGAATGGCTGAAATTCGGCCGACTCAGGAACAGACGTCTCTTTAAGTTTAACAAATACGATGAGTTTCTGGGCGATGCCGGCTATCCGACCGTGAAATCCATATTCCACGGCCCCGAATTCGCGGCAGGCACTATCCATCGAGTCAACAAAGATAGTCCTCAGGAGCTTTGGAACAATCCGTCGCTGTTCATACCGTTTTAAATAGCGGAGGTCGAACCTATCACGTCCGCTGATAGAGCATCAAAAACAATGAATTATCCAATGCTAGAAGGAGCGCAATTTTATAGCCGGATGAAACGTTTTATCGAGTTCGATGTGCTTCGAGGGGTCTTGCTGTTGATGATGAGCGTCGATCATTCGCCCTCATCGCTTCGCCGCTTTACCGACCAGCCGCTGGGGTTCTTCTCCACCGCTGAATGCTTTGTGTTCGTCTCAGCATTCCTTGCCGGCATGCTCTTTCGCAAACGCGCCGAAAAGCTCGGGTTCGCCGCTGCTCGCTCCTCTTCGATCCACCGGGCCGGACGCATCTACCGGGCACATCTCGTCACTCTTTCCTTCGCATTTGTTCTAGGCAGCTTCTTCTTATCCGAGCTTCCTGGCATCAGAAATTTGTTAGACCGCTATCTGATGGATCCATGGGCGGCGATTGGTGGATCACTGGCGCTGCTTTTCCGGCCGCCCTTGATGGACATCCTCCCGATGTACGTCCTATTCTCTTTTCTCACACCTGCCGCTTTCGGAGCAGCTCAACGATGGGGATGGAAGACGGTCCTTTTTGTCAGCTTTTCTACCTGGATCATCGCACAGACACATGTCAGGGATATGTTGGTAAGTTCATCCAAAGATCTTCCGTTCGTCCAACTCGGTCCGTTCGATCTTCTCGCCTGGCAGCTTCTATGGGTCGGCGGGCTGTTCATCGGCCAGCGTTTTCTGGAAAACAAGGCCCTGCTGCCGACGCCTCATTTGCTACGACCGCTCTTAGTCCTCTCGGCGATCGCGTTTCTTTTCTGGCGTTGGAGTTCTATCACCAGCGGCCCCGATCCAATTACTCAAACATGGTTGTTCGATAAGTGGGATCTCGGACCGTTACGCCTAATCAACTTCGCCGTAGCCGCTTCCGTCACCGCGACATTCCTTAAGTATCTGAATCGCTGGGAAGCGCCTTTGCGACCATTTTTGCTGATCGGTCGTCACATTGCTTCCTGTTTTCTGCAGCCAAATCTGTCTTTCTGTGTTGCTCATTGGCCGCACTGAGTCTGGCTTAACTATTGAGCCGACCACCTCCGCTTTAGTAATCTGTCAGCTGCTCACCGCACCCCTGTTCGCCTGGTTTTTGGAATTGCGGTCGGTCGCTAAGCAATCGGCTCGCCCAATACCTCCCGCGATGGGCGCTAAGCACCAGATCTCGCTCGCGGAGACACGCATGAAAAGGCATCCATTGCCTTCTCGCACCGTCAGGCAACCAGTTTTACACCCTCTGTAGAACGCTCTTTTAACAAATGCAAAGCGAATTGAATCCGAGACTACCCTGTCCAACGAACGTTTACTTCAAACGGCAGAACCAAATTATACACGTCTGTCCCAGGAGCACAATCACAAGCCGAAATCGCGGGAACTTGGATAGATCATCCCCTCCGCGTGGCACGCGGACGAAAATAGTGATGAGCTTCAAGGCTGGCAACCACTTACGATTCGCGGAGGCCCTGGTGGCAATCTCGATTTACGCCAACGCGTTTACGGCGGACGCTCAGGTCGCCCCGGACATTGCTTCTACGTCGGCTTCTGCTTCAGCAACTCCAACTCTCAACCTGCGCCTGCCGGTGATGCCCGGTGGCACTCCTCCACTGGCGTCCCACGCTCCTTCCGTTGGTCCGTTTGAGCAGGAAGTCACCTCACTCGAAAACCGCCGAATTGAGTTTTCGCAACGGCCGATTATCTTTTACGGAAGTTCGTCCATTCGTCGCTGGAAGACTCTGAGCCAGGATTTTATCGGGTACCCGGTCGTCAACTGCGGTTTCGGCGGTTCGCGCCTGAGCGATTGTGTTCGGTATGTGTCCCGCCTGGTCTTACGGCTTAAGCCTGCGGCGGTGGTGGTCTACGCAGGTGATAACGACCTGGCGCAAGGCGCCCTGCCAGACCAGGCGTTTGCCTCGTTCCGGGATCTTTACGGTGCACTACGCGGCTATTCGGAGCAGATGCCAATCGCCTATATCTCCGTCAAACCGTCCCCGGCTCGGATCCGCTACATCGACAACATCCTTCGCTTCAACCAGATGGTGCAGGCGTTCCTGCAGAACCAGCCGGCGACCAAATACATCGATATTTACACGGCGGTGCTCGGACAAGACCATAAGCCTAATCCTGCCCTTTTCGTTCAGGACCAAATTCACCTTAGCGGCCTTGGCTACCAGATATTGCGTCGGGATGTGTCGTCATTCTTGTCAAGTGAGTTAAACCCCTAGACCGCAACAATCACGCAAGACCGAAGGTCCCCTACGCCATCGCCTACAAAGCTGCCAAAAAGGACGGCGAATTCGTCGTGCCTGGATTTGGGAAGCTCGTAAAACAGAAGAGGAAAGCTCGCACCGGGATTAATCCCTCAACGAACAGAAGATCAATATTCCCGGCAAAACCGTGATTAAGTTCCGCGTCTTCAAGGTGGCGAAGGATGCGATTCTCGGCGCGAAGAAGTAATTGGGGTCACTCCTGAATGGCGCGAAGTTAAGCAGGGTTTGGGATGGTTTCTTGCCTCGAAGTGGCGATAGATTTCAGGGTTTCCACCCTGATCATTATACACAATTTTGTCGGCGGGAAGCGGTCGCCCAGCGCCACTATCGCTGGAAAAGCATCGCTCGCCGGTGCAAACAAAATACAGGCTGGAAGCCTGTGCTACTTTACGCCGTCGCGTGGTTGCCGTGGGTTCGCGGAGATTGCACCAGGATGTCCTCCAGAGATCGCTCGACACTCCGGAAAGCAATGTAGTATAGGCTTCCAGCCTGTATTGTTCGCACCATCAAGCGATGCTTTCCAGGTATCCTCCGTTTCTCCGATTTGTGTACAAAGATCCGGGTTGAAACCCCGGGCTGAGTCCTCTCGACCCCTTCGGGGTGAAGAACCATCCCAAATCGCCCTTATCTTCGCGCCATTCGGGTCACTCCTCCGTTTGTAAAGAATTGTAGGCCAGAAATTACGAGGGGAATTGGTGCTATATCCGTGTCGACTGGACTGACGCTGGACAAGTCCCCGATCTGATCAAGGCTGTCTGGAAGGCCGCGCTACAGAAGCTCAGGCGCTGTGATTACTGCAGGCTCGCGGCTTAACGTACAATTTTTTACAAACGGAGGAGTGACCCCTACTCCGCCATCCCGGAAAGGAGTGGTTTTTCGCGACTCAACCCAATCCCTTCGGCCCAAACTTCCTCCAGCCTATTACAGACATCAGATTTCGTGATAGCAAATAAAAAATGATAATTATCTCGTAAAGGCCGCACGACCGACGGTGTTAATCGAAAGGAAGATAATAGTTATGAAATTAAACAGTGTTTTAATTGCTGCTCTGGTCTCGATTGGCCTTCTGACGATTGGCGCAGATAGCACTTTCGCAGGTGGTTACTTCTCGGCCGGGAACCCCGGCGGACTGCGATCAGGGTTAAGCTATCCCCTCGCAGGAACGCCGGCTAACCAAGCTTGGGAGAGAAACAATGCTTGGGCCAATTACACGGCGCAAAACAGGCAGGTCCAGGTACCGAATGTCTCAACCGGAACCTCTGGTTCGGCGCTTCAACATAATGTCGTTACTCCGTAACCATCGCCTTGCTGCAATCTCAGCCGGCTTAACAGTGGCGGCACCACTTTCACGCTCCGCTGCCGCCGGCCCCGAAGTCACTGAAACCTACATTGACTTCTTCACCTCCACGATCCGTAACCGAAACACTCGGGCTGCTTACGCGCGGGCTTGCTGGCAGTTTTTTGATTGGTGCGCCGCTCATGGTCTGGAACTCACGACCGTGCGACCGTTCCATGTGGCTGCCTGGATCGAGGACTTTCCAGGGTCCAAACCGACCGTTAAGCAAAAGCTCGCCGCGGTGCGGATGTTGTACGATTTTCTGGTCGTCCAGCAAATTACGCCATCGAATCCGGCACATTCCGTTCGCGGGCCAAAGTACGTCGTCAAAAAAGGTAAAACGCCCGTCTGGAGCCGCGAAGACGCCAAAACGCTGTTGGATTCAATCCCAAAGGATTCGGTGTCCGGTTTACGGGACCTAGCGCTCATCGCTGCGATGTTCTACAGCTTCGCCCGTGTAAGCGCAGTACTAAAACTCAGGGTCGATGATTACTATCATAATGGCGCCCGCCGGCGGCTGAGACTCCACGAAAAAGGCGGCAAAGAGCATGAAATGCCAGTGCATCACCTGCTGGAGCAGATATTGGACGAGTACATTGTCGCCGCAGGTCTCCAGAGCAGCCTCACCTCGCTCCAAAAGATCGTCCTCGCCTTGTGCCAGTTCTCATAATTGATAAAATGGTCAGAATGATTTAGAGTTGGTCTTTCTCCTAAAGCTGTGAGCGAAACTCCGATTCACAATCTGCTTACCATAAAAGAGACGTCCGAGTACCTGCGGATTCCTCTCCCGACTGTCTACTATCTCGTACAACGCGGAAAGATTCCGGCTATTCAAATCGGCGGCCGCTGGCGGATCAAGAAATCCGCTCTGGACCGCGACGTTCTGCGCCAAGACAAGCAAGGCCAACCAACAGTGTTAGTGGTCGACGACGATCCGGTCCTGCAGGATCTCTTTCAAACATTTTTAAAGAAAATCGGCTTCAGTCGAGTGGTGGTCGGTACGGCTAAAGAGGCCATTAAAAGCCTCCGGAAGCAGAAATTCGATCTCATGTTTTTGGACTTGCAATTGCCTGACGCTCCCGGTGATCAGGTGTATCAAACAGCCAAGCAGATTGATCCGGACCTCAACGTTATCGTGATCACAGGTTACCCGGACAGCGAGATCCTCGATCGGATTCTTCAAGTCAGCCCGGTCACGGTTCTAAAGAAGCCACTGAAGATTGAGCAGCTCTATCAGACGGTTAAGATTCTCGGGCACAACCGCCCAAGCCCGGGACTCGAGCAACAAAGTTCGAGGCTTCTCGTGGGGTTGTAACGTGGCCTCTTAGGTAAGCCCACCCGTTTTGGCGACCGCGCGCCGAATGCTCCTCTTCGGCGTCTAGGTCTAGGTGGATCATAAGCGATTCATTCCGGCTGACTCTGTTTCGCTTCCATATTACTTTCGATGCCCTGGACCTCACGCTGCCCTCCAGAAGGGATTTTGACAGGAAGCTTCGCCGATTCTTTGACGGCGGTTTTGACACTGGCAGGAGGCTTTTCGGCCTTTGCTTTTACATTGATCGATTTTGCAAGGAGGCTCAGCTTTTTGTCGGCGGCTTTCTCTTCATTCAATGTCAGAGTAAAAAGTTCGGCTGCTTCTTTCTCTCCCAGCAGTTTTGCAAAAGTCTGCACCGTGCCACACCCAGCCATCTCATAGTGTTCGACACGCTGGGCCGCCGCCGATGATCCCCGCATCCATTACCTCAGCCGCCGCATCCTCTCCGATCCATTCACTCCCCTCTTCGATGAGACCCTTCATGCCGGCGCAGGTGTGACCCGCAAGGCGTTTGCCCAGTTTTTCAGCCACCTGCTTCAAGCGTTCAAGATGTCCCTTGGTTTGTTCAAGATGTTCGATGTAGGCATTTTTCAGATCCGGATTTCTCGCCGCCTTCGCCATTTTTGACAGCGCCTTGATTAACTGACTTTCGGCATTGTGCAGATCCTTGAGTTGCTGAAGATAAAGGTCATTCAGAGATGCGAATTTCATGGATGTTTATTTTCGATCATGCCCGAGAGATGTCCGGGTGACCACCCTCATCTTTATTCCTTCTTTAAACACGAAAATGCATTTTATCGTGTTAAGGAAGGGGATCTTTTTGAGGAAACTCATGCATGGTCCATTGAGGACTAATCTCAGTCCGCTACATTTGTTGTCGCCCTGTTTCGCACTGTACTTAAATAGGTTTTCGAACGATCGAGGTCCTTTGCTTGTTTATCTGTTATCAGTCCGTAATCCCAGAAGACAGGTTGACGAACCCGATCGTCGACCGCTTGGCGGCGTGATCCTGGATTGAACCTTTTTGCGGGTATATGCAAAGAAACCCATTATAGAACGAACCTTATGACTGAGGATTCGGCAGCAGTCCGCGGATACGGTTCAGATCCTGGACCGCTGTGATCACAGGTCCGGGTGCTTCACGCGGAAAGAGATGCCCGGCCAGAGGAATGACTCGTCGCTCATAGTGCGCGGAAAAGAGCTTTTCCTGCGCCTCGGACATTTCGGGCGGATGAATCGTGTCTCCTTCGCCATGCAACACGATTGTCGGTACACCGATCGTTGGCCGTGTAGAAAGCTGCTTTTCAATTGTTTCCAAAGTTGGATCACCGACAGCGGCGCCGTGGCGATATCGATACGAATGGATAACAATGTCGAGAAAGTACGGATTATCGAAGCTGCGGGCCGTTTCATCAAAGAGCGCATCAGTAAACTTCCAGTTCGGACACCAAAGTTTCCATAGCAGACGACAGATATCACGCCGGTTCCGTTGAAGACCGGCTCTACCCCGCTCGGTTTGAAAATACCACTGGTACCAACCTTTGTATTCCCACTGGGCAGGCGCGGGCTCTCGATCAAGAGTAAAGCTTTCGACGTTATAGCCGCCGATCGGGATGAGCCCGCCAACTTTCGCTGGCCACAACGCCGCTGCAGTGCAAGCCGCTCGGGCGCCCCAGTCGTAACCCACCAGGATCGGTTGCTGGAGGTGAAGAACTTCGATCAATCCCTTTAGATCGTGCGCCAGAGCGCCTTGCTGACCTGACCGCATTGTATCAGCGTTCAAGAAT
The DNA here is from genome assembly GCA_963782115.1 of uncultured Verrucomicrobiae bacterium. Lineage (GTDB taxonomy): Bacteria > Verrucomicrobiota > Verrucomicrobiia > Chthoniobacterales > JAFAMB01 > JAFAMB01. Next base: position 57,131 of record CAWAIK010000003.1, read on the forward strand.
CGAGTTGGTCCAAATCCGCGCAGATAAGGGACGATCGTTTGGAAGCCTTCAGGCAACCAGAGGGCCAATCACGCCATCCCAAGCTCTCGCGTCGTCAGGAAAGCCGTGCAAAAGAATGATCGGCTTACTGTTGGCTGCCCCGCTTTCTTCGTAACCGATCTCCAGCGTGTCGACGAGGACTGTTTTCACCACTGTTTGGCGGCTCCTATCGTTAAAATTACCGGCCCTCTAGCCCAGCGAAATCCCCGAGGCGGTTTTTGTTTTTGTGCATACCATTAAATCCATCTGCGCACCTGCTTTTTATAGCGCATCCACTGCTTGCCAAAGTCCTTTTCCAATTTGTTTTTCCTCGCGCCGAATGAAGAGGTCCACCTAGGGGAGATGGTTAGCCGTGTGAAACGTCCAGTTGGCGACCCGAGTGTTGAAAAACAAGGTCCCAGGTCAAAACGTCCTTTTCGAAGTTGCGCATTCGCAAAACGGACGAGCCGCACCCAGTTGCCGTGTCATCGCGCCCATCACTTGCCCGAGGAACTCATCCAGTTCTGGCACGGACGCGAGCGAATCAAGACATCCAAGAAGGGCTTCGTTCGCTTTTGCCAGCTCGGCTGCGCGCTCCCGGGCGGCTTTCTTCCCTTTCTATGGCAAGAGCATTTAACGAGAGAAAAGGTTTAATCCCCGCTGAGTGTCGATTGCAGCTAAATCGTAGACCAAAGATGGGCTCCTCTCCCTCGGAGTCGGGCTCGCGGTCTTTCGTCACCACGGTCATCGTATCTGCCCTGGGCTCCGAAAACAGTATTTTTGTCACTCGCCTTGTAGGTTCGGTGGGGTCGTGTCTTTGCCAGCTACTGCTGTTAGTGGAAGCGATAGCCAAGGCTAAAGCAATAGCGGGAACGGTTCCGTGCTCCAAGATGTGAAGTATACAACGTTTGATCATAATTCACTATGCGCTTTCGGTTACGTCCTCTTTTGAATTCGAGGACGATTATGTACCTCAAAAACATTCCGCCGTCTTCTCTTCTCGGTCTGCAAATAGAGTGTGCATCATTCGCGATCAGCACGTTGTTGTTAGGATGTTTCCCGATTTACTCAACTGCCACAAGATCGTTAAATGCGGGTCTCCGTGGGGGTTGATTCCAACCGCTCTCCTCGAGCTCGGAACTCTGCTGGGCGGCAGGTAGTGGTCCTCTTATCAGTAATGGGCTAAATCCGGCGCCTGTTGAAGAACAACCCATTGCAAGCACAACAGTCGTCCCAAGAGCTACTGCGAGTAACGCCAGCCGCCTGGGGTGGACCAAAATGGCTCCGGAACAATGACTGCTACTCAAACTAGCATGGACCGGACATGGCGTGTTAACTATGTATTTATTCATTTCCATTTGAGGACTCCCATAGTTAATTACCTTGTTTCGTCCGGATTTATTCCAGGCCGAAAGCGGCAGGATGGTTTTCACTTCGGTGCGGGTATCTATTGTAGCCGAAAGCCGAGAGGACAATTATTCCGCTCACGGGGCTACTGACGGTACTTTCTGCGCGCTTGCTACCGGCGTCTTGCTGGTGGGGTCAGTGGAGGCTAAAATCTAATCTGGGAAGAATGCAAACGAGCGCTCAGAGGAGCTCAAGACAATCATCAAAAAGAATGGTTAAATTTGTTTAAATGAGAACGATTTGGAGCAGCACTCCAAGGCCCACAGCAAGTAGCCAGAGCGCTGGAGCCGGTGTTCCGGTGGGTCGGCGCAGGCGCGCGTGCCTCGCCGCGAAACGGAGGTCTAGTAACATCCAATCCCGATGGCGTCGTTCGAACACCAGGAAAACAACAGCGGTGACCACGCCATAAATTAGATGACCAATCAGCCCGGCAAGTGCACCCCAACCGATGGATCGAACGGTGCGTGAACCAGGTGGTTCCGGTTGGCAATTGATGGGATCGCTTTCGATAAATAGGGCAATCCAAAGTCGGTCAGCGGTGGCGTAGATTACGCCTACAATCAGGCCGTAGACAATATGTCCTACGAGTGATCCATACAATTCCTGACCGTGCTGATAAGACCAATCCAAGCCGCGTCCTTGCCAGAGAGGCATGAGCGTCATCGGCCCCAGAAACCACCAGAAAATCCCGTAACCAAACCCCCACCCCAGGCAGGATCCGTACCCGCGAACATCCCGCTGAAAAAGCAACCCAAAGGAGGCGCCGATGATGAAGGCGAAGACAAAATGTAATGCAATCCCAGCGTTGCGAGAGCTAAGATGAATAAGGCCCGCGATCAGAGGAAAATGATTTATTTTCGCCATCCACTAACCAAAGGCCCATCCGCCCAGCAGTCCCGCTAGCCCGCCGACCACCACGGCTCGGGACAAGCTGAATTTCGCTTCTCCGGGTTGATCTGGTGCTCGTCCCCGATTTACGGTTCCAAGAACAATGCCAAGTGGAGCGCCAAAAAATATGATGTAACCGACCAGGTCTGGGAAACGAGCTCGCACTTTGTCTAGCACCATTGTCGATCCTGGGGAGGAGGACGCAAACAAAGGCCCCATAGCGGCCGACCCGACTAGCCAAAACACCATCGCGAAAGCAAGGCCCCATAAAAGACCGGCGCCAGGCGTATTCGCGCGTGGCCTGGCAACCAGGCAAAAAATCAATCCGTAAATACAGCCCAGGAGCAATCCGGTGAGAGGTGCGACCAATCCGGCGAGACTTAGGAAAGCGCCGCCGGCCGCGCCAACAGGCAGACAGCAAAAGATGGCTTTTTTCACGTGACTGCCACTTTTGGACCCTTTTGACGCATGCCAGAATCGTTGAAATCAATGGTTTGCACGATGTCTCGGGGAAAAAAGAGTTCAAGCGTCCAGTCGGTTAAAACTCGCACCTTGCGTTCGAAGCCGGGCAGTTTGCTCAGATAAATTCCGCGCCATAGAAGCCAGGCGAACAAGCCGCTGAATTTTCGTCCCCTGATCTCGGCGCAAGCTGTGTGGTAGCCGACTATGCACAAAGTGCCGAGAGATTTAAAACAGAATTCCTTAAGTGGACGAGCAAGTAAGTAAGCGCGAATATTATAAGCCAGCACAACCGCCTCTCTGGTTGCGACCTGAGCGGTCGGCGGACAGGGTTTACCCGTCTTCATATCGGGCACCGATGCACAGTCACCGAGGGCCCAAACATTCCCATAGTCTAGTACTGCCAGCGTCCGGTCGACCAATACGGCACCTCGGCTATCGTGTTTAACCGGCAACTCTTTAAGGATCGGATTCGGTGTAGCACCGGCGGTCCAGACAAATGTTTCCGTCGCGATTTCTTCTGACGGACTTAGGCTTATGGAACCGGATCTTGCGTCGACAACCCGGGTGTTTAGTTTGAAAGTAACCCCTCGTTCACGCATTCGCTGCATCGCGTAAGCAGCTAGAGACTCACTTAACTCGGGTAAAATTCGTCCCCGTGAATGGACGAGGATGATGCGGAGATCATCCGGCGATAGATTTGGGTAATCAGCGATGATACCTCTCGCGAGATCATTTAAGCCGCCGGCGAGTTCCGCCCCCGAAAAGCCGCCGCCGGCGACCACGAATGTAAGCAATGCTCGGCGGCACTCTGGGTCGGGCTCTGCATCAGCCCGCTCAAAGCCGTCGATTACGTGGTTACGGAGCCGCATTGCGTCCCCAAGCGTTTTGAACTCCAGTGCGTTTTCAGCAACTGCAGTATTGCCTGGATAGTTAGAGACTGAACCAAGAGCTAGAACCAGATGATCATAGGGTAGTCCGATTTGTGCCCCGTTATCGTTCAGGTGAACCCGCCTGCCTTCGAGATCGATCCTGTTAACGCGGCCGCGCAAGACACGCGTCCGTTTGAGGCTTGTCCGCAAAGGAGTGGTAATATGCGTGGGTTCCAAGCCGCTGGTGGCCACTTCAACAAGCATCGGCGTGAACAGCCATGCATTTGTGTCGCTAATCAGGGTGAAAGATACTGTCGGATCGCTCCGAAACTGTCTTTCGAGACGCTCCGCCGTGGTGACCCCGGCGAATCCACCACCAAGAATCACTACCTGAGTCACTTTTTCCGGACGTGAGATCGCTCGGATCGGTGATTCCGGACCGAGAGAGTATTGGGCAAGCTCCCGCGCTGCTTGGGACAGGATTCCCAGAAAGAAGCAGGATAACAGCCAACAAATTAATGCCGGAAAAAGTGCCCTCATTTCCTCGGCTGTCCATTGTGGCTGTTGTCCTCTGACCAATGGGAGAAGGATGACGTTGATGGTGGCCCAAAAGGGCAATCCCAGAGCGGCACAGGTCATTGCGCGATCGATGGCCGAACCGCCTCTCAGGTCGAAGAACGCGAAAATTTGAGCAATGCCAAGCAGCGCGCCGAGAAACAGTCCTAAGCCGATATTTCTGACAGCCAAACAAAGAAAAGGGCTCGAAACCGTGCCGCAAACCAAACCGATCAAAACACGTCGGAGAATTAGCTTCATAGAGCAGCTTTCGTGGGTTTGCCTTATTGACTCCTGGTCCTTGGATCAATGCAGCGTCTTGAGGTAAGCCACGATGGCGGCAGTATCCTGCTCGTTGTACTTTTTGGCGAATGATGGCATCTCATCCTTTATTCCGCTCTGGATCACGAGCGCCATATGCGCACCACTGATTTGGAGCTTCAGAAGGCTCGGCGCGTCCTCGCCTCCATCCGCATCTTGACCATGGCAGTGAGCACAGCTTTGAAAGAAAAAAGTTCGTCCTTTGGCTGCCAAGGTTGCAGCATCGAGCGGCTTGTTTCCAGGTTCCGTCTCTCTTTCGATGTAATTCCGATAGATTGCACCAGCCGTAAATGTCGCGACCAGGATCAATACCGAGGTGATGACGCCTGCCACTGCACCCTTGATTTCCAGAGGGGTCACTATCACGGCACACCCCCGCCGCTCAAGAGCAGTTCTCCCCCGAAATACCCTGCCGCAGCAACAAATCCAGAAGCTAGCAACATCAAGACCAGATACAGGCATAGTCCAGTTCGTGACATCGCGTCCTTTACCACAAGCCTCCACACGGCCAAGGCCACCAGAAGGCCGAAGGCCGGCCAAACGAATCGGTGATGCCAGCCGAAATCACCGCGGCCCCACATATCACCTTTGGTGAGGGCGATACCGGAGACCACGGCACCCACAGACGCCAGGGCGGCAGCGGCTAGACCGTAGAAGCTCACTAGCCGCAGCCCCCGAGCAAACGTTAGCTTCTTAAAGGCGACAGAGACGAAATCGCACGCCGTTGAAAACAGCAGCAGGGCGATAGGGAAATGTGTCATTGCGCCGTGAAGCTTATCCCAGGGAATCATTGAAAGCCTTTCCGGTCATCCGAGTGTAGAGTCCACCACAGCTAAGCTATGATTCGTTTCGGTATAGTTGACGCTGGTCAGTCCGAGCATCTTCTTGAGTTGAGGGGCGTCGACGACCACTGGGAGCGGTTTGGGCACTGAACCAGGTGCTGGTAACGGGAACGCTGTACCCCTGGCGGTGTGGAAGGTAATGTTGCCCTCCACCTTCTGCATGACCTGGTGAATATGCCCGTTTAAAACCGTCACTGACCCGAAACGCTTGACAAAGGAGAGCGCTCGCTCGGCGTCGTCGGTCCCCCAGCCCCACTTAGGATAGACAGCCCACAATGGAATATGCGCGAACAGGACAATCGGAGTACTGGGCGACAAGCCTTTCACGTCTTTTTCAAGCCAGTCGATTTGTTCCTGGCCAAGAGTTCCCAGGCCACCCTCCTGGATATTTGCCACGTTGACCAACCCAATGAAGTGCACCCCTTTTTGGTCGAAGCTGTACCATCCGGTCCCTGTCGTATTTTTTCCGAATCGTTCCCGGTATAGTGCACCGCCATCGTAGATGTCGTGCTCGCCAGGCACATAGAAGACATCTTTTGTTCTGCTGTCTTTCAGTACCTGGGCGAGGGTATCGAACTGTGCCGGATCAGAAAGATGCGTTAAATCGCCGGTGTGCAGCAGGAACTCAGGGACCTTCGGTAACGCGTTGATGTGCGTAATCGTCTCCCGAAAGGTTCCAATAACGTCCGTGTTTGCCGGTTTATTAAAGCCGATGTGACTGTCGCTGATCTGGACGAAGTTCAGTTCCGCCGTAGCGATTGTACTTAGGTTTTTTGCTTCCTGGCCTAGGACTGTGGAAGTCAACAGCCCTCCGTTGATGGACCAAATGACGCCGGTGCCGGCCCAGGCCATACATTTGAGAAATCCTCGACGGTCAATGCCGTCGTCGTTCGTATTCGTTTCGATGAAGTCTGACATGATGGTTTGTACTCTGGTTGATAGGGATTGGGCGTGCCGTAGCGCACCCCTCATCAGGTACATACCGATTGAGATCAGAAATTATTCCTGCCGCACTGGAAAGCGGGATTGGGGAATAAACTTCAACGAAAGCCGGTATCTTTTAATGTAACCTCTCCACTGCCTCCGGTCAGCCTTTGTAAAAAAGCGACGGTAGAAGCGGTGCGCGAGGCGATCGCAGCGTTGCCGGTCGCGTTTCGCGAAGTGGTGGTTCTCCGGGAATTAGAGGGTTTATCATACAAGGAAATCTCTGAGGTGAGCGGAGTTCCTCTTGGTACGGTGATGTCGCGCCTTGCGCGCGGTCGCCACCAGCTCTACCTCCTGTTGTCGGATCGGAAGCAGCACGACCAGCTATGAATTGCCAAGAATGCCACGACTACATCGATGCTTACGTCGATAATGAGCTGGATGTCGCTGCGACAATTCTGGTGAAACAACACTTGCGTGACTGCGTCCGATGTCAGCAGCTTCTCGAGGCCCGAAAAGCCGTGGGGGCTTTGCTCGACAATCCGCAGGTTAGATTTGAAGTCCCAGATTCCCTTCTTGGGAAGATTCAGTCCGTTCTTCCGGCTGTAAGATCCGATGTGAAACAACAGTCCGGCAGCAGATTCGTCATTCCCTGGTTCTCTGTCCCGTTAGCCTTGGCGGCGACAATCGCCGTTATGCTCGGGCTGGTTTTCCTGAATCAAGGGGGGATGATTAATCACTCGCGCGGAAACGCGCTCGCACAGGACGTGATCTCCAGTCACGTTCGCTCCTTGCTTGCCACTCACCTGCTCGATGTCCCCTCGACCGATCAGCATACGGTCAAACCCTGGTTCGACGGAAAGCTTAAATTCTCGCCACCCGTTCGTGATTTTGCCGACCAAGGCTTCCGTTTGATCGGAGGTCGTCTGGATTATATCAATGGCCGGAAGGTAGCGGCACTGGTCTACCAGCGCAGACTACATATTATTAATTTGTTTATCTGGCCTTTGGAATCTGGCCTGAACACAGCCGCGGAAAGTTTCGCCCAGAACGGCTATAATGTTTTGCATTGGGAACGCGACGGATTCGCATTCTGGGCCGTTTCTGACGTCAGTGCGGGAGACCTAACGGCTTTTGCGAATCTGGCAATGACGCAGACTTAAACGCAGAGTCGCGGTGAATCAGCGACACGTGATTGGCGCTCGTGTTCAGTTTCGAAGCAAGCGACCGTAGCTCCCGATCCGAAAAGCGACTTCCCATGGTTAACTTCTTTGCATGAGGGCTCGGCGATACCTTTAAATTCGCAGTTCGCCATTTTCTAAGAGCTTACTGTGATATAAGGAATCCTGATTCTCTAACCGCCTGTCATACGGGAACATAGAAAGCATTTGATAACGGCTGGGAATATATCAGGTGGTCGACCGGTTTAAAGAAGTTAAGGCGCATTCGTCGATCAGCACAACGCCTCCATAAAAGAATTAAACTCGGTAATCCAGAAATATGAATAAAGAAGAACACCTCTCTTTTCGAGTCTCGGCTGAGACACAAGACTCTTCCCAGGAATCGCAAGAAATTGAACCTGGCAATCGCGTCACCGTCGGGCGACGCTCCTTTATCAGGGGCCTAGGCATTGTCGGCGCGACGTTGCTGCCGGCGAGTGCATTATTGATGACCCAACGCAAAGCCCGGGCGCAGAGCAGTGGAAGCCTTACTAAAGGTGATGCGGATCTTCTCAGGTTCGCGGCATGGGTCGAGCTTGTAGAGAGCGATTTGTGGACGCAATACAATGAGCTTGGGGGCGCTACCCAACCCAACGACGGACCACCCAACGTGGGAAATCCGCCGTACAAACTTGCGCTCCAAAATCTCGATGGCGATATGCCCCAGTATATTACCGACAATAATGATGATGAACTGAGTCACGCAGCTTTCCTGAATGCGTACTTGAGCTCCCATGGCGCAGAGGCGGTCAACCTTGATCGGTTCCGACATTTGCCGGGTAGTACGGCGACAGGGGTCGACAAACAGAAAAGTGGCAAACGGCTTACAAACCTGCTAAGCCTCAACGTGGACCTTAGTTGGTATACTCGATACCGCAGCGAAGAGAACCCCGATTTAGGCGCTATCTTCAAGGGCCCGTTTAATATTTTGAATGAACCGGGCATTCCCTTAAACGACACCGACACTCCTCCCACAACGGTGGTTCCGTCGCCCTCGATTCCTGCGGGATCCCCTGCCCAACGTATCCAAGCGATCGCTAACACCGCGGGATTTCATTTCGCGTTCATCGAGCAGGGTGGCACGAGTCTTTATCCAACGCTTGCACTAAAGGCAACCAGTGATGAAGTTCTGCGAATTTTGCTAAGTATTGGCGGAGTCGAAATAGACCACTTTTCGCTTTGGCATGACAAGGCGGGTAATGCAGTATCCCAACCGCTAGCCGGAGTGATCGATCCCGAAAACCCTAGCGGAGCAACGTTTCCGGATCTGAATGATCCCGCCACCCTGGCCCGCCTCAACTTACAGTTTGAGCTCACCCAGACCAACAAGATCCTGCCGGAGCCGTGCGATTTCCTTTTCAAAGAAGCACTGCCTCCCTGTTCCGTCATCCGCCCTACATCTACCGCGCTAGGGGGTGCGGTAGCTACCGTCCAGTCCTTCGCGGCCGACGGACTTTTCAATGGCCAACCGGAAAGTTTCTTTGATTTCGCAATGCGGCTGGCAACGGCAGCAGACAATGCCCAGCGCCAATTGTAGTAGACCAGAGAGAGAAACATAAACGCGCCAGGAGGGTCAGACGCAGTAGATTCTCTACCCGGTTTGCGCCCTCCTGCAGCCACAATCATCGGTCTTACTTGGTCGTGCCCTAGGCGCAAGAGACGATTTAGTTTAGAGCGATCGCAGGTGGGCTATGGAACTACTAGCCCGATTTGCAACTGAAAGTGTAGCGCTCATAATTCGGCAAACCGGCGCTAAAGTGGGGCCTACGAATTGCACGACTCACATCCCAATTCCAAGAGCGGGATACCGGATGCGCAGGCCCAGTAGGAGGTGCGACGAAACGGAGCATTCGCATTAAGAAAGATTTAGCAATTTGGTCGGGCTGAAGGCTAGCGACTTGCAACAACGCACTTTATGGTCGCACCTTCACGCCATGCCGGGAAGGCTCTGCTGGCGATTCAGACTTGGAGACTTCAATAAAAGGCCTTTCTAGTCTTCGAGTTACACCCCTGCGGCCTCTACCACGCTTATGAATGTTCGTCTCAATAAAACCTCGACTTTCGCCGCACTGCGCAATCCGGTGTATCGGAAGCTCTGGTTTGCCATTTTGCTTTCCGGAACGTGCGTAGCGGCGCAGGACACGGCGGCCACCTGGACGATGAACATGCTCGGTTCCTCGACATTTTTGCTGTCTCTGATATCAACAGTCGCATCCCTGCGCTTTTTCCTCTTTACTCTGCCGGCCGGGGCTCTCGCCGACATGGTTAACCGGCGGAAGCTCCTCTGCATCATGAATCTGTGGTTGGCAGGCGCGGCCGTATTGCTCGCGATCCTTGGTTCGTTCCAACTGTTGAGTCCCTATGTACTCCTGTTCTGCGTGTTTTTGATCGGTGTCGGCTTCGCGTTTCACGCCCCTGCATGGTCCGCGATCGTTCCGGACGTGGTTACCGACGAAGAGCTGCCTTCCGCCGCGACGCTCGGTGGGTTGCAATTGAATGTTTCGGGAATCATCGGTCCGGCGCTGGGCGGCGTTCTGCTATACTTTCTGGGTGCGAACTGGGTTTTTGCGGTGAACGCCCTCTGCTTCGTTGTGGTAATTCTCGCCCTGTTGCAACGGAAAGGGCCCGAAGCGGAATCAGCGTTCCCGGTGGAAAATTTCCTCGAATCATTTTCTACCGCCGTCCGATATGTTCGGTATTCGCCCGCGATTCAAGTGGTGCTGACCCGGAACATCCTTTTTGCTTTTTTTATCTCTGTTATACCGGCGCTGATACCCGTCATCGGGCTGAAGGAACTTCGCCTTCGACCCTGTAGCCTCGGTCTGCTGTTTACTTCCATGGGAGCCGGGTCGGTTCTCAGCGCAATTTTCGTTCTGCCGCCGGCCAGGAAGAGGCTCTCTTCGAATACGCTCATCGTCATGGGAAATTTGCTTATTGTATTGGTTTATGTACTGATGGCATTTGTTCGCCAGAGAGCGCTTTTCCTCGTTGTCGCGGCGCTGGCCGGTGCGGGATGGACACTTTCAGCTTCTGAGCTCTGGGTTGCGGCGCAGCGAGCTATGCCAAGCTGGGCGCGAGGCCGCATGAACGCCACAGTCATCATGGTGTCGCAGGGCGCCATCGCTTTGGGAGGCATTGTCTGGGGCTTCTCTCGTCAGGCCGCCGGAGTTAACGTTACGCCGGTTGTAGCCGCGGTCGCGATGGCTGTCAGTCTTTTGCTGGCAATTCCTTTATCAATAAACTTTACGACATCGCTGAGCTTTGATCCGCCTCCGATCAACTGCGTGATGATGCCTCTGGTTAATCATCCTCAACCTCGCGACGGACCGGTTGCGATAACGTTCGAAATTGAGGTCGACCGGATGCGCGGACGTGAATTTCTTCGGCTGATGCGCGAGGTGCGTTTAATTCACCGCCGAAACGGCGCATTCGGTTGGCGTCTGGACGAGGATCTGACGCGCTCCAATATCTACCGCATCGAGATGATGGTTCCTTCTTGGACCGGATATCTGCTACAGCGCGATCGGCTCACCAAGGCAGAACAGGAGACGATCAATAAAGTTTGGCGCTTGCACGTCGGCGAAGACGTTCCTCAAGAACGCTATTATCTTTGCGTGAACAGGGAATTGGATGCGCGTCGCACAACGGTGGACACACCTTTGAGCATGCCCACAACCCCGCTGGATCTAAGTGCCCAAGAGCTACAGCGAACGTCGTGATCGGGGTCACCAGGGTCAGCACACGAAACGGACAATAGAGTACGTTACGCCTCGTAAAGGTGCGGCCATAGTTTGATGTTGCAAGTCGATCCTCTTCCCTCCCACGACCCCGCTAACTAGCTCTTTCTTAATGTGAATTTCCCATTTTGTCGCATTGCCAGGTTCAGGAGGAAAACATTGCCGGTGAAAAACCCTACGCCCAGATCGCTATCGAGTATGCTAGCTCGCCTTCTACCGAACCACTTCATTCGCATTCCTGTCTTTCCTAAATCCGCGAAAACCGCGCCTGCCTGGCGCTCGGATACCAATTCGGCTATCGCGAGTCGCTCCTTTAACTTCCGTAAGCGGAAGCTCCAACATTCGGATTCTTACCGCAGCATGGGAGGGGCATAGCAACAAGGAAGAGAATTACCTTCCACATCATCCGGCGCGCGGATTGCAGTCTCCGGAACAAAACTACCGCCCTCTGGTAATCGTCTTGGGTGCAATGATGGTCGCCGGATTTCCGCTCAAGGCTACGGAAAAAATGTTCGGGAGAAAGTTGTGCCTGAGCCCGAAACAGAACGTCAAAAGACGGCAGCCGCTTTGGTTGATCGGAAAAGTAGTCTTCGTTATTTAAATCTCCAGAAGACATACCCTCACCAACAAAAGGTCGCCACGGCCTAACATCTCGCCGATCAGGAGGAGAAAGTCGCTCAGGATGCGGGCGGGCGCAAAATGAGACATTTCGTTCGCTTGCGCACCATGAGTCCATGAAGACATGATCGGATCCTTTCTAGTTTGTTGACAGATTAAAAATAGTGTGGGTGTAAAAGCTAATCCCGTTCCGGTCGGCTACCTTGCGTAGATAATCCAGTGTGGATGCGGCCGTGCCACGCTTCATTCCAGGTTGATCGAGCAGCGCGACCAGCGCGGATTTATTATCGGTGATTAACCCGGACCATCTTTCGATCCAATCTCTTGTCTGGACGGAAAGCGGAGCTTTGCGGTGCATTGAGAGAATCACGAAGTCTGCCTGTGCGGCGGCTTTCGCGGCCGCATTTCCAATCTCCGGAACTGCGAGCACCTCGAAGTTCCAAAGTTCCAAGCTAAAGTCGCATTCGTCAACGAGTTCCCGAATCACTCGATTGTAGAAATGCCTTGCCCGTTTGCCGGCTGCGCTGTCCTCGTAAATGATTGCTACCTTAAATTGCGGCCTGCCACCCAGGTCGGGCCCTGCGTAGGCATCCGTAGCTGATGAAAGTTTCAGGGCACTGTAGATTGTGCGCTTATCGGCAGCCAGATATTCCCTTCTCGATCCAGCCACGATAACGCTCGGAGTTCTCCGGCCCGCGCCAAGTCCTCAATTAGCCGCTGTGGTAGTCGAAACGTCTGCGGCACGAGCACTGGTGATGGAATTTCAATTTCGTCTGCAGGTTGCTGTACAACCGGGACCGACGCCGGTATTTCTTGCTTTTCTGATCGACATTTCATAGAAATGAGTCGCGAATTGGAGGCATTTGAGTGGTATCTCACATTTTACGACAAAAAGAGGAGCATATCCTCACACTAGCCTAGCCGCGCTCCGCACAGTGTGTTTATCCTCTTAGCTTGGTCGACAGCCCGTAAAATCGGTCCTCTTCCTTACCAGTTTTAATGACTTCTGCCAGCTCTTTTGCCAACTGTGGATTCAGCTTTTGGAGTGTCGCGAGATCGGCTTGAGCATCACTTTTGCGGCCCATCTCGGTGTAGAGAACGCCCCGATACATATAGGCCTCGCTTAACTTAGGCTTGAGCTCGATTGCTGTGTTGTAGTGCTCGAGCGATTTCTGGTAGTTTGCCGCTCCTTGTTTCCTCAGCGTATACCCAAGATTATTGTGAGCCTCCGCAAAACTTGGATTTTCTTTTACGGCCTGCTCAAACTTCGCCTGTGCTTCTGGGAATCTCTTTGCCAACATCAATTCAACGCCCTGATTGTAGATCGTGATCGAGGGATCACTATCCTTTCGTACTGCCTGCTTTGCGCTCCCCGCTCCAACAGCTGGTAAAGCTGCCAGTATCATCACGGCTACGAAGCCCATGCAGCGGCTAACGGCGAGGACTGCTGAGTCAGGTAAAATGCTTTTCATAAAAGTCGGTTTTCGTAAATGAGTTTGATTCTTCTAAGTCTGCGGTCTCCGTTCTCTTTCATTTTTTTGTCCTACTGGTGCAGCAGGCCAGAGACATGGTGAGTGACTCTCCGTGTTATAAGTCTGTGGACCGATTTCTACATAGTCGGCTGACCGTTTATGTTGAGGCCTTGCGTCGAAGCTAGAGCATCCGGTAACTCCCGGCAAGCATACAGCCGACATAATCCCAAGTAATCGAGTTACGCTATTCTTCACGGCTTGCCTTCTCTTGACACTTGTCCAAAGTGTCTGCCCGGCTGCAATGCACTAGACTTAACTCTGGAAACACCCACAAACAGGGCAAAAATTCGGTGGGAGTCGCTCATCAGTATTGCAGGGCTGTCGGTAAGCAAGCCAATTGTCAGGTAAGCGTTGAATTGGTGGTCAGTGACGGTTTCGTGGCAGCGCCAGTGGGCGGGCGACTATACTTGCCGCAAAGCTGGATGGATGATCCCCAACGCTGCGCTAAGGCGGGGGTGCCTGCCGAGGTGGGATTTGCCACCAAAAATGAAATCGCCCTAACTTTGATCGAAGAGGCACTTGCCGATCAGGTCGTCCCTGCTCCAGTGCTGTTCGACGCGGCTTATGGCAACGGCTTTTGCCTTCCGCGCGCACCTGCGCGAACTCCACCTGGAGTTTTTCTTGCAGGTCACCCCTGAGCAACACAAAGGCTGGATACTAGAGGTGCCCACAACCCTCAAAGGTAAATACCGCATCGTGGACCAAGAGGAGCGCTCAGAACGCACGCAACCTTCTTGAGATTGCGGCTTCTCTACCGGCAGAGGCATGGAAGCATTGTTGGTGGAAAGCCGCTACGGGAGCAAGACAACATACCCGTATAGCCTGGCAAGAGGTTTTCCTTGCGCGCGGGCTTAAGGAACCACAAGGCCAGCTGGAAAAGCTTTGGTTGGTGGTCGACTGGCCCAAGGGCGCCAAAGAGCCTTACCATTGTTACCTGGCGCACTTCCATCGCGAGCCTTCCAAAGCGCTTTGCTTAAAGCTTAGCCGTTCGCGATGGCACGTGGAACAATATTTCCAACGTTCCAAAGATGACCTGGGTTTAGATCATTACGAGGGCCGCTCTTGGCGGGGCTTTCATCACCATCTTGTGATGAGCGCGATCGCCTACCTCTTCATTCTGACAACCTACCTTGCGGCAAAAAAAAACTTCTGGTCTGACGTTGGAGAAGATCCTGGAAGCGATCCGGCCGTGGCTACTGAGATCGACCGGACGCTGCCCATATTGCCAATCGATATTTCCGGAAAAGATCGATGATTCTACTTAACAAAGTAATACTAGGAAGTGGCAATGGGATACGGAAGCGGACAATAACTGTGTGTGGCCGAGTGAGCCATTTCGGCCGTGTGACAGCCAAGGAGGACTAGGTCGAGGTCGCTATTTGACATAGCCGGAAGCTGCTCGCGGCGCGGACTAAAAGTGGCTACATCTAAGACGTGGTCGTGGAAATTGCGCAGCCTTCTTCTATGGCCGACGCTAACCACGGTAGGTCGCCATGACGCCCCGCGCAGCAGGCCATAGAGCTGCGCCTCTGAGGGCTCATCAAGCGCCGACGTTGCCTCGTCCAGGAATAGGAGCGCCGGCTCCACCAGCAGAATGCGGGCAAAGGCAAACCGTTGCTGTTCGCCGAGCGACAGGCGCTGAGACCAGTTTTCGATCATATCCAGTTCGCCCGCGAGCCTGCCAAGCCCTACCTCCTCGAGCACTGCAGCGAGCCGCGCCGTCGAGACACCGCATTTATCGCCACGTGGGTAGAGCAGCGCGCTGGCAAGAGTGCCGAGCGGCAGATAAGGCCGTTGCGGGACGAAGAGCATTCGCCCTTTGCCGAGCCTGATTTCGCCGCGGCCGAACGGCCAAATTCCGGCTATCGCTCGCAGCAGGGTACTCTTTCCCGCACCGGTCGGGCCCTCGATCAGCATCGCTTCGCCACGAGCCGACGCGAACTCAACGTCACGCAACAGTGAAGTGCCATCCGGCAGATCGAGATCGATCTCTTTGACAGCAACGCCGATATTCCCCCGCCGAATATTGATCTGCCGCGCTGCACGCTTTGATTGATGGATTGCGAGCAGCTGCTGTTCGAAGCCGCTTAGCCGTTGCGTCACTGCCTGCCAGGCAGCGATATCGGTGTAGGCGTTAATGATAAAGGAGAGCGAGTTCTGAACGAAGGAGAACGCATTGACCACCTGCATCAGGCCACCCCATCCGATCTGCTTCGCGAAGTAACGTGGTGAAACGATCACCAGGGGGAAGATGAGCGCCGCTTGGGTATAGCCCAAGGTAAAGCCAGTAAGGCGCCTTTGCCGCTTCATGATGTGGCGAAAATTCTCAAATACGCTGCGGAAGCACTCGTTGAAGACGCGAAGCTCGACCGGTTCGCCGCCGTAGAGAGCAACACTCTCCGCATTTTCCCGGAAGCGCACCAGGCTGAACCTGAAGTCGGCCTCGAAGCGCTGCCGGTCAACATTCAACCGCACCAACGGCCGACCGATTTTGACCGTAAGCCAAGTACCGACACCGGCGTAGAATAATGCTGTCCAGACCAGATACGCAGGTATGTGTACTGTTCCCCACTTGCCGAGAGGGATCTCCGCCGGTCCGGAGAGCCCCCAGAGTATGACCAGAAAAGAAACCAAGGAGACGACTGAGGTAAGAAGACCAAGCGATAAGCTCAGCACGTAGGCGGTAAATTGGTTGAGGTCCTCCGCGATACGCTGGTCAGGGTTGTCGGTCGTATCCCGCAGCTGCAGCTGGTAGTAAGCGTGGTCAGCGAGCCAGGCGCCGAGAAATCTACGCGTCAGCCATCGCCGCCAGCGTATCTGCAGCATCTGGTTGAGGTAGAGGGCGTACACAGACATTGCAATGGCGAAAGCGACTAGGACGCAAAAGGTGCCGAGCTGGCGGAAGAGTTCACCGCTATCGAACGCCTGCAGTGCATTATAGAAGGCATTGTTCCATGCGTTGATGCGCACGCTGATGTAGACCTTGCCAAGATCGAGCGCGATTACGGCGAGCAGAAGCCCCCGGGCCGACCATTTCTCCTCCGATGTCCAATAAGGTTTCGCAAGGCGCCACGCGTCGCGCATTATCTGACGTCTTGCCGTGTCAATCATAGAAACTCCTTGCCGCGTTCACTGTTTTCCTTTGGTCGCGCTCGCGGCTATTTCCTTTTCGCAAGCTCGATATGCCTTTGCTTCGATGACGTAGTTGGAACCCTCATTTACTCAACCATTCGTATCGTACCCTGCACAAACCAGAGAAGCGAAGGACGCCCTGGACCGCATCCTGAAAAACCGGTATTGAACCTGCTACCGGAATGCGACCGAAGAAATACTGCCATTCCATAAACGACTTCTTTCCCATTTCTTTAACATTCCGCAAATGCTCATTATTCCCACAGACGTTGGACCTAGATACTCGCATCGTCCTCTCTCCACAAGTTAGCCAGATAAAGTTTATTCCCTGTTTTCACAGTAGCTATTTACGATGGACAGGTACCGCGGCCCGAGAGGTAATTGGCTCCGGTTCAAAGGGCTTAACCAGACAAACTGCTGTTCTACCTATAAATACTGCAGGAGAACCGAATCTATTCCCGATGCCAATCGGCGGCCGGCGCCAATTGGGGTAAACTGTAATTAGATTACCCTTCCTTATTGCCACTCCGAATCACCTGCTAAAGCTCAGTAGGAAGCAGATGAGCGTAGCGCAAGAGGTCTCAACGGGCGCGAGAGAAAGACTTATCGCACGAGCTCAATTAATTGAACGGGAAACAGTTTCTTCTATTCCTAGCCTCTGATTTGCCCTCCTACGTAAGTTGTTCGGAGTGAACAGCTATCCCCGCTGTGACGACAAGCCGATTTCACTCGGAGGCAGCGATCTGAAGGCCCGCGCAGAGAAAGCGAGTAAAACTCCCCGGCCACGGATGCATGCGAACCTTTCATAACCGACAATCCCATGTCATTAGGGCGACAGCTAGTTTTGTCTCCTCCTCAGAGACTATCCCCTGCCCACTGTCAGCCAGCACAGGTCTTTATTAGGCCGTCATTCTGAGGAATGCTCGTAGGGAATAATTACCTTCCGCGCAGGGTATATATAAATAGAAAGTAGGTGTTATATGAAGTTACAGTATTTCTTCGTTTGTATTCTCGCGGCCGCTTCGTTGACGGTTTCGCCAGAGATAGTTCTAGCACACGGGGGAGGCGGTAATGGCGGGGGAGGCGGAGGACACGCTTTTTTCGGTGGTGGTGGTCACGGATTGGGCGGTGGTCACGCATTTGGCGGATCCACCGGCCGCGGCTTTAGTCCGGGATTCAGCGGGACGCGGGGATTTTCTTCCGGTCGCGGAGATCACGGCCGCTTTGGTGACCGTGGTTTCCGTGGACGCGATCGCGACTTTCGCGGTCGTCGTTTTCGCCATTTTTATGGGGACTTCTTCGATTTCGGCTTCTATGGGTTCGGATATCCGGATTATTACCAGTACAACTACCCGTATTACTACCCATACCCCTATTAGTAACTACGGTGCATTAAAGGGTAGAGTAATTCTTGGAACCACCGAACGTCTAAATCGGGGAAGGACGTGACCCCAGGCAGTGCAATTCGTATTATGCCAGCCGCGGCTATTAATGGGATAAGTTGCTTGGGCGTAGTAGAGTTAGCAACAGTTATGCCACTACGCAGCGCGGCAAGCGAGAGTTTATGGTAATCATTGAAGGAACAGATAAGAGCAAGCGAGGAGAGCGAGAACGATGGATGGCCCCTGAGGCCTCTAAGGCGGTCTTGACTCCGAAACTTATTAACTTTGAACAAGGTCGCAAGGCGCTCGAGAAGGGGCCTTAGAGGAAGAGCAGAGTCATGTGAGGTTGAGAAAGAGCATTACCATCTGGCGCCCCAAAAACATAGAGGAGTCGTCTCCTAGCGGTCTCCAGTTCGACGATTAAAAAACCAAGTGAGTACATGATATTAAAAATTTCTCTTTTTTTTGCGATAAGCGCGTTTTTGTTAAAACGCTTCAACATTCTCTCAACTGCCAAAGAGATCAGGATCAAATTCAGGACTCCGCGATGGTTGGTACCAATTGTCGTTTTCAGAATTCGCAGCCTGCTGGTTACTGGGAAATGGACTTATGAGTCTGGCGTCAAATCCGGTGCCCGTTGAGGAACAACCTGTTGCAAGGACAACGGTCGCCCCAAGCGCTACTGCTAGTAACGCAGCTCGCTCGATTTGCTTCGCGAAAACGCCGGCACAATGGTCAGGAAGTAGAGTAACCCTGCTCGAAGGACCCGCTGTTTGCACTAAGGATTGATTTATTTTCATTCGATGACTCCATAAATAACTACCGGTATTCGTCCGCGTTTATTCCGAGAGCAACGCCCCTTCTCGTTAATTCTTTGCCGATCTCGAAGCCGATGCCGCGCGACGCTCCATCCCACATTTGTGGAAAGGGCTGTCCCGAAAATATCCACTCCTTGCGAAATTTCCGATTCCTAGTGCCCGATCAACTGAGCACCGAGAAGCCGTCCAGTTACTTTTATCTCCACAGATTCGAAAACACGATTTCTTGGGCGCCAGGATAGTAAGCTTTGTGATCCCAAAAGGCGGACTGATCGGTACGCTTTTCGAGCCTCTTTCTTCCCAAAGATTCGTGCGCGCGATCGCAAGGCTCAAATACCTTGACCACTTGAGTACCGAGCGACTGGCAAATTCTTGGGGAAGATCCCGAAAGATGTTTGGGCAATGGCTTCCTGAGCCATTGTCTGAATCTCGGCGAATGGTGCGGAGCCTGCCCTTTTTGATTCCAAACTCAACCAGTCTGAGACCTCAAGTTGGGCCAGGACTTTGCGTTGGCCTGGATTGGCGACTCCCCAATCCACGAAACTGTCCCAGGCGTGCTGCAGTCTATAGTGGTTCAGCTGGACCTTTTTAACTTTAGCACAACTCCATTCTGCCGATGATCGCGAATAAATTTTGCAAGTTCCAGTACACACCGACTCGCCTTCCGTCGGCGGGACATGGCGAGAGCGAGCGTCCGCCGAGGCGGGGTGCCGTCGAGCGAACGGTAAACAATACCCCCTTCCGGTCCTTGATTGCGGGCCATCTCGGGAATGAGTGAGATACCTAAGCCGGCCTGGACCATTGCCAGCACGGTGGCGATCTGGGCGCTGCGACAACTGATCTGGGGACGCAGTCCTTTGGTTTGACAAAACCGCTGGGCCTGGGCTCCGAGGCAATGATCCTCTTGCATGAGAATAAACTTTTCCTGCTGCAGATCTGCCGCGACTACCACTCTCTGGCGGACCAGTGGGTGGCCAGCAGGCAGGCAAAGCAAGAGTTCCTCGCTGAAGAGGTTCTCGACCCGAATCCGAGGATTGGGAGCGGCATCGCTGATCAGGGCGAGGTCGAATTCGTTTTCCTCCAGGCCCCGGAGGAGTTGTAACGTAGCCTCCTCGTGAATGATTAACTCGACACCGCGGTATTTTTCTCGAAACAGCCGGATGATCTCGGGCAGGAAATAAGGCGCGATAGTCGGAAGCGCGGCCAGGAGGACCTGTCCGCGAACCTGACCGCTCATCTCGCGGATCTCTTGGCGTCCCCGCTCGGCCGTCTCAAGGATGCTCAGCGCATGCGGCAAAAAGAGCGCACCAGCGGGAGTGAGAATCGCTCGGCGCCGGGTCCGCTCGAAGAGTCGATCGCCAACCTCAGATTCCAGCTTTTGGATCTGCTGGCTGAGCGAGGGCTGGGCAACACGGCATTCGCCCGCGGCTCGACTGAAAGTGCCAGTGCGAGCCACTGCCACAAAATAGCGCAGCTGGTGCATCTCCATAGGTTCATCCTATGTTACATATAGAAAACATATATTTCCACTCTATGGAAAGAGCGACTACGCTCCGTGATCAACCGTAATCAGGAGCAAGCATGTCACAACAATCTAATCGGCCCCCGACCTTGACCACAGCATCTGGAGCACCAGTTGACGATAACCAAAATAGTATCACTGCCGGCCCGCGTGGTCCGGTGTTGCTGCAGGACTATTGGTTGCTGGAAAAGTTGGCAACCTTTAATCGTGAGCGTATTCCGGAGCGAATCGTTCATGCGAAAGGCTCGGCCGCACACGGAACTTTGACGATCGCGAACGATATCACGAAGTATTCGAAGGCTGGGGTATTCAGCAAGGTAGGAAAACAGGTGCCGGCATACTTACGGTTTTCGACTGTAGCTGGTGAGCGGGGTGCAGCTGATGCAGAAAGAGATGTCCGCGGGTTTGCGCTCAAATTCTATACTGAGGAAGGGAATTGGGATCTGGTGGGTAACAACACGCCAGTGTTTTTTGTTCGGGATCCATTGAAGTTTCCCGATTTCATTCATACCCAGAAAAGAGATCCGAAGACGAACCTGCGCAATAATGCCGCAGCCTGGGATTTCTGGAGCCTATCACCCGAGTCGCTTCACCAGGTGACGATTCTGATGAGTGATCGTGGATTGCCACAAAATTTCCGCCAGATGAACGGATTTGGTTCCCATACCTACAGCTTCATCAATGCGAAAGGCGAAAGGTACTGGGTGAAATTCCATTTCACGACCATGCAGGGTCATGCCTTTTACACCGATCAGGAAGCGGCCGAGGTGGTCGGCAGTGACCGCGAGTCAGCCCAGCGAGATCTTTTCGAAAACATCGAGGGTGGCAACTATCCCCGGTGGCGTTTCTGCGTCCAGGTTATGCCTGAAGATGAAGCGGAAACTTATCGCTGGAATCCGTTCGATCTGACCAAGGTTTGGCCGCACGCCGATTACCCGCTGATTGAAATCGGTATCCTGGAGCTGAATCGCAATCCAGAAAATTATTTTGCCGAGGTGGAACAAGCTGCATTTTCGCCGGCCAATATTGTGCCAGGGATCGGTCACTCGCCGGATAAGATGCTGCAGGCGCGAATCTTTTCCTACGCTGACGCCCATCGTTATCGGCTCGGAGTGAACCATGATTTGATTCCTGTTAATAAACCCCGTTGTCCAGTCATGAATTACCATCGGGACGGCTTCATGCGGGTCGATGAGAATGGTGGCGGACGCGTAAATTACGAACCGAACAGTTTCAATGGTCCAGTGCAACGCGCGGCCTTTGATGAACCGCCGCTGCGCATCACGGGTGACGCGACTCGTTACAATCACCGCGACGGCAACGATGATTATACGCAGGCGGGCAATCTATTTCGATTAATGAACCCGGAACAGCGTGACCGTTTATTTGGGAACATCGCTCGACACATGCAAGCAGGCAATACACCGCAAGAAATTCAGGTGCGTCAACTCTGCCATTTCTTCCGTGCGGATCCCGGATACGGGTTTGGGGTCTCAAAAGCACTTGGCATCGAACTGAGCGAGGATGTGGTTCGAAGCCTTGTATCAGCCTCGACCGGCGACAGTGAATTGGTCGCTGCGGAAGTGCCGAGTTCGCACTGACGTAGAGGAGGACCGCCGTCAAATTCTTGCCCTCACAGAGCAAGAATTTGCTCGGCCCTCTTTGGAGAGCAGTTTCTACAGGTGCTCGCTGTCGTTGGGCGGGGGCAAAAGCGCAGGTGTGAGATGAGCATATTTTGTTTTGGCCTTAGCCATCAGACAGCGGCAGTCGACGTGCTCGAGAGATTCGCGATTCCGGAATCTGCTTTGCCCGAAGCATTGGTGCGACTGAAGAGTATGCCAGGGCTCACCGAGGGCCTCATTGTCTCAACTTGCAATCGAACGGAATTTTATGTCACCGGAGAGTTCCGGGACAGCTCGGCTCCGGCTTTTTTCGAGAGCTTCTATCGAGATTTCCTGGCCGGCGACGAAACGCATCTGTTCCGCCTATGGGCTAACCACTGTGTTCGTCACCTGTTTCAAGTAGCTTCTGGTCTGGAATCGATGGTCGTTGGAGAAACGGAAATTTTTGGCCAGGTCAAGCGTGCTTACGAGTTTGCGACTGGCGCAAAGACGACTGGCAAGCTCCTGAATCGACTTTTTCAAAAATCGTTTCAAGTAGGTAAACAGGTACGCTCTTCTACTGCGATCACGCGTGGTAATGTTTCCGTCGGTTCCGTGGCGGTGGATTTGGCAGAACAGATCTTTGGAGATCTAGACGGGTGCAAGATCATGATTCTCGGAGCTGGCGAAACCAGCGAAAAGACCGCAAAAGCTTTTCGGTCTCGCGGAGCGGAACAAATTTTTGTCTCCAGTCGCTCTTTCGAGCGAGCGCAAGCTTTGGCGACAATTACTGGCGGACGAGCAATTCATTTTGAGGATTGGGAGCAAGAGTTCCGCGACCTGGATATACTAGTCAGTTCGACGGCAGCTCCGCACGCGATCATCACCCTGGATAAGTTAGCGCCGTTCTTGCGAGCTCGCCGGCACCGGCCGCTCTTCATGATCGATTTGGCGATGCCACGTGACATCGAGCCGGCCGTTCGCAAGTTGGACGGCGTTTATTTGTACGACCTCGATTCGGTGCAGAGTATGGCTGGGCAAACTCTCGCGGTTCGTAAGCAAGAATCGGTAAAATGTCATCAGCTAATTGAACATCACGTTCAGGACTTTCAGCTGTGGATTGAACGCACCCAGACATCGAATTTTCCCTCGATCGTCGTCGAATTGCAGGGGGGCGAAAAAGCCAGCCTTACCGACCCGCGCGGGCCGACCGCAGCGCGATTCTGGCCACAGCGGGAGTGGAGGCCGACGCCACTGGCTCGTGATCTAGCCTAAAGCAATGTTCAGCTTCGTGGGACATGTCAAAACACAGTTTGATTTGAACCTACCGGGAGATTTTATATTTATCAGAGTATGAGTTCCGTCAGCTCGGTGGTTGGCCTCAGTACGGCCTGTATAAAGGACGTGATCAGACTCTAAAACAAGTTAGCGAGGAAACGGTTTTTGAAAATCAACAGCGGTCAGATCTCCGCTTTAAGGGTGGAGAAGCTCTCTCGCAGGTACTTCACTAAAGACCGCTTCCCGTTCTCTTGCCTCCAGGATTCCATCGCGAGGCGCATCGCGCCAATCGAGACCATCGCAACCATTCCAAGCGAGTCCCTCCGCTTTGGCTGCGGCCACAGCTCACAAAGAGCAGCAAAGACATTTTGCTCCATCTCTACAAAGACGGCTTGTTTGCGTGTACGAAGCCCTTCGGTCGATCCCATCAGTCCATCGACCACAATGGATTCCTTGGTCTCATAACGTGAGATCAGTTGCAGGAGGCAGTTTCGAACAGCGTCAAGCGGCGTTTGATCTGTCGACTGCTCAAGCATGGCGGGCTTAAGAGCTTTCAGGAAGCCGCCCCCTTGGCACGCCATCAGGATGTCCTCTTTAGACTTGAAGTAGTAGAAGAACGTCCGCCGGGCGATACCAGCCTCCGCAGCAATCGCTTCGAGAGTCGTTCCTTCGTAGCCGTTTTCCACAAAGAGTTTCAGCCCGGTCTCCGTGATGCGTTGCAGCGTTTCCCGCTTTTTCCGCTCGCGAAGCCCCTTATTCTTTGTGGAAGTGTCTTGCATGTCCGAACGTCGCATCCACTCATTGTAAACGTGCACTCGGTGCGATGTAAAATCTTCGCTTCTGACATCAGTGTTGAGGCTCGTGAAAACCGCATCCAGAGTCGCAGAGAGGACCTTTGGAGCAATCACTCAGCAGGATCTTGCAAAACTTAGCACTGGGTGTAATATCACTAAACTTGCACTGAGTGCGATTTATTAAGAAGAGGAGACTGTAATGAGAGTTATTGTTATCGGCACTGGGACGATCGGGTCCGCAGTCAAGAAGGCAATGGAAGAAAAGGGTCATGAGGTCGTACCGGTGTCCCGCAACTCTGGGGAGTTCCGCGCAGATATCTCTGATTCGGAGAGCCTTAAGGCGCTCTTCAGAAAGGTCGGCCACTTCGATGCCGTGGCGTGCGCGGCGGGCGATGTCTTTCCGGCACTCCTCGAGCAGACCACCGACGAGCAATGGGCGAATTCGATCAAGTCCAAAGGGATGGGGCAAATCGACCTGGTCAGAGCGGCGCTGCCATTCATTGCCGACAGGGGATCATTTACATTGGTGTCGGGCGTTCTGACCGACGAATACACGGCCGGCGGCGTTATCGGAACGGTTATCAATCATATAGTCGAGGGCTTTACCAAGGCGGCGGCCGTCGAGCTGCCGCGTGGCGTGCGGATCAACTGCATTAGCCCAACGGTGCTAACGGAGTCGGTGGTCTACCATCCGTTCTTCCCCGGCTTCATACCTGTGGACGCCCGGGAGGTCGGGCAAGCTTATGTACGAGCGATTTCGAACCCGTTCACCGGCCGCATCCTCAAGCTGCACAAGACCGATTCGTGACAGCCGGCGCGCCGTCTATGAGCGCCATCCCTGACTCGACTCGCGTCCCACTCGTGGCTTCCAGTGTCAACGGAGCCGAATGGAAGATTGGACAGGGTTTCTTTAGGGACTTTGTCAAGCTTCCCATTCCCTGGCGAAAGGCCGGCTGCGCGGCGATGGCCGGCGAGAACGCCGATTGCAATGTCATCGTAAACAGGATCGTGGCTGGGCCTTCCGGCATGGATTTCGCCGGCACCCTCGCGGAGCTGGCCGAAGGCGTCAGGGAATTCGCTTGGGGGGATCGAGTTTTCGGTGCCACGCAAAAAGCCAAGCATCTGAAAAGCTCCTATAAGATTACAATGAAGCAGTTATGGCCAGCATCATTGGACTGAGTGGCAGTCTCCTGCGCGCATCTTTCAACGCCATGCTGCTTCGCGCCAGCCTCCCAGCTGGCGCCGGCCGGAACTACTGTTGAAATCGCCTCGATACGCGGCATTTCCTTTGTACGACGGCGATGGTACAGGAATTGAAGACGAGGATCGTCGCGACGGACGGTCTTTTGATCGTTACGCCCGAATACAACAATTCGATTCCCGGCGTCCTGAAGAATGCGTTTGATTCGGTGTCCAGACCTGCCGAAGACATCCAGAACGCGTTCGGCGGCCGGCCCGTGGCCGTCATAGGCGCGACCCCGGGCAGGGGGGTACTTCGCTCGCGAAGACAGCATGGCTTCCAGTCTAGTGGACGCTTGGTAAAACCTCTTGGTTCGGCGGCAGTTCCTATGTTTGCGGATTTAGTGAAGGTTATAACGTCAATTCCCGAATAGGACGTCATCCAAAACCAAAAATCATGGCCGCCGATCGCGACATTGAAGACGCCCGGTGGAAGCAATTCACGAATATGTTCTGAGATGCGCACCACGGTAAGTGGGGTAAATGGAGATGCTCTCAGAACGACTGTTTCACCAGCCAGTAACGCTGGGGAGTACCTTCCCGAATGAAAATATAATTGGCAAATTCCATGGGCTGCTAGCACCGCCATCAGTCGGAACATAACGCTTCGTGATGTGCCTATATGTTGCAGTTCTTGTTCTTTCTCATATAGTTCCATTTGCATGAGGACCGGTCTAAACGTTTTGTTAAGCAGATCGATTTCCCACCGTGCTTGAGCTAAAGGGCCGCCCTGTTCTGCAGTAAACAGCCCGCTCAACTCATCGGCGTGTTCGTCTATTTTGTTGCGCAAGCTAGCCAATGTTGCTTTTCGGCGTCCGAATGGAACAGCACCCCATCCTGCAAATGCATTTCGCGCATCACTGATTGCCTTATTTAACAACGCGCGATTTACATAGGGAATGGCGGCTAGTTGCTTTCCAGTAGCAGGCTTGATGACAGATAGTAGAGATTCATCCTCCAAACCGATAAAGCACTGAACCGTAAAAACGGCTTTTCTTTGTCCCAATTGCCGTAATCGGTGTCTCAAATAGGATCGAGATGAAGTAATGTGGACGTAGTATTTACTTCGTTCGCTCAGCTTCGAAGCCAGATCGAATTCTAGTTAGTAAGGCGGTAGCGATCCTCGGCTCCGGCGTTACGGGAGTTCAAGGCGACATATCAAACCTGGATGACCTCGCCAGGTCTTCTCAATGGGCTGGCGAAGACGGGAATGCTGGTTCTCCAGGCAGGACTTTGCCTCCTCAGTCGTGGTGTGGGCGGCAACGCTAATATTCATCAGCCGCTTCGATCGATCAAGCTCGGTCCGAAACATGACTTCTTTCGCTCAGAAATCCAAAGGTACAAATTTATTCGGAACCGTTTTACTTGTCTTCTGACCAATTTGTGCTTAAATAACCTTAAGTAAGTGTAATTACACCTAATGCAACAAGAAACGCATAAAAGATTGCACGCGCCCGAGCTTGGTCCCTGCGTCTGTTCTCAGGTTCGCAGATTAGCGAGGAAACTTTCCTCCCTTTACGACACTCTTTTGTCTCCCGAGGGCCTCACCATCACGCAGTATTCGTTACTCGCTAACATTGAGCGCGCCGGCCAACTGAGCCACACGGTCCTAGCCGACAAGGTCGGGATGGAACGCACCACATTGACGCGCAATCTACGTCCGCTCACGAGGGCGAAATGGGTTGCCGCCGGGACCGGTAACGATCGACGGCAACACTTGCTTCAACTCACAGCAGCAGGAAGGCGGAAGCTGGTTCGCAGTTTGCCATTGTGGGAGGAAGCACAACGTCAATTTTTTTCTCAGATCGGTACCGAATCCTTGCAGGAACTCAGAGCGCTCCTTGCCTTGTCGGAATCAGCCGTCACGAAAACTCTTACCGCAAATCAAGCTAAACCGTAGCCCGCGCGATTATGCACTATGGAACTCCGGCATCTACGATATTTTGTAGCAGTAGGTGAAGCACTGAACTTCACCAAGGCCGCTGCGCGACTTCGAGTCGCACAACCCGCGTTAAGCCGACAGGTGCAGGATCTGGAGGATGAAATCGGCGTGGACCTTCTGCACCGCAGTACGCGCGGCGTGACACTTACGGCGGAGGGAAGGGTTTTTTTGGAAGAAGTCCGCGAGCTGCTAAAGCGCGCGCACGAGTCCGTGGAAAAAGTCCGCGCACTAGGCCGTGGAGAATACAGCGAGTTGCGCGTTGGCTACACGCCAACTTTAGCGGTGGAAATTTTGCCGCCAGGGATTGCGGCGTTTCGAAAATCCACGCCGCGCGCAAAGGTACGGCTGTATGACCTCCTAAACGATGAACTCGTCACCGGATTACGAAATGGCACGTTGGACCTCGCGATCATGGCCCAACTCAACGGCGCCCACACCGCAGGCATCGAGTTTGAATTGCTACGCACCTACCCGGTGTGTGTCGCGCTGCCTGCTACGCACCCTTTCACTCGTCTGAAATCGGTCCCATTGGAAAAGGTTGCTGCCGAACCACTCATCGGACTCCGCCGCGAGGATTATCCCGAGTATTATCGTGGCCTCGAGAGCATCTTCGCTCCAATCGGCGTCAAACCACGCATCGCAATGGAATGCGACGCCACTAGTTCGCTCCTCATTGAAGTTGAAGCCGGGCACGGCATCGCATTGTGCATACCGATTTTCGAGCTCGTGACTGGCAAACGTCTGGTTTACCGCCCGGTCACCGGAACAACGGAATTGGTGTCCATCGGCATCGCCCGCGCTACGAAGGGTGATGTGACACCCGCCGGGGCTAAATTTTGCGAAATATTGCGAAATATTTCAAACGGAGCGACTGCCGACAAACCAAGCCGGAACGGTCTTCACCGATTTTTTCCTGCGAATCATTCAGCAGATCACGACGAAAGTCACCGCTATCCCATAACCGACGGTCAGCACTCCCACGACTTTCAGAACTACGGGTCACCACACCCAACGCCAAAAAATCATACGATAACGCTCAGTGCGTCCGAGAGGCGACGCGCTTGTTAATCTGAGGATTGTCCCGCACCATGCCGCCGCTGAAGTCGGTCGCAATCTGTGCGTTCAAACGACCTCTTTCTGAGGGAACTTCTTTCCCAGTACACGCTTCCTATTCTGGTCTCCCCAGGCGCAAAGCGGAGCTAGCGATTTACCCAGCGACCTTCCGAATGGCGTGATGGAATACTCTACTTTAGGCGGAACCTGTTGATAATCCTTACGCACCAATAAGTCGCTCTCCTGCATTTGCCGCAGATCCTGTATCAACATCTTCTCGCTTATCCCCGGCAGCAGCCGTCGAAGTTCGCCGAACCGTCGAGGTGCGTGGCACAGACGGTAAAGGATAAGCATCTTCCACTTTCCTCCAATCAGAGCTAATACTGTGTCCAGTCCGCAATCAGTCATCGAGAGAACCTCCAAACAATTTTGATACTTACCTAAAAGTAGGTACTTGTCCATTGTAAAGCAACGATCTAGTCTTGCATCAAGGTAATTGCAGAAGAGGAAGAAGACATCTTCTTCTACGAAGGCATCAGGCCGCACAAACGGAAGTCTGGACTGGTACTTCATGGAATACGAAAGGTCAGAATATGGGAAGGCTTACAGGAAAGGTTGCAGTCATTACGGGCGGCAATAGCGGTATCGGCTTGGCGACTGCGAAGCGGTTTGTATCCGAGGGTGGATACGTCTTCATCTCCGGTCGGCGCCAGGACGAGTTGGATAAGGCGGTAGCGATCCTCGGCTCAGGCGTTACGGGAGTTCAGGGCGACATATCAAACCTGGATGACCTCGAGCGGCTGTTCGCAACCGTCCAGGCAGAGAAGGGGCATGTGGACGTACTGTTCGCCAACGCAGGGATAGGCAATAGGAGTCCTTTGGGCGCAATCAGCGAGGAGCAGTTCGACAAAGTTTTCGATGTGAACGTCAAAGGAACCCTGTTTACCGTGCAAAAGGCGCTCCCGTTGATGCGGGCTGGCGGCTCCATCATACTCACGGGATCGACTACAGGTTCCATGGGAACGCCCGCCTTCAGCGTGTACAGCGCGACAAAGGCCGCTATCCGGAATTTTGCTCGAAGCTGGGCGCTGGACCTCAAAGGTACAGGCATCCGGGTCAATGTGCTCTCGCCGGGGGCTACAACGACGCCAGGTCTTCTCAATGGGCTGGCGAAGACGGGAATGCAAGAAGCTCTTCTTGCCGGTCTTGCCAGTCAGGCACCACTTGAACGTGTGGGCAACCCAGACGAAACGGCTGCCGTGGCCTTGTTCCTCGCCTCCGATGACAGCAGCTTTATGACAGGAAGCGAAGTATTCGTCGATGGCGGTTTGGCGCAGGTCTAATTCAGTGTGAGAGGGGGCTGCGCCATGGGATCTCCTCTCGAAATAGCTATTTCCATAGGCCGATAACGCCGCCGCCGATCGAGATATAATGCTTCGTGATTTGCTCGATGGGTTGCCCATCTTGTTCTTTCTCCTGGTGGTGCCATTTCCATGAGGGCCGGTCCAAACGCTTTGGTAAGCAGATCGATTTCCCACCATGCTTGAGCTAAAGGGCCGCCCTGTTCTGCAGTAAGCAGCGCGCTCAACTCATCGGCGTGGTCGTCTATTTTGTTGAGCGAGCTAGCCAATATTGCTTTCCGGCGTCCGAACGGAACAGCATCCCATCCTGAAAACGCGTATAGCGCATCACTGATTGCTTTATTTAACAACGCGCGATCTACATCGGGAACGGTGGCTAGTTGTTTTCCAGTAGCAGGATTGTTCAGTGTGACGGGTTGTTTGGACGGGACTCCAAAAGGATCCCTCCGCCCTGACGCTTTTTAGAGACAGTCCTGCTCTTCTGCGCCGCAGTCCGCGAGGCGTGACGCTCACGGCTGAGGGAAAGCTTTTCCTGGAAGAAGTTCGCGAACTACTAAAGCGCACCGCTTGTAACGCCAAGTCGAAAAGTTCACTCATGTTTGCTCTCCGTGAATTCCGTTTGTTCGGTCAACGTGGCCACGATTTCACTGGTGGAGACGATCGCGTGGGCGAAGGTCGGACCGTTGAGCTCGGCCGCGCGCATTTCTTCTCGACTGAAAGCCGCGGTCGCATCTTTGACGAGGGTGACGTGATAGCCGAGTTCCATTCCAAAACGGCCGGTAGACTCGATGCAGGTGTTCGCCAGCATGCCGATGAGGATGATCTTTTCGATTCCGTGCTGTTTAAGCTGCTGGTCGAGGTCAGTGTTAGCAAAGCCGCTTTGCGCCCAGTGCTCCTTGATGATGATGTCTCCCTCCTGCGGGACAAAGTCAGGATGCCACTCACCGCCCCAAGTACCCTTCGCGAAGACCTGGTTCTTAGCCCCGGTGAGCTGCCTGGGAGTCGCGTACTTCCAATGGGTGTAGTCGCCCGGTTCCCAGCGATGATGGGGAACGACGAAGATCCGGACACCTGACTGACGGGCCGCGCCCACGATAGATTTCAGGTTCGATAGAAGGTTCACTTCCTCTGCGACCTCTTTGGCTTGGGGCCAAAGCTTACCCGTCGGAGATAGGAAGTCGTTGTACGGATCTACGAGAAGGAGACCTGTCTGGTCTCTAACGTAATCTTTAGTGTGCATATTCTCCTATTGCGTTAGTGCAAGATCGTAAGGAAACCTCCTTGAACCATCTACGTTGCCAGTCTGACGCCAAAGGCAATGATACCGGCGGTGGATCAGCAGGAACGTCGTCGCACCCTCTGTCCTGCGTAGATCACTATTTTGGTTGGCTCTTTGGTTCTGGTTGTCCTTTGACCAATACCTGCGTTGTTGCAAATAAGAGTGTATTTACACCTAATGCAAGGAAATCCTCAAAAGATTGTGAAAGACAACACTTCATTCGATGAAGAAAAGGAAATTATATGCGTGCAGTGAAAACAGAAGGATTCAGCGGCTGCAAGGATTGCCGGGCAAAATGTTGCGCCGGTTCTTCCTGACAGTTGCATAGTTAGCTCCTGCTCGTGAAGCTTTGCCTCAAGCTGAACGCTCTTGAGCACGTCCGGCTGACCCAAGACCGCCCAGATCGCTCTCGTGATCGAAACGTCGGGGCTTCGCGAAGTTCACCTGATTCCAGCGGCCTAATCCGCTTGCGCTTCGACCGCGAATTTCAGCAGGTCATTCATGCTGCTGCCGCAGTGGAGCGCTCCGCCAGAAGACGCAGTTTTTCATCCAGTTTCCGCGCCGAAACCATTAGCTCTTCGTTGCCCAGGCGACTCATGAGCGAGGACGGGAGATCATAGACCAGACGAACTTTTTTGTCGGAATCCTCGTAGACCATTAGGCGGATGGGGACGTTTAATCCCGCGCCCACGTCGTATTTCATCATGGTCCAGGCGATGAGAGGATTCCCAAGTGCGTAGGTCCGGGCCTTTGCCTTCACGCCGAAATGGCGGAGCCATCCGGCATGATCAGCCGTCATGAAACGCATAAAGCCGCTTTCACCTTCGAACGATCGGACTTTCGCATCGAATTCCGAAAGGCTTTGAGCTTCCCGGATCACAGCATTCAATTCGCCCTTTTCCACCGAACCGGTGGCAGCTTCAAAGGCCGCCACAACTTCTTCAAAACTGCGGTCCGTGGCGTGCTCGTAATGTTGGACAGTAAAGGCGTTAATGATAACAGTTCTCCTTTGTTGATTGAAAGGTGTACAAACGATATCGAACTCAGGCTCCGGGGAGACAAGCTCTTAACTGCGTTGCTTCATCGAGAAGCCAGCCGCCGATCGGTCGCTTCGAAAACTGCGGGTCCTGAGCTGTGACGCTCCGTCGCCCTATCTCATCCAATACATTTTGCGCCAGCCGAGTGTTGATTTCTGCGATCGTTGTTGTCATGGGCAACTCCTAACCTATTGCTTCACGCCGCGCGCCGAACCCCAGAGTGCGCCCGGATTGACGCGGTCCGGATAGAGGCTCAACATCTTATCGTATAGCTCTCGCGCGGTCGTCGTGGTGTCGGCTAAGCGGTTGAAATCGCGGATGTACTGGCGGGTCTCTTCGATGATCCTGGGGCTGTCGTCGTTTTCGGCTCGCTTGTGTCCCGCGATCACCGCTGTCGGGTTCAGCGCCTCGATTGTATCGAGGGCGGCAATCCACTCGAGGCGCATTTTTGGATTGGATTCGGCAAGATACAGGTGGACGCCGTTGTAGGCGGCGTCACCCGCTACGACCAAGCCGATTGAGGGAACATGGAGGCAAGTCGTGCTGTCGGTATCGGTATGTCCGAGCGGCACAGCGATCAAATCGTGCCCCTCAAGATCAATGACGTTTCCGGTCAGTTCTTCGGCAATCACAACACGATCGGAAAGCAGACCGGGAAAACGCGCATTCCAAAACGACGCGAGAGACTCCGGCGATGCCTGCTGGCGCATTACCTTGACTACATCCGTCGTCGCAACAAACCGGGTGTTCTGAAACCTCGCGAGAACCGTACTGACGCCGAAGAAATGGTCGGCGTGGCCGTGAGTCGCGTAAATCGTCGTGAGGTTCTTGCCGCTCGCCGTGATCCAATCGACCAAGGCGAAAGCCTGCTCGACGGTGAGGAGGGCGTCGACGAGGACAGCGTCCCGCTTGCCGGAAATGCTTTCATCTTTTCACTCTCCTTTTCCATCTTATGAAATCTATTCGGGTAACCGGTAGAAGTGGCTCGAGTCGATCTTGCCTTCGGTCCTATGGCCAAGTTCGGCCGAGAATTTGAGCAGCGCCTCGAGCGGCCGGTGGTGAATGCCGATTGAAGTGATCTTACTCGCCTCGTTGATCTCCAGGACGGTGACACCTGCGAGCTCTAGGCACTAAAGGTGCGCGCCTTCCACTCTAGCCATGTCCGTCCATCGCTCTTGGCCTGCGCAATGAAGATCAGGTGCTCGTACATGGTGCTAGCCGCACCCATACAGATTTTGACGAAGTCGCGACCGACGATCGGCTTGACTAAGGAACTCGCATTAAGCACCACATCTGGCGCCAGAGCCGCCTCAAAACCCTCTGTCGAGCGTTTCTCGAAGGCATCGGTCCAGGGTTGCTCATCGACATTGCCGGCAACGTTTTTCGTCATAGTGGTCTTTTTTGTCATGGTAGTTTTTCTTCTGGTTGACGTTGTTTCGTCAGGTCTGTGACCGGC
Source organism: uncultured Verrucomicrobiae bacterium (assembly GCA_963782115.1). Classification (GTDB taxonomy): domain Bacteria; phylum Verrucomicrobiota; class Verrucomicrobiia; order Chthoniobacterales; family JAFAMB01; genus JAFAMB01. The sequence continues at coordinate 90,418 of CAWAIK010000003.1, forward strand.
CGATTTCAGCAAGGAAGCCGTTAATAGCTGTCGCGGTCGCGGTCGGTTGCTCAAGATGTGGCCAGTGGCCGGCATTCGAAACGGTTGCGATCCTCGCGCGCGCGAAGCGAGGGAAGATGGTGGTTGTGACCAGCTCGCGGGTCACCAAAGGGTCGTCAACGCCGTTGATGATTAACACGGGAGCATCGACCACGCTTGATACCCGACCCGCGTCGTGACCGCCGCTCCAGGCGTCGAACAGGGCTGCGACCGTCGCCGGGGGTACGCTAGCTCCCACTTCGACGGCATGATCAAGGTCGGCGGCCGTCAAATGGCTGGACGACTGGATCCGCAGCTCTCTTTGGCCTTTAGGGTTGCTGCCGAGCCCGCGGAAAGCGGTCGCTCTGGCGTCCGGCAGGGCGATACCTTCAAGTGGTACGGGCGTCAACAACACCAGACCGGCGATCTGGCGTGGCCGCATACGAGCTACGAGTTCGGCGATCTGCGCGCCCATGCTGTGGCCGACCAGGACCGTAGATCGCCCGACTGCGTCAACGATAGAAGCCACCGCATGTCCGAGCCGGTCCAGCGAAAACGGTCCCGGGTCGCCAGCAGCTTTTCCCATGCCGGGCAAATCAAGTGTAACTACAGAAAGGTTCCGAGCTTCCACCGACTCGATCGTCGACTGCCAGAAGCTGCCGTCATCAAGGAACCCATGAATGAAAACAAGCGCGTTAGCGCCGTTTCCGCTCCGGGTGAAAGGCAGCGGTATCTCTCGTCGTTCAGTCATTGTGCGCTTCACAACTATTTCGTCGGTGGGATCGACCCACCCTATGCCTGCTTCTTGGCGGTGTTCGCTGCGCCCCAAAGCGAGCCCGGATTGACGCGATCCGGATAGAGTTCGAGCATTGCGTCATAGAGCTGGAGCGCGTTCACGGTTGCTTCGTTCAGGCGGTTGAAATCACGAAGGTATTGCCGCGTCTCGGCAATGATGCGGGGATCATCGTCGTTTTCCGGCACCTTGTGCCCGGCTATCACGGCTTTCGGTTTGAGGGCCTCAAGCTTGTCGAGCGTGGAGATCCATTCAAGCCGGCTCTGTGTGTCGGTCTCGCCGAGGTAGGGATGAATTCCGTTGTAAACGGCGTCGCCGGCAACGATCAGTCCGATCGACGGGACGTGCAAGCAGGTGGAGGGAGCCGTATCGGTCCGCCCCGCGTTCATCGCGACAAGCTTGTGCCCCTCCAGCTCCAGATCGTTGTCTTCCAGCGGTTCGGCAACCAACAGGCGATCCGGAATCTCGCCGGGGAAAAGCCGGCGCCAGAAGTTCTCGATCCAGACGGGCGATAGATGCTCACCCATGGCCTTGACGACCTCGGGTATCGCGACCGCCCTTGCGCGCGGGAAACGCTCCAGAAGTGATGCAAGGCCAAAGAAATGATCGCCGTGTCCGTGGGTGACATAGATCGCGGTGAGGTTCTTTCCGCTCGCGACGACCCAATCCAACAGATTCTGCGATTGCTCCGTCGTCAGAAAGGTGTCCACGAGAATGGCGTCGCGCTCACCGCAGATGAGCGTCGACGAATTCGCCACCCACATCCGTTCTTCCTTGCCGGCTGGCAAATCGCGAACGAGGCCAGGACGCTTTATCGTCAGTACATTCCAGTGAAGATCAGTCTTAGTCGTGTTGATTGCATTTATCCTCAGCTTCTTGTTTGGTTAAGCGAGCGGAACCTGGCCGAGATAGGGACAGTTTTATCCTCCTCAAGCCACGTTGACCGGTCGTCAGCGGCGGTGCGCAGGTGCTGCGCCCGGCGATCCAAGAACGCCGCCATCGACGACAAGCTCTGCTCCCTGGATGTAGGCTGCCTCATCCGACGCTAGAAAGAGGACGGCGCTGGCTATATTCTTCGGCCCTACCGATGCGATTGAGCGGAATCATCGCTTGGAGGCCACTCTCGCGTGCCGCAGCGGCTTCGGGCGGTACGGCCGTTCGCCCCCAGATCGGCGTTTCGATAACGCCGGGAACAACGGTGTTGACCCTGATACCGCGCGGTGAGAGCTCACCTGCGAGCGAGCGGCACATCGCCCGCACGCCCGCTTTGCTAACTGCGTAGGCGGAAGACTCGCCAGTACCGATGCTTGCAGCCATCGACCCGTTCAGGATAATCGACGCCCCGACGCCCATAAGCGCCAAAGCAGCTTGGACGGTCAGGAAAACCGCAGTGACGTTGGTGCGCAAGACGTCATCGAAATCCTTTTCCAGGGTTTCCTCGATAGGACTGAATTTCGCGATCCCGGCATTGGCAAACAGGATGTCGAGATGGCCGAATTCGTTCTTGATCCGGTCGAAAAGGCTGGAGCGCGCCTGCGTATCCAGAACATCCGATTTGATGGCCGTCACACCCAACTCCTTCGCAGCCGCGGCGAGCGTTGTCGCATCGCGGCCCGTAATTGCAACACGAGCGCCTTCGGCAACAAACCGCCGTGCCGTCGCAAGGCCGATCCCGCTGTTGCCACCAGTAATGAGTGCAATTTTTCCTTCAAGCTTACCCATGGATTTCTCCTTCGTTGTCATTTGTTCGCTGATTTGGCATCAGGGCCGCGTTTTTGCCGGCTCATCGCCACGGGGAAGTCACCGCTTCGGCGAGATCTTTCCCGCAAATGTCTGGGTCACGATCTTTCCGTTCTGCACGATGAAGGTGTCGGTGCCGAGCTCGAAGCGGTTGTCCGTCGTCTCGGCCTTCCACACGATATAGGCGGTGTCGCCGTCGACCTCCTGCCGGAGCATCTCGAAAAACATCCCCGGCTTCGCGAACTCCTCGAAGAGGCTCACGAAAAATCTCCGAATCGCCTCGGAGCCGCGCAACACGCCATCCGGTGTGAAGAACCTCGACTCGGCGGTGTAGTCAGCCATGGTGCCGACGATATCGCCCAAGCAGTTCAGGTGGTGTGTGAGTACGTCCTGGGTCGTCGCAGCGACGCCATTTTTCTGTTCCATGTATTTCTCCTTTAGTTGTCGTTTGTTTGCCTGTTCTTTGCGAACGTCGAGAGCGTTGTGGATCGTAACATGCGTCACGAACGGCTCGCCGCGGGCATTGAGCAGATACTCGCTAAAACCCTGTTCATTGATACACAGTTGCCGTCGATCCGTTGGATAGGCCAATACTGTATTCCTTGAGCTGACCATGCCTTTTCGGCATAATGCAAAGCAGCATTGGGACTCGGGTATCTGCACGCGGCTCTCTTATTTTGAAGCTCACATTCAAGGCGGAGGGCACAGGCGTAAATTTTACCGGCCTCATCAACCCTCTCACCCTGGTACTGACCATTGGTGTTAACACCGGCACCACGACCGTGACGGCGCAATTCGAGTAGTCACGAGGCGCACCATTTGGCGGAATCCTGACGCTTGCGGCGGCTCGGGAGGAGCAATGATTTTGATGCCGAACACCTCGGCAAGCTTAAGCAATTTCGCCATTTGATCGGGCGTCGGGATTTCGACCGGTGGTGTGATCCCCTCCATCAGCCGAATACCAGCCTGGGCAATAAATGCGTCGAAACCGCCGGGCGTCGTCAGCAAAAGTGAACGTACAGGTGTTTGGCTCCGATTCCGGAGGCGATGCGGGACATTCCTCGGAGCGAAGTAGCTTTCTCCTGAACCAAGAGAGAACTTTTTATGACCGATGGTAACCTCAAGCTCTCCTTCCAGAAGGTGCATCGACTCGTCCTCGTTGGCATGCAAGTGCAGACCGCCGTCGCCGTCCGGCGGCATCAAGCCCTCAATGAGGGGTAGGAGACACGCGAGGCACCCAGATCCCCGGCTCATACATTCGGGCTGCCCGAGTGGAGCGGATCGTGACCGAGTTCTCCCAGATGCCCGGGGGAGTCGGCTGCAGGTAAAAATCGATCGCGTCTTTGCTGCGATAGGAGGCTAGAACTGCCGGATCGTCGCTCACGACCAGCTGCCGGCGCAAAGGCTCACCGCGAAGCTGACCACGTTCGTCTTCGGCGAACGCGCTCTCCAGGGCTGCGATTCCTTCCGGAGCGATGCGGCGCAGACCTTGTTCAAAACCGCTAATCGTCGGAACTTGCGAGACAACCGCCTTTAGCCGCCTGTCGGTAGCACCGAGCACAATCGCGTGGCCCCCGGCATAGCTGGTGCCCCAGATGCCGATATGAGCGGCATCAACTTCGGTCTGGCTTTCGAGAAACGAAATCGCGCGGCGCCAATCGACGATCTGCTGCCAAGGGTCGACGTCCCCGCGCTCTGCACCATCGCTCGCCCCGAAATTGCGATGATCATGGACCAGCACGACGAAACCGGCTTCCGCGAAGGCCCGCGCGAATCGTTCGATGCCATGCTCCTTCACGCCGGCATAGCCGTGCGCCATCGTAATCGCCGGCGCGGGACTTTTGCCGCCGGGAACGAACAGCCAACCGCGCAACGTCACGCCGCCCTCGACCGCGAACTCGATATTCCTTCTTTCCGCCATCGCCATTTGCTTTTCTCCTTATGCTTCGATCATGAACAACGAGCTTTAACAATCGAAGTCAGTGATACGGGGGTATCCCTCCAGCACGCACGAGAAACGCCTCGTATCGCAACAACGTGCTTGCTCAGAACGTTCTTGTTTAACCTCGTTCGGTTTCCACAGTTTGGTGTCGATCCTTTGGACGGGCCAATACTGTATTCCTTGAGCTGACAATGCCTTCTCGGCATAATGGAAAGTTCCAATGGAACTCCGGCATCTGCGGTATTGCGGAGTTTGGGCGACGAGGTTGTAGTCAACCCCATTTTTCCAGTTCACGAAGAACGAAGACGATGCCTCGGCGGCCGGGCTGCGAACTGAATCTGACCGCCTTGAGGATTTATTCGCGAGCGCTCGCTCGCGCCCTCACAGCCTTGAATCCCGAGACGAAGCGCGCGAGTGTTTTTGAGATAGCTTCGCGCGGCAGCATGACTTCGATAAGCGTAAATTGTCCGCGCCGCGAGACAGCGCACTCCATCGCTTCCTTCAGTTCTCCACATCTCGGCTAACCGCACCAAGGTCCCGATCCTGAACTGCGCCATAGATGTCAATTACCCGGCGAATGTTATAGTGCGAGATCAACCCAATTTCATGTCCGCGAGCTACCGACGCCACGTCTCCTAATATTTCCATGTTCGTTCCACTGGTTGCGTTGAGCGGAATATTCAAAAGATCGTTCATGGATTGCAGCCGGTATTGTGGTGTTTGGGCGACGAGGTTGTAGTCGACGCCATTTTTCCAGTTCACGAAGAACATGGGCGTTATTTGAAAACTGCCACTCAACGCGTTCAACACACTGGAAGCAACATCGCGCTCTGTGTATCCCGCTTGAGCGGCTTTGACCCGGTCAACGGCTACTTCCAGCGTCGGATAGTCGAGCGGCTGTTGTACCCGCAGGTCGGCTATTCCGGGGATTTGCCGCATCTGCGCCATGATCTTCTCAGCGATCTCTTGACTGGCCACCACATCGTTCCCTTCGATCTGGACATCAATCGGCGACGGCAACCCGAAATTGAGGATCTGCGTAACAATGTCTGCGGGTAAAAAGTAGAAAGTCACTCCCGGAAACCTTCGAGGAAGCTGAAAACGCAGATCACGAATACAATTGGCTACCGGTCCATGGTTTTCCCGGAGGGAGACCAGCACATCCCCATCGCTCGCGCCCAGAACCCCGGAGGTAGAGTGCATGGTGTTCATCGGACTATAGGGAAGACCGATATTATCCAGGATATTCCCCAGCTCGCTTGCCGGGATCGTTTCGCGAATATAGTTTTCCACCAGGTCGAACAGGCGCGCCGTTTCTTCGATACGCATGCCCGTCTTGCCCCGCACATGCAGTATGAATTGGCCGCTATCGGTATCAGGGAAGAAATCCTGACCCAACCATGGCGCCAGCAAGGAGCCACAGAGACATAGCCCAAGGAACCCCGACACAAAGAGTTTCCGATTAGTAAGAAGACTGGTCAACAACTGCCGATAGACGCTGCGGACCTGTTCAAACAGCCGCTCGAATGAACGCTGTATTCGACTAAACAGGTTTCGCGACTCCGATCCGTGACTTTTGGCCCTAAGCAGATACATCGCCAAAGTAGGCACCAGCGTCCTGGATAGAACGTAAGATGCGAGCATCGCAAACACCACCGCCTCCGCCAGGGGCACGAAAAGATAGCGTGCTACACCATCCAGCAGAAACATCGGAAGGAACACGATACAAATGCACAAGGTAGAGACTAACGCCGGAACCGCAATCTGGGCAGCGCCTTCCAAGATGCCATCGTGCAGCGAACGGCCTTCTTCCAGAACGCGCTCGATATTTTCAATGGTGACCGTAGCATCATCAACCAGAATCCCCACGGCCAGAGCTAAGCCTCCGAGCGTCATGATGTTAATGGTTTCGCCCAACAGGCTAATCAGGATGATGGACGTCAAGATCGATAGCGGGATCGAGACCGCAATAATCAGAGTGCTTCGCCAACTGCCGAGAAATAAGAGAATCATGAGACCGGTTAGCCCCGCGGCGATGACGGCCTCTCGAATAACTCCGCTGACGGCGCTGCGAACGAAGATGCTTTGATCCGCCAACGGCGTCATTCTTAACTCCGGTGGAACGATCGTCGCGATGCGTGGAAGCAAGGTTTGCACTCCGCTGACCACGCTCAGAGTTGATGCGTTCCCCGCCTTCAAAATGCTCATGAGCACACCACGGCGGCCATTCTCGCGGACCACGTTGGTTTGCAAAGCGAATCCGTCACTCACCGTGGCGACATCTCTCAGATAAATCGTCGTGGTTCCCACTTGCTTGATTGGAAGATTGTTGAGTTCTGCGACGGTCCGGGGCTCCGTATTCGTACGCACATCCAACTCGCTCTCCCCTAGTTTTACCGTTCCGGAGGGTAGTACCAGACTCTGCGCGTTTTTTGTCCAATCATCATGATGGAAGCCTCCATCACGTCGCTGCGTCGGACAAAACGGTCTTCCGGTATTTCTCCGGTCAGGTCTGGTGCTTTTCCGAGAATTCCTCGCGAAAGTCTCCTGGCGCCCTGTCCACGAGACGCCGGAAGAAGCGGCTGAAATAGGCCGGGTCTTCAAAATTCAGGGCATAGGCAATTTCGGAGACGTTCATGGAGGTGTGGACCAAAAGGCGCTTGGCCTCCAGAAGAAGACGCTCCCGGATTATATCGCCAGGTGTTCGGCCCGTCTGGCCGCGAATCATCGCCCCGAGGTGATCGGCGGTAACGTGCAGATATTTCGCATAATCCGAAACCGAAGTTGTCGTACGAAAATGCTTCTCCACAGCGAGACGAAAATCCCGTCCGATGCGGCTCTGCTCGCTTTCCGAAATTGCACGCCACCCTGTTCATAGAGGCTCCGGTAAATCCGGGCGGCCGTGTAAAAAAGCAACCTGAGCAGTGCGCGGACGATGTCGTCACGCTCTTTCGATGGAGTGAGCCGTCACGTTCGAGCAGGCTGTGGCCTTTGAGTTTGCGCAGGTCGTAGCGAAGTTGGTTGAGACCGTAGGCCTTTTCGGACAGTTGGAAGCTCTGGAGAATGACTTGATGAATGTGCTTGGCGCTCCAGCCGCCGAGATTATTGCCGGCGTGCAGAAGAACCTCCAAGAGCCGGATGATGCGGGTCTCATGGATCTTTATACCCGCGTAATAGACCGAGCCTGTCGTGATCGGCAAGGCCATGCGCTGCAGCAGAGGAAAGTCCACGTGGACGTTTAACCACTGGGCCTGGAGTCGGGCGAACCGATCCGTGATCGCCAGGAATTTGGTGCGCACCGCGTTCAAATTCTGCAGGCCTTTCTTAAGGGCAAAGTCGGAGAGGTTATTTGAGCAAAGTTCATTGCGCAGCAAGGTGCAGAACTTTTCGTACTGCTTCAAAAATGCATTCTTCCAGTAAGCACGGAAGACATGATGACCATGTTCAATCTGATCGATGACGGTGCCCAGTTTACCGCCCAGTCGCTTATGGAGTCGCACGCCGAAGAGTTCCGAGATCCGGTTGGCAGTCAGTCGCCAAAGCCCGATCTCGCAGCTGCGCTCGAAAATCTTATGGATCGGGAAGTTGCGCTTGAAGATGAAGTTGCGGCAGTACTCTATCTGCCCGATGGCGTAAAAGCGCGACAGGTTGATCTGATTGCGCTCGGCGCGGGAGAACTTCGGTCCCAGGATCAGTGTCCAGTAGTCGAGCTGCTTTTGAATGATCTGGGGACTAAGCCGATCGGCGGCAGCCTGCAGTGGCGCGACATCGTCGATGGCTAGAAATGCGTTATCGTTCTTGCGGAAGGCGACCTGGGCTTTCTTGAGCTCCTGTTCGATAAAGGAGTGGCCGTTTAGATAATAGGTGGCCTGAAAGGGCAAGAATGAGGCTAAGCGCATGACCATCGGTCCAAGCACTTCATCGGAAATGTAGAAGTAGTAGTGCGTGAAGCGGCTGCGTTGAGGCGCCAGGATCCGGTGGTTGGGGTCCTTGGTCGGATACTTGGGCACGCTGATCCGGAAGGTGGGCCCTTGTTCCATGCTCCTGAAAATGAAAGAAAGGTAACTACCGCATTGAGGGCCGCGCATTTGTCTACATCGATCGCAAGTCCGGCCGGATCATCACGGTCCTTGGCTATCCCACTGCCAAAATTGCACAATTGGGCTAAATAGAAAAAACTGGTCCGCCGCCTGTCCGGCAAAACGCAAATCCCCGGGTCGCCTTCCGAACAAAGTCCCAAAAGCTTTTGCAGTTTGACAGCCGCAGCGAGGAACGAGCGAAGTGCTGTCGAACGCAAAATACCGTTACCTCCCAGCGCGGAGCGAAGCCTGATCAAGAGAGAAACGAAATAAATGTGCAGGGGCCCGCCTCCGGCGGGAAGGATGCCGTTGCCGGGTAGCGCCCCGGATTCCTCCAAAGGCGCCCCCACAGATCCGGACGCGCCCATTTCGGGCATCCGGTTCCTCGGATTTACGGTTTTGCTACCCGTTACTATCCGCCACTGTCGCGTTAACACGTTTGTTGACGACTCTGAGTTCATCCCGTGTTTCCCAGTGGCAGTTCCGTAAACCGACGCCCCCCTTGGCTACTCACAGGCTTCCGCGGGTCGGTTTCCCTGCTTTCTGGCGCTACTATGAGGGCGCTACGACTTCCTCTGTCCTTTTCAACGGCCTCATTGCGTTCGGCCGTTAATACCTCTTGGTGCTTAGCTCGTTTGCTCACACCAGCCGCTAAGTCAGTTCCGGTGTGCCAGGTCGTTGTTCTACCAGTGTCGTCCCTTTTCTGGTTTAGTAGAAGAGGAGACAGGAGGATCTCCCAAGTTCCCAGGGAACCCTTGCGCACATTTGCCCTACTCTTAGACCCCGGCCGGACCATTGCGTTAGGCATTTGACGCTCTGGTGCTGCTCCCGTGGACATAAAAACGAAAGCTCCAGCGATCTGAATATTTCGAGGCTCAATCACACGGCTTTTGTGCTCACTGCATACGCTTGATGCCGCCATCTCTGACGACTCTCCAATGCTTACTTCCGGACGGTTGCCACCTTTTCCGGGCGGGCCTCAGGTCCCGCTGGGTTCCTGCAAAGAATTTCCACTTTGATTAGCTCATCGTTTCCTTTCTTTCTGGATTTTCTTGGCGCTATATGTCGGATTCGACCTTGAGCAGGCGTAGCGCAGCGCTACGAGGGCTGAAGCCGCTAACCAAGCTACCCACAGGGAACGGAGAGAATTTCAGAAAATTTCAAATATGTTTGGTTAGGATTGAGGTGGATTCAAGTGTCTGGCTCTCGTCCTTAAGGAGGAGAGCCTTGGAGATACGTTGGACTTGTGCCAGACACATGGCTTTTACGGTCTCCATTTTAGTTAGGTGCCGTTCCAAGCGCAACGCGATAAAAAGGGTTCATGAAAACGATCGTTGCCCTCATCGGTCTGATCAGCACACTCGCGATTACTAACGCTCTCGCATGGGAACGGGTGCTGCTCGATACGCACGGGACAAGTATTATTGTGACTGTGCCGATCTCAAGATGAGCCCTGTCCTGAGATGAAACGAGAACGGATTGACATTTTCAATCGGCAGCTGCAGATAAACATACCAACAAAAAGCGAGTTAGAGAGGATCGAATGGCAATCACACCTGACTTCATGGATACCACGAGAATCCGACGTACGATGAGAGTTCTGCCGTACGAGGAAGGCAAAGCGGGAGCTACGCGTTACATCGAAGGATCACTCGGAGAATCAGACGAGCTCACGGACTGGGATTTATCTTTCGAGGAGTATATCGAGGAACACAATAACTCGAAACTTTTGTTCTGCTGGTACGCGGAGTTGGTTATCAATAGCGAAATCGTTAGGCGCGGTGAGTTGGTCGTCCATAGCGGGACAGTCAAACGTAAGCGTCAGTACATTCCTCAATAGTCGTCTGGCCCAGGCCAACCGGAAGGCCCGTCGCGATTGAGGTCAAGCTAACCACTTTTTAGTTCGAAAAGGTTCTCTCAGAAACAAAAAACCCTTCGGTTTGTCACTGGTGGCCAACTCAAAACCCGTGAAGCTCCCGGCCCCAGCTTCGACCTTATCCCATCTCCGTCCTGAAAGATATTTAAGTTAAAAGTTGAATGTTTTAAGCCTTCCGGCTTTTCGCTTGTTGCCCGAACGGCGGAGCTTCGGAAACAGACCGGCATGGACAATTTCGGTAGCTTTTATGGCACGTGCGCTTTTTGATTGGGAAACCGCAGAAATGGAAATCTTTCCTTTAATCCCCCCAGTAACGCTGGATCGTAAGGGCTAAAGCTTGTTTGTGGCAGATCTCCAAATCGTCGCGGCAAGACGCGGTGGGTACCACTCCAGAAGATCCTCGACGACATCCGCGCTGAGCGTCGCTGATGAGCATTGGGGTTCTTCGGCGCTGGTAAAGCTTTACGTGCAGGAGCTGGGTTCCGCGGAGTTCCGCGCGCTGCCGGTAAAGGCAAGCCGAGTGGCGACTGGGACGTTTACGCGGCATGAGGTGCGAACCCTGTTTCGGCGTTCTCCCGAGTGGCGAAGCTGCGGCGCTCTACGGCGAGTTGAATACGGATATTGCAATAGCCGACATCGTGATTCAACCGGGGCGATCTGCCGCCGCACGCTACAAAGCGCTCATCCGCGTTCGGTTCTTTAAAGTTTTCGCGTTCACCAGAAGCGAATCGCGAACGTATCGAAATCGCCCGTTTCCACGGATCACATCGGCTCGCTGTCCCGTCATCGGGTAATAAACAAATTTCGCGTGTCGTACGAATAATCATGCCAACTCCATTCTTTCCTTGAGTTATTAAGCCTATCATTTCACTCATTGGATCTCTACAAGCTGAAAGAGCGGTTATTAACGACCCAAAAGAAGGAGGCGTGGCCTGAGAGTTCGTTGCTTGCGATCCAATTTGTTTCTGCAGAACTTTGGTCGCTGGGCGATCCCTCGCCAACTTGTGGAGGCTGTTTGCTGGTTTTCTTCAGCTAAAGCGGCCCCCACGAACACGCGGCCTGTCTTCGGCCTGAAAAGTTCTGTAAGCGATCCGCGTATCTAACTGGCATCCGGGTCTCGTGCTACACTCGTCTATCTGCCGGTGCTTCTCGCATCTCCGAGAATGCCGTTCTCAATTCTGCGTAGGATTGATACGTCGAAGAGAGGGACTAGACTGTAATTGTTTGTCTCCTCCTCTCAAATGTTCGATCTGCCAAATAATGAATGACGGCGGAAAACGGGGCGTGCGGCCGATCGGCGTTGGTGTGAGCCGGCCAACCGGAGGCTCGCGATGATTGAGCTTTCACGATATGTGTTTGAGACACTGCGTGAGGACGGGGAATTCGCCCTTTGCCGGGGCCGGAGCGACGGCGAACTACCCTCTATTCTTTTGGTAGCTCCTGTCTCGGAGTACCCCGCTCTGGGAAGCTTGGAGCGGCTGGAGCACGAATATTCCCTTAGAGGCGAACTTGACTCGGACTGGGCGGTTCGACCTCTCACTCTGGCTCGTCGTGAGGGTCAGACAATGCTTATACTCGAGGACCCCGGTGGCGAGCCCCTCGATCGGCTCCTGGGACAACCCATGGAATTAACCCGGTTTCTTCGCTTTGCGGTCGGTCTTGCAGCTGCGCTGGGCAAGCTCCGTAAGCGAGGTCTCATCCACAAGGACATCAAGCCGGCTCACATTCTGGTCGACTCTGCGAGCGGAGTGGTCTGGTTGACAGGTTTCGGTATTGCTTCCCATCTGCCGCGCGAGCACCAGCCCCCCGAGCCCCCGGAAGTGATTGCCGGCACACTGGCCTATATGGCGCCCGAACAGACCGGTCGCATGAATCGGTCGATCGATTCGCGAAGTGATCTTTATTCTCTGGGCGTCACCCTTTATGAGATGCTCACCGGCGTACTTCCGTTCAATGCCTCCGATCCGATGGAGTGGATCCACTGCCATATCGCGAGGCAGCCAGCGCCGTCCAGTGAGCGGAGGGAGGGGATCCCTGAGCCGATTTGGGCGATTATCCTGAAGCTTTTGGCCAAGACCGCCGAGGAGCGGTACCAGACTGCCGCAGGCGTCAAGGCTGACCTTGGAAAATGCCTGACAGAATGGGAGGCGCTCGAACATATCGAGCCGTTCCCGCTGGGTACGCACGACGTACCAGACCGGCTCCTAATCCCAGAGAAGCTGTATGGGCGTGACGCGGAGCGCGCAGTCCTTCTTAGCGCCTTCGATCGGGTCGTCGCTAGCGGTATTCCAGAGGTGGTGCTCGTGTCGGGTTACTCTGGGATCGGCAAGTCCTCGGTCGTCAACGAGCTGCACAAGGTGATTGTGCTGCCGCGTGGCATTTTCATTTCAGGGAAGTTCGACCAACACAAGCGAGACATCCCATACGCCACCCTTGGGCAGGCCCTCCAGGACCTTGTGCGGCAAATCCTGAGTAAGAACGAGAAGGAAGTCGGTTATTGGCGGGATGCGATCCGGGAGGCTGTTGGTACAAATGGCCAGCTGATGGTAAATCTGATTCCCGAACTGGAGCTGGTGATCGGCAAACAGCCGCCCGTGCCGGAGATTCCTCCTCAGGAAGCGCAGGTCCGGTTCGATGCGGTGCTCCCGCGGTTCATTGGCGCGTTTGCCCGTAAGGAACACCCTCTGGCGTTGTTCCTCGACGATCTCCAATGGCTGGACCCGGCGAGCCTCAAGCTGCTCGAACACCTCGTCACTCACCCAGACATCCGGCATCTCCTTCTAATCGGTGCGTACCGCGACAACGAGGTCAGTGCCTACCATCCCCTGATGTTGACACTGGATTCGATCCGCGACACCGGGCCGATCGTGCATGAGATCGTCCTCCAGCCTCTGTCGCTTGCCGACGTGACACAGCTCATCGGTGACGCCCTGCGCTGTGCGTTGGCGCACGCGCACCCTCTGGCAGAGCTCGTGCACGAGAAGACCGGCGGCAATCCGTTCTTCGCTATCCAGTTCTTGACGGCGTTTGCCGAGGAGGGGCTGCTCGTGTTCGACGCAAGCGTAGTGACCTGGACCTGGGACGTCGCGCGCATTCAGTCCAAACGCTACACCGACAACGTTGTGGACCTTGTGGCCGGGAAGCTAAACCGGCTCCCAGCCAGCACGCAGAAAGCCTTGCAGCAGCTCGCCTGTCTGGGCAACACCGCGGAGATCTCCACCGTTACCTTGGTTCACGGAGAATCGGAGGTGGCGATCCACGCGGCACTCTGGGACGCCGTCCGCGCGGGGCTCATCTTCCGCCTGGAGGACGCCTACACATTCCTCCACGACCGCGTCCAAGAAGCGGCCTATGCGTTGATCCCCGAGGGCGACCGCGCGGCGGCCCACCTTCGAATTGGCCGAGTGCTCGCGTCACGGACGGCAGCGACGGAGCTCGAGGAGAAGATCTTCGAAATCGCTAACCAGCTCGACCGCGGCGTCGCGCTGATCACAGCACCGCAGGAGCGCGTGCGCGTCGCCGAGCTAAACCTCATCGCCGGCAAGCGCGCCAAGATTTCGACGGCCTACGCCTCGGCGCTGAGATACTTCGTCGCCGGCTGCACGCTGCTGGCAGAGGACAGCTGGGAGCAGCGGTACGCGCTCACGTTCGGGCTCGAGCTCCAGCGAGCCGAGTGCGAGTTCCTGACCAGCGATTTCGCGGCGGCGGAAGAACGACTGTCGATGCTGTCGCGCCGCGCCGGAAACCTCATCGACAATGCCGCTGTCACGCGCCTGCAGACGGAACTCTACACCACCTTGGATCAGAGCGACCTTGCTGTCGAGGTGGGTCTCGAATACCTCCGGCGCGTAGGCGTCGACTGGTCGCCGCACCCGACGAAGGACGAGGTACGGCAGGAATACGAGCGGATTTGGCGACGGCTCGGGAACCGACCGATCGAGGCCCTTATTGACTTGCCCCCGATGACCGACCCGGTCTGCCGGGCGACTCTCGACGTTCTCACGGTGGTCGAAGAGCCCGCCCATTTCACCGACGAGAATCTGCGGTGCCTTGTCGTCGCGCGGATGGCGAACCTCAGCCTGGAACATGGCAATAGCGACGGATCGTGCGTCGCCTACGTCCACCTCGGCTGGTTTGTGGTACCGCGTTTCGGCGATTACCGGCCCGCGTTCCGCTTCGGCAAACTCGGCCTCGATCTGGTGGAGAAGCGCGGGCTGGAGCGTTTCAGGACCCGCGTCTCCCAGTGCTTCGGTTACTTTGTCAATCCCTGATCAAGGCACTTGCGCACCAGTGTTGAATTGCTGCGGCGCTCCTTCACCACAGCGCAGGAGGCCGGCGACCTCAAATATGCGGTCTATTCCTGCGACCGCTTGGTTACGTTTCTTCTCGCCGCCGGAGACCCGCTTGGCGACGTGCAGCGGGAGGCCGAGAACGGACTCGAGTTCGCACGAAAGGCAAAGTTTGGTTACATCGTCGACATAATCGCCGGACAGCTCGCGCTTATCCGGACTCTTCGGGGCCTGACCCCGAGCTTCTCCTCCTTCAACGATGCGGAATTCGATGAGGGCCGGTTCGAGCAGCACCTGGAGGCCGATCCGCACCTAGTATTCGCCAGGTGCTGGTATTGGATCCGTAAGCTGCAGGCGCGCTTCTACGCGGGCGACTACGTGTCCGCCCTCGCGGCGGCATTCAAGACTGAGCCGCTAGTGCAGACGATGCCGTATGCAGGAATTGATTTACCAGATCACTTCATATCATCGAAGGCAATCGGTCGGCCGGGAGTTTTTGAGTCGGCTGAATACCTTTTCTAGGACGCGCTCGCGCGGGCAGCACAGTACGACTCTGCATCGTCCGAGCAGCGGCCCCAGTATCGGGAGGCACTCGCCACCCACCACAAGCAGCTCGAGGCCTGGGCGGAGAATTGCCCCGAGAATTTCGGGGACCGCGCAGCACTGGTCGCGGCGGAGATCTCGCGCATTGAAGGTCGCGAGTTAGATGCCGAGCACCTATACGAAAAGGCCATTCGGTCATCCCGTGAGCAAGGCTTTGTCCAGAACGAAGCCATCGCCCATGAAGCGGCTGCTCGGTTCTACTTGGCGCGCGACTTCGAGACGATCGCCCATGCGTACTTGCGGAACGCCCGGTGTTGTTATCTGCGTTGGGGCGCCGATGGCAAGGTGCGGCAACTCGATGAACGTTACCCTGCAATCTCTGAACAGGCGTCCGGGCGTCCTGCCACCACGATCGGCACGTCTGTTCAGCAGCTGGACTTGGGGACGGTGATGAAGGCGTCGCAGGCGGTTGCTGGCGCAGATTGTTCTTGAGAAGTTGATCGAAACTCTCATGGTGATCGCAATTGAGCACGCTGGGGCCGAGCGGGGTCTTTTGCTGCTGCCGCATGGCGAAGAGCATCGAATCGAGGCTGAAGGCAGGACCGGACGCCACAAGGTCGAGGTTCAACTACAACAAGCGTGACGCCCGCCGAGCTGCCCGAGTCGCTCCTTCGTTACGTAGTCCGAACTCAGGAGAGCGTGATTCTGGATGACGCCTCGAGCCAGAACCTGTTTTCGCAGGACGAATATGTTCGTCAGCGGCGTCCCAGGTCAGTGCTCTGCTTACCTCTGGTGAAGCAGGTCAAGTTAGTCGGCATCCTTTATCTGGAGAACAGCTTGGCGCCCCGCGTGTTCACGCCCGATCGGCTGGCCATGCTGGAGATGCTGGCCTCGCAGGCTGCGATCTCGCTGGAAAATGCCGGCCTCTACGCCGATCTGCAGCAGGAGAATATCGTACGCAAGCGAGCAGAGGAGGAACTGCGGCGCAGTGAGGGTTTTTTGGCCCAAGGAGAGAGGATAGGCCATACCGGCAGTTGGGGTTGGCAGGTTGCCACGGGGTTGATCTACTGGTCGAAGGAACATTTTCGGATTTTTGACTACGATCCGGAAACCACCCTGCCCTCGTATTCGCTGTTCATGGATAGGATTCATCCCGAGGATCGTTTCTCGCTCGAAGAGATCCTCAATCGAGCAGTCCGGGACAAGAGGGATTTTGAATACGACTATCGAATCGTGCTTCCGGATAGATCGACAAAGTTTTTAAGGAGTGTGGGTCAAGCCCTGGTTAACCCGTCCGGCGAGCTTGAGTTTATTGGCACGGTCATGGACATCACCGATTTGAAGCGCGCGGAAGAAATGCGAGCGGCCATGGGGCGCGAACGGGAACTGTTTGCGCGCCAGCGCGCAGCCGAGCAGGCGAAAGCGAACGAAGCCCTCCGGGGATGCCTGGATGCGCTGGCCTCGGTCCCCGAACTGGATGACTTCCTTGGGCAAGTGATGGCCGCCATCACTCGGCAATTGGATGCCGTCTCTTCGTCGTTGCGAATGCTTAACCTCGAACAAAACACCTTGACTCTGGAGCTCGTCTTTCAAGGCGGCCGAGTAATGTCGCCTGCCGAAGCGAGCTATCCGGAATCCTCGCGGTCCGTGGCGCCGGACGAACCAGGGGTCGCCACTTTTCTGGATCAGCCAACGACTGTCATCCATATTCTCGATCCGCTTTCATCAATTGCTAAAGCCCAGCGCTCCTATCTGCTTGGACTGGGTATAAAGACCTTATTGATCATTCCTTTGAGCTCGGGCGGTCAGGTCAACGGCCGGTTAGACTTCCGTTTTACTGAGGAGCGCACTTTTGACCCGGAAGAACTCGAAATCGCGAGAGCCTTAGCAACCCAAGCCAGCCTGGCAATTCAACTCACTCGATTAGCGAAAACCGCCAGGCAATCTGCCGTTCTGGAAGAGCGAAATCGGCTGGCTGGCGAGATTCATGATTCGCTGGCTCAAAGTTTTGCCGGGATCTCGATCCAATTAGAGCTTGCCCTAGAGGAAATGGCTGCAAAGGAAGGCTGCCTCCTCGGCTATATTCGGCGCGCTTATGAGACAGCAAAGTTCGGCTTGGCCGAAGCGCGCCGATCCGTCCATAGTTTACAATCAAGTGTCCTTCGCGAATCAGGATTGGCCACCGTGCTGCAACGTTTGGTCGAACACTCGAATTTGGCGGGCCGGTTGCGTTGTGATTTTCGGTCCAACTCCATACCCGAAGAAAGATTGCCGGCCACGGTACAGCACCAGCTTTTACGCATCGCTCAGGAAGCGATCAGCAACGCCGCCAGCCACGCCAAACCGACCGTCATTACCGTAACTCTTCGCTGGGATCCGCCCCATCTGATTCTTCAAGTCAAGCTACACATCGATGACAGTAGACATCGAGATGCTATGGGACCAAAGCGCGGACCAGGATCAAGGTCTCCAGTGGCTGGTAAACGAATTGGCTGCCTCTATGGTGGATGTCGCGTCAGATTTGTCGATCGGCGGGGGTCCGGGGGTGTCGAAAACTGGCCACCCTCTGGGCATCCGGGTTGCAGCGAATGAGCTGCAGCTGCAAAGCGCACGAGATTAGCAGTGGTTATATCAAGGGATAGACTGAAAATGCAACCCAAACCAACAACAAAAGAGCGAGACGTGAACAAGACAACAGTCGTAGCATTGTTATTCAAGACGTTGCTTTTAGCGGGCGTGATACGCATCCTTGCTGTCGCTGGAGATTCCCTGATTGGCATCGTAGACACTGTTCGTGCTAGCAAAGACATAACATGGGTCCCACTGCGCCACAAAGATGTGGGCGCGTTTACATCCGGTACAAAAGCGACTCCAGCCAAGTCTTTCACACTAAGACGCCAGGTACCTGAATAAATCTCAGTCCTATGCTGAATACCTTTCACTTTCGCAAGAGCAGAGTCTCTGGCAAGTTATTATACGCAATACACAAGAGACGGGCGGACATTAACAGGTTCCCGTGTACGCCTGCCAGTTTGCTGGGAGCATTTACTTAAACTACAGGACCAGATAAATGCATCACACTAACAATGAACGAATCCAAAACATCAGCATACGGTGTCATGCCGTGATCTACGAAGCTTTTGCGATGGTGGTTGATTCAATGGCGATGCAGCATGCGAAATGGCTTGAGCATTGCTCGCGGATCCCATGGCGTCGCCCTGTTCCGTCCCTGAATTATCTGCTTACGTCGACGTGCTGGCGGAACGACCACAATGGCTTCAGTCACCAAGGCCCCGGGTTCATCGATAACATAGTGAATAAGAAACCGAGCGTCGTGCGAGTCTATCTACCTCCGGACGCTAACTGTTTGCTTTCCGTGGCGGATCATTGTTTGCGCAGCGGGAACTATCTCAATCTAATCGTGATTGATAAGCAACTTCAGCTTCAGTGGCTAAAGATGGATGATGCACGCGAACACTGCGCCCGAGGCGCCGGAACCTGGCAGTGGTGTAGCAATGATCAAGGCAAAGAACCAGATATCGTGTTGGCCTGCGCCGGCGATATCGCGACCCTGGAGACAGTCGCAGCGGCCTGGCTTTTGCGCCAGTATCTGCCTCAGCTGAAAGTGCGCGTGGTAAATGTGGTAGGCCTCATGTCGCTTTGCCCGCCAGATCGACATCCACACGGCATGACTAACGACAGTTTTATTGATCTTTTCACTTCAAACAAGCCTGTTATTTTCGCATTCCACGGTTATCCCGCGATCGTACACGGGCTTATTCACGGTCGACCCGAACCAGCGCGGTTTCACGCCCGCGGCTACATCGAAGAAGGCACGACGACCACCCCGTTCGACATGGTCGTATTAAACAAAATGAGTCGCATTCACCTCTGCATGGACGCGATCCGTCATGCGCCGGACATCGTCAATGCCGGAGAACTGTTAGCTAAAGGAGAAGCGTTGCTGGCGAAACATCGCGCCTATGTCCAAGAGCACTTTGAAGATTTACCGGAAATTAACGACTGGGTGTGGTCGGACTAGACACAGCTAAATAAATTGTAGCAGAAAGTTTTAAATCATGAGTAAACAAGAACTTGCGGCCATAGCACAGGCTATGGTTGCTCCTGGCATGACATGAAAAAAAGCGACATCATTGAAAGATCACGCAAGTTCGCAGAGCATTACTGCGTCAGTAATGGTAAAGACTTCCGACTTAAGGATTTTGATCCTGCCGATACCGGCAAGGCAAGCTCTGAAGACAAACCAAGAGCAAAGGAACTGCTGGAGACCGGCATTCAAGCGCTCGCCCAATTGCAGGACGTGCTCTACGCGCAGGACCGGTGGTCAGTGCTGCTGATCTTTCAGGCGATGGATGCCGCGGGAAAGGATGGCGCGATCAAGCACGTCATGTCCGGCGTTAATCCACAGGGCTGCCAGGTCTACTCATTCAAAAGCCCGTCGGCAGAGGACCTCAATCACGACGATCTCTGGCGCTGCATGAAATGTCTGCCCGAACGCGGGCGGATCGGCATTTTCAACCGCAGCTACTATGAAGAAACGCTGGCCGTTCGCGTGCATCCTGAGTTGCTGGCAAAACAGAAGATTCCGCAGCAGCTCGTGACAAAAGAAATCTGGGAGGAGCGCTACAATGACATCCGGCACTTCGAGCGCTACCTCGCCCACAACGGCGTCGTCATTCGAAAGTTCTTTCTCTATCTCTCCCGAGCTGAACAGAAAAATCGCTTCCTTGAGCGGCTCGATAATCCCGCGAAGAACTGGAAATTCTCATCTGGAGATTCGCGCGAGCGGGGCTTTTGGAAAGAATATATGAAAGCCTACGAGGATACGATCTGCAACACGGCAACCGATCATGCGCCCTGGTATGTGGTACCGGCGGACAACAAGTGGTTTACCCGAGTCGTCGTTGCGGCGGCTGTCATCGGCGCACTCGCATCTTTGGACCTCCAGTATCCCGAAGTCATTGAAGCACAGCGCAATGCACTTGCGGCGGCAAAGGAAGCACTGATCGGGGGCGACTAAGCTTTGCAGTATAATCTTAATCGAACCACATTCATGGCGAGATAATGATGCCGTCCTGGTCCCAATACTTCCTCAGTGCGAGCGGATTACGAAAGCCGAAAACAGGTGATCGATCAGGCATTAAGTCTCCATCTTGGCGAAAATCGCCGAGAACCCGAATGTATATTCGTGTCAACAAGAACGAACTTTCACATGGGGGAGCGAAACCCGCTCTCATCCGCAGAGCTTCGACCGAGCAGCTGAATCAATGACTGAACTGAATTCAGTTAAAAATGAACACCTTTCACTTGGCAGGCGAGCGGGAATCCGTACAGATTGAAGGACGAACAAAAAAGCGAATACAGAGAGGACCGAATGGCAATTACACGTGACCTGATGGATACCACGAGAATCCAGCGAACAATGAGAGTCTTTCCGTACGAGGAAGCCAAGGCAGCAACCAAGCGTTTCCTCGAAGAATCAATGATAGAATCAGAGGTGCTCACGAACTGGGATTCATCTTTCGCGAAGTACATCGAGGAACACAAGAACTCGAAGCTTCTCTGCTGCTGGTACGCACAAGGTGTTGCAATCGTTTTCAGCCCTTCTGATCATCATGGTGTCTGGGCTATGCAGCGGGAAGGGATTACTGGGAAAGGGGTGCTACCCGAATATGCGCTGGAGATTGTGGAACGTATAGCTAAAGAAAAGGCACTAGCCTAACGTATCCAAAGTTCTCAAAGATCAGACAGCCATCGGTATTGTCGCGCAGATCGATGAGCTTTTTGGCAGGCTCAAATCCGGCGTCTGGCTACTTTCTCGGCATGGCCTATGCCGTCGCTTATTCTTTCGGCATCGTATGCTATTGGTACGCAGAGTCTTTTCCATCGATGTCGATTTGGAGGCTAGAACCGTAGAGCTCACCGCCAATGCAAGTGGGCGGACACCGGATTTCATCGATCTGGAAGTTGCCGATGTGATTGCACTAGCTAGCCTGGGGCGAACTAGCAATGTCTCGCCGCCATTCTGCACTGGAGGCAGATAGGCGTCGATCTGCATGGTTGCATCTGAGGCGTGAACATGGGGATTGACTGACAAGGCAATGTTAGACAAAGACAATGCATATTCTGCGATCACTTGGGTTTCTAATTTCTAATGACGCCCCAGGCTAGTGCAATCACATCGGAAACGCCAGCAACGCCTTTCAGCTATGAACGCGACCATCAAGAAGGAGACCAGGAATGACCGCGAGGTAGAAGACCAGGCGGATGTCGAGGTCGCAACACGATGAGCAGCAAGACAGCGAGCAACGGACCCAGGAACGCCCCCGCGTTATCGCCGACTCCCTCGAGCCCGAAGGCCCTTCCTCTGTTCGCCTCGTCCACTGAAGAAGCGATGAGCGCGGGGCAGAGCGAGCGCCGGTGCCGAGACGGTCCAGGAATCGTCCACCCAGGCTTATCTGCGGAACGCACGTTATATCTATCTTCGTTGGGGAGCACTCGTCAAAGTACATCAGCTCGATCAGCGCTACCCGGCGATCGAGGAGCAACCCCGTTTAGCTCCTACTAGGACAATGGGTACGCCGATTGGACAGCTGGATCTAGAGACAGTGATAAAGGCTTCCCAAGCGGTCTCTGGGGAGATCGTCCTGCAGAAGTTAATTGAGTCTCTCATGGTGCTTGTCCTTGAGCACGCTGGCGCCGAACGCGGCTTATTGATCCTGCCTCACGGCGAGGACTATCGGATTGAGGCAGAAGCCGGGAGCACCTCCGAAGGGGTGACCGTTCGTCTGCGGCAAGAGACTTTTACCCCATCTGAGCTGCCCGAGTCGCTAATTCGTTATGTGATCCGGACTCGCGAGCAGGTGATTCTGGATGACGCCTCGATTGAGAATCTCTTTTCCGAGGACGAGTACCTCCGTCAAAGAGGCCCCAGGTCAGTCCTCTGCCACTCGTGAAGCAGGCCAAACTAGTGGGCGTGCTATATCTGGAGAACAACTTGGCGCCGCGGGTGTTCACGCTTAACCGGCTGACGATGCTGGAGCTGCTGGCCTCTCAGGCCGCAATCTCTTTGGAGCACGCCCAGCTCTATGCCGACCTCGCCCGGCTGAATGCTGAGCTAACGCAAGAGAACAGCGAACGAAAGAAGGCCGAAGAAGCTCTGCGTGCCAGTGAGGAGCGCTTGCAGGATGTCATAGACAACACCTCAGCGGTCATTTTCGTCAAGGATCTCAAACTTCGTTTCATCTTGGTCAATCACGAATTAGAACGCAGGCATGGTGTTGAGCGCGACCAAATCCTCGGCAAAACTGACTTTGATATTCTTCCTTATGATGTAGCCGAAGGGGTGCGTGCAAACGACCGGAGGGTCATCGAAGGCGGCGTGCCAATTCAGTTTGAGGAGGCGGTGCCCTGGGCTGGGGGCAAACGTTCGTACGTCTCCGCGAAAATTTCTCCTGCGCGACCAAACGGGAAAGCCGTATCCGGTTTGTGGCATCGCGACGGACATCACTGCCTTGAAGCACGCAGAGGAAATGCAGGCAGCCATAGCCCGCGAGCAGGAGATGTTTGCACGGCAGCGAGTTAGCGAGCTGGCGAAAGCGAACGAAGCCCTCCGGGGATGTCTGGATGCGCTCGCCTCGGTCCCGGAACTGGATGACTTCCTTGGGCAAGTCATGGCCGCCATCACCCGGCAATTGGATGCTGTCTCTTCGTCGTTGCGAATGCTTAACCTCGAACAAAACACCTTGACCCTGGAGCTCGTCTTCCAAGACGGCCGTGTAATGTCGCCTGCCGAAGCGAGCTATCCAGAATCCTCGCGATCCCTCTCGCCGGACGAACAAGGGGTCGCCACTTTTCTGGATCAGCCAACGACTGTGATGCATATTCTCGATCCGCGTTCGCCAATTGCTGAAGCCCAGCGCTCCTATCTGCTTGGACTGGGTATAAAGACCTTATTGATCATACCTTTAAGCTCGGGCGGTCAGGTCAACGGCCGATTAGACTTTCGTTTTACTGAGGAGCGCACTTTTGGCCCGGAAGAACTCGAAATCGCTAGAGCCTTAGCTACCCAAGCCAGCCTGGCGATTCAACTCACTCGTTTGGCGAAAACCGCCAGGCAATCTGCCGTTCTCGAAGAGCGAAATCGGCTGGCTGGCGAGATCCATGATTCGCTGGCTCAAAGTTTTACCGGAATCGCCTTGCAATTAGAGCTTGCCCAAGAGGAAATGGTTGGAAATGAAGGCGGCCCCCTCGGCTATATTCGGCACGCCCATGAGACGGCAAAGTTCGGCTTGGCCGAAGCGCGCCGATCCGTCCATAGTTTACGATCAAGTGTCCCTCGTGAATCAGGATTCGTCACCGTGCTGCAAAGTTTGGTCGAACGCTCGAATTTGGCGGGCCGGTTGCGTTGTGATTTTCGGTCCAACCGCATACCCGAAGAAAGCTTGCCGGCCACGGTACAGCATCAGCTTTTACGCATCGCCCAGGAGGCGATCAGCAACGCCGTTCGCCACGCCAAAGCGACCATCGTTACTGTGACTCTTCGCTGGGATCCACCTAATCTCATTTTGCAAGTGACAGATAATGGATCCGGGATCTCCAGCGCTCGCCTTGAGAAAAGCGACGGTGTCGGACTGGGTAGTATGCGAGACAGAGCTGCGCAGATCGACGCAAACCTAGAAATCCAGACTGCCGCCGGCCACGGAACAAGTATTATTGTGACTATGCCGATTGCATAATGAAATCCGCTATGAAGGCAATAAATAAAATACGCGTTATGATCGCTGACGATCATCCGGTCGTGCTGCAGGGCCTGACTGCCATTCTCAGATCGGCGAAGGACATAAAAGTCGTGGCAGAAGCTACTGATGGCGAGCAAACCTGCCAGCTCTATGATCAGCTCTCCCGATGTTCTGATGCTCGATCTTCGGATGCCGACGAAGGATGGACTGGAAGTTGTTGCTGAACTGATGTCGCGCGCCGGCAGACCAAAACCGCGGATTATAGTGATGTCAACTTACGAGAGCGAAGAAGATGTTCGCCGCGCGTTACGGGCTGGCGCCAAGGGCTACCTGGTCAAAGGGGCAGGTGCTCAACAGATCCGGGAGGCTGTGCGGAAAGTCGCTGAATGAGAAGTTTTCCTTCCGGCGACGATCGCCACAAAACTTGCAGAATCGATGTCTCATCCTGAACTCTCGAAACGTGAGCTTGAAGTTTTGCAATATATTGCCAACGGCAGAAGCAATAAGGAAATAGGAACAATTCTCTTTATCAGCGAGAACACGGTAAGGGGCCACGTAAAGTCTATACTGACAAAGCTGGACGCGATGGGCCGTACGGAAGCTATTGCCATCGGTACCCAGCGCGGGCTAATACAAGCGCGCTAGACTCAGAACTGAATGGCGCATACTGCAACAGAACAGATACGTGTGATCATCGCGGACGATCACCCAATCGTTCGGGAAGGGTTAGCTGCAATTCTCGGATCGCAAGAGGACATCAAAATCGTGGCCGAGCTACTGATGGCGAGGAGGCCTGCGAACTCCATGATCAGCTTTCTCCCGACGTCCTTATGCTCGATCTCCGGATGCCGAAGAAGGACGGTCTACAAGTTCTCACTGAACTGATGTCACGCCGAGTGCCCGAGCCACGGATTATCGTGATGACAGCCTATGAGAGCGAAGAAGATCTTCGCCGCGCATTAAATGCTGCAGCCAAAGGTTACCTTGTCAAAGGGGCAAATCCTCAACAGATCAAGGGCGGCAATTCGGACGGTTGCCGCGGGACAATCCTTGCTTCCAGCGGAGATCGTTAAACTTGCGGAATCGCCGGCGCATTCTGAACTCTTGGAGCTTGAGCTTCAGGTTCTGCAAATATATACATGGAGATAGGACAAATTCTCGATATCAGCGAAGATACAGTAAAGGGTCACATAAGGTCTATACTCACAAAGTTGGACGCAATGGGCCGTACAGAAGCCATTGCCATCGCTGCCAAGCGCGGGCTTATCCAAGCGGGTTATCTTCAGGACTCTCTCTCATATCGTCCTCCGTTATCCTGAAGTGTTTCACTCTTTCTGGTGGTGAAGGAGTAATCGATTCGGGGTCGGGAAAAACCACTCGTTCTGGTCGGGAAAAGACCACTCAACCTGCGTATGGCGAGTGGGAGTGCCAGATGTTAAGAGTAAGGAGGAGATAGGAAGCACCAACGCGGGTGTGCTAACAAGAGAAAGGGAACCGCGCAAGAACATGAGGAACTCCTTGGGCTCGCCAAGAAGAATAAACTTCCGAAACACGTTGTAGATTACTACCGACCATAATTTGAAGGAGACAAACGATGATTAGTGAACATGTGACGGTTGACGCGGATGGCACAAGGTTTTCGAGGCGCTTCGGTCCCGCAGCGCAGGGACACCTGAAAGCACTTTCGAAAAGCGACACCAAAAAGTGCCAGAATTATGCCAAGCCGCAGGCGGAGACCATGCACATTCGGATGATCGACCTCAATCTGTTCCGGGTGTTCGACGCTATGATGCTGCATCGAAGTGTGCGTAGAGCGAGCCAAATGCTTTCGGTAACTCCGTCGGCGGTCAGCCACGCCTTGAGCAGGCTACGGCAGTCGATTGGCGATGAGCTTTTCATTCCCAGCGGGTTTGGCATGCAACCTACTCGACGCGCGCTTGATTTGGCCTCGGGCGTTCGCGAGGGATTAGAGAAAATCGAATTGGCTTTGAGGGAGGAGGAATCTGTGCCGGCGGATGCTCTCCGGACCTTCCGCATCGCGGCGTGTGAATACGCTTGTATGGTTATTCTCCCGTCGCTTGCCGAACGGTTAGCTAAGAGCGCGCCGCATGTTGATCTGCGGGTATTTCCGTCCAATCGCCTCGATGTTGGTCGGCAACTTGAGAAGGGTCAGGCGGATCTGGTGATCGGCCGTTTCGACAAGCTACCTGAAGGCATACGTCGCTCAACTCTTTTGCGGGAGGACGAGGTAATTGTGGTGCGTGCTGGGCACCCGTTGACCCACAGTAAGTTAACCAAAGAAAGACTCATCGAATTTCCACACCTAGTCGTAGTGCTGACCGGGGTGGAGGAGAATGAAGCCAATGGCTTTACGAACGACGAGGGGGTGGCGCAACGAATCTGGATTGAGCGTGCCTTACACGAGTTTCAAGACGGAAAGATTGATCCAGCCGGTCGTGCGGCCATTTGCGTGCCGCACTTTGCAGCGATGGCTCCTTTTCTCCAATTGACCGACATGGTAACGACGTTACCGCGCCGGCTTGCGCTTTGGGCCGCTGCGCAGGCTCCCCTCGTATTACTGGATCTGCCCTGCACATCGATGACAATAAACATAGAGATGCTATGGGACCAAAGCGCGGACCGCGATCAAGGTCTCCAGTGGCTGGTAAACGAATTGGCTGCGTCTACGGTGGATCTCGGGTAAAAACCAACAACCAAAGAGCAAAGACGTGAAAAAGCAAACAGTCGCAGCATTGTTAGTCAAGACGCTGGTTTTGGCGGGCGTGATACGCCTCCTTGGTGTCGCTGGAGATTCCCTGATCGGCGGCATAGAAACTGTTCGTGATAGCAAAGACATAACATGGATCCCACTACGCTACAAAGATGTGGGCGCCTTCGTTGCCGGTGCAGAAGCGCATCTGAACGAGTCTTTCCCATTGAAGACACCTGCATCGGCTTTAACCTCTCGGATTCGACTGAATGAATCTCAGTCAACTGCTGAATACCTTTCACTTTCGCAAGAGCAGAGTCTCTGGAATGATTCCCGGTAACCACTATGACAAACACAAACACAGATATTAAGTAGATTGCGGGAGGAAACTTGTATGACTGAAGATCGACACAAAGAGATATCCGATGACCACCCTGAAAACGCGATCTCTGCGTACGGGACGGCCCGCTCGACGGTGCAGGGTGCCCCGCTCAGCTCCGAGGAGCTACGCGAGATCGACGAGTACTGGCGTGCCAGCCTCTACTTGTGCTTGGGGATGCTGTACCTCCAGGACAACCCCCTGCTCCGTGAGCCGCTCAAGATCGAGCACATCAAGCCGCGCATGCTGGGGCACTGGGGCTCCGACGCCGGCCAGTGTTTCACCTACATCCACTTCAACCGGCTGATCAACAAGTACGACCTGAACGCGATCTACGTTTCCGGCCCTGGTCACGGGGCCCCTGCGGTCCTGTCCCAGGGCTACCTCGAGGGCACCTACTCCGAGGTCTATCCGGACAAGACTGAAGATGTGAAAGGGATGCAGCGTTTCTTCAAGCAGTTCTCTTTCCCCGGCGGAATTGGCAGCCACGCTACGCCCGAAACGCCCGGCAGCATCCACGAAGGGGGCGAACTCGGCTACAGTATCTCCCACGCCTACGGGACGGTCTACGACAACCCGGACCTGATTACGCTCGTGATGGTGGGCGACGGCGAGGCCGAGACCGGCCCCCTGGCCACAAGCTGGCATAGCAACAAGTTCCTCAACCCGATCCGGGACGGGGCGGTGCTGCCGGTGCTGCACCTCAACGGCTACAAGATTAACAACCCCACGCTGCTAGCCCGGATCAGCCATGAGGAGCTGGAGGCATTGTTCGTCGGTTACGGCTATACCCCGTATTTCGTCGAAGGCAGTGAAGCCGACAGCATGCACCAGGCGATGGCCGCTACCCTGGAGCACTGCGTTCTGGAGATCCGCAAGATCCAGAATGAGGCGCGGCGGACCGGCAAGGCGTCGCGGCCGCGCTGGCCCTTGGTCATTCTGCGCAGCCCCAAGGGCTGGACGGCCCCGCGGAAGGTGGACGGGCAATACCTGGAAGGCTTCTGGCGCGCGCACCAGATCCCGCTGCCGGACGTCCACTCCAACCCCGCTCACCTGCAACTGCTGGAAAAATGGCTGCGCAGCTACGAGCCGGAAAAGCACTTCGACCAAGCGGGCCGACTCATCCCGGAACTGCGGGCGCTGCCGCCGAAGGGGACTCGACGGATGAGCGCCAACCCCGTCGCCAACGGCGGACTGCTCCGCAAGCCCCTGGACATGCCGGACTTCCGCACCCTCGGCGTCGACGTCAAGAAACCAGGAACAATCCAGGTCGGTAACTGCGGCTTCCTCGGCGCCTTGATGCGGGAGATCATGCGGCTGAACAAGGACAACTTCCGGCTCTTCGGGCCCGACGAGTCACAATCCAACAGGCTCGACGCCGTGTACGAGGTCAGCGGAAAGGCGTGGCTCGGCGAGTATTTCCCGGAGGACGCTGACGGCGGCAACCTGGCCCCAGACGGGCGCGTCATGGAGATGCTCAGCGAGCACACCTTGGAAGGTTGGCTGGAGGGCTACATCCTGAGCGGCCGGCACGGCCTGATTAACAGCTACGAGTCGTTCGTCCACCTCATCGATTCGATGGTCAACCAGCACGCTAAGTGGCTGGAGAAGTGCAACGAGCTGCCGTGGCGGATGAAGATCTCCTCTCTCAACATCCTGGTCAGCGGCCTGGTCTGGCGGCAGGACCACAACGGGTTCACGCACCAGGACCCCGGCTTCCTCGACGTGGTGGCGAATAAGAGCCCCAGCATCGTGCGCATCTACCTGCCGCCCGACGCCAACTGCCTGCTCTCGGTCGGCGACCACTGCTTCCGCAGCGAGAACTACATCAACGTCATCGTCGCGGACAAGCAGCCGCAAGACATGCAGTACCTGGACATGGAGGCGGCGATCGCCCACTGTACCAAGGGCCTGGGCATCTGGAACTGGGCGAGCAACGACCAGGGGACCGAGCCCGACGTGGTGCTGGCGAGCTGCGGCGACGTGCCGACGGTGGAATGTTTGGCCGCCACCGCCCTGCTGCGGGAGCACCTCCCCGACGTGAAGGTCCGGGTCGTGAACGTCGTGGACCTGTTCAAGTTGCTGCCCAGCACTGAACATCCGCACGGCATGACGGACCGCGATTTCGAGGCCGTCTTCACGCCGGACAGGCCGGTGGTCTTTACCTTCCACGGATACCCTGGGCTGATCCACCGACTCACCTACAGGCGGCCGAGCCAGCACAACATCCACGTGCGCGGCTACAAGGAGCACGGCAACATCAATACGCCGCTGGAGCTGGCCATCCGCAACGAGACCGACCGCTTCACCCTGGCCATGGATGCCATCGACCGCATCCCCCGCTTGCGCGTCAGCGCGGCCGGCCTCCGCGATGAACTGGCCAACCAGCGGATCGCGTGCGAACAGCATGCTTATCGGTTCGGCATCGACCGACCAGACATCACAGACTGGAAGTGGCCTTACGAATAAGCAATTAGAAGCAGGCCGGGAAGAGACAAATCCTTCCAGAACAAACTAACAATTATACTAGAAGTTTTTAAATCATGAGTAAACAAGAACTTGCAACCGTCGCCAAGGCTATGGTTGCTCCTGGCAAAGGCCTCTTGGCGATGGATGAGAGCAACCGCACCTGTAACAAACGGTTTGAAGATGTCGGGATCGCGCCGACTGTAGAAAATCGCCGTGCTTACCGAGAGCTGATCTTGACAACCCCCGGCTTGGGGACCTCGATCAGCGGCGCCATTTTGTATGATGAGACGATACGTCAAGCCAAAAAAGACGGGACTCCGCTTATCAAGGTCATGACTAATGCAGGCATCATTCCAGGGATCAAAGTTGATACTGGAGCTAAAGATTTGGCAGGTCATCCCGATGAAAAGATCACCGAGGGGTTGGATGGGTTGCGGGAACGGCTTGCCGAGTATTACAAACTAGGAGCGCGTTTTGCCAAGTGGCGAGCCGTGATCAAAATCGGTGAAGGCATTCCGAGTCATGGTTGCATCGAGGCAAACGCCCACGCCTTAGCTCGTTACGCTGCTTTATGCCAGGAGGGAGGAGTCGTTCCGATCGTTGAGCCTGAGGTCCTGATGGATGGTGACCATACCATCGGGAGGTGCTACGAGACGACTGAGAAAGTCCTGCGCGCGGTTTTCAATCAGCTTTACGCTCAACGGGTGGCTTTTGAGCTTATGATTCTGAAGCCTAACATGGTGATGCCCGGTAAAGAATGCCCTAAGCGAGCCGATGTTGCACAAGTAGCAGAAGCCACAGTGACCAGTCTTCTGAGGGCGGTTCCTGCTGCAGTGTGTGGGGTGGCGTTTTTGTCGGGTGGGCAGAGTAGCGCATTAGCATCTGCACACTTGAATGCCATGGATGGCAAGTTTGGCTCCAGGATACCCTGGCCACTGACATTTTCTTATGCTCGCGCCATCCAGCAACCAGCCCTGCAGCTTTGGCAGGGGCTAGATGCCAACGCGAAAATTGCCCAGGACGCTTTGCTTTATCGAGCGAAGTGCAACAGCGCTGCGAGACAGGGCAAGTATCGTGAGGAGATGGAACATGCTGAACCGGCGCTGGTTGGTTCTGAGGGTCTACATTCACACCTGAGTAGTCAGGACTAGGAAGAGCCATGAATCCATCCACAAAGACATCATTAGATTCTGGATGCCAGAACTCAGTCATCGAGGACGTTCGCACTGGTTTGACTGTAGAAAACCTCAAACGAGCCCTTGCGGATAACCTTTTCTATGCGCAAGGCAAGTTTCCAGCGATCGCCACGAAGAATGATTTCTACATGGCGCTGGCGTATACTGTGCGCGATCGTCAGTGGCATCGCTGGATCAATACAATAGAAACCTACCTTAAACAAAAAGAACCTAAAGTCGTCTGTTATTTATCTGCGGAGTTCCTGTTGGGACCGCGCCTGGGAAACAGCTTGGTCAATTTAGGTATCTACAATGAAGTGTGCCAAGCGGTTGAGGAATTGGGACTGGATCTGAACGAATTGCTCGAACAAGAAGCCGAACCCGGCCTGGGCAATGGGGGGTTGGGACGGCTTGCCGCCTGCTATATGGACTCCCTATCAACTCTGGAAATCCCCGCAATCGGCTACGGCATCCGCTACGAATTCGGTATTTTTAGCCAGGAGATTCAGGATGGCTGGCAGATTGAAATCGCAGACAAATGGTTGCGCCTGGGCGACCCATGGGAACTCCCTCGTCCAGAGTCAGCCGTCGATGTGAACTTCGGCGGTCATACAGAAGCATATACTGACGATCAAGGCCGGTATCGGGTGCGCTGGATTCCTGCGCAGGTGGTGAAAGGTGTTCCGCACGATATGCCTATCCTTGGATATAAGGTCAACACCGCCAATACCCTGCGTCTGTGGAAAGCGGAAGCACGTGAATCCTTCGACTTTCAGGAGTTTAACGTGGGTGACTACTACGGCGCTGTCCACGACAAGGTGGTGACAGAGAACATCACAAAAGTCCTCTATCCAAACGATGAGCCTGTCCAAGGGAAGCAATTGCGTCTGGAGCAACAATATTTCTTCGTTTGCTGTTCCCTGCAAGACATGATCCGTATACACTTGCACACAGGAGGGAGCTTAAACAACTTCCACGAAGCATTTGCCGTACAGCTGAATGATACCCATCCATCGATTGGAGTTGCCGAGCTCATGCGTTTGCTGGTGGATGAGCATCAGATTGACTGGGATGAGGCTTGGGACATCACCCGAAAAACGTTTGCTTACACCAACCACACGCTGCTGCCGGAAGCCCTGGAAAAGTGGCCGATCAATTTGTTTGGGAGCCTTTTGCCCCGGCATCTAGAAATTATTTACGAGATCAATCGCCGCTTCTTGGATCAGGTGCGCCTGAAATTTGGCGACGACCTATCGCGTATTGCCCGGATGTCGTTGATTGACGAAGGCGGCGAAAGATATGTTCGGATGGCTTATCTTGCCACGGTTGGCAGCCATAAAGTCAATGGAGTGGCCGAACTCCATTCCCAGCTTCTGAGGGAAACCACCCTGCACGACTTCTTTGAGCTCTGGCCGGAGAAATTTCTGAACATCACGAACGGCGTTACTCCGCGCCGCTTCGTGGTATCAAACAATCCTCGGCTGGCCAGCTTGGTGACCCGGAGGATTGGCGATGGCTGGATCAAACAGTTGGACGATCTCCGCAACCTGGAAGGATTGGTGGAAGACGCGGGATTCTGCAGTGAGTACCAGGACGCTAAACAAGCGAATAAGCAAGATCTAGCCGATTACATCCACGCGCAGACCGGTATCGCCGTGAATCCGGAATCGATGTTTGATGTGCAGGTCAAACGCTTGCATGAATATAAGCGGCAACATCTGGGCCTGCTGCACGTTATCACGCTGTATAACCGCATTAAGCGCCATCGCCATACCGAGATTGTGCCGCGTACCTTTATTTTTGGGGGTAAGGCCGCGCCCGGCTATTTCATGGCCAAGCTAATCATTAAGTTGATTAACTCGGTGGGAGAAGTCGTAAACAACGACCCCGATGTAGGCGATCGGCTCCGGGTGGTCTTCTTGCCTAACTACAACGTTAAACAAGCGCGATGGATCTATCCTGCGGCGAATCTATCAGAACAAATTTCCACGGCGGGTTACGAAGCTTCCGGTACGAGCAATATGAAGTTTGCACTGAACGGAGCTTTGACGATCGGGACATTGGACGGCGCCAACATTGAAATCCGCCAAGCAGTTGGCGAAGAGAACTTTTTCCTATTCGGATTAACCGCGGAAGAAGTCCGCGCAAAACGAACTGCCGGCTATCAACCGTGGGATTACTACTGTTCTAACCCGGAACTGCGAGAGGCGATTGATGCAATAAGTTCTGGACGCGTTTCCCGCGGCGACAGCAACTTGTTCAAGCCGCTGGTAGACTCGCTTATGAAATACGACCCATACCTGGTTTTCGCGGATTACGAAGCGTATATAAAATGCCAGGAACTGGTCAGTGAGGCGTATAAGGATCGAGAAAACTGGACGCGGATGTCCATTCTCAATACAGCCCGAATGGGCAAATTTTCGTCTGATCGTGCGATTCGGGAGTACTGCGAGAAAATCTGGAACGCTAAACCAGTCAGGGTTGAACTCGAAGAATATGTTTAGGGCGACTCGACTGGAAAGGGACAACACCCCACAAGTGCAGAGCTATCAATCGACTGTGAGGGAGGTAAGGTGAGCCTGACACTCTATTTTCTGCGCCATGGTGAGACCGCTTACAGCAAGACCGGCTCCTACTGTGGAGAAGTGGATGCCGAACTGACGCCGGAGGGCGTTCGCATGGCAAAAGCGTTCGCCGATGTTTATCGTTTAGTGGCATGGACGGCTGTTTATGTCAGTCCGATGAAACGCACCATCGCAACCGCACAGCCATTGTGTGACGCGCTTGGTTTGAAGATGCAACTGCGAGCCGGACTTGAAGAGATCCACTACGGGAAGTGGGAAGATAAGACGATTGACTTTGTGAAACAACACTATTGGGATGACTACATCCATTGGCTGGCTGAACCTGCCTGGAACCCGCCGACTGGAGGTGAAACTTCGGTAGAGATTGCGGCTCGAGCATCGCTGGTGATCGCGGAGATTCAGCAAAAGTATACGACGGGGAATGTCCTGGTTGTGTCTCACAAAGGAACGATCCGAATTGTTCTCTGTGACCTGTTGGGCATCGATCTCGGGCGATATCGAGATCGGATCGATATGCCGGCTGGCTCGGTGACCGTGGTTAAGTTTGACCTGCACGGGCCGCTACTGCAGGAACTGGGTAACCGCGCTTATATGAGCGAAGACCTGCGTTCCCGGCCGGGGACGTAGACAAGGATGAACGGAGTAGCCGCAGACGGTGCCGTCGAATCTTCGTGTGACCTTGCCATGAAAATCTTAGTTCTGAACGCGGGATCGAGCAGCCAAAGACCTGTCTTTATGAGTTCGAGGCGGAAGCGCTGGCGGCTCCTTCGCAGCCGCTTTGGGAAGCCGAGATTGATTGGACGCGTCACCAGGGCTGGCGGAGATCGCGGCTCCTGACTCAAACGTGCGAGTGTTAGTTATTCATACCGAAGAAGATTGGGAGATCGCCCGCGAATGCTGTAAACTCACTCATTGCTGAAAGGAACTAACCCATGGAAATCTCTGTACTCGCAGGCAGGCCTGGCCCGAAGAACCTGTTAGTACCATCGCACAACCCGCCTGAAGATGGCGGCTTCAAGTATAACCCTCCGAATGGTGGCCCTGCGGACACGGACGTGACTCGGTGGGTTCAGGATCGAGCGAATGAGCTTTACGCCGAGAGCTTTAAGGACCAAGCGCACCTGGACGCAATTTTGAGCGAAGCCAGGGAGACGGTGAACAACGCGCTGAACTCGACTCCTCGACATGGCGGACAAGCGGCAGGACGACCATGAGCGACGCCAGCGGTTCAAGAGGCTTCATTCCGTTCGCACCGCAGTACCGTGCCTCGGGAGTGCTGTTGCATGTTTCGTCGCTGCCTTCCCCCTATGGTATTGGCGATATGGGGCCCGCTGCGTTAGCGGCGGTGGATCGCCTCAAGGCAGCACGCCAGAGCTGGTGGCAGGCGCTGCCCCTCGGCCCCACTGGTTACGGCAACTCGCCCTACCAATGCTTATCTTCATTCGCGGGCAACGGACTGCTCATCAGCCCAGATTGCCTGATCGAAGAAGGACTTTTGCGAGCCGGCGATTGCGACGAGGGGCGTTCCTTGCCGAAAAACGCCGTTGAATACAACGCGGTCATCCCCTTTAAGTACAAGTTGCTTGCGATGGCCTGGAGCAACTTCAGCTCCACCCGGCGCTCGGCCCTTCGCGTCGACTATGACCAGTTTTGTGTCGATCAGGCGCCTTGGTTGGATGACTACGCTTTGTTCCGAGCGCTGAAAGCCAGGCATGGCGGTGCTTACTACCTCCGTTGGCCGGAGGAATTTGTCCGCCGTGAGCCTGCAGCCCTGGCCCGAGCACGGGGCGACCTGGCGGAACTGATCGAACAGGTTCGATTCGCGCAGTTCCTGTTGTTCCGCCAGGGCAGGCGCCTGAGGGAATATGCCCGCGCCGCCGGTGTCCGCCTCATCGGTGACCTGCCCTTTTTCGTTTCGCCCGACTCGAGCGACGTATGGGCCAACCCAGACCTGTTTCTGCTGGATGAAGACCGGCGGCCGCAGTTCGTTGCCGGCGTACCCCCCGATTATTTCAGCGCACAGGGGACATGAACATCCTTTGCATGGGTGGACGAACGGTGGGCCCTGCGGTGGCCTGGGATCTCGTCCAAACGTTTTTGGCCGCCGAGTTCAGTCAAGCCGAGCGGCATCTGCGACGCCTGGGCAAAGTGACTTCCATGGAGGCAGGAAAGGAATAGAAAACCGAAAAGAGAGTACCATGTCAGCCGACAAAACTGTTCAACTGGCGATCAACACAATTCGCTCGCTCGCAATCGACGCGATCCAGAAGGCGAACTCCGGTCATCCCGGCACGCCGCTGGACGCCGCTCCGACCGCGTATACGTTGTGGCAGCAAGTTCTGCAATTGTTCGATGAACAAGATCAGCAATACCAGGACAGCGTGCTGCCGCCATCGGTAACGGCACGCGTAACGGTGGAGGAGGCTTCGCCGATTGGCTGGGAGCGATACGCCGGACGCGACGGCGCGGTGCTGGGTATGCGCACCTTTGGCATGTCGGCCCCGATGAAAATAGTGGCCGAACATTTTGGCTTTACTCCTGACCATGTAGCGGCGGTCGCGAAAGAGGTCGTAGCTCGCTGCCAGGGGAGGGCAGGCTGAACACGGCGGCGCCGGGGCAATGCCGATGCGCGCCTGGCCTGGTCGCCCCTATCCGCTTGGAGCCACACGCTCGGCTTCTTTGCACCCGATCCGCGCTACGCCGCGGCGGGACCGAATTGGGCGGTGCAGGAGTTCAAGTCGATGGTTCGCACGTTGCACTCCGCGGGAATCGAAGTCATTCTTGACGTCGTTTACAACCACACTCGGAGGGTGACCATCTTGGCCCTACAGTCTCGATGCGCGGCATCGACAACGCGGCCTACTACCGCCTCGCCGGCGACGCCCGGTACTACGTCGATTTCACCGGCTGCGGCAACTCGCTTAATGTCTCCCATCCGACCGTGCTCAAACTCATTATGGATAGCCTGCGTTACTGGGTATCGGAGATGCGTGTGGATGGTTTTCGCTTCGATCTGGCCAGCGCCCTGGCCCGCCAGTTGTTTGAGGTAGATCGACTTGGCGCCTTTTTCGACATCATCCACCAGGATCCGGTGATCTCACAGGTAAAGCTGATCGCCGAGCCCTGGGACCTCGGGCCGGGCGGTTATCAGGTTGGAAATTTCCCGGTGCTCTGGTCGGAGTGGAATGGTAAGTATCGTGATTGCGTGCGGCGCTTTTGGAAAGGCGACGGCGGCACGGTCGCGGAGCTGGCCACGCGTCTCTCAGGTAGCAGCGATCTTTATCAGAAGACCAGTCGCAAGCCCAGCGCAAGCCTGAATTTTGTGACCTGTCATGACGGCTTTACGCTTCGCGATCTCGTCAGCTATCAAAGCAAGCACAACGAAGCCAATGGCGAGAACAATCGCGATGGCACGGATCAGAACAATAGTTGGAATTGCGGCGTCGAAGGTCCAACCGACGACCCGTCGATCAATGCGCTACGGGGCCGACAGCAACGCAATTTTCTCGCTACTCTCTTCCTCTCCCAGGGTGTGCCGATGCTTCTGGCTGGCGACGAGTTAGGCCACACGCAATTGGGGAACAACAACGCATATTGCCAGGACTCGCCGCTCACCTGGCTCAACTGGGACCTCACGCCGGAACAACGAGAGCTCCTGGAGTTTGTCCGAGGACTAATGAAATTGCGCAACCAGGATCCCGCCTTTCGGCGCCGTCATTTTTTTTCAGGGTAGGCCGATTCATGGTCTCGATGTCAAAGACCTGTACTGGCTCACGCCTGCCGGAACTGAAATGTCAGACCAGGACTGGAATGCCGGAGATGCCCGCTGCTTCGGTATGGGCCTGCTGGGTGGTCAGATCGACGAAACCAATGAACAAGGCGAGCGGATTGTGGGCGACTCATTCCTTATCCTGCTCAATGCACACCATGAATGCGTCTCGTTTCGCCTCAGTGCCCGCGCACGCGATCAGAACTGGGAACTGGTATTCGACACGTCGAGTGCAAGCATGGCCCGCCGCCTACTCGGGCGCTTGGCCGAATACCCGCTGCAGGCCCGGTCGGTCGCGGTATTGCGTCCCGAGCCTGCAATGCCTCACAAATCGTGAGAGATTTGTGAGGCAAATAAGCAATTAGCTTAGCGCAGCGAAATCTCGAGGCATCCGCACACACCCGTGGGACGCGGAATATCCTGGAAGGTAGCCGGCGTTTACCTGAAGAGACAGGAGAAATCAGTGTGATGCTCCCTTTTTCTACAAGGTAAGCTGTCTGCTCAGACAGGTTGATGATCACCTTCGTCTCTGAAGCCGCCACCACGCTTGACCAGACGATCGCTGGTAGCGCGATTACCAATCGTATAAACATTTTCATATGCCAAGGGTTGTGCTGTAACTTAACTACTCTGGATTTGGAAAGCCTCTTGCAGCAGTGTGCAGGGAAGGCGTTGGGGTCTCAGTTGCGCCTTGAACGCTCCCATTTTTGCTGACGTGTGGGCGGGAATCAGACCCGGTAATTGCTGGTAAATAGTTATTAAAGGGCCCGCAAAAAGGACACCAGTAAGCGACTGAACAACTCTCAGTGCGGGACTGAATTCGTTTCACTTTTCAGAATGTTAAGCCCCTGTATCGTTCCCTTTATAAGCGAATTTTAATGCTCCTGAGTTTATCACATGTCTAAGAATCGTACTGGATTATCATCGATATTACTGAGCTACTCCGAGATATTTGCCATTGTCGGAGACATCGTTCGAGTCAAAGTTCCAGAAGAGGAAAGCGGTAACGGTATTTCTCCGTGTTTGGAAGACCTTGCCGTGCTGGAGGCGGTGGATGGCAACCTCTCTCTGGCGCAGGTCATCGGCATCAAGCGCGACGTCGTGGCTCTTCAGGTCTTTAATGGAACTCGAGGGATCTCGACCAATTCCATCGTACGTTTTCTCGGGCACCCGATGCAGGCCAGTTACTCCGGCAACATCTTCGGCCGGGTGTTCCGCGGCACTGGAGAACCGATCGACGGCGGGCCGGACCTTCCAAACGATCCGAAAGTGACCATCGGCGGTCCTTCCGTTAACCCGATGCGACGGGTCTTGGCCTCCAAAATGATCCGTACTAACGTGCCGATGATCGACGTCTTTAATTGTCTGGTGGAAAGCCAGAAGATTCCGATCTTCTCCGTCTCAGGCGAGCCTTTCAATCAGTTGTTCGACAAGAATGTCGCGCCGGGCTGGGCCGATCGCGTGCTCGCCATGCTGGAACTTCTCCGGCGCGGCAACGACGTTGCCCAGATGATGCAGGTGACAGGCGAAGAGGGTGTTAGTCTGGAAGATCATCTGGTCCACCAAAAATCACTTTTCCTTGACATGGTCTATCTGCAGCAAGACGCCTTCGATCAGGTCGACTCCAGTGCACCTCTCCCGCGGCAAAAACGGACATTCGACCTGGTGTTTGATCTCGTTTATCGGCCGTATCAGTTCAAGGATAAATCAGCAATTCGCGATTATTTTGTACGCCTTATCGGCCTATTCAAGAACCTGAACTATTCTCAAGAGGAGACCTCGCAGTACAAGGAATTCCTCGGCAAGATTCAGGAACTCGCAGGTTCGACCGCGAACCAGATCGCCAAGTCTTAATGAAATGAAAAAGAGCGAAATCATAGACAGGTCACGCAAATTCGCAGAGCCTTACTGCGTCTCTAGTGGTAAAAAATTCCGGCTCAAGGATTTCGATCCTGCCGGTACGGGCAAAGCCACGTCTGAAGACAAACCAAGGGCGAAGGAATTGCTGGAAACTGGCATTCAAGCACTTGCGGAATTACAGGACGTGCTCTACGCGCAGGACCGGTGGTCGCTCCTGTTGATCTTTCAGGCGATGGATGCGGCGGGAAAAGATGGCGCGATCAAGCACGTTATGTCCGGCGTTAATCCACAGGGTTGCCAAGTCTATTCATTTAAGAGTCCATCGGCAGAAGACATCAATCACGACTATCTCTGGCGGTGCATGAAATGTCTGCCCGAACGCGGGCGGATCGGCATTTTCAACCGCAGCTACTACGAAGAAACGCTGGTCGTCCGCGTGCATCCCGAGTTGCTGGCAAAACAGAAAATCCCGCAGCAGCTCATAACCAAGGACATCTGGGAGGAGCGCTACCATGACATCCGCCACTTCGAGCGCTATCTCACGCGCAACGGCGTCGTCATTCGAAAGTTTTTTCTACACGTCTCCGCAGAGGAACAGAAGAAACGTTTCCTTGAGCGACTCGATAATCCAGCGAAGAACTGGAAGTTCTCGTCTGGGGATTCGCGCGAGCGCAACTTTTGGAAGGAATACATGGAAGCCTACGAAGATATGATCTGCAACACGGCGACCGATTACGCGCCGTGGTATGTGGTACCCGCAGACAACAAGTGGTTTACGCGGGTCGTCGTCGCGGCCGCTGTCATCGACGCGATCGCATCACTGAACCTCCAGTATCCCGAAGTCACTGAAGCACAGCGCAAGGAACTCGCTGCGGCGAACGAAGCACTTATGGCGGGTGACGAACTTTGAAGTTTAATCTTAGCGTAAAACCAGAAGCAGCGCCAGATGTTAATGTAGTTGGTCGGTGAGACCAGGAGGACTTCCCTTAGGTGAAATTAATCCCGACAAAGGCCCACTTTATGAAATTAGGTAGTATAAGTATTATGCTGTTGGGGATAGTTGGTTACTTCCTGCTAGTAAGCTTTTGTTGTAGTTAGTCATTCAACTGTCTCCATCTGTGGGGAAAAGGCCTCGGAAACTCGAATGGATATTCGTGTCAACAAGAACCTTCACTTCGGGAGCGAAACCCGCGCTGATCCACAGAGCTCCGACCGAGCAGCTAAATCAATCAGTGAACTGAATTCAGTTACAAATGAACACCTTTCACTTGGCAGGCGGGCGGAAATCCGTAGAGATTGAAGGACGAACAAAAAAGTGAATAAAGAGAGGATCGAATGGCAATTACACGTGACCTGATGGATATCACGAGAATCCAGCGAACAATGAGAGTCTTTCCGTACGAGGAAGCCAAGGCAGCAGCCAAGCGTTTCCTCGAAGAATCAATGATAGAATCAGAGGTGCTCACGGACTGGGATTCATCTTTCGCAAAGTACATCGAGGAACGCAAGAACTCGAAGCTGCTCTTCTGTTGGTACGCACAAGGTGTGGCAATTGTTTTCAGCCCGTCTGATCATCACGGTGTCTGGGCTTTGCAGCGGGAAGGGATCACTGGGAAAGGGGTGCTACCCGAATATGCGCTGGAGATTGTGGAACGCATAGCTAAAGAAAAGGCACTAGCCTAGCCCAACGCATCCAAAGTTCTCAAGATCCGACAGGCCTCGGTATTGTCGCGCAGATCGATGAGCTTTTTGGCATCGATGCCCAGGCGCGCGACAAGGACTAAACCAAGGAGATCGTCAGCTTCTACGAATATGAGAACAAAGGTTGAGCGTGAGACACGAAAACTTGAGGAAGTTAGTCATGCCTTTGAGGACGTCGAGAGCGGTAAGGCGAAGGCCCGTCTAGTTTTCGATTTTCGATAAGACGTTCCGCAGATGGGCGGCAGCGATCGTCTCTAAGCCGCGCGCCGAGCAACACCGTGAATCGACTTCGTCGGCCAAGCCCTCCCTTAGCTCGCCGGACTGCGCTTCGCGACACCACAATCCCGCAAGCTCGTGCCGGGCTCGCCCAACCTTGTACCGACTTCGTCGCTTTTTTCGAGAAATCTATCTTCATTCAGGTGTAAGCGTCATGGGAACTCCACTTTGTCTGGCTTGGCGGCTTTGTGTCAAATACGAGCTGGTTAGGTTGGTAGCAGTGCGACTAAATGAACGATCAATCAGATCGACCCGCTCACCCCAAGCTACGGCAATGTCGTAACTAAGTCGGTCCATTATGGCGTTTGCCTGCGCCGTCAGGCGACCACCCCGCGATCACCAGAAGAAATAGGCAGAGACTGCAAAGAAAAATAAACGCTTCCATACGTGTTTCGTTTTACCATCGGTTGCACAAGACAGAGTTAGTCTTCATAGGAATTCACTTCACATAACGAAACCCTCCCTGATTAACCTTGCTTCTGCCGACTTCGTTCATATTAGCATCTGGCGTTCTACGTCGCTATTGCTCGAGATGAGTGTTTTGTTTCTACCGAAATGGATCATTCTCTCATTACTTCTGGCTGGAGAGCCGTTTTCTTCGTTTATTTTGGTTTGGATCCCTCGCTTAAGGTTGGTCCTGGGATGTTTTTCTGTGACTAGTTTTGGAGTTGGGTGATAGTTGGGCCAGCCGCGTTGAGCTTGCCGGCTTTGTGGTGGCCGCGGCTTTGAAGTAGCTGTGGAGGTCAACCGCTCTGGAAAGGGATGGGATGGGCGGCGCCGTTCGGCCATAGTTATGCCGACAGAAGGTATCCTTGGGCCACTTGCTTGAAATTCCGCACGGTTTGCTTCTGCCAGTCGCCGTCCCGTTTAAGTTCCCGCGCCATCAACTCCGCCACCCGTGGGGCGGCTTCAATGCTGGCCCGCGCGCCCAGCAACAGGGCTCGGGTTCTGCGCGCAAGCACGTCCTCGACCGTCCGCGCCATCTCTGCGCGCACCGCCCAGACGACCTCGGCGCCGATGTACGGCAGTTCAGGGTGAAGTTTTTCGGACAAGGCCGGCTCTTGCCGCGCAATTTCCTGAATCGCAGGCGCGTCGGCGCCGTAAAGTCGCAAGCTCGGCTCCGGGATGGCCTGCTTGGTCCAACCATGGATTTGCAAATGCTCGGTTGTGCAGGGGCGCTCCTCCAAGCCGGCCATAGTCTCCGCTTGCTCGACGGCGTCTTGGGCCATCTTGCGATAAGTCGTCCATTTGCCGCCTGCGATGGTCAACAGCCCAGCGTTTGAAATCAGGATGGTGTGGTCGCGGGAAAGGGCCGCCGTACTTTTGGCGTCGCCGACTTTCACTAACGGGCGCAGCCCAGCGTAGACGCTCAGGACGTCACTTCGGCTGGGAGCCTTGCTCAAATACTTGGCGGCGTTGGTGAGGATGAACCCTATTTCTTCATCCAGGGGGACCGGCTCAAGCGAAATGTTATCCACGCTGATGTCGGTGGTTCCTACTACCACATGATCGTGCCAAGGCACCGCGAACAGCACCCGACCGTCCGGAGTGTGCGGGACCATGACGGCGCTGTCGCCCGGCAGAAACGCCTTCGGCAGCACCACGTGGGAGCCTTGACTTGCGGCGATGACCGTTTTTGCGTCCGGTTCATCCATCTTGCGGATGGCATCGGAGAAAACGCCCGTGGCGTTGATCACCGCGCGAGCCCGGACCTGGTACTCCGAACCGGTCTCCAAATCGCGGATTACCGCCCCTGCGATCAGATCGTTTTCCTTTATCAGGGAAACGACCGGCATGTAATTGATGGCCACGCCGCCAAGGTCAAAAATCGTTTGGGCCAGGTTTACGGCCAACCTTGAATCGTCGAACTGCCCATCGTAATAGGACACCCCGCGTTGTAGACCGCCAGGTTCGAGCGTCGGGATCAGCTTCAGTGTTTCCTCACGCGTAAGAACCCGGGAGGGATTGAGCCCGAGCTTACCGGCGAGCCGGTCGTAAATCTTCATGCCAACGCCGTAAAACGGCCCTTCCCACCAGCTGTAAATCGGCACGATAAACTCAAGGTGGTGAACCAAATGCGGCGCATTTTCACAGAGTAGCCCGCGTTCGCGCAACGCCTCTAGTACAAGCGAGATGTTGCCCTGTTTAAGATAACGAACCCCGCCGTGCACGAGTTTGGTGCTGCGGCTGGAAGTTCCTTTGGCAAAATCGTGCTGCTCCACCAGCAGCGTGCGGTACCCGCGCGCGGATGCGTCGACAGCAACGCCGAGGCCCGTCGCGCCCCCGCCGATCACGAGAAAATCCCAGGGTTCTTTGGTGTTCTCAATTTGATCGAATACTGTGTCACGTTTCATAGAAGATCCTTTCTTAAGGTCAGATTGTCAGGAATGCGGGACTTGGGGCGCCGGTAGCACTCCACCACCAGCCGAGAGCATCACCTGCTCAAGCGTGTGCCGGGCAATGATGAGGTTTTCGTTGGTCGGCAACACCCAAGCGGTGACTTTTGAGGTCGGCGTCGAGAGGCATGGGCCGTGGCGTTCATTGCCGGCTCCATCCAGTTCAAGTCCCAGCCATGCGGCCTGAAGGCAGATTTGCGCACGGATCACGGCCGAACGTTCACCAATACCTCCAGTGAACACGAGTGCGTCGAGGCCGCTTAGCGCCGCGGCTAGCGAGCCGAGTTCGCGCCCAATGCGATACACGAACAATTCGATCGCCTCCTTCGCTGCGGGATCATCGCTGGCCAGGAGCGTTCGCATGTCGCTCGAGATACCGGACACGCCCAGCAGGCCAGACTCTTGGTAGAGCAATTCCTCCAGCGCTCGCGCGTCCAGGCCGTGGTGGTCTAATAGGTAAAGCAGCACACCGGGATCGAGATTGCCGCAGCGCGTTCCCATGACCAGGCCATCCAGCGGCGTAAAGCTCATCGTGGTGGCGACGCTCCGTCCGCCGCGCAGTGCGCACATGCTCGCGCCACTGCCAAGGTGGGCGACGATGATTCGGGCACCGGCGAGTTCGGGTCCGAGTGTAGGCAGCGCCGAGGCTATATATTCGTAGGACAGTCCATGGAATCCGTAGCGGCGCACGCCTTCGTCGGTCAGGCGTCGCGGCAAGGCGAATGCCTGTGCGATGGCCGGTTGCGTGCGGTGAAACGCGGTGTCGAAGCATGCGACCTGCGGCAGCGTCGGCATGGCATCTCGCACCGCGTAGATGACGGCAAGGCAATGCGGTTGATGAAGCGGGGCCAAAGGCACCAAGGCCTCCAGCTTCGTCAGAACCTTCGTATCCACCAGGACCGGTTCGGAGAAATATTGCCCGCCGTGCACGACTCGATGGCCGACTGCCAGCAACGTTGCGCCTCGTTCACGCTCATGCACCCACGAGCGAATGACAGCGATGGCGCCGC
The DNA here is from genome assembly GCA_963782115.1 of uncultured Verrucomicrobiae bacterium. Lineage (GTDB taxonomy): Bacteria > Verrucomicrobiota > Verrucomicrobiia > Chthoniobacterales > JAFAMB01 > JAFAMB01. Next base: position 134,790 of record CAWAIK010000003.1, read on the forward strand.
CATGATGAAGGACTTCCTTGGCGTCGTGCGCGCGATCGACAAGCGTCTGTCCAGCGGCGTCCTTCACCGTAAACCGCGGCTGAGTCCCTATGCCCTCCACCTGTCCGGTGACGTCGGCGACAGGCTGATCCGCCTTGTTCTTTTTGAAAAGAGCGAACTTGAGGCTCGACGATCCAGCATTGACGACAAGGAGGAGCGGGGTCATGGCAACTAAAGTTTCACCGCAATTTTCCAGAGGCTCTGCTCTTCGGAAAGTGAAACGTCTTCAGTATCTTAATGAGAGTTTTTCATTCTGCTTTCTTTTTCCTAAGGGATTAATTAGACTTTCAATGTTTACTCGGCTGCTCCTGTCCGTTTGCCAATCGAAGGGTAATGTGTACGCGCAAACGCAGTTAACGCTATTAGGCCAACCGGAAGCCCTGTCGTGATCGAGCTTTCAAGATATGTGTTTGAAACGCTGCGGGAAGACGAAGAGTTTGTTCTGGACCGGGGCCAAAGGGACGGAGATCTGTCTGCCATTCTGGTGGTAGCTCCGGTAGCTCGCGTTTAAAACGCAGATACCAGCGCACACAGGTGATGATAATGTCGTCGCGGGAACCAACGTTGACGAAAGAGTGGCGAGGTGAGTGACGGCGAGCCATGCCCCAAGCCTTGGCACCACGGCACACGAATGGCAACGGCGAATTCATCCCAATAACCGCGCACGTTGATCGTTAAGTGTATGCGAAGAAGGTACTTGCACCTATCTGCAAATCTGCAATCTGCAACAGATCCCGCCCAGGTTACCCAACATCGACGATCGACGCAGCCAATTCATCGATTAGCCACTGCAACCCTTTATCTCGGTCGGCGCTTTGGTCGCAAACGATCTCAACGTCTACAGTTTGTGGTGTGTAAGGCAGATCCAACAATACCAGGGAAAAGTGTGCAGCGGCCCAAAGTGCAAGTCGGCGCGGTAGCGTCGCTACCATGTCGGTCGCTTGGAGTAAAGGAGGCACAGCGGCAAAGTGCGGTACGCAAACGGCCGCGCGGCCGACCAAATCAATATTTTCGTCTTGAAATTCGAGCAAGGCTCGCTCTATCCAGACTCGGCGCGCCACTCCCTTGTCGTACATAAAGCCATCGGCTTTATGCTTCTCCGTTCCGGTCAGCTCTACCACCACGTGTGAAAATTCGAAGAGTCTTTCTTTGGTTATCTTGTCTTGAGTCAGCGGGTGGCCGGCGCGCACCACGATCGCTTCTTCCTCCCGGTAAAGAGTTGCGCGACGCATGCGACCAGGCAGCTCGCCAAACCAGCCGATGACCAAATCGATCTGACCACTCTCAAGTTCGCGAACAACATCGAGGCGATTTAAAGGAAACACGCGCAGATCAACTTGCGGCGCGTTCTTGGCTAGCCGTTTGACCAGCGACGGGAGAATAACCACGGAAGTATGATCACTCGCGGCGATGCGGAAAGTCCGGACAGCCTCCATTGGCACAAACGGTTTTGTCCTCAAAGCCAATTCAAAGCTTTCTAACCCCTCGCGAACGGTCGCGGCCAACTCAAGCGCGCGTCGAGTTGGTTCCATGCCAAACTCGCCAGGAACGAAAAGCTCATCGTCAATCGTCTGGCGGAGCCGGTTCAAGGCGTGGCTGACGGCCGAGGGAGTTACCGAAAGCATTTGGCTCGCCTTGCGCACACTGCGATGCCGCATCATAGCATCAAATACACGGAACAGATTGAGGTCGACCATGCGAATTTGGATGGTCGACGCCTGCGGATTCGCATTTTTTGGGTACTCTGTCGTGCCGCTTTTCATGGCTCAGGGTTTTGTGTATTGGTCGCAGATAATGATCGGCCGCTTTCCGTGTTGAGAACACTTTCCCGCGGGTCCCGGGGAGGTCAATCAGTAACTGAACGAATTTCAATATTAGATTGAATTCCTTTCACTTTCGCGAGAGCACAGTCCACGTATCGTGCCAGCCATGGACGCGTTTTTCGCTCGGCAGCAATGGATTCGCTCACGATGCGCTTGAGCGCGGAGCAACTGTCGGGAATCTGTGTCGACGACTTTCGAATTCGATGGTCAAATTTTGGCTGGTTAACACAGCTTCGAACATTAATTGATCAGTTGAAACGCCTGCTGAGTTTCACTTCCTACTGGAGTTGGCATTCCTGGCCGCCGCATCGAGCAGCGATGCTCGGCGTCTGCTTATTCGGACTTTCACAGGTTTACGCGGTCTTTGCGGCTTCAGCTCGCGATGAGGTTCCTCCTTCGTCCCAAAAGCAATGGAACCCGCCGAATCTGGCGGGCTATCAAGATACTCTGCAGAAGGGCTCGGCGGAAGCGTTGGAGAAAGGCAAGGAACTGGTCGATCTTCGAAAGGAATATACGCTACCCGATCTCATTGATATTGCGGAGCAATTGAATCCGGCAACTCGGCAGCGTGGCAGAATGCGAGGCAGGCACTCGCGCTGGTCGGTGTCAGTAAGTCTGCCGATTACCCTTTTCTCTCGTTAGCGGCAGCGGGCGGCTATACAAGGTTCTTCGTTCCCTTTCCTAAGCTCGAGGTAAACCAAGCTGCTCTTAAGAGGGTTCTGGATACCGGTGGGCCATTGCAAACCGCTGTGACGCTAACCGAGGGTAACCCGCTTCATTTCGACGTTCTCTATCAATCCGAACTGACCATGAAATGGCTCTTGTTCGACTTTGGACAGCGTGAGGCGAGCATCAGTGCGGCCCGGGAAGGTCTTCTCATTGCGAACGTCGCCTTTAATGCCACCCATCAACGCGTTGTCCTGGAGGTTAGCCAGAATTTTTACGCTTATAACTTGGCGCGGGAATCAGTCAAGGTTGCCGAATCCGCTTCCCAGACAGCTGAGACAGTTCATACCGCAGTAGAAGCTCGCGTAACAAGCGGCCTGGCAACCCAACCGGACCTTCTTCAGGCGAAGCAGCAACTCGCGCAAGCTCGATTCGATCTCGAGAAGGCGCGCGGATCGGAACGGGATGCCTTCGTGGACTTGATGGAAGCGGTTGGCTTGTCACCCTCTGTCCGAATTCGGATCACCGAGGGTTTCACCGGTTCAGTGCAAGTTGACTTGGAAACTCCGCTTGTCACGCTTGTCACACGCGCGCTATCGCAACGCCCCGATCTGGTCGCATCATTAGCAAAAGTAAAGTCCGCCGAAGACAAAATCAAAGGCGTTAAGGCATCCTATTTTCCTAAGATAACCGCGCTCGGGAGTGTTGGTTACGGTTTGGAAAGGACCAGTCTTGGCACTAATACCTTTGACAGCAGCGCTCCAACCTTTGGCGCCAATATTGCCGTCGAGCTCCCGATTTTCGACGGGTTCCTGAGGGATCGAACTTTGCAGGCTGCGCGGGCCGAATTGGAGGCCGCCTCCCAGCAGCTGGAGCAAACTCGTGACGATGCCGTCCGACAGGTCTGGAAAAGCTATAATGATCTACGCACCGCAGTTCGCCGTCAGGCCGCGGCAGCGGCTTTACTGCAGTCTTCCCAATCTTCCTACGATGCCATCCTAGATTCCTTCAAACTGGGACTTTCAACGTATACCGATGTCGTGACCAACGAAACGAAGCTGACGAGTGCACGTAATTCAGTTTTCGAATCCCGATCCGCAGTCTCTCAAGCCGCGACTACGCTGGCCTACGCGATGGGCGAACTAGGTAATGCGCCAAGGCCCACAAAATTTAGTCACAGGAACTAATCGTATTTGAAAACGCGCTCCAACCCTCTAACACGAGTTCCAAAGTCCGCTCTAGTGTCCAGTCCCCGAAATAGCATGCATCTTGTTGCGATCCGAAGATGCCTGATCTTGATTGAGGTCCTTTTTCTGGAAAGCTGCGGTTTATCACATCACCAGGTACCCTCGATTGATGTTTTTGGATCTTACTTCCCGGCATGGCTGATCTCGTTGACAATCGCGGTAATGTTAACCGTTATCGCCATCAGTGCGGGGCGCCTGATGGGTATCAGAGTGTCTGGTTTCCTGGGTTTTCTCCTGTGCGTCAGCCTGATCCTGATTTTCAGCATCTCTGTATGGTTTCTATTCTTCGCGATCTAACACATGAATCCAACTCAACAAGAGAATCCGACGTCCAAAGCAAAGCCTGACTTTTCCTCCAAACCAAGCAGCCACCCGGCTCGCGGAAAATTCAAGCGTTTTTTCATCCTGATCTTGGGCCTCGTTATAATCGGTTTTGCGGTGGTGTTGAGCTTATCGGCATGGAACTTCAATGAGCGACATCCCCGGACTGACGACGGAGTAGCCCGAGCAAACATAATTGGCATCGCACCTCGCGTCTTTGGTCCAATTATACATGTCAATGTAAGCGATAACCAATCGGTGCAAGGTGGCGATCTTTTGTTCGAGATTGATCCCGCAGACTATCAACTGAGTGTTGATCGGGCGAAAGCGGCTCTGGATGCATTGGATCAACAAATCGTAACGGCGCAATCGCAGGACGCTCAACTAAAGTTCCAGATCAAAGCTGCGGAAGCAGGTGTCCGGCAGGCAATGGCGGAGCGAGATCAGGCCGCAGATAGTTTGCATCGTCTTGAACCGTTGTTACCAAAGGCCTTTGCAACCCAGGAACAAGTTGACCAAGCACGCACGAAGGTCGCCGCCCTCGATGCCGAAGTCGCACAAGCAAATGAAAAACTCAACCAGGCGCGCGTGGCGGTCAGTTCACTGGCCACCCTCCAAGCGCAGCGTCCTGGAGCGGTTGCTTCTTTGGGGACGGCGCAGTTAGAGCTATCGTATACGCGGATATACGCGCCGTTCGATGGACAAGTCCTAGGGCTAAACATTTCCGAAGGAGCTTATGCGCACGCCGGTATTGAGGTATTTGCATTCCTCGACTGTCGAAAGTGGTATGTATTGGCAAACTTTCGCGAGCGGGAGTTACAGAACATCCGTCCTGGGATGAAGGCCGAGATCTATCTCTTGTCGAATCCAGATCGGCGTTTTCAGGGAGTCGTCCAGGGGATCTCGCCCGCGGTACAGTCCCAGGAAGATAATGTCGAGATCAAGGGATTGCCGTTTGTAAAGAGAGACCTGAATTGGGTGCGGATTGCTCAACGATTTCCAGTTCGAATCGAGATCGAGAATCCGGACCCGGAAATCTTTCGGATGGGTACGACGGCCGTAACGACGATCGTCGGCTCTAGCCCGCCTCGCAGCACGAACTAACCAACGATGCCTGAGAAAATCGCGAAACGTACATGGGGTGCTGAGAGCCGGGGAACCTCATTCCTGGACATGCTTTGGGAGACTCTCAAACCGTTCCCCGGGCGCGCCCAGGTGACGCTCCGACTAGCCGTTGTCTGTACCGCAGTAGTATTGGTAGCATACACCTTCAGAATGCCGTTCCAGGACCTCATGCCCTTTTTCATTTTGTTTATAACCAAAGAGGATAAAGTAACCACTGCTGTCAGTGCGCTGTTGGTTATTTTCGCAATCACCGTAGCCATCGCGGTGGCCATTGTGATCTATAAATTCACCGGCAATCGCGCAGAGTTTCGAATTCCTGCCATCGCGCTCGAGATATTTGTTGGTATGTACCTGTTCCGAGTGCTCTCGATTGGACCGGTGGGATGGATCCTTGGCTTCATATGCGCAGCAACGCAAAGTCTGGTTTACCTCTTTCCCGGTCCAGAGGAAACGGTTCACCAGTTTCTTTGGCTTTGGGCTGCAATCGTGTTCTCGGTCGGTTTGGCCTGGGTCGCCAATATTTTGCTATTTCCGGTGTCAGCAACCCGGTTGCTTCAGCGGGAATTCGTGGCCGGTTGGAATGCTATTTCCGCCGCAACTGCACAATTGACCGCAAATACGCCTTCCGCCGGCGCAAGCTTGCTTCGTCCGCTGGTAAAACGTGGTCCAATCCGCGTTCTCAAACTTTTAAAACTCTCCTCGATTGAGTCCCCTGATTTACGAGTAAACCAAGTTCAACTGACGCGCATGATCTTAAGCCTCGACAAAATCACGAGACTGATCTTCTCATATGCCCGCGCAAGGCTGAAATTATCGGCCCCCGTGGCAATTTCTTCTACTGAGAAAGCCATTCTGGATGGACTCAAGGAGGACGCCCAATGTTTCCAACGGCAATTCGAGGCAGGTTTCCTGCCGTCGGGTACTGCGACACGCTCTAGAAATAAAACAGCAGAAGTTTTTCCTGCCGTTCAACTCGCAGAAGCCGAGAACACGGTGGGTGATCTTGCTGCCGGAGACACCGAGTCTGAGAACCGACCGGAGAAAGCCGCAGCCCGGCATAAGCGCTCACTTTTTGTCGCGGACGCTTTTAGTAATCCGAGGCACGTGCAATTCGCGCTTAAGGTCACACTGGCGGGAATGATCGGTTACTTATTCTACACCGCGAGCGATTACTACGGAATTCACACGGTGTTTTACACACCTCTGATCATCGCGTTGGCTAGTAGCGGGGCCACCATTCACAAGGGATTACTTCGTATCGTCGGCTGCATTATTGGAGGTGGATTGGGTCTCATCTGTTTAGCCTGGGTGATACCAAGATACGAGACCCTGGGAACGTTCCTCTTGATTGTATTCTGCGTGCACGGTTTGGCAGCATGGATCGCTTCTGGCGGCGATCGGATCTCGTACATGGGCCTTCAGATAGCACTGGCCTTTGATCTCGGGTTTCTGCAGGGATACGGGCCACCTACTAACATTGACCCGCTTCGGGATCGATTTATCGGCATCGTCCTTGGCATATGCATTATCGCGACCGTTTTCTCTCTGCTTTGGCCGGAAAGTGCTGACTTGATCGCTCGCGAGCGACTTGCTGCTTGTCTCCGCGCGATCGCCCGTCTTCTTCACCTGGGCGGTTCAAACGATGGTTCTCAGAGTTCGAGCCCGCAACGGGAACAGCTCGAGCTGGAAATAGCATCTCGTCTTTCTGAGGCCAATTCGTATGAGGAGCAAGCTGCCTTCGAAGCTCTGCTCTATGGATCCGACGTTATTCCGGTGTCGCGTCTGGCGGAGGCTACGGCAGGAGTGGAGGAAATTTACGTTGCTTGTCTCCCATGGCTGAGGGAGCAAGTATCGTCGATGCTGACTTCTGCAGACGATGAAGATCCGAAAACTTCGCCGGGGTTGACCAAACTTTTAGAGGACGCGATGGAAGAGTTCGCTGAATTGATGGAGGGGTTTCGCAACAAAACTGTGAGCCGGGCACAAACACCTACAGATCGTTTTCTTGGAAAAAAAGACATGGAAAACATGGGCCTCGGAGAAAGCTCCAGTTCAAGTAGTCTCGAAGAACTTCTTCGGGCGGCAGTGCAATTCCAGACCCTTGGGCAAACGCTTGAAAACGTGGGCGCACGGCGATAATGGAGCAGGAAGCAGAATGTTCGAGATGCCTGAAAACATCCCCGTGAGGTACTGAAAACGATTTTTCTATGGACCTGTCCCTCTTTTTCTGCCTGGCGATGGTCGCGGATGCGGTCATTTTGAGGTTCATTCCGGTGCGCAGGCAAGTCGCACGGTTCGTCTGCATGTCGATCTTCTTCGCAGTGCAGACCATTCTCATCGTTGCACTCATTGGTTCGCCGCTGCGTCCGGTCTATAGACCGCGAGACTTGCCGCGCGAGTTCTGGCTCCAAATTCTGGCTTGCTTTTGGTGGGCCTTGGCCGCACGCGAACTAATCAGTTTTCTTGCGTTGCCGAATGCAATCCGAAAAACGGCAATAGAGAACAAACTTCTGTCCGATATCATCGCAGCCAGCATCTATGTCTGCTCCGCGCTGGCAATGATGGGGTTCGTTTTAGGATTGTCGTTACAGGGACTGCTCGCGACTTCCGGTATTATCGCGATCGTGCTTGGCCTGGCTCTCCAAAGCTCGCTGGGAGATGTTTTCTCCGGAATATCACTGAGCATTGAAAAGCCGTACCGCGTCGGAGACGAAATCCTTTTAGAGGGCGGAGCCGAAGGCGAGGTGATTGAAATGAATTGGCGTTCCACGCACCTCAGGAACAGTGCGAACGATATCGTCATTGTTCCGAATAGCGTAATAGCAAAGCTGCGGATCCAAAATCACAGCGCCGCGACCAGGCGTTACAGTGGAAGTCTAACTGTGATCGTCGATTACCGAAACGAGCCGGAACTCACGCTCGAGATCCTGAAGCAGGCAGCAATGACGTGCCCTTCTATCCTGGAACACCCGGCGCCCTCCGCTGAAGCGACTGAGTTCAATGGGGACCGAATCACTTACTCCGTTTATTTTAGTACCTCTTCGATTGCATCGGCGGGAGAGGCGCGATCGCAGTTCATCACTCAGCTCTACAAACGAGCGTGCCCCGTTGTCGCTCAGGGGGCGTCCTCAGGGTCGACCATCTTTCTTTTCCCGGAGAACGAATTGTTGAACCACCTCCCTACTCTCGAACCGTTGAGCGACGCAGAGAAAACCAAACTGACTGCGAAAATCATCAGGCGTCACTTTCACACCGGGGAACAGCTCTTAACGCAAGGTATGGAAGTTAATTCGGCCCAGTTCGTCTTTTCGGGCATTGTTCAAGTCACGCGCCAGGTACAGGATGGACGGGTACTGAATGTAAGAAGGCTGGGGCCCGGTGATTCATTTGGTGAGATTTCCCTTCTGACTGGTATGCAAGCGCTTGGAACTTTCACGGCCCTCACCTCTGGGCTCCTGCTGGAAATACATTCGGAAGACCTGAAGCCGATCCTCGAATCGCGCCCTGAATTGGTAGAATCGCTCAGTCATTCAGCTACCAGGGTACAGCACTTTGTCGCGATGTTCGACAAGGCCGCAATCCAGCCGGTCGTGATCGAACAGCGCGATCTTTTGTCGCGCATCAAGAGTTTCTTCCACCTGGAACTATCATGACGAAAGCTGCCTGCTTTAGACTTCCTTTTGACGCAAACGGAACGCCGCTATTACGCAGGTGAGAAGCGCGTTCACCGAGGATCGCTTGCACAGCGACTTGGATTTATTGCGGGGTTGCTGGCCATTTGCCCGATAGCGCGCAATGGCAATTGGGTTGGCCCTCGCCAGCCACAAAGTCCCTCCCGTAGCTTGAAATACTTGAAGTAACCAAGCAAGCGTGCTGGTCTTGTCGCTCCATTTCGCCGAAGAGTCGATCACCATTTGACGGAATTTGCTTCCGCTAACGTCTTCAGCTACGTTCGTTCGAACCGCTCTCTCAGAAACAAGAAGCCCTCCGGAGTGGAGGACTAGTTGAGAAGTTCGGGCTTATTCCGTGGAGAGCTTTTTAAGAGGACGTCTGATGGAAATCGAGGTTGTTTCGTAGGCTCATGGATCGGCAAACTAAAATGAGACCTGGATCGCAAACGACTTCTTCCGATCAGACGGTAGCCTAAGAGAGTTGTCCTCAGCATTATACGAATGTCTCAGCGCTCGCAAATCGAACGGCTGAAATTTGGCCGGCTTAGGAACAAACGTCTCATGCTGCGTGTACCCGTTACGTGTAGCGATCAGTGCGAATATTAGTGCCTCCATATTTCCTTTTATTTCTTTTTTGGTTGTGACGATACCAATCCTATCATTTCACACATTGGATCTCTACAAACCGAAAGAGCGGTTGTTAGCTATCCAAAGGAAGGATGCCAACATGGCCTGGTGCATGTTCCGAGCAGGTCGTTGTAGCACCCTTCTTTCGAGTAGGCACGAACCGATCTTTCGGTTTGTAGAGATCCTCCTTAGCAAATGGTATTGCGGCGAGAGCTGACGAAGGATCGACTAAGGGTGAAGACCGGCTTCGGCTTGTCATCGAAACAACTCCCGCGCTGGTCCACAGCGCTCTGCCTGACGGGTGCCTTGATTTCTTCAATCGACGTTGGCTGGAATATCTGGGACTCTCTTTGGAGGACGTGCAGGGCTGGGGTTGGACGGCTGCAATTCATCCCGAAGACGTCGCAGGGATAGTGGACAAGTGGCGCACGGCCTTGGCAACTGGGGAACCTTTCGAGGCGGAGGCGCGCGTGCGGCGGGCTGATGGGGAATATCGCTGGTTCCTGCACCGCAAAGTGCCGCTTCACGACAATTTGGGAAACATCGTTAAATGGTACGGATCGAGTATCGATATCGAGGACCGAAAGCTGGCCGCACAGAGGGTCCGTCAAAACGAAAGGGAGCTTCAGCAGCTCATTGACCTGGTTCCTCAGCACATCTTCGTTGCGGCACCGGACGGCAGCCGTCTTTATGCTAACCAGGTCGCACTCGAATACCTCGGCTGTGCTTTGCAAGATATTCAGGCAGCGCACTTCGCTGCGAGGGTCGTGCATGCGGACGATCTAGAGAGAGTAACGACCGAACGCCAAAGCGGAGTTTTACGCGGAGCGCCGTTTGAAATTGAAGCGCGAATACTCGGAAAGAACGGGCAGTATCGCTGGTTTCTGTTACGTTCCAACCCGCTGCGGGACGAACAGGGACGCATCATTCGGTGGTACGCTGCGGGTACCGATATCGAAGAGCGAAAGCATGTGGAGGAGAGAGTCCGAACAGAGAATCTCGCGCTGGCAAAAGCAAACGGAGCCCTTCGGGGATGTCTGGATGCGCTCGCCTCGGTCCCGGAACTGGATGACTTCCTTGGGCAAGTGATGGCTGCCATCACCCGGCAGATGGGCGCCGTCTCTTCCACGTTGCGAATTCCTAACCTCGAACAAAACACCTTGACTCTGGAGCTCGTCTTTCAAGGCGGCCGAGTAATGTCGCCTGCCGAAGCGAGCTATCCAGAATCCTCGCGGTCCGTGGCGCCGGACGAACCAGGGGTCGCCACTTTTCTGGATCAGCCAACGACTGTCATCCATATTCTCGATCCGCTTTCATCAATTGCTGAAGCCCAGCGCTCCTATCTGCTTGGACTGGGTATAAAGACCTTATTGATCATTCCTTTGAGCTCGGGCGGTCAGGTCAACGGCCGGTTAGACTTCCGTTTTACTGAGGAGCGCACTTTTGACCCGGAAGAACTCGAAATCGCGAGAGCCTTAGCAACCCAAGCCAGCCTGGCAATTCAACTCACTCGATTAGCGAAAACCGCCAGGCAATCTGCCGTTCTGGAAGAGCGAAATCGGCTGGCTGGCGAGATTCATGATTCGCTGGCTCAAAGTTTTGCCGGGATCTCGATCCAATTAGAGCTTGCCCTAGAGGAAATGGCTGCAAAGGAAGGCTGCCTCCTCGGCTATATTCGGCGCGCTTATGAGACAGCAAAGTTCGGCTTGGCCGAAGCGCGCCGATCCGTCCATAGTTTACAATCAAGTGTCCTTCGCGAATCAGGATTGGCCACCGTGCTGCAACGTTTGGTCGAACACTCGAATTTGGCGGGCCGGTTGCGTTGTGATTTTCGGTCCAACTCCATACCCGAAGAAAGATTGCCGGCCACGGTACAGCATCAGCTTTTACGCATCGCTCAGGAAGCGATCAGCAACGCCGCCCGCCACGCCAAACCGACCGTCATTACCGTGACTCTTCGCTGGGATCCGCCTCATCTGATTCTTCAAGTCAAGGACAACGGATCCGGAATACCTAAAGCTCGCCTGGAGCAAAGTGAAGGTGTCGGCCTGGATAGTATGCGAGAAAGAGCGGCGCAGATCGACGCAAAACTGGAAATCCAGACTGCAGCCGGCCAGGGGACAAGTATTATTGTGACCGTGCCAATCTCATAAATGACCTCCAAATCGTCACGCACACCAGAAGGACGGAAATATTGACTCGGGTTGATTTGAACCTGCGTTCGCATTGAACAAGAAGAGAGCGCCTCGAGGCTGGACGGGGGAAAAGTCGTTTCTCCCGTAATGATCCTTCGCACGGGAGTCTTGATGGGAATAAGCAACGCCGAGAGCAACAAATGCAGCAACAAGAGACCAGGCAATCCTAAGTGGCTCAAATCAAAAGGCTTACAGAATGAGATCAGCGCCCTTTTAAGGCGTTGGTTGTGGGTTCGAGCCCCACCCAACCCAAATATTTTATTCGAACTCGAAGTCCGCGGAGCCGCCATGGAAGCACTCGGCAGGCGGTGGAGCATAATCCAATGAGCAATTTTATACCGTTGTCTGTTGCTATTTGTTGCTCTTTTTCTGGGTCACTTTGGCCGATTTGACCTTTCTGACCGCTGTTTGGTGTACTTCTCCGTACTTCATGACCCTTTTGGCCAGTTCAAGGAGCCGTCATCGCCGGAAAGGACGACGTCAAGAAGCAGTTGCCGCTTGACCAGGCGCGGAAGTTCAGCGTGTTCGAGCGGGAGAAGATCACGCTGTCAATCGGCGACCGGGTCCGATTCACGAAAAACGCCAAACACCGCGGGCACAAGTTCCTCAACAACGAGCTGCGGACCGTGGTCGGCATTGACGAGGGCAACATCATATTCGTTAAGGGCGAGATTGTTCGCAATGGCGCCGCTCTTCATCTCGACCAGGGAATAGTTGTTACCAGTCACGCCAGCCAGGCCAAGACTGTCGACCAGGTCATTGTCAGCGTGACGGATGCTGCAATCAACAGTCGCGATGTGGCTGCCATCGCCAGGCTCTGCGCGCAGGACGCGGTTTGGGTGACGTATCACGGACGGAAAATATCACGGTCGGCGGGCCATCGAACATGAGTATGACAAACTCTACTTCAAGGCTTGGAACAAACACAAGGATGCCACCACGGTCGAGCGGGTAACTGCCGTCGGGAAATTGCGCTTATTCAAAGTAAGGGTGATTTCCACCCGACAGTGGGCGCTATTGGTGGGTTCCATAAAAAACAAATTGGACTGACTCCAATTTCACTCCTTGTTCCAAAGGCTCTTCCCCGACTTTGAAATGACGCCTTATTACCTTCGCTCCCAATTGGGCTTTCTCTTCTGCGCTCAAGGGTTCCAGCACGGATATACGATCGAAAAACTCCTCTTCCCAGAAAAAATAAATGGGACGTGCACGAGAAAAACGGCGGCCAGGGCGTCCCGTTTGTAAAGCTGGCTAATAATTTGCGACCGCGCCTCTCCGGCCGACGCGATCGAAGAAGTACTAAATGAAATTTCGTAACTGACTCGATCACTTTTGAAGCCGATTGCGGCGACGGACGGGACCGGCTCTTCCAGTATAACTGGACATGTCATCGCAGATTGCTTCAGGAGCTCAGCCGCAAATTCCGGCTCATTCCGACCAGCGACAATCACACTTCCATTGTAGCGCCTGCTTAAGGCACTGTGGTTTATAATCCGCATTTTTGCCATTGAGCCATGCGGAACAATCACGACATCGTTCTGATTATTTCTGAGGTGCGTTGAACGCCAGTTTATTTGAATCACCTCACCTTCGACTCCGCCCTCTACAAGGATCGCATCTTCGACGTCGTAAGGGTTCTCAACGCTCAACGACAACCCGGAAAAAACATCTCCAAGGGTATCCTGGAGAGCAAGGCCGAGCACAATCGCAAGGACACCGGAAGTCGCGACGATTCCTTGAAGCGGCAAGCCAAAAACGAACCCCATCATTGCCAACCCGGAGCAGACGTAGATGCAAGCGGCGATGATATCGGACAAAATTTTGTTCTCTGTCGCCGTCTTTCGTAGCGTAGCTGGGAATGCAAGAATACCGATCAACTCGCGTGCAGCCAAGGCCCACCAGCAGCAAGCAAGTACTTGCAGCCAGAACTCCCGAGGCAAATCTTTAGCTGCAGCAGATACCCGACGGATACCTGAAAGCGTCGAAGCCGATATGCGGCCGACTTGCACACGTGAGCGAAGGAGGTTGGATGATGCAGTCCGCTTCTAGCTAGTCTGCGAATCATGTTCCGGTTAAATGTCCGCGTTTCTCAACTACGGAATCAGAATAGGCTTGGCTTTGATCCTCGACGCGGCAATGTCTCGATAAAGCTGGGGCCCTTCTTCCAGTGAAAATGTTTCCACCCGCGGCACCTAGCTGCCTGAGAATCGTATACACCACGTGCTTAGGCAGCCTGTCTGGATCGGATTCTTGAGCAAGCAGGTCCAGCGTGTGAGCTAAAGCCTCCAGTTGCCCACGGGCTAGGTGTTCCGCTTTTTTACGCCCCTCGATCTCTAGCTGCAAAGCTCGGTTGATCTGGGCGAGCGCCGCGGTTCGCTCCGCGATGCGTTGTTCAAGTTCGAGGTTGAGGCGAATTGACGCTTCTTCCGCACGTTTGCGCTCGGTAATATCCATGAACGTCCCGATGAAACGAATCGCTCTTCCCTCGGAATCGAAAAACGCCTGGCCTCTGGCAGTGACCCAATGTTCCGAACCGTCACCTGGGTGGATGGTTCGGTATTCAGCGCGATATTCCCCTCCGTTCATCCCTTCGAGAGCTTGCATAACCAATTGGTTTACTCGCTGTCTATCCTCCTGATGCACACACTTTATTATAGAAACATGTCGTGCGTGACCTCTGCATCGAGCGGCAGGCCAAAGATCTCTTTCAGTCGGTTGACCAATCCCCGGAATTCGTTACGTCCGTCGAGTTCCAGACCCACAGACCGATTCTGCCCGTTTCAATAGCGAGCCTGAGACGCTGCTCACTGTCGAGGAGGGATTGGTTAACCTGTCGCAAATGAGTCGCCTGCTCAGAAAGTTCGACGTTGAGCCGACGTAGTTCCTCTTCAATTGATTGTCGCTCATTGAGATCGCGCAGCCGTTCTTCAAGCTGTTTTTGTTCCGTTAGGTCGCGACACGAGGCGACGAGGAGATCGCCCCCCGGACATCCAAATCGCGCTAGTCGCAAATCCATGATCCCGTTTTCACCCGTTCCTCGTCGATAAGCGCGTTGCACTGTAACCGCAGTCCCTCGCTTGGTGCTGCGAATCAGCTCGAGCATATCCTCGCCGAACACGTTTGTCACGAAACCGCAAGGCCGCGTCCCGAGCGGCTCGTCGCTTGAATGCCCCAGCATCGAGCAGGCAGCGGGATTAGCGTCGATGATTCGTCCATCAGGCTCAATGACAAAGATGGCGTCCGTAAGATGAGCGAAGATCAATTCCAAAAACTCGCCACGGCTCCCAGACCCGCCAACTTCCCTTTGTAGATTCCTTCCGTCTTTTGATTGGCAGGAATCATGGGCTTTCAGGTCACTGTCCATACGCCAGTGGCACCACGGTCATTGAAGTTTTCATCAATGTCTAACCGTCATTGCGAACTCTACCGGTTTTTCTCGATCGAAGATCAAGGCGCGCATTACTTTCATATTGGGACATTCCAGAGTTTCTTACCGGCGGTAAAACTGTTCACAGTTTGGGAGGCTAACTAAGCGCTTTGGCCTCCAGAGAGGTAATCATCTGGTGGAGATACATCCGCGTCGTTGTCAATTGTTGCCTCAACTAATGCCGGTCGGTCAGCGATTCGCCAGGCTGCCTCAAGAACAGGACGCACTTCCTCTGGACGTGCAAAGCAAAACCGGCACCTCGGCACGCTTCGGCAAAACGGCGCAGTCAATCGGCTGGGAGCTCGGTTTCGAACGGTGGAATTCCTAATGCCTGATCCTCACTGATGATTCGTGAGTAGTGATTGTTCTTTAACGCAACCACCTTAATCGGAAGTTTGTATTTCGCCGCTGTGGCAAACTCGCCCATCAACATAGTGAAGCCGCCGTCACCCACAAAGGCGACGCACTGCCGATCTGGATAAGCGAAACTGCGCCGCAATGACAAAAGGGAGTCCGCACGCCATGGTGCAGAGATTTCCGCCGACGGCTAGTGCTAGTTTTCTGTGCAACATTTTGCGGGACAAAGGCCAGCCCCCGAGAGTATGCTCCCTCACGCGATGCGTAAAATCGTATCAAAGCAAGGATGGAACTGCGCAATGGCGATAATCCTGTGGGCGGGCGGCCTTCAGCTCGGTTTGTACGCCCAGCAGGTGGCCAAGCTGAGTCCTAAGGTGATGGCGCTAGTGAACGCGCCGCCGATGGACTTAAAAGACGATGACGCTCCCCTACTTCGGCTGAAGAAGGAGCGATTCAATGCGGCGTTGAACGAAGCAAAGGCTCGCTTCGACCTTTACAATCGCGGTTTGACGCGCATACCCGAACTGATCGCGGTGGGAGAAAGGCTGTTTGGGGCAGAAGTAGACCTCTACGACAAACCGGAAGAGAAAGCCCAAGTTCTGCAGCGACAATTGGACGTCTATAATGAGGCCGAAGCAAATCTCGAGATGCAGGTGAGGCGGGGACTGGCGACGCAAGCTGATCTCGAGCGATTGCGCTACAACAAACTGTCGGTTGAGATCGATCTTTTTAACAATAAAAACGTCGACGATAAGCACGGATCCGCAGCGCAACCCACCCCAAAGTGAGCGCCTTTAAGAGCAGGTGAACCGCCGAAGAAAGTATCAAGGCGAGGATTGAGCCACGCAGTGGCCACAATCCTGTGACTCGATCGAACATGAAGCGAGTCATCTTAGTTACCCCCGCCGCTGTTCTGTTCACAAGCTGCGCCCAACTGGCAACCATTAGTTAGGAAGATAGTCGTACCCTGCCGCCTTATTTTGTAAAGCAGCCCAGATATACTGGCGGTGAACCGGATCAAGGCCGGCGGTCGGTTCGTCAAGAAACAACACCAAAGGTTCCTGAATCAACGCACAAGAGACCGACAATAGTTGCCTGAAGCCATCCGACAATCTACCGGCTTTCGTGTCCCGGTTCGCGGCCAGATCCAATTCCGAAAGAAGCTCCTCAATTCGTGCTTTTGACCGGTCTCTCGGAATGCGGTATGCGCAACCAAAAAAAGAAGGTTCTCCAGCATCGTCAGATCGGCATATAGGCTGAATCGCTACGGCACGTAACCGAATAGCGGTCGCAGCCGATACCGGTCGCTCCAGATGTCCGGCCCACGAATCGTTCCGTGTCCGCGCGTCGAACGCGTCAAACCGCAAAGCATCCGAATGGTAATGGTTTTCCATCGGACAATGCAGATTGGAAAATCGGTTGTGGTGATATGGTCTGGGCGTCGCTGGTATCCACTCCATCGGCGTTGATCATCTTTGGCTGATCAGAAGAGGCTGTCCGGCGGATGCGATTTCAACTCGCTCAACAACTCTTCCAGGGGCACGATCGCGAAGCTCGTGCACTGGTCGTTCATCGCGTAAGGCAGAATCAGCCGGCCGGCGTGAACCAGCGCTCCGCAGCTATATACGACGTTCGGCACGTAACCATCACGCTCCTCCGGAATTGGCTCGAGCAATGGCTCAGGTAGCCTGCCAATGACACGGCCGGGATCATTGAGGTCCAACAGGACGGCACCGATTGCGTAACGCCGTATCGACCCAACGCCGTGCGTGAGTACCAGCCAGCCGGCGTCGGTCTCGATCGGCGAGCCGCAATTGCCTAGCTGCACAAACTCCCAAGGAAAAGTCGGCCGCAGCAGCAGTTGCTTATCATACCAGAAGTGCAACATGTCCGAATACATCAGGTAAAGGTTCTCGTTATCCTGTCGCGAGAGCATCGCATAGTGGCCGCGCACCTTTCGCGGGAAGAGCGCCATCCCCTTGTTTTGCACTTCCGGCCCGTTGAGCGTGCTAATTTTGAAGCGCGCGAAATCCTCCGTTTCAAGCAACTGGGGCAATGGGACTTGCCCGTCGAAGGCGGTGTAGGTGGCGTAGTATGTCGATCGACCCGCTTCGTCATGAAACCTCACAAAACGAGCGTCTTCGATCCCGCGGGCCTCTGCGGGTGCAAAAGGAAAGATCACGCGTTCTGAGTACCGCTCCGATGGCTCAAAGCTGATCTGGTAGTTCGCCCGCGCCACCGCTAGTAAATTCTCAGCAGTGCGTCGTACGCTGCCATCGAGCAGCCGAATAGCCCGCGATCCCTCATCAGCGACCGCACTGAGCTGCTCGAAAGTAAATTGCTCGCCGAGCTGATCCATCAGGTGCTGCGCATCCGGGGACAGCACGCCGAGTTCGCGGAGCTTTCGCTCAAAGAGCGGCTTTTCGTAACTCGGATTCGGGTGCACCTCTGCCGCGGTGATGAAACGGGTCGGCGGATTGATCGAGATTTGACCGTTCTCATCGACCACTCCCGTGCGGAACACGATCGATGACACATGCCCCTCACCGGTCGCACGTAGACTCAGCACAAATCGCAACGTGCCCGACGAAAGTCCCGATTGATCCGGATGCGGTACGATCGAGGGGTTGAAAAGCGCCGCTGCCTCGAGCGAATATTCAAGTGTAAAGTAAGCGCCGATCAGCAGCTTCTGCCAATCGTTGAGCGGTCGATCAGTGATGAGGTGGTCACGCACCTCCTCGAATCGCCTGAGAAGGAAGCCCTCAAGCTTGACGTGCCGCTCTATGAAGTGGTCGAGCATGATCCTGGCCTCTTGCTCCGCTTCACTGCGCTCCAACGCCGTAATTCGCGCGACGATCCGCGTAATGCGCTCCTGGCTCATTAAATCAAATGGCCGGAAGAAAACACGCGAGGGATCGGGTCGGAGAACGATATTGGTCCGGGACGCACGGATAGACATAGCTGCAAAACTCAGCGAAAAATACACTCTGGCGGTTGTTTTCAAACAGCTATCTCATCGAAGGATGAACCCCGAAGCCAGAACTCCCAGCAAGTTACCTTTTAGCACTTCTCCGCGATCTGCGATTTCATCCTGGATCCTCACAGGCATTGCCCTGTTTCTGGTGCTTAAGCTGCATTTACTCTCTGCTTTAATGGCCGGTCTTCTGATCTACGAGCTCCTTCGTCTCCTGACTCCTCTGGTGGAAAAACGGCTGACCAGCAAAGGCGCTCGTCTGGTTGCTTTGGCCACGCTATCGGTCCTCACAATCACTCTTCTGATTTTGCTGACCATCGGAATATTTGCTTTCTTCAAGAGTGATACAGGAAATCGACAGGCGCTGGTTGATAAAACAAACCATATCCTCACGGACGCGCGCACCAAGCTGCCGCTCTGGATTGTTTACCCTCATCTGCATCGTGGGCCTCTCGGTTTCCATCTACGTTGCGATCGCAGCCCTGATCTTTTTGGTGGTGATTCACAAGCTGGAATATTTTCTCAACGCAGAAATAATCGGCGCGCGAATTCGATCCCGCGCATGGGAACTCTTGCTCGCTATGATTCTCCTGGAAGCGGCCTTCGGTACAGCCGGGCTCATTGCTGCGCCACTCTACTACGCCTACATCAAGAACGAGTTTTCGGA
Organism: uncultured Verrucomicrobiae bacterium; assembly: GCA_963782115.1. Lineage (GTDB taxonomy): Bacteria > Verrucomicrobiota > Verrucomicrobiia > Chthoniobacterales > JAFAMB01 > JAFAMB01. The sequence continues at coordinate 153,929 of CAWAIK010000003.1, forward strand.
TGCAGGTCTGATTTAAAACCTGATATACCATTTTAAGCATCTTATGATAAACGATTTACATAAATTGCACGGCCTATTTTTCGTGAACAATGGCAGCGCTGCCTTATTGGGCTTGAGCGCGACCGCCAGGCGGCTTCGGCCCAAGGTTAATACCGCAGGAATCACGAACAACCAGATTACAGTCTAGCAGGATGTCTCGAATGGGCATATCGGGAGCGGCTACACGTTCAAGCATTGCGGCGACAGCAGCCACCCCAATCTCCTTGCACGGTTGGTGAACAGTCGTCAGTGGCACGGGCAGGAGACTTGCGTACTCGACATCGTCAATCCCGACAATTCGGACATCCTCCGGAATCCGACAATTCATCTGGATCAGTCCCTGCATCAAGTGGCCGGCAGTGCGGTCGTTCGCGCAAACAATCGCTTCCGGCTTTAGCTTTTCCATGACCATTCGGACTTCGCTAACCTGATCACTATCGAGGTTCCGAACCAAGTCGCGCGAAACCGAGATGTCCGCGGTGAACAACGCATCTCGATAACCCCCGATCCTCGCTGTCACGGTGGATGCGGAATTGGCATAGGCAACAAAGGCAATACGCCGGCAGCCCAACGTGAGAAGGTGTTCCGTGGCGATGTACCCAGCCCGCCGGTGATCGATTCCAATCAAGTCGTGCCTGCTGCGCCTTGGGTACGGCAAAACGCAGCGATCCAGTAGCACGACCGGAATGCCGGCTCGTTCGAGAGCCGAAATGACCAGATGGTTGGTTTGCTCACTCGCGGCAGTCCGCTCTAATGGCGCAAAGAATACTCCAGCGACCTTTTTTGCGATGTATTGTTGGCAAAGTTGCCAGGTCTGCTCGTCCTTTATTTCTGGACCGGGAGCAATATTGCCCCAGAGAAGCGCATTTTTGCGCGCCTGCGGCGCCTGTGACATTCCCTGGCAAATGGGTCCGAAAATCTCGGTATCCTCCAGGTTCGGAATCAGCAAACCGAACAATAACCCCTCGTCCCCGGAAGCAGCGGGCACCACATAGCTTCCCGATCCCGCCCGGCTTTGAATCAGCCCCGCCTGGCGCAATTCGCGAAGCGACCGACCTACTGTGATCCTCGATGCCCCGAACCGTTTTACCAGAGCCGCTTCACTCGGCAACTTCTGACCCGGTTGGTATCGACCGGAAAGAATTTCGTTCTTAATGGCTTCGACGATCTGCTGATACTTGGGAAGTTGTACAGTGGCTTTTGAAAAGGGCATATAGAACCTGATATAATATGTTAATTGCCTTAAGATTAGGACCTTATACAAGTATTATCACGTCCCTTTTTCGACATGTCTTAAAATCCCTGGGGCTTGCTTTATTATTTGAGAAAAAGTGGAGGGTTTTCCGGGCGATGTACAGGCCCAATCCTGGGAATGCCTGGACGGTCTCCCGTGAAGGCATATGAATAAAATGGTGGCGACGGTTTCTACGAATATGACGGGATTGTAACTTTTAATTAGCCAGCGGCAGGATGATGGTCGCTTCGCTGGAGAACTCTATGGATTACGAAAATGTCGATTCCCGTAGAACGGATTTGCACCGAAGGATCGCCTTGGTTCTCAGGAAAGAACCAGGATTGATCCGCGACTTCGCTGAGCGACTGCGATCCAAAATGGCCACAGCAAGGTCCGCCTCTCCTGCCAACGACACTGAATGGGAGTGGTATATCATCCTTACTTTGTGGTCTCCTCTGCAAGTGATCAGACTACTCGAAGACTCTAGTGAACGAGCGGTTCGACTTCGCGAGAATTCTCCATTTATCTCTTTGTTATCGACACCCAGGCACCGTGGAACAGCGCCAGAGTACGATTAAGTCTAGCTCTAGCCTGGGAAAACTGCGTCCGGCTCGTGAGCCTGATCTTCTGCTCCCCTCCCGGACCAGTTCACGAGCCGACGCTGCCAATGCGCACGGCCACTTCGGCGCTCGCCCGCTACAAATCCGGCCCAGCGCCAAGATGGTGAAAAAGCCCTGCAAGTGCGCTCGTCAACTCGGGTGCGTATAACCTGAGCAACGACGGGCGCACCGGTGCACCGTGAAGACTTAGCCGACGAGTCGCACAAGAAAGACGACGACAATCGCACCTACGATTGACATCAGAAATCCGGCAGGATGAAATTTGGAACCCTCCGGCGGACGGGAGAACAGTCGCGCAATTAGCCCCCCGACGACCGAACCCACGATGCCCAGCAACGTGGTTAAGACGAAGCCCAGATGAGTGTGCATGATCGCACTCGCCAGCAACCCCACAATAAACCCGACGATAATAGACCAAACGATATGTAGCATACGAATAGTGGTGAGACCCCTAAGTTCGCACCGAACACCAAACGCGGTCTTTACCATCCGTAACAAAAGACAGATGCCGGCCAAAAGCTCAAACCCTTCGTTGAACGACCCTTCCCCCCACTTCAGCTTCTCTTTGACCAGCCAAATCAACGAGAAAGTTTAGCTTTTAGTTTGGGTGGGAACGACGGAGAGGTAATTCATGCAAGTGGAACTGAATTACGGCCGCCGCAAGCTGCCCTTGGCACTGCCGAACGATCTCCACGTCACCATGGTGCGCAAGCCACCGATGCCAGTGTTACCCGATCCGCTGGCGGCCGTTAGAAGAGCCCTCCAGGAACCCGTCGGCACTGCCTCTCTCGACCAGTTGGCAAAAGCCGCCCGCAGCGCAACCATCGCCATCTGCGACATCACGCGCCCGGTTCCGAACCACTTGTTCCTGCGTCCGCTCATCGAAATTTTGATCCAGGCCGGGATCCGGGCTACGGCCATTCGCATCCTCGTGGCGACCGGCTTGCACCGGCCCAACCTGGGAGCCGAATTGGATGAACTGATCGGGGACGCCTGGGTGCTGCGCACCGTACCGGTCGAAAACCATTACGCCACCAGGGATGAGGACCACGTCCTGCTGTGCACCACCCCAACCCGCGGGACAGTTGTCCGGCTCGATAAGCGTTTCATCGAGGCCGACCTGAAGATTGTCACGGGTCTGGTTGAACCCCATTTTATGGCCGGAGATTGTGCGCATGCTTGGGGGCGTGCTGGCCCTTAACACCGTCCTCGATGAGGCTCGCAATCTCTCATTCATCAACTTCGGTGAGATTGTTGCCGGCCATGCGGAGGCGGTCGCTTTCGTGCGCAACTACGCCGAGGTTTCCGTTAAACAGCGATTCAAGACCGTCGTAATCAGCGCGGCAGGCTACCCTTTGGACCGCACCTACTACCAAACCGTGAAGGGTATGGTAGGTCCGATCAACATTCTTGAACCGGGCGGCCGCCTGATCGTTGCTTCCGAGTGTTCGGAGGGTCTTGGCTCCGCAGCTTTCGTGGAGGCCCAACGCCGCCTGATTAATCTCGGATCCGCAGAATTTTTGCGCCGTATTCTGCTCAAATCGCACGCGGACATCGATGAATGGCAGACCCAGATGCAACTTAAGCCGATGGCGGTCGGTACACTCCAATTGTTCAGCACCGGCCTGAGTCCGGCACAGCACGCCCTCACCGGCGTCGTCTCCATCGACTCAGTACGCTCCGCGGTGTGCGAGAGCGTCGCAGTGAGTGGCGATCCTGCCGTTGCCGTGATTCCTGAAGGGCCATACGTCATTCCCTTTTGCAGCGGAGAACCTAGGTAACGCACTCGCGATGTTCCCTTTGATCACCTCGCGATGCGTGAGAGTACCAGCACATTCCGAAAAACTCACCAATTACGGAAATAATGAATATTACTGGCAATTCTGTGATTAAGGTGGATGTTCGTGAGTTTGAGATTTTCTCATTTCCATGCCATTCCGCGAGGACTTTGCCCGGCTTATCCTGGTCGGGTTTATCTAGAACCGCGCACATTCGCAAATAGAAGGACGAGCCACTTTCTGAGCGGTCTCCCCTTCGGCTGGGAGCCGATGCTGTTTGGGGCGTTGGTCGTCAGTCTCGACTCGCCGCGGACTGGAACCCAGGGGCCTAGCTGCTCCCCGGGGCGATCTTGCTGTCCTCAGTGCGGCAATGAGCAGTTACGATCTTAAGCGGAGTACTCAATGGCAAGCACGAAAAACTGGACGATCGGAAAGCGACTGACCCTCGGATTTGCCGGGGTCATCCTGATAACGCTTTGCGTGAGCATTTACGCATTTACGAGGTTGGAGGCGATCCAAAGTCAGGCCACAGCGTTGGCAAATGATAGTCTTCCCGGTGTCGTTTTGATGGGACAGATCGCGGCTCTTGGCGAACGTGAGGTTGCGTTGGTCCTACAACACATTAAGGCTAACGATGATCAAGAGGTGCAGAAGTTGGACCTGGAGCTGCGAGAAAACCGCGAAAAGTTAAACGCCCTCTTCAAAGCCTATGATGCTACTGTCTTTGGCACGGAAGAAGCCGAGCGTTTTCAGAGACTGAACACTACCTATTTGGCCTACGCTACTCCCCTTGAGGATGTTCTGAAGCTGAGCCGAGCACAGAAAGACAAGGAAGCTTATGACCTCTATGATCAACAGCTCACCACTTGAGGAAGTTCTAAAGCTGAGCCGCGCACAGAAAGACAAAGAAGCCTACGACGTGTACGATCAACGGCTCCAACCGGTGTTCAGGAAGTTTTTGGAAGGTGTCAATGATGCCGTCTCTTACAGCAAAAAAGCTGCCGAAAGCTCTGTCAGGAAATTGAACTCTGCGGCGGCGGAGTCAAAAGTCGTTCTTATCGTCGGAATAATCCTCAGTCTCATTCTTGGGGTGCTGATCTGCTTTTCCGTCGTGCGAGCGATTAAGCAACCGCTGGCCAAAATGATCGATTTAATGTCCGATATCAGGGTGGGAAATTTTACACGTCGACTAGCGTTACGACGCAAGGATGAATTTGGTGTGCTAGCGGATGGGTTCGATCGAATGAGCGACGAACTGACTAATCTGGTCGGCCGAGTTCAGCGCTCAGCTTTGCAAGTCGCGTCCTCGGTTACCGAAATTGCCGCCACTGCCAAAGAACATCAAGCCACCAGTGCAGAGACCGCGTCTGCCACCAGCGAGATTGGCGCAACTTCAAAGGAGATCGCGGCTATCTCCAAGGCGTTGCTCAAGACCATCAATGAAGTGACTGAAGTTGCGGAACAAACGGCTAATCTGGCAGGCACAGGTCAAAAGGGATTGGTTCGCATGGAAGCCACCATGCGGCAGGTGATGGAGGCGGGAGGGGCAGTAAACAATAAGCTCGGGGTCTTAAATGAGAAAGCAAGTAACATCAATCAAGTCGTAACAACCATCACCAAAGTCGCAGACCAAACGAATCTGCTCTCGCTCAATGCGGCCATCGAAGCGGAAAAAGCCGGCGAGCATGGCCGAGGATTCGCTGTTGTCGCTATTGAGATTCGGCGTCTTGCGGACCAAACTGCGATAGCCAGTTACGACATCGAACAGCTTGTTAAGGAGATGCAGTCGGCGGTTTCTGCCGGTGTAATGGGTATGGACAAATTCTCCGAAGAGGTACGTCGAGGGGTGCACGAAGTCGAACAGGTCAGCGAACAATTGGCGCAAATCATCGGACAAGTACAGGCATTAACCCCGCAATTCGAAACCGTGAATGAAGGGATGCAATCGCAGTCTACCGGTGCACAACAGATTAGCGAAGCGCTGGCGCAATTGACTGAATCAGCGCAGCAAACCGTCGACTCGCTGCATCAATCAAGCATTGTGATGGATCAATTGAATTCGACCGCGAACGATCTGCGCGTAAGCGTCTCCAGGTTCGAGTTGAACGGAGCTTGACCGCATAAGGCTTTTTCTTGTTGCATGCTTTTTATCTTATTCCAAATCCGACGGGACCGTTACGCGTTGTCCGCCCGCAGCATCATTGAGGTCCTTCCGCTGATGAACTTGAAAAGGGTTCCCTGCGCGCCGGTCGGGGTGGCTGGAGTATTAAACTATCGCGGTGCCCCGGTGCCGGTAATCGATCTAAACGAAATGATGCTTGGGGAACCCGCAGCGCGGCGCCTGAGCACGCGCATCATTTTGGTAACGTACCCTCTCGACGTTAAGCAACCGCGTGCGCTCGGGCTGATTGCTGAGCACGCAACGAATATGATTCAGCGGTCCATCCAAGATTTTATTGAAACGGGTGTTGAGTCTGACGATGCGCGTTATCTCGGCAGGGTGACCAATGACACTGAGGGATTAATCCAGTGGATCGAAGTCGAACGTTTACTCACACCTGAAGTTCGTCATGTGCTCTTTCGTGAACTTGTTCGAAGCTAATGTCACTCCCACAAATTATTGCACTGCTCCGCGAGACCGTCGGTCTCGATGTTGCTTCCGTAGGGGTCGGCCTGATCGAACGTGCTGTCAAACGGCGTGTCGACGCGAATGAGCTTCGAGATATTTCGCAATATGCTGATCTCATCCAGCGCTCCGAAGGGGAATTGCAAAATCTATTCGAAGCAGTCGTGGTTCCAGAAACCTTTTTCTTTCGATATCCTGAATCATTCGTCGCCCTACGACAGATCGTCAAACAACAATTTCTCTCTGGAACCCAAAAGATGCGCGTGCTGAGCGTTCCCTGCTCGACCGGTGAGGAGCCTTATTCGATCGCCATGACATTGCTCGACGCGGGACTTTCTTTGGAGAAATTTCATATTGATGCGGTCGACATCAACGCGCATTCGCTTGATATCGCAAAGCTCGGCATGTTCGGGAGAAATTCATTCCGAGGACATGAACTTCAATATCGCAATCAATATTTCCAAACGACCGATGCCGGTTTTCGAATATGCGATCACGTCCGCCATTGCGTGAAGTTTGAGCAAGGAAACATCCTCGAAGAACGTTTTCGATTCGATGGCGACCCGTACGATTTTATCTTCTGCCGGAACCTGCTGATCTATTTTTATACTGAAGCGCAAGATCAGGCGCTCAAAAGCTTAAGGCAGCTTTTGGCTGCGGACGGACTCTTGTTTGTCGGAGCGGCCGAAACAGGCCTACTGACTCAACGCTGTTTATCATCTGTGAAATTCCCTATGGCGTTTGCTTTTCGCAAGCAGAAGTCGGTTCCTTCCGATTCACTGCCTGAACTGAAGCAACCGAAAATTTGGTCGCCTGCGAGGGGATGCCGAACGGAAGCCTATCGCAAACCGCCCTTAGCAATTCCTAAGAAAACCGGGCCCGAAACAGCGACTCACGAAGAGAGTTTGGTGCGTGATTTGGCTCTCGCCGAACTATTGGCCGATAAAGGCCAGTTAGGAGAAGCGTCAGAGATCTGCGAAATCTCTTTGCGCGAGCAGGGCCCATCAGCACGCGCTTTTCATTTGCTGGGCTTGATCTGCGATTCCTCGGGAGATCAGCACCAGGCGAGTGAGTTTTATCGCAAGGCACTTTATCTCGAGCCTGATCACTATGACGTGCTGATACACCTCGCTCTGCTAAAGGATAAAAGCGGGGATGGCGCGGCGGCCAAGGTGTTGAAAAACCGTGCTTGTCGTATCCTGGAACGAACCAAATGAAAACGGATCTGCCAAAACCCTATTTGGAATCCATGAGTTCCATCAAGCTCAACGATTGTTGGAACAAGATCGGCGTCTGGGGCAATCGCACCTGCGGCGAGCTGAAGAAAGTGATCCATTGTCGCAACTGCATTGTCTATACATCGGCAGCTGCACAGCTCCTTGGTGCAGAACTGCCAGAGGACTATCTGGGACGTTGGACCACTCATTTCGCGACCGAGCCAAAGGTCGACAGCCGGCAGCTGCAAGCTGCGCTGATATTCCGAATCGGTGCCGAGTGGCTGGCCATGTCGCCAACCAATTTACAAGAGATAGCTGAAGGTCGCCCAATCCACTCCGTGCCACGAGGACGAAGTAACACTCTTCTGGGCTTGGCCAATATACGCGGGGAATTACTGGTTTGTTTAGCACTCGATCGAGTGCTCGGTTTAGAAAAAACAGGATCAGAAAAGTCGACCTCTAAGCGAGCGATTTATCGCCGAATGGTCGTAGCTGGTTGCCACGGTTCGCGGTTTGTTTTTCCCGTGGAGGAAGTGCATGGCATCCATTGGTTTAATCCGAATGAGTTAAAAGAGGTTCCGTCCACGGTAACAAAGGCACAAACAGCTTACTTCAGAGGCATACTCATTTGGCAGAATAAAAGCGTTGGCTGTCTCGATGATAAGTTGCTCTTCAATATGCTAAATGAAAGTCTGAAGTGAGCGCAAAAGATCCAAATGATCTGAGTAAGTTTTCCCTGGTCGAACTTTTCCGGCTGGAAGTGGAAAACCAGACTGTTGTCTTTACGGAGAACATGCTGGCGCTTGAGCAAAATCCAACGGATGCATTGAGGCTTGGGGCCCTGATGCGCGCGGCGCATTCGCTGAAAGGGGCCGCGAAGATGGTTGACCTCGACGCCGCGGTGAGGGTGGCGCATGCGTTGGAGGATGTGTTTGTCGCCGCGCAAGAAGGATCTCTGATGTTGCTGCCCGAACATGTCGACATACTTTTGCGTGGCGTGGATTTGCTACATCAAATCGCCCAAGCGCCAGAAGCTAAAATCGAAACAGAGAGAGCTGAGCGCGCTGATGAGGTGCAACAGTTTCTCCGGGATCTGGCAAAAGTGCGAGTGGCAGACGCGTCCGAGGCGGTAAAAAAGATTGTGGATTCGCCCCAAGCGAAGGAAAGAAACGTTTTTGATTCTGTGGACACCACCTTCCAGGCTGAGGCAGCGATTGCTACCCCTGCAAAGGACCTTGACGATGCGAAACGTAAACATCAGCGATTTTTGCGCGTAACCCCGGAAAATTTAAATCGACTTCTCGCGCTGACCGGGGAATCGCTGGTGGAATCCCGTCGATTGGTGCCTTTTTCACAGTCGTTGCTGCGTCTCAAGCGGGAGCATAACGAATTGGCCCAAATACTCGATCGAGTTCGTGAGTCGCTTAGCTCAGAAAAATTTAACGAGCACGCCGAAGCTCAAGTTGCTCAAGCGCGGGTTCAATTGGTGCGCTGTCGAGAGGATTTGTCAAAGCGGCTGCTTGAATTGGAAGAATTCCATAGGCGCTCGGCCAATCTTTCACATCGCCTCTATGACGAGGCCTTGGCTTGCCGAATGAGACCCTTTGCTGACGGCATTCAGGGCTTTCCGCGAATGGTGCGCGATTTGGCGCGAGACCTGAGAAAACAGGTAAGGCTTGAAATACAAGGCCCGAGCACCTATGTCGATCGCGACATTCTGGAAAAGCTTGAAGCACCGCTGACACATCTTTTACGCAACGCTATAGATCACGGGATTGAGCTACCCGAGGAGCGCCGGGCGGCAGCTAAAATCGGCGAGGGTACTATTCGGTTGGAGGCCCAACACAGTGCCGGCAACCTTTTGATTACAGTTTCAGACGATGGCTGTGGAATCGATCTGGCGAATTTGCGAAATCGGATCGTCCAAAAGAAACTAACGACTCCTGAGGCGGCCGAACAGATGAGTGAAAGCGAAATATTAGAATTTCTCCTTCTGCCCGGCTTCACGACGAAGCAGAAAGTAACAGAGATTTCCGGTCGCGGAGTCGGCTTGGATGCAGTTCAGGCTATCGTGAGGGAAGTACGCGGCGCCATCCGCATCTGGACGGAGTTCGGTCGCGGAACAACCTTCCAGATGCGGCTACCCTTGACACTCTCTATCGTGAGAGCTTTGCTCGTTGAGATTCGAAGCCAGCCCTACGCGTTTCCACTGGTGCACATTAACCGAGCACTTAAAGTGGCAAAAAAGGATATAGAGGTTGTGGCTGGCCGCCAGAATTTTTGTTTCGAAGACCGGCAGATAGGCCTTATCGCAGCTAACCAGATTTTTGGAGGCACCGGAGACAGTCCCCTGGGCGAGCTGGTTTCGGTTGTTGTCATCGGCAGCAAGGCAAATTGTTACGGCGTCGTCACCGAGAAATTTCTTGGTGAACGCGAACTGGTAATAAAGCCATTGGATCCGCGGCTGGGAAAGATCAAAGATATCAGTGCGGGGGCGCTTCTGGATGATGGTTCACCGGTTTTGATCGTGGACGTAGAGGATCTGATTCGCTCCGTCGAAAAATCTATCGAAGCCGGAACTCTGGCCGGAGTGCAAGGTGGACCCAATGAAGTGACGCTAAAAAAGCCCAAGCGTGTGTTGGTTGTGGATGATTCGCTAACAGTACGGGAACTGGAGAAAAAGCTTCTGCAGGCTCGAGGTTACGAAGTCGAGATTGCGGTGGATGGAATGGACGCTTGGAATGCTGCCCGAACGGGGCACTTCGACTTAGTCATAACTGATGTGGACATGCCGCGCATGGATGGAATCGAATTCGTTACGCTCCTCAAAAAGGATTCGAATTTGAAATCACTCCCGGTGATGATCGTTTCCTACAAGGATCGCGCTGAAGATCGACGGCGTGGATTAGAAGCCGGTGCGGACTATTATCTGGCAAAAGCCAGTTTCCATGACGAGGCGTTACTCCAGGCAGTTCTAAATTTAATCGGTGAGGCCGAAGAGTGAGAATCGGCATCGTGAACGATTCGCCAATGGCGGCTGAATTGTTGCGCCGGCTCATCCACACATCGAAGGAGCATCAGATTGCTTGGGTAGCACGCGATGGCGCGGAGGCCGTTAAGCTCTGTGAAAGAGATTTGCCTGAACTCGTCCTGATGGATCTGATCATGCCATACATGGACGGCGCGGAGGCTACTCGTCGAATCATGAGTCGTACGCCCTGTCCGATCTTGATTGTCACAGCGACCGTCGGAGGAAATGCGGCAAAGGTTTTTGAAGCATTGAGTGCAGGTGCGATAGACGCCATAGACACTCCCAAGGCCCTTGCTTCTCAAAAGACTGGCAGGGCGCTGCTGCTGAAGATCCAGGGCATCGATCGTCAGAACGCTTCTCGAGAGCATTTTGCGGACAATATCGTTTCAAAAGTTGAAAGCACGGCTAACAAGTTAATCCTGATCGGAGCTTCCGCGGGCGGTCCGGGGGCACTCGCCGAGGTTCTGTCCGCTCTTCCTGAGGATTTTTCTCCGGCGGTCGTTATTGTTCAGCATATTGACCAGTTGTTCGCGCCGGGATTGGTGGAGTGGTTAAACGGGCATTCGAAGTTACCCGTTCGTCTGGCTTGCGGAGGCGATTCTGTGAGTGCTGGCAGCGTATTGGTCGCCGGCAGCGAAGATCATCTTATTTTCAAGAATTCGCACGAACTTGGCTACACCCCCGATCCGGTAGAAAATCCGTATCGCCCTTCCGTCGATGTGTTCTTCGAGAGCGCAGCGCGTTTCTTTCGTGGCCCGATGACAGGCGTCCTTTTGACCGGAATGGGACGAGACGGTGCGCGAGGGCTAAAAACTTTACGCGATGCGGGATATCATACGATTGCGCAGGACCAAAGCACCAGCGTGGTGTATGGTATGCCGAAAGCTGCCGCCGAGCTTAATGCTGCCAGCGAAATCTTGCCATTGCAGAAAATTGGGTCGCGGCTCAGGGAACTCTTTTCTTCAAAGCAAATGCGGCACATTCCAAAAGAAGAGGCCGCTGATCGATAATGGTTCATCAACGCGAACAAAAATTTTGGCAGGCGGCGCTCTCAATGGCCGTGCTCGTGGTTCCCAGAGGAAGATGAGCGAGGTTCATAACCGGGGAGTTCTATAATCAAAGTTTTCGAAAGCGAGGCAGAGAAGATCTTAGTGTTGTTGGTAGACGACCAGGCAATGGTTGCCGAAGGCGTTCGCCGCATGCTGGCCACCGATCCGGCGATCGCCTTCCACTATGTGAGCGATCCCAAACAGGCGATCGAATCAGCCACCAAGGTTGGCCCAACGGTGATCTTGCAAGATCTTGTCATGCCAGGAGTGAACGGACTTGACCTGCTAAAAGAGTACCGCAGCAACCCGCTAACTCGCGCGATTCCTGTCATTGTCCTTTCCAGCAAAGAGGACCCTGCTATCAAACAGATGGCCTTCGAATCAGGAGCCAATGATTACATGGTCAAACTACCTCACCGAATCGAAATGCTCGCGCGGATTCGTTTGCATTCCGAAGCCTACACTCACGAGTTGCAACGTCAGCGGGCGTATCTAGCTCTAGAAACGAGTCAGCGGAAACTGACGGAGAAAAACTGCGAGTTAGAGATTCTTAACCAGAAGCTGGAGGAGGCAACTCGTTTTAAGTCGGTATTTTTCGCCAATGTGAGCCATGAGATACGCACGCCCTTGATCGGGGTCCTTGGCATGGCGGAGATCCTTTCTGACACGAGCCTCGACATTCATCAGCGTGAATTGGTCGATGTCATTCGAACAAGCGGGGAAACTCTTTTACACATCATCAACGATATCCTGGATCTCTCCAAGATCGAGTCCGGCAAGCTTGAATTGGAGTCAATGCCTTTTGTGCTCCGCGATGTGGTCGATCAGGTAATGGATCTATTGGCACCTATAGCGTTTGGCAAAAGGCTTGAAATCAGCGCCTGGATCGACCCTCGAATAGCAACTATCGTGGTCGGTGACATCACCAGGATCAGGCAAGTTCTGCTCAATCTTTTGAACAACGCGATTAAGTTCACGTCCAGTGGCGAAATCTACTTGTGGGTTGAGCCTTCGATGGATGTCGATAACCTTGTCCATTTCTGTGTGGAAGATACCGGACTGGGCATCCCAGCAGAAAAACTCGATCGGCTTTTTCGATCCTTCAGCCAAGTGGACCCGTCGACGAATCGACGTTTTGGCGGTACTGGTTTGGGCCTGTCGATCTGTCGCAATTTGACAGCATTAATGGGAGGACGGATATGGGTGGAAAGCACGGTCGGTAAAGGCACCCAATTTCATTTTATCGTCTCACTTCCACCCGCAGAGCTCGGGGATACCAGCAGCAAAAGCCAGGATCTACGCGGAAGGCGGATGGTTGCGCTGGTTCAAAACGCTCGACTTATCCGACTGCTTTCCGATTGGGCGGAAGAACTTGCCTTGGAACTAATCGTCCGAACCGATCAGCCGGAATATCTCGACAACACTCAATTGGACTACTTAGTCATCGACGCCGATCAAAGCGAGATTCAGATTCCAAGGTTCAGCCCGGTGACGGTCCTTCTTTTGACTCGTCCCAAGAACATGGCCGAGTTGGTAAACCGCTATCCGGACGCGACCGTACTCTCGCTTCCGCTGAAGAAGCGCCGCTTCCTGCAGGCAGTCGGGGTCATCGCCGATGCCAAAGAGGTAAACTCCACGCCTGAGGCAGATCCGATACTCTCCGCGCTCAACATTCTGGTCGTAGATGACAACACCGTAAATCGGCGTGTTTGCATCGCGCAATTGCAAAAGCTCGGGGTCTGGACTGTTTCGGAAGCCGCAGACGGACGCCAGGCAATCGCTGCTACCAAAAACGAGGCGTTTGACCTCGTTTTTATGGACGTCCAGATGCCGGAAATCGACGGTCTGGAGGCCACGCGCCAGATTCGCCTGTCATTATCGAATTCTGACTCAAGACAACCGCGTATCATCGGTCTCACTGCCAATGCCTTCAGCGAAGAACGGGAAAGTTGTCTAAAAGCAGGTATGGATGATAAGCTCACCAAACCGGTGCACATTGAAGAGTTAAAAAAGGTACTGGAGGCAACCAGCAGGATAGTATCGCCTGATCGACCTTCGCCCAGATCGGGCTCTGTCTTACCTGTGTGCGACGAGCGCCAGCTGAATGAACTTTTAAGAATGGAAGGCGGCGACGAGTTCGTGACCAAAGTTCTCCAACTCTTTATTGAGCAAGCCGAAGAGCTTGCAAGCCGGTTGCCCGAGTTGGCGGACGAACCGGAGGTCCTTGCCTCGGAGGCGCACAAATTAAAGTCCGCCGCCGGATACGTTGGTGCGAAGCGCGCGGCCTATTTCTGCGGCATCGTCGAAAGCACCGCGAAATCACCACAGTCTCAACTCCATCAGAGAACCGTCGCTGACCTAAAAGAGTCATTAAACATCTCAGTTGATGACTATAGGAAACGAGTAAAACGCAGTCGCCGAACACACCGTCGCACTGATCCTAACTGTTAACCGAAAAATTATCGTGCTTACCGCCAAGTGCGGAAAGGCAACTTTTCTTTGGAGGGCTTGGTCGGATTCAATCTCCATGGCAAGACAGTTGGATTGATCGGCACAGGTCAAATTGGCACGGCAGTCGCAAAGATCCTCGGTCCTGGGTTTGGATGTAAACTCCTCGGTCATGATCCTGCGCCAAACCGAGACTGCCTGGATCTAGGTTTGAGGTAAGTGAGTCTCGCGGAACTCGTAGCCGACTCCGATATCGTGTCGTTGCACGCTCCGCTGGTCCCAGTCACTATTCATCTGCACAAACGACGCTCGATAATATTGTTGAATTTGCTACGACCGGAACCTGCCGGAACCAGGTGCGAGCCTGACGTCAGCGTCGCTCGGCGCAAATCACTTTCGAAGCCGCGGCCCTTAAGAGAATTTGAACAGGAGGGGCGCGGTAGCCGCTATCCGTGCCGCCCGCCCCCGAGAGATTCCTCTTCCTCGATTCCCGAGAATCTCACGGGCGCCTTGGCTTCTGAGATTTTCAGGCTCTCCAGTCTAGAGCGTACGTTTAAACAGCAGCGTGTTGAGTGTCAGCATAAGGGCTCCGAAACCTGCCAGGCATGCGATGTCACCAAACACCGAGCCTATGCCTGTGCCTCTTAGAAGCAAACCTCTGAAGCCATCGATAGCATAGGTAAAGGGATCGAGCCGGGTAATTGCGCGGAGCCACCAAGGCAAGGCCTCAACGGGATAAATGGCGCCGCTCGGAAAATAAAGCAGCGTGTTCAGCACGCCGAAAATCGCACGAGGTATCAACGGGTTATTGATGCGCGCCACGATGGCGGACATCATCGTCATGAACGCGAATGAGGTAAACACAACGAGTACGAAGAGGGGTAGAAAATGCAAAGGCTCAAATGTCGTTCCAACCCCCGCCAGCAGCGATCCGAGCACCATCAGCGAAAGGCCGCCGGCCGAGGCTTTAAGCGTGCCGGCAACGTTCATGGCAAGAACCAATTCAAACTTCGTGATCGGTGTGACAAGATAGGCCTCATGCACGCCGCGCGATTTGTCGTCGATATAAGCCATGCCCCCGCCGACCATTACCGAGACAAACATAGCGAGCGCGATCGCGCCCGGAAGCATGTACTGCATGTAAGGGACATAGGGGTAAAGTTCTACCTGCTCGAGCGCGACCTGTTTAGGCAGGCGTGGTTCAACAGTCGGATTGTTAAACGACGCGATCAGCCCGGCGACAGACTGCGAGATCGCTGAGCTGATGAAGGTATCGGTATTATCGAGCAGGAGCCCGAGGCGGGGCCGATTTTCGGAGTGTACCAGACGCGAGAATTCCGGGGGGATAATGACCGCGCCCTTGACACGGCCCGCCCGTACGTCGCGAGCTGCCTCCTGCTCGGTCTGGTAGAGAATTACCTGAAACGTCTTCGCCGTGCTTTCGACTGATTGGAGCGCCTCGCGCACCCGCCGTGCCTCCGGACCGCGATCTTCGTCGACGACCGCAAGCCGTGCGCCTTGCACCTTGCCGCCGAAGGAGTTTCCCAAAATAAGCAACTGTCCCAGGGGTAGCACCAGCGCGATAAATATGAGCGCAGGTGATCGCAGGTATTTGCGCAGCTCGCGCTCAATAATTGCCAGGATCCGTTGCCTATTCATTGCTTCGCTGCTCGGAGTTCTCTCGAGGCAGTTATACCCTCATGTGCGCCTGGGTCGGGCAATCCACGTCCGGCGTAGTACACGAAAACGTCGTTGAGTGAAGTACTCTCGGTCGCTCCGGGCACGGAAGCCTTCAGGTTGCCTGGAGTATCTAGCGTAATCAATTGGCCACGCTCAATGATGGCAATCCGATCGCATAACCGGTCGGCTTCCTCCATGTAGTGCGTTGTCAGGAGGATCGTAAGCTGCCTTTCGCTCTGGATCTTCTCGAGCATCTCCCAAACGTCGACGCGGGAGACCGGATCAAGTCCGGTGGTGGGTTCATCAAGGAAAAGAATCTTTGGGCTGTGCACAAGTCCTCGTGCGATCTCAACCCGGCGCCGCATGCCGCCCGAGAGAGTATGCACCTCAGCGTCGCGCCACTCCGTGAGACCAACGATTTCGAGCAACTCGGTAATCGCCCGGCGGCGTGCTTCGCGTCTTACACCGTAAAGCTTGGCGTAAATGCTCAGATTTTCCCGGACGGTGAGTTCCGTGTCGCTCGTCATCGCCTGTGGGATTACACCAATCGCCAGACGTGCGCGGTTAGGTGCCTGCGCCACGTCTTGGTCAAAGACCACAATGCGGCCGCTACCGATCGGCAGCACGGTCGTCATCATTCGAATCAGCGTACTTTTTCCGGCACCGTTCGGGCCGAGCAGGCCGAAAGTTTCACCTTGAGCAACAGTAAACGAGACGTTGTCGACAGCGGTAAAATTGCCGAATTTTTTGCTAACATGTTCAACGCCGATCGCTGAGACTTCCTGTTCAATGTGCTTTGCCATACGCCCTATCCGCTCGCCAATTTATTGGGATAGACCGCCTTCTTGAGCTGCGCAGGGGTCAGCAACACTTTGGCCGTCATGCCGGGAGTAATCATGAGTTCTGGATTTGGCACGGCGATCTTGATTGCCACCGAACGGATATCGCGATTGAGAACATTCAGATCGTATTGGGTAGCAAAATCGCCTTCGACGCCTTTGGTGAGCACCGTACCCTCGATGATCTGTCCCGAGGGTAATTGTACCTGAAGCTTTTCACCGACGGCGATTTGATCAGCATAGGTCTCCGGAATTCCGACGCGGACCCAGGTGCTCTGGGGATCGACGATGGTAGCCACAGGAGCGCTTGGGCCCACGATCTCCCCCTGTCGGGCGACAAGCACGGATATGACACCCGGAATCGGGGCGACTATCTGGGTGTAGCCGAGACGCGCTTGAGCGGCAATCAGCTCTGCCTCGGTATTGCGCAGCTGCGCTTTTATCGATTCGACCGCGCTCTCGGCGGCGCGCTGGCGATACTGACCCGCTTGGGCGTGCACCAAATCGGCCTCAGCCGCACGCACCTGTTCAGATCGTGCGCCCACCGTGGCCTGTTGCGTCCGCAAGTCAGCCGACATATGATCGAGATCTTGTCGGGCGGAGACTCCCTGTGTCGAAAGCGTTTCTGTTCGTTGAAAATCGCTTTGGATGCGTTGAAGCTGCGATTCGGACTGCGTCAGCTGAGCCTTTGCCATCGATAGCCTGGCCTGGGCGCCGGCCAGGTCACCAGCGGTCTCGGTTAGTGCGAGCTGATAGTTGGCCTCGGATTGGGCCAGCTGCGCGCGCAAATTCTCAACCCCGGCACGGTCAGCGTCCACATCGGCGTCGAGCTCAGCACTATCGAGTCTGGCGATCAGCTCGCCGGCCCGCACCCTGCTCCCCTCATCCACAGCAAGCCGCTCAAGAATGCCTTGGATCTTCGGACTGACAACGACCTGATTCGCGTCGACGACGCCCTCGACGATCAACCCCTCACTGTGATCCGCGGAAAGGAAGAAGTAGAGTGTCGCCGCCCCAAACAGTACCACGAAAAATATGATGATTGCAGGTTTTCCTTTCATTGCCTTGATCCCGGTTTGGGGTTCATCCCGCTCTGGGCTTGGCCTCTAAAAAGGGCGCAGGTGATGAAGTCAATCGCCGCCGCGCGGCGCCTTCTGGCCGATACCTTCCTGGCGGGGGAAATGAATTGTCCGGCCAATGGAATGCCTCTTACCGCGGTGCGCACCAGCATCAGGAGCAGCGGCAAAACCGCGTCGATATCGATTGGACGAAAGACCTCGCCCCGAACTCCCTCTTCAAGTACCGCACGGAACTCAGCCAGCAAAGGTGAAATCCGTCGAAACAACCTGGGCGCTGTCTCGGGCGCTAAATCTCTCAAAAATATTTTTACGATATCCAGCTCCTGTTCCAGCATTCGGGCATATGCGGGCTGCGCGGCCAGTACCTTGAAATTGGCGTCCAGGAAGGCCAGGAGCTTCTCGCGCGGTCCATCGGCGGTACCGAGCGCACCACGAAGCGCATCGGTCATCACCACGAACATCTGTTCGATTACGCCTTCGTACAGATGTTCCTTGCTCTCAAAGTAATAATAGAGGAGCGCTTTGTTGACGCCGGCGACCCTGGCGATTTCGTCCATCCGCGCTCCGGCCAGGCCCAGCTCGGCAAACTCCTTGAGCGCAGCGTCGAGAATAGTGGCTTTTGTAGCGGCGGCGTCTCGTTTGGCTTTGTGCGGTTCGATATTGGGAATTGCTTTCACCTGGAAGAATATTAACTAACCATTTAGTCAATTGCAAGCGCTCTTCTCGCCTCCAGAAGACGAGTGTCAGTTTGTCAGTGTCAGTCGGAGAAAAGAGAGTCCCCCCTCTCGAACTCTCTGCTTATCGTTCTCTAGCCCGTAACACGCACCGCACTGACACCGCACTGACACGAATGGCGCGAAGTTAAGCAGGGTTTGGGATGGTTTTTTGCCTCCAAGAGGCGATAGATTTCAGGGTTCAACCCTGATCATTATACACAATTTTTCGGCCGGGAAGCAGTCGCCCAGCGCCACTGTCGATTGTCTGGAAAAGCATCGCTCGCCGGTGCGAACAAAATACAGGCTGGAAGCCTATGCTACTTTACGCCGTCGCGTGGTTGCCGTGGGTTCGCGGAGATAGCGCCAAGATGTTTTCGAGAGATCGCTCGACGCTCCGGAAAGCAATGTAGCATAGCCTTCCAGCCTGTATTGTTCGCACCATCAACCGATTCTTTCCAGGTATCCTCCGTTCTCCGAATTGTGGATAAAGATCAGGGTTTCAGCCCTGGGAACCATCCATCCACACACCGGTAAATCTGTGGAATTGACCACAGTGCGACAATGGAGAGGGCGAGGTTTATCCCTTACCCTCTGAAGAACCATCCCAAATCGCCCTTATCTTCGCGCCATTCCGCACTGACACCGGACTGACACTGACACTGACACTGACTACTGACTACTGACTACTGACTACTGGCTACTGACTGCCTCCGGCGGGCGCGATTGAATCGTTCAAGAGTTTCCCGGCGTTCCGCAGCATGATCGACGATTGGCATCGGATAACCTTTGGCCAGACGATCGATTGGCGGGTGAGTGAACCGCGTCGGATCCACATCTCTCAGCTCTGGTACCCACCCCTTAATGTATTTGCCAGCTGGATCGTAACTTTTGGTTTGGTTCCAAGGATTTTGCACACGAAAGTACGGTGCGGCATCTGCTCCCGTTCCCGCACACCACTGCCAACCCCCATTGTTGGCAGCGATGTCTCCATCCACCAATTTCTGCATAAAATATTGTTCTCCTTTCCTCCAGTGGATGTGGAGATCCCTGGTCAGGAACATGGCTACGATCATCCTGACCCGGTTGTGCATGAAACCGGTCGCATTCAGCTCTCGCATACCTGCGTCGACGATCGGAAAGCCGGTGCGACCATTGCACCAAAGCTGAAAAACCGAGTCATTTTCGTCCCATTGCAAGCCGGGAAACTGATCACCAAAATTGCGGTCCAGAACAGTCGGAAAATGTGCAAGGATCTGTATGTAGAACTCGCGCCAAACTAACTCGTTTACATAAGAATTGATGCTTTGGCGAGCTCTGGCGGATACCTTACTGCTGACCTCTAGACAATTCAGAAAGACCTGACGGGGCGAAAGTGTGCCAAATCGCAGATCCTGTGAGAGCCGCGAAGTCGCGTGCTCTCCGGGGAGGTTTCGCTTGTCCCGGTAAGCTGGCATCGCGCCATTCAAGAAGCTTGTCAGACGTTTCCGAGCCGCTTTTTCACCGGGCTCAATGATTTTCGACTCGGAGGTTAATCCCCAATAATCCAAAGTTGGAAGCGGAAGACTGGAAACCGTCGATGGAGTAGGTAATTTGCGGATCTTCGGTAAAAGCGAGGGCTTTTCCAGTTGATGCCATGCTTTCGCATAGGGAGTAAAGACACGGAATGGTTGACCCTCTTTAGTCAGCACCTCGTCCGGTTCAAAAATCGTAATATCGTTATAGCTGAAGATCTGAATTTGTATTTTTTTGGAAGCCTTTTCAAGCTGCTGCTGGATCTCGACACTGTAAGGATCCGTCCCGCGATTGAAAAAAATCGCCTTCGCGTGACTCTCATGAACTAGTTTTTCCAACTCCTGGACCGGATCACCTGCGCGCAGGATGAGGCGGCTGCCGATGGCCTCCAGGTTATTGCAGAGAGACTCCAAACATCCGCAAAGGAACTCTTGGCGGCTGGAACCAGTCCACGGGTGATTCTTCTTCCACCTGGAAAGAATGTAGACGGGGATGATTTCTTCAGCTTTGTTGGCAGCGTGCCAAAGCGCAGTGTTGTCGGTCACCCGCAGGTCGCGTCGAAACCAGTGGATGACTCGTCTCATCTTTTTGGAGTACGTCGGTTCGACAGCAAGCGGTCGGGATTTCGCACCGGGAATTCTGCGTTTAGCTCGATCATGTGAACGATTCAGTTGGATTACGTCAGTAGCAGGGCCGCGGATGCGCTCTTGCTGATCGGCGGTCTGCGGCTTCGAAAATCTCTCCGAGCGCGCTGAGAAAAAGGGGAAATGCATGGGTCGAGATCGAACCTGAATCCCTTTGAGTGGATTGCGGAAGTGCGTCCGTCGACTGAATGGAGGCGTACAATGATTGTTACCTTCGGAAATGAAACAGTACTTGTTTAGCTCGGAGCTTTGGCTCGCCAGTCGTCAAACGGAGATTTTTCCATTCTTTGCCGACGCGAAAAATCTTGGCTGCATCACTCCGCCGTGGCTGCACTTCGAGATCCTCACGCTGGGCTACATTGACATGGGCGTTGGGACACTCATCGACTATCGGATTAGCCTTCACGGTATACCCGTGCAGTGGAGGACAAAGATAACGGCCTGGGAACCTCCTTTTCGATTCGTTGATGAGCAGATTAAGGGTCCCTATCGGCTCTGGATTCACGAACACCGTTTTGAGAAGAGCGGGGCAGGCACCATGTGCTACGATCGCGTGAGATATTCGACTATTGGCGGTTGGATCGTCAATCGACTTTTCGTGGAACGCGATGTAAGGCAGATTTTTGCGTTTCGCTCGACCAAGCTCAACGAGCTTTTTGGCTCGGAGCGTTCTCTACTTTGACGAGACGGTGCACCACTGTCTGCGTACGCACTGAACCAATTTTTCGAGATTATCCACCCGGAGCTTGGTCTGTTGGTTTAGTCGCCATTTTTCAGTCATGGCAACGGCCAATTGTAAAACCTCGATAGACCTTCCGGTCCCTGATATGCCGAATCAATTTGAAATATTGGAACTTGAGAATTCTCAGTCGGTTCTTCAAATAAAGGCGATCCAGGTTCGCCCAAGGGATCTGAAAAGCTGCGGGATGTCACCAATATTTGACGAAAGTCGTCCTGAATGGCCCGGTTATCATCAATCACCAGGACGCGGTGGTTATAGAGCGGATTGAAGATACATTGAGTATTGTATTTATTAAATGTTATCGATCTCCCGATGAAAAGAATGCTCAAAAGTGAGAGGACCTCCTTTCGCGGCCGAGAATTGGCGAACCGAAGCCACGGACAATTGACGCCAGCTTGCCCAAGCCTGGATCTGCAGCCCATCTTTTTCCGGGTCGCCTCCCCATGTTCGAACATTTTATCGAGAGCTTGCCCTTCCGCCCGATTGGCTTTTATCCTCCCTTCAATGCGCAAAGAAGCATCAGAGGAAGAAAGGCGAAGGCATTCCAGGAAGCCAAGCGTTCTCGCGGTAAGGCCATCACTGTGAAAAAACATCTTCAAGAAGTAATCACCGTAAGAACCTTCAAAGAATATGTTGAAGAGTCACTATTGATCGTCTTCAGCGTTGTGCTGGCGCTATTTTTGACAATGCTATTTCAAAAACTTCATGAAGACAGCCAATTGCGTGAAGTCATACACGAATTGCGGGAGGAGCTCATCAGCAATAAAAAGTCAGAAGAAGTACAGCTGCGCTATCATTTGCAGGTTTTGAAGAATATTGATTCGGCTTTGGCTGATCCGGCCATGGCCCAGCAGTTTATTAACAATGGCGCCCTGAACTTAAAAATCATCGCACCGGAAGGCGTGTTAAACCGTGATTTGAATGATGTGGTTTGGCAAGTCGCAAGACAAAATAACGTTTTTGCCAGGCTGGATTTGAGCACCTATAGCCTGTTGAATACTATCTACGATAACCAGCAACGTATTATGAAATCTGAAAGCGAAGTTGCAAAAGTGCTGGAATCATGGGACTCACGCAAACCTGAAAATCTCAGGACCACCCTGATTCTTCTGAAAGACAACTATCTTGGATGGGCCGTTGAAAGGGCGCCTGCATTGCTAACAAAATATCAGGAAGCGATCGACAAATTGAGCAATTACTAATTCGGGCCCATCCATGGCCCCGAAGTCCGTATGACAATCATTTCGCTGCTGATTGCGCTATTCTGTCTGCATGTCCAATGTTTCCCCTAGCTCGATCGTCAGTGCGAGCGAACTCGTGGCGCGCTACGGCGCTCAAACAGTGCTCGACAAGGCATCGCTAACACTGAGCGAAGGAGAAAGGGTCGGACTGGTTGGGCGCAACGGATCCGGGAAATCCACTTTCCTGCAAATCGTCGCTGGAGTTCTCCAGGCGGATACGGGTGAACTGGTCCGGCGTCGTGATCTTGTTACGGGCTACATGCCGCAAGCCCTGACCCTGGATGAAAGCGCTACTGTTTTCACAAATATTCGCGCCGGTGCGCAGCAAATTCTCGATCTAATCGCCGAATACGAGGGCCTTCTGGCAGAGAGCCCGCGAAGCGCTGCGCTGCTGGACCAGATTAATCACTTCGACGGGTGGCGGATTGAGCATCGAATCAGAAGCCTGATCGGCAACCTTAACGCTCCTGATCCAGATCGAATTGTCGGGGAATTGTCGGGCGGAGAAAAGCGACGCGTCGCTCTCTGTCGCGCATTACTGGCTCGCCCGGATCTTCTGATCCTCGACGAACCGACCAATCACCTTGATACCGACTCGATCGAATGGCTGGAGGATTTCCTTGCGCGCTACTCAGGCACCTCTCTATTTGTGACCCACGACCGCTACTTTCTTGATCGCGTGGCCACCTCCATCGTCGAGCTCTCGCGTGGCAAGTTCTATCGGTACCAAGGTAACTACACGGACTTTCTTCTGGCCAGGGCGGCCCGGCAGGTCGCTGAGGAACTCCAGGAGAGCCAACGCCAGAAATTTTTGAAACGCGAACTGGAATGGGTGCGGCGGAGTCCGAGCGCGCGACGCACCAAATCCATTAACCGGGTCGAGCAATATTTTGAGTTGGCTGCGCGGGGGGCGCCCGAACCGGAACTTGACGTAGAGCTGATTGTGCCACCCGCGCCGAAGCTAGGGAATCGGGTGATCGAGTTGCGTGGGGTGGGTATGGAGCTAGGTGCTCGCCGGCTCTTTGAAAATCTAAGCCTCGACATCCATCCGGGCGAACGGTTGGGTGTGGTTGGTCGCAACGGGCTCGGGAAATCTACGCTGTTAAAGCTCATGCTTGGGCAGTTGCATTCCTCGACCGGCGAGATAGAGATCGGCCCACGAACCGAGATCAATTACGTAGATCAAATTCGAACGCTTCTGGACGATCAAAAGACCGTTTGGGAAGAAGTCGGTGAGGGAAGCGAATATGTGCGGCTTGGCGACGAGAGCATCACGTTGCGAGGATATTTGCGGCGCTTCCTTTTCACGGAGGACCAGATCAACACGAAAATTGAGTTTCTTAGTGGCGGAGAACGCAGCCGGATACTGCTTGCGAAGATACTTAAGCGCGGAGGCAATGTTCTAATGCTCGATGAGCCGACAAACGACCTCGATTTGGGTACGCTTCGTTTGCTGGAGGAGGCCTTGGTCGTGTTTGAGGGTTGCGTCATTGTCGTCAGCCATGACCGCTATTTCTTGAATCGGGTTTGCACGTCCATTCTAGCTTTCGAAGGAGATGGCGTGGTCAGGTATTCCACGGGGAACTACGATTACTACCTCGAAAAGCGAGCCGAACGAATCGTATCGAGTGCGACCCTGCCGAAAACGGGCTCATCCGCTGCGAGCTCTGATCACCCGGCAGCCGGGCAGAGGCTTCGCAAGCTCAAGTGGAGTGAGCGTCAGGAGCTAGAAACGATCGAAGCCAGGATTCTAAATGCGGAGGAAGCTGTTGTCCGAACTGAATCGCAGTTTGCCGACCCGGAATTTTTCGCCAAACACGGTCAGGATTGGCAGACGCTTGAGGCACAGCTCCAAGCCGCACGGCAAAATGTTTCTCAGCTTTACAGCCGCTGGGAGGAATTGGAACGAATTCGAGCCGAAGCTGATTCAGGAGTTGCAGGAGCCAGAAGTCAGGACGCTCAACCGTAGAATTGCGATGAACGACAGAACCTTGATCAGCCCTTGAAACCGTCGGTTCCTTCTCGAGCACTTGGTCGCGGAGCGCACTCTGGCTCGCAACAACCAGGTAAGCTACTCTTATCTCGCGCCATTCCTGGCTGGCCCGTGCATTCCGTACCAGTGCCCCTTCCGTCAATTCTCGATGCCCGCGGCAGACACCTGGGAAATGTCATAAATCAACGGCTGACCTTGGGACAGGGGGGACGGCTGACCTTACGGCTGACCTTAACCTATACCAACACCAGCAATGCCAGCCCAAATACGATGGTACCGACGAAAAAGCTCATGACCGTGAATCCCATCACGCGGCGCAGGCTGATCCCTGCGATCGCTAAGACAGGCAATGCCCAGAAGGGCTGGATCATGTTGGTGACTTGCTCGCCCATGGCGACCGCCATCGCAGTCGCGGCCTGCGACGTTTGAAGCTGAGCAGCCGCCGGGACCGCAAATGGGCCTTGCACCGCCCAATGGCCGCCTCCACTCGGAATAAACAGACTGATAATCATCGAAGCAATGAAGTTCCAGAACGGTAAGGTGTGAACGTTCGCAAATGCCACGAAAGCTTTGGAGATGACGTCAGCCAGACCAGTCACCGTCATGATACCCATGATGCCTCCGTAGAGCGGATACTGAAGGATTAACGGTCCGGTAACACGTGCCGCATTGTTGATCGCTTCGACGTAAGCAATTGGTGTCCAGTGAAATAGCAGACCGGCGATAAAGAACAGAAAAATAACGGAGTCGATGTCGAGAACGAATCCCGATTTCGCCCAGGTCACACCAAGCGCCGCGACGCCGGCAATAACAATTATCAGATTTAGTACCCAGGCTCTTTCGAGGCGGCGTGCCAGAGTCGGCGACTCGACGGCCTTGACGGCCCGTGCCTGATCTTCCGCGATCAGCCGTGCAGAATCAGCCGGTAGCGTATCCGCTTCCGCAGGCTGGATCGCACAGTACAAAATGGGAATGAGAACCAGTAACACCAGGACCGGTACAAGGTTAAACGGCGCAAAAACCGTCTCATTCAAAGTCAACACTTTCCCAGTCATCTTCTGGACAACGTTGAGCGCTGAACCTGGAGTTGCCTGAGCTAACGCTATCGAACTCGACAGACCGCTGGCCCAGATAATCCATCCGGAGTAAGCGGCTGCGGCGAGCCAGCCAAAATCTATCCTGATTCTCTTGGCAATTTCACGGGCTAACAGCCCGGCCACCACAAGGCCACATCCCCAGTTCACAAAGGAAGTCACCATCACGGTTATGACCACCACTACGACTGCACGCTTCGGCGTCGTCGCAATCCCCGCCAAAACGTCCAGCAATCGCCGCACCTGCGGAGAATTCGACAGCGCGTATCCGGTTACCAGAACCAGCACCATCTGGAATGCGAATGCCAAGATGTTGAACAGTCCATTATACCATCCGGTAAGAATCATGTCGGCCGACCCTTTCGGCGCAAATATCCCCGCCAACA
Source organism: uncultured Verrucomicrobiae bacterium (assembly GCA_963782115.1). Classification (GTDB taxonomy): domain Bacteria; phylum Verrucomicrobiota; class Verrucomicrobiia; order Chthoniobacterales; family JAFAMB01; genus JAFAMB01. Next base: position 179,897 of record CAWAIK010000003.1, read on the forward strand.
GCGCGGTCAGTATCGTGAGCGCTACCGCGAAAACATACGGATCGGGCGTGATTCGTTCGAAAAGATAGAGAAAGAACGAAGTTATCGTCGAGAGGAGTGTGCGCGGTTTTGACTCCAATGAACTCACTGGTGTCTTGTATAATGTTTTCTGTTTTTGATAGCCAGGCTTAAAGCGAGCTGCTAAACGTTGCAGCTCTGCCATGGAGAATGGGCGTTGGTATCCGACCGCGATCACCCTTGAAGATGGAAGTGTACTGGTTTGCTCTGGCCGGTACGCTACCCCTAGTCCGCTATCGCCTCCTCCTCCGCCGCCGCTGCCCAACACACCTACCAACAACACACCCGAGATCTGGATTGACGGACAGCCAGGATGGACTCGGTTGAGCGATTTCCGCGTCGCCACCGGGGCGGACTTGACGTTGTTTCCCCGTCTTCATCTGGCACCGGACGGCCGGGTCTTCATGTCAGGCACCAGCGCAGCGAGTTTCTTCTTCGATAGGGATAATCACCACGTTCATATTTTCCGTGGTAAAATAGATAGATTCTCCTGGCGAGATTATGCGATGACGCGGGCAAACCGGCACGACAGAGAGATTCGCGCCACGGCTTCACCGCCGTCGGCGCTCATTTATCCAACAATGAGCATCCGGCGACGGCATTAACTGATACCTTTGGTCTTTCGGATGGATCAGCGCTTTCTTTAATGGAATCGTATTGCCACCGGAGTTCAGTCTGCTGACATGAGGATTCCAGCGGTTTTTGCTAAGAGGCCTTCTTCAGTTCTTTCGCATCTCTTGAGCCATTCAACGTGATTTTGCTGAAAGCTCTCTGGCCACTTCGATTCCGCGAGAAGTCAAGCTAATCGAATCCGAGATAAGTCCTCGTTCTTTTAGTCGTCTCAGTGAGCGGCTTAGCGACGTTCGAGCGGCATTTGCTTTTTCCGGTCCCACCGCCGCTTTGTCCATAACGAGCCATTTATGCCCGTAGTCGTTCCTTTGCGTTCGAAGCGGAATCTTAAAGTAGTCTCGTAAAACGTAGATTCTCAAAAGGTGAACGGGCGGTAAATAACTGATACGGCGATATTTCTTAGGCTCGTCCGACCCTGCTTCAATGATTTCGCCGTAAGCTTCGATCAGAATCCAGCGCTGCAGCGGGGAAAGCTTTTCTTCAGGGATCCAGAGCATAATAAAGGAACGTTACACCATTTGCCGTGCCAATTTTTTAGTTGAATCCGATATTCTCATTGCATCAATTTCCAGCCATCACACGGACCGAACTCGTCGCCGCTCGCAGTTTGGCGATTTTCTCAACCTAATCGCGTAACAGCCCCGTCAGCAATACTACTCTCGGATTAGTTGAAACTGACGCCAATACCCCTTACGGAAGTCGCGGCGTGGGGAAAAGCAGTCGCTGAGGTCTACGAGAACGAGCTTGTTTCGTTGAATCTATTCTAGGAGGGCGGTCACTGGAGCTACGGACGGAGCCAGGCAAACGCGTCGGCCTGCATGGCGACGTCAAACTTGTGCGGGCCATCATAGAATTTTCCCACGTAACCGTTCGGCCCGCCCAATTTGGTCATAGTGAAGGGCGATGCGCTGATGAGCGGCTTGCATGCCTTGGATGGGAAACAGACGATCGTGGCGATCGTATTGCACGAGCAGGGGCGACGGTGCTCGACTTGCCGCAAGGTCAGGCCAGTCCGACCGCGCCAGACCGGGCGGAAAGAACATCCAAGTGTGGCACTCCACCTGATGGTCCAACAGATCCGATTTCATAACGCTCAGCCTGAGTTGGTTTCAAAGCGGTTTTTCGCGATCTCTGCCAATTTGCCCAGATGAGCAAGGTCCGTAGACATGGGTTACTCGTAATCGACGGTGCATGGATTGCCATCCAGAACCATCCTGAACAGGTTCTTTACTTCGCGCCGTACTGCTACTCGAAAGTTCGAAACGGGCTCCGGCTCGTGCGTAGCCCTCTACAATCCATCGTTTATGAAAGGCGGCACGTGGCGTCCGTGCGTGTCGATCCTGGCAGGCGGCGGCGCGTGCGGTTGGACATGTTTCGGAATAGCCGCCTCGATGAAGACATTCGCCTGAAGGTTAGGCGTGTCGGCATTTCGCTCCATAATATCTGCAAGCGTCGTGTTTGAGATCATGGAGGCGGTTTGCCGATCAAATCCTTCATTCATCCAGAAGAAGCGATCTCCCGCCCTTAGAGCTTGAAACTGGTCTGCGATAATCGCTTGGAAAGTAGGGCCTACGATAGCTCCGGAAGCATGATTCTCCGCCAAACCGCCTATGAACAAGTCGACATTGTCGATGGAGCCGTAGACTGCCTGAAGGTTTCCCTGCAGAACAGGGTCCCTGGTCAATTGCGCGAACGAATTGTATCGCTTCAACCCGAGCGCCCGCCGCGTCTCGTTCAGCGTGCCCAGGCCCACATCCCTCTCACGCTGTATATCGATCGCGATGAGATCGATTTCATCCACATCGCCGCCGACCAGGGTCGCAAAGAGCAAGTTCCGAAGCGCCGCCACCACGTAAACGTCGGTCGCTTGAGCGAAATCCACACCGAGAGAGCGCAGGAGCGGGTTGATGCCGTTGGCCTCATCGATTTCGGGCGTATTGAAGAATGCCTGCGCCAAGGACTCCGTGAAGACTACGTTTCCCTCGTTATCCAGCCCCTCTTGCGTGTCCGATACCTCCGAATGGCCCATACGAAAAGCGGCGGTGGAAAACTCCTGCGTCACCTGGGCGTTTATAGTCGGGTCATAACCACGGTATGCTCCCAACACCGGCCCGATCAGAAGAGGCAGATACTCCGTATAAACGATGTTTTGATATTCCGCCGTGGTGATCGCTTTCGCCATATTGTAAAGCTGGTCGCCTGTCCAGTCGGGATGTTGAGCTTTGAGGGCGCCAACCCAGAAGTTGTGCTCGCGCATAAACAGGATCGTCAGTGCGGTCAGCTCCGGGTTCTCCATCACCCGTGGATCGCCGGTAACGAACGAGTCATTTACCACCGGGAGCGCCTGGCCATTGTCGGAGGTGATCAATGTTCCGTCGGCGTTGCGCAGGCTGGCGGCAATCGCGAGTCCTGGCGTTCGGGCCGTCCACTAATCCGTCATTCGTTCCTGGAGCGAAATTAAGCGGGGCTAAGGCAATTTCGGGAGTGTTAGGTAGGACATCCAGATCCGGATTTCTGAGGTTGTTGCCGGAACCGCCGATCGGGCGAAACTGTCCCAGGAGGCTTATTTGAGGACCACCCCCTGGTGGGCTACTTCCCTCCGGAAGATCGGCCGCTCTTGCCGCTCCCATCGCAAAAAATAACAAACATGTCAAGGTTTTCGGAATGAGTTTGGAAGTCATCATCAAAGGCTTTTTGAGTTTCGCAAAGGAAGAGTACTCGACAGTTCTGTGCGGTATCTCCTGCGTTTGTTGAAATCGCAAAACAAGCTTATTTTTGCGCATGGGTTTCCATTTTAGATAGAATCAGGACATACTGCAAGCAATTCTGAAAACAAAATACAAAAAACGGTCAGAATTTTTTCAGAGATACTGTGACTTGCTGCCAGCCTTCTCACTCGAACAGACTTGGTGGCCATTACCATTCGCGCGCGCTACTCGGCCATGACAGCGTCCTCAGCAACCATCTCCGCCAGTGCGGGAATACTTGTGTCTCATCCAGGAGATATCGGTCTGGGTCAGCATCCGGCACTTCAAATAGCGCGTTAAGTCGACGCGAATAAAATGTTCTTTCAACCGGGCGTGTTATGCTAGCGAAACGAGCAATATGCGATGCCTTGTAATCGAGGATGAAGCGGATACTGCCCGATACATCTCCAATGGGCTCAAAGAGGCAGGCTTTACGGTGAGGTGGTGCCGCGACGGCCTCGATGGTCTTCACCTTGCCGCCGGCGAGCGTTGGGATATTGTCATTTTGGACCGAATGCTACCGGGCGAGGTCGACGGTTTATCGATTGTCCAAACTATTCGGGACCTTCGTAAGACGACGCCTATCCTGGTCCTTAGCGCATTGACCAGTTTAGATGAGCGCGTCCGAGGGCTCCGCAGCGGTGGCGATGATTACCTGACCAAGCCCTTTGCGTTCTCCGAGCTTCTCGCGCGGGTCCAAGCGCTACTGCGCCGATCTGGTATGCGAGAAGACGTGTCGGAACTGTGGATTGCCGACCTGAAACTTGACCTGGGGAAGCGCAGGGTAGAGCGAGCCACCAAGCCGATCGCCCTCCAACCCCGCGAGTTCCGGCTTCTCGAATACCTGCTCCGTCACCAAGGAGAGGTGGTTACGCGTACCATGCTCCTTGAGACGGTCTGGGACTATCATTTTGATCCGCAGACCAACGTCATCGATGTCCAGATCAGCCGACTCCGGCAAAAGATAGACAAAGACTTTTCTCCCCCGCTGCTCCATACGGTGCGCGGGGTCGGGTACATGATCTGCGTCAATGAATAAACTTTTAAATACCGTTACTTTTCGCTTGGCAATGGGCTACGGCGCGCTGGTGTTGGGCGCGGTAGCGGTAATTTCGGCGGTTTTATATTTTGGGACTGTCGGCGTTCTGGTCCCTGGGATTGACACGAAACTCTTTGCCATCTCCGAGCGGCTTACCACCCACTTCGAAACTCGCGGGATCGCGGCACTTGAGCAGGAGATACAGCAGCTCCTGACGGACGGCATAGACCAGGATACGGAGGTCTATCTCCTTGTCGGACCGGACGGAAAAAAGCTTGCCGGCAATCTTTCCGGATGGCCCAGCAGTAAGATGCCACTGGATCGTCTGACGGATCAGATGGTAACCCGTTACGGTCGTGCGTCGAGCAGTCGGGTCCTGCCGCACGAATTGCCGAACGGCGCCACCCTGCTCGTTGGCCGCGATATGGAGGATGTCCATGAGATCGCGCAACTCGTGTTGCGCGCTCTCATTGTCGGAGGCGCTATTGCCGTGCTGCTGGCAATCGGAGGTGCCGTCTTCTTCCGCCAGCAACTCGAGCATCGGGTGGCTGCGATCCGCCGAACGGTTTTGGAGATCGAAGCAGGAGACTTGAGCCGCCGCATCCCGGTCTCGGACGCGGAGGACGAATTCACTCGGCTGAATCGCGACATCAATCACATGCTTGACCGAATTCAACACTTGATGGATGGCGTACGTGAGGTTTCTAACTCGGTTGCCCACGATCTTCGAACGCCGTTGGGCCGCATCCGAAGCCTACTTGATGAGGCACTTCGACCCGGGACCACGATTGAGACGGTCACTAAAACAGCGGGCGCTGCTATTCGAGAGATTGATGAGTTAACCATTGTTTTCGACAAGTTGCTGCAGATCGCGGAGGCAGAGTCAGGCACCCGGCGCCAATCCTTCCAGCCAATTTCGCTCAGGGAAATTGTCACTGGAGTGGTCGAGCTTTACGATGCCGCCGCAGAGGCAAAGGGCATTGAGCTGGTCGTCGATATCGATGGCGAACCAACCGCGCTCGGTGACAAAGATCTTTTGGCCAGCGCGACCGCGAACCTGATCGACAACGCGCTCAAGTACGCCGGCAACTCGGCAACGGTGCAGGTTCGAGCGACCCAAGGACGAAACACCGTGGCAATAGTCGTTCAGGACAACGGCCAGGGCATCCCGGCCGAGGAACGAGCAAAGGTGGTTACGCGTTTCTACCGTCTTGATCGGAGCCGGAGCCTCCCGGGTAACGGCCTCGGCCTGCCCATCGTGGCGGCCATCAGCTATTTGCATTCCGGGAGGCTCTCCTTGGAGGACGTCGGCCCAGGCCTTAGCGCGCGCATCGTCTTGCCGCGAGTGAATCCTCTAACCTTGCCAAACGGTAATGTATTGCAAACGGTCAGGATAGCTACAGCCGAGTAGAATTACGCCCGCTCGCTTGACAGTGAGCCGAACAAGAAGAGCGGGACCATGCAAGAATTCCGACAATCACCTTTCGCCCGCATACTGGCGGGCTGGACACAGTTGCTCAGTGTTGTTGCCGGAATGGCAGTATTCCCGGCGAGCCGCCAAACCCTTTGGCCAGTGATTTTGGGCATGCCCTTAAGCTTCGCAGCGCTTTCTCTGCTGATGCTTCCGGGCGCAAACTCGAACCTCCTCAAGGAGTCAATCTTACGATAAACCCAAATTAAGCTACTAAACCACTAGGAGCCTAGACGCCTTGTGAGGACTCGCAATCTGCTGATCCCTCTGGTCATCATCAACCTCGTATGCCCTGCGCCGCCGACTCTGGCGCTTTCGATAAGGGGTCGTCACGTTACAGGCATCATTCAGAAAGTCGATGCCCAAGCACGAGAAGCTGAGCTCTTGCCACCCGGTAAGGCAAAGCCACTCAGGTTTACCTGGGACCGCCAGACGCAATTCGTACCGGGTCTACAGTTTGTTGACGCCGCGATGCTCAGGCCTGGAGCCCTGGTCGAAATTATTTGCTACCATCCATTCTTCGGTGACACCTACGTCACGAAAGTGACGCTCTTATCGCGGTCATTACACCAAACAGAAAGGACACACGCTTGCGCTCTCCCGACGGCGGCTCCGACGTTCTAGCTCCCTCCGATTCGGCTCGCTCTACTTTCGCATGGTAGGCCGATCTATTACGAGGGCTCTCTCGGTGTTGAACTCCGGGGAAAGGTGCACCACTGATCGATGCCATACCAATCTGAAAGCCTTACAAGCATGATTCGCTCTCTTCCATTGTTCGTATCCTGCTGGTTAGCCTTAGCTGTTAGTTGCTCGGCTAGAGATAAGCGCCCTGGTTCCGATTCTGGCACCTCCAGAAAAATAACGCTGAGGGGATTCCTGAGCAAAGTTGCCACCGCCAATCTAGACTACGCTGCCCAACGTTACAATGTTTCCATTGCCAAAGCCCAGATCGCTGCCGCGAATGTTTCACCCAATCCAACGGTCAGCTTTGCCTACACAACTGCTGACCAGAGTCAGCCATCGATCTACAGCGGAGGGGTCAGCCAAACTATCGAAATGGGCGGAAAGCGCAGCCGTCGAGTTGCCGTCGCGGAAGGTAGTTATTTGACTGCCGCCGCAACACTGGATGACTTCTTTCGGACGCTGCGCGGAACCGCGTCCAGTGCTTTTATTGACGCCGTAGCCGACCGTATGATCGTCGCCCAGAAGAGGAACTCTTATGACGCACTGGATAAGCTCGCGACCACCAACGAGAAGCGCTTCCGAGCGGGCGACATCGACGAGGTGGACGCGAACCAGGCCCGTGTCGATGCTTTACAGGCTCTCGATGACCTTCATTCCTCGGAATCCGATGCGGCGACGGCGGCGGTGATGCTCGTACAACTGATGGGGACTTCAGGCGCGGCGATACCTACCCCGGTTAGTAAATTGGAGTACAGAGTGAAAGATTTCGACCAACAAAGTCTCCTGGCCCAGGCTTTGCAAAAGCGTCCCGACGTCGTGGCGGCTCGGCATGCTTTCGAGTCAGCGCAAGCCAGCGTCAAGCTCGCGCAAGCAAACCGCTATCCAGACCTAACTGTTGGAGTGCAGTTCGCCCAAACGACCGCGACAACCAATCCGATCAATCCAAGTCCGACCTTTAATAGTACAAATCTCTCCGTTTCTATTCCATTGCCTCTTTTTAATTCCTACCGTGGAGAATACGAAGCCGCCGTTAGAATGGCCCTCCAATCCGAGACGACCCTTAAGTCAGTCACGTTAAAGGCCGAAGTGGACGTTCGAACAAATTTTAGACGCTATGAATTGGCCGAGACCAGACTCGCGCAGTATCGAGGTGCGGCACTTGAACTCGCTGACAAGGTCCTGGAAGCCAAGCTGATCAGTTACCGGAAAGGGGCCGCCACCCTGCTGGATGTTTTAGTTGCGCAAACAGAAGACAATACTGTCCACCTCGCGTATATAGCCGCCCTCACGGAACGGGCCAAGGCTTTAGTGGCGTTAGAGCAAGCCGCGGCGATTTGGGACTTGGACGATGAACTGGAATAGAGGCAGGGTTTTGTAAGTCATTTTTTCTCTGCCGACCAATCACGCAGAAGTCGTTAATACTATGAAAACCAAGCCTCGTCTAACGCATACCAAGTCGACGCTTTCAAGATTAGGCGGCTTGCTTTGCCTGATTGTCCTTGATGGCTGCCAGAAGGCCAAGGAACCTGCGGCCAGGCCGATGGAGGCATCGACATTCGAACCACCGAAGGTCATGGACGGACGAGATCTTGAATTTCCGCCGAAAATACCTCAGCTCTCCAGTTTTAAAACCGCCGAGGCCAAACCGGTAAATAGTGTCGAAGACCACTTTACTGGACGCCTAACCTGGAACGAAGACTACGCGGTTCGTATCTATTCACCTGTTTCCGGACAAGTTGCAAAGATTGTCGCTGACGTCGGTCAAAAAGTGGCCCCTGGGGACGACTTGGCGTTGCTTCATTCTTCAGACTATGGCCAGGCACTTTCGGATTACCTCAAAGCAACGGCATCCCTGACTCAGGCGGAGAAGACTTATCAGCGCGTTAAGGATCTGACCACGTACGGCGCCGCCGCAACGAAAGACGTGGAGCAGGCAAGAGCCGACTACGATAGCGCGGTGGCTGAAAAAGATCGGGCACTCGCAGCCCTCCAGAGGTATGGGACATCCACCGGTGATTTCAGCGATCTCTATCACTTGCGAAGTCCGATCGCCGGAAACGTCGTTGATAAAAAGATAAATAATGGGCAAGAGGTTCGTCCCGATATGATCCTTGGCAGCACCAGCGATGTGATCACTCCGCTCTTCACCATTGCGGATCCAAGCCGCCTCTGGGTCCTGCTGGACGTGCCCGAAACCGATCTGAACGAACTGAAGGGCGGACAGGAAGTCGAGTTACGGACTCCAGCCTATCCTGGACGGATATTTCCAGGCAAGCTGGTGGCGGTAGGCGCCTCGCTCGATCCTCAGACCCGCGTTGTTCATGCTCGTGCAAACGTTGAGAATCCGGATGGGGCTCTCAAAGCCGAGATGTACGTCACGGTCAATGTGAAGTTACCGATAAGCGAAGGTCAGTCGGTCGAAGTTCCAGCGAGCGCCGTCATTTACGTGAATGAAAAATACTATGTGTTTGTGCCGGACAAGTCCGATCCGAATAAGTTTAGCAGACGCGAAATCACTGTTCTGCACGAACGCTCGGCGGGGGCAACGGTGGTGATCAAAGGAGTTCGATCCGGTGAACGAGTGGTAAGTGACGGTAGCTTGGAGATGAATAATTACCTCGGCGAGGGAGAAGGAGAGGAGTCGAAACCTGAGGCCGTCGCGACTCCGAGCTCATGAAGGCGTTGTTCGAAAGGCTCCTTCGAGGACGGGCGGTGATCGTAGGATTGATCGTCGCTTATACTGCAGCCGGCGTCATGGCGCTTCGGAACCTTCCAATAGAGGCATATCCCGATGTGACGAATATTCAGGCTGAAGTGGTCACGTTGTGGCCGGGACACGCAGCTGAAGAGGTGGAAAAGTTCGTCACCATCCCGGTCGAGAATCAGATGAACAGCCTGCCGCAAAGAGCATCGCTGCGGTCGATATCGATGTTCGGCTTGTCAGTGGTGACGATCACCTTTGAGGACGATGCCGACAACTACAGATCGCGCAGTCTGGTTGCCCAACAATTGGCCCAGGTCCAGCTCCCGACTGGCGCCCAGGCGTCGGTCTCGCCAGATTCGACGGCGGTCGGCGAAATTTTTCGTTACACCCTCCAGGCGCCGCCCAATTACCCACTGACGGAATTGCGCGCTATCGAGGATTGGGTGGTCGAGCGCCAGTTTCGCACCGTGCCGGGTATTGTCGACGTGAACGGCTTCGGCGGACCAACCAAGCAGTACCAGGTCTTGATCGATCCCGTAAAGCTCAAGAGCTATAACATTACGCTTCAACAGATCGTTCAGGCCTTGCAAAACAGTAACCAGAACGCGGGCGGAGCCTACATTGAACACGGCTCTCAGATGTTTATTATCCGCGGGATCGGTCTGATCCAGACGCTCGACGATATTCGGGATACCGTTCTTGCGGTCCGAAACAATACTCCGATTAAGGTTGGCGATCTGGGGCAGGTGGTCATCGGGGATCAGCTTCGCCTTGGTCGGGTGGGCATGAACAAGCCGCATCCCGGAATGTCGCCCGAACAGACCGATCAGGATGATGTCATTCAGGGCATCGTCCTCTTGCGCAAAGGGGACAACGTGCTCGAAGTGCTGCAGCGGGTGGAAGCGAAAGCCGACGAGATCAATCGCACCTATCTCCCGCCTGGAGTTCGGCTGGTTCCACACTACGATCGTACTGATCTGATCAAGCGCGCCACGCAGACTGTCGTACACAACGTCCTCGAAGGCATGCTGCTGGTGCTCATCGTGCTTGTCGCATTCCTTGGTATCAAGAACTGGCGCTCAGCGTTAATTGTCGCTTCGGTGATCCCACTTGCCCTAGTCGGCGCGGCCATGCTGCTCGACTACCAGAAAATTCCCGCCAACCTGATTTCGATGGGCGCAATCGATTTCGGCATCATCGTGGATGCGTCGGTGGTGATCATGGAAAATGTCATTCGACTTGTCGAACAACGCCGTAAGCTGGGGCTGACCTTGCACCAATGCATCGTTCAAGGGGCGGCCGAGATGACGCGGCCAATTCTCTTCTCCAAGGCGGTTTTACTGATTGCCTTTGTCCCCCTTTTTACCCTCCAGCGTGTGGAAGGGAGAATTTTCAAGCCAATGGCATTGACGCTGAGTTTCGCGATCATTTCCGGAGCATTGCTCGCTTTGGTCGCGGTGCCATGTTTTGCTTCCTATCTCCTTCAAGCGAAGGAGCGGAAAGAGAACGATGGGAAAATCGGTTTTGGTCTGGTTCGGACGATACGACGCATTTACCTGCCCGTGCTGAATCTGGCGCTGAAACTGCGGATGGTAATTCTTCTGGGGGCTGGCGCGCTGGTCGTCAGTGCACTTTTTCTAGCCTTCAGGCTCGGCTCAGAGTTTCTCCCAAAACTCGATGAGGGCGCCTTGTGGGTCCATATGGATTTGCCGGAATCCATTTCGCCATCCGAGGCCGAAAAGCTTACGAAAAAAGAGCGCCTGATTTTCGCTTCTTTCCCGGAGGTCAAAACAGTGGTCAGCCAAATCGGCCGTCCGGACGACGGATCGGACGTGGGAGGCTTTAACATGGTGGAAACCTATGTCGAGCTGATTCCTCAGGAGAAATGGAAATCCGCCCAAACTCGCGAAGAACTAGCCGCGATGATGAACAATCAGTTGCTCCGGAATATACCCGGCGCAGACTTCCTTTTCAGCCAGTATATCGAGGATAACGTCAACGAAGCCATTTCCGGCCTTAAAGGGGAACTGGGGGTGAAAATCTACGGTCCGGAGGCAGAAATCCTGCAAAGCCTCTCGGACCAGGTCTCCCGGATCCTGAAACAGATTCCGGGAGCGGTCGACGTCGCTCCCGAGACCTTGTTTGGTCAGCCACAGATCCAGGCCAGCGTCGACCGCCATGCGGTCGCGCGTTATGGGCTCGGCATAGCCGACGTCGACTCGTTGGTGGGAACGGCGTTCGGCGGAACTGTCGCCACACAGGTTCTGGAGGGTGAACGGTCCTTCGATCTGGCGGTCAAGCTTCGGCCCGAATCGATCGCTAACTTGGAAGAGATGCGGGCTATCCCGCTCTTCGGATCAAACAACGAGATCATTGCTTTGGGGCAGGTCGCAGACGTGCAAACTCGTAACGGATTCGCGCGGATTTACAGGGAGGAAAATGAGCGCCGGACCGATGTCAAGTTTTCGGTGCGCGGCCGGGATCTCGGCTCCGTGATCGCTGATGCGCAACAACGGGTGGATCAGGAAGTGAAACTTCCTCGGGGCTACCGATTGGAGTGGTCCGGCAGCTTCGAAAACGAACAACGCGCGGTTAAGCGCCTGGCGTTCATCATTCCCGGCACTTTCATCGCCATCTTCTTCGTCCTCTTCGCCGCGTTCAATTCGCCTCTCAAGGTGATCATTATTCTGCTTAACGTTCCTTTAGCCGTGGTGGGAGGCGTCGCCGGCCTCGCCTTGGCCGGGTTGCCAATCTCCGTTTCGGCGCTCGTCGGCTTTGTCGCGCTCTTTGGCATATCGATTCAGTACGGTGTGCTAATGCTGGAACGGGTTCGGGAACTCGAATTGGAAGATTCGCAGGTTGAAGTTTTCACGACAGCAAAAGAAGTGGCGCTGTCACGTTTGCGTCCGATCCTGATGACTTCCATGATGGCGGCGCTCGGGCTTCTTCCGGCGGCGCTTTCTCACGCGGTGGGAGCCGAAACGGCGCGTCCGTTTGCGGTGGTAATCGTTGGTGGACTGGCTTCGGTCACACCGCTGACATTGCTCGTGCTGCCAGTGGCAATCACCTTCCTCCTTCCTTTGACCAGAGGAAGAAAGGCTACTGCACCGGCCTTCGCGGCCTAGGCTAGGACGGGGAGCGCGACTCTCGTCTAGCCGGTCGGCCTTATTCCACTGAAAGTATCATGTGGTTCTATTGTCAAATCCGCACCAGCTTTTCTTCGTTGCCATTTTTCTTGCGCCGGAAAGAAATCATTTCCGGTGAGAGACAGGGTGGTCTTTTTGATGAGCTTTCGCGTTGCATTGCAAGGGCGGCGAATTTCTTATCAAAAATCCAGCGCCTTACGTAACCTTTACTGGATACTGGGGCTTAAACTTTGATTGCATGCCAGCCACGCCTGTGGGCGGCGCTCCCGGTGCTTCCAGCCCGCAGCACATGCAGTTTGGCAATACTTGGGTAATGACATTGGGACTCCAGCGTCTACTGCATCGTAGGAGGAAATCAGTTCCTGACGCTTTCCTATATCTGCGCCTATCATCACCGGTTCATAAGAGAAGATAATCAGCAGAAGTACAGCGCCATTGGATTGGAGATCGATCATTGTTGGCTATATAAAATCAGTGAATCCAGTCCTGGAGTTAATGACGACACCTTTCATCTTGCCGGTCTTGGGGGTGGAAATGCTTACAATGATTCCCAGTGCCAAATTCACGATAACTACGTGACCGCCGGATACGGAACAGAGCGGCCGTTTTTGGGGAAGGTCCTTGGCGGGAACGCCAGTGGGACAATGGCAAGCAACTACGTGACCGCCGCCGTTGCGCCGGACGGCAAGTTTGGGGGTGCCTATCTTCCGACGACATCCACCATTACAGTGAACATGACGGAGTTCTCGGGACCGGTCAGCGCAAAGTGGGTCGATCCCAGCACCGGCCACTCAACAGTCGTCAGTGGCTCTCCGTTTGCCTCTAATGGAACCCAAACAATTGGCCGGTGATAGGAGCCGACAGTCGGATTCGAACCGACGACCTAATCATTACGAATGACTTGCTCTACCAGCTGAGCTATGTCGGCATTTTTGCCACCCTATCCGGTCTTGTTACCGGCCTAAAACTCATTTTCCCCATGGGGAGCCGACGATTACGAATCGACGCTCTACCTCTAAGCTAGGTTGGCGCTGACAAAGGGAGGACAATAACTCCGGAGAAGTTGAGCGTCAAATGCCGACGCGGCTGAAGAGGGAGTCATCGGGACTCATGGAGCCAAGGGACGGCCGCTTTTCTGTCATTCATTTCCCAACCCTGATCACCACCTTGCCAAAATGAGAGCCGATCGCCATGTATTCGTAGGCTTAAGGGGCGGATTCAAAGGGAAAAACCTGATCAATCACGGGCCGGATTCTGGATTGTTCAAGCGCTCGGTTCAATCCCTCGAACATTTCCCGGCTGCCAACGTAAATCCCGAAGATCGTGGCACCCTTGATGACAATCGGAAAGATCTCAGTTTCAGCCTGGCGGCCTGAGAGAATACCAATCAACCCGATCTTTCCACCATACCGGCAGGCGCGCAGCGATTGGAGAAATGTCCCGGCTCCGCCCACCTCGATGACGTAGTCAACACCGTTGCTTCCAGCCAGGTTTGCGGCAGCCTTGCCCCATTCAGGAGTGGTTTTGTAGTTTATGACCCCGTCCGCACCCAACTTGCGCGCGCGCTCAAGCTTTTCGTCGCTACTCGACGTGATGATCACCCTTGCTCCAGCTGATTTGGCGATCTGCAGGCCAAAAATAGAAACCCCTCCGGTCCCCAGGAGAAGAACGGTCTCGCCGGGAACCAGCTGGCCCCGGACGATCAAAGATTGCCAGGCCGTCAATGCAGCGCAAGGTAGAGTTGCTCCTTCTTCGAAGGAATAATCTTTAGGCAGATGCACCAACCCTTCTTCGCGAAACTTCGCTTTTTCGACTAGAACGCCGTCAATTTGACCACCCAGTGCCGTCCGATGCATTTCGGCTTTAAATCGTCCTGCAGACCAGCAGCCTGCAAGGCGATCGCCAACCTTGAATTTGGTCACGGCCGTACCGACGGCAATGACTTCCCCTGCTCCGTCCGATAAAGGTATTCGCCCTTCGACCGGGTGGCGATCATATTGCCCGCGCAAGACGACGAGGTCGCGATAGTTGAGCGAAGCTGCCTTGATCCGAACCACCACCTCGTAATCGCCGGGATCCGGCGGAGGTCGATCAACAAGCTCTAAGCCTTCCGGTCCACCGAATTTTTGGATTTCGTAGGCGTTCATGGGGGAAGGTCGTGGGAGTTGCCATCAGTTCTCAGTTCTCAGTTCTCAGTTGTCAGTGGGCAGCAGGCAGTGGGCGCAGGTACTCGGGCGATTCAGGGTAAAGAAATCTGTTTGAGAAGACAAAAGGTCAACCGATCTCCCTGATCTCCTGCATTCTTCGCTCTGCAACTGACAACTGGCAACTGACCACTGAGAACTGATCGGCAACTGACCACTGGCAACTGGTAACTCCCCCGGACTTCCGCTAACCCGAGCGCCTGAAAGTCCTGGTGCCGCGGGCGACGACAGATCTCGGAGCGTTCGAGCCAAAGGAGAGCCCGAGAACGCCGGAGCCGAGGGCGAAGTAGAGAATGACAGCTGGGAACGACAATCCGACCCTGGGAGCGGAAGGGTGAGATGGCGGGAATAGGAACTCAACAAGATAGCCGAAACAACAAAGGGTCGGCAACACGAGCGCGGCCAGAACCCCTATTTGGAACGCCCTCTTCCGCCAGCCTGGATCCGGGTGGAAGATCAGCAGGGAAGACGCGAAAAGCAGACTCGTCGTTGCGCTATGTGGGGTAGGTCGAGCCGAATAGAGAGTAACGCGCTGACCGCTTGAGTCCGGCAGAAAGAAAATATCCAGGTCCGGAACACGGATTCCGCTGGCATATTCCAACAGGAACACCGCAGCAAAACAGAATACCAGGATGCAGAGAGTCTTCGAAAGGATGATTTGAACTGGATGCTGTGCCCGGACCGGGGCTGCGATGAGAGCGAGAGCCAAGCTCAACGCGGTCACTGACATGACTGTCCAGGGCGTCAGATAGGGCGAGATAGGTGCGGACTGGCGAACACTAGGAGCGTAGTGTCCCCAATGCGGGATATAGAGCAGGCAAACGACAAAAAGCGCCAAACCAATTGCAAACGAATAAGACGGGCGTCTTTGCACTTGAGGCATCATTTACATCTTGAAGTCTTAGTTCTTCGAACACCCTCGATGGGACCGCCCGATTCTCGTCCCCAGACCTAGAATTTCACCTATTCCTGGATATTCCGCCTGCGTAAGTCGCAAAATCGAATGTGAAATATTCGCGTACGTCCTTCAAGTTATCGACTGGATCGCCGTGAACTTAAGAGATTTGTTGCACGGGAACAATCGCGGCTTCCATTGAGGCAAATATGGTACCGAGGGCAAGCGTTCAGGCGAACGCTCCAGGTGAAGTCAATGGGTATTCGTCACAGACTTGGGCGAATTTTCGAATCGCAAATTGTAAATCTTCTGTCGAATGAACGGCGGAGACTTGAGTTCGGATTCGGGCGGTCCCCTGCGGCACCACTGGATAAAAGAATCCGATGACATAGACACCTAAGGCTAAAAGTCGATCCGCTATTTTTTGTGAGAGCGCCGCGTCTCCGATCATCACCGGCACAATGGGATGCGTTCCTGGTCGGATCGCTAACCCGTTTTCCGTAAGACCAGCCCGGAAGAATCGGGTATTTGCTTCCAATCTGTCGCGGAGTTCGGTCGATCGCGAAGCGATTTTGATCGCTTGAATAGAAGCTGCGACCGTGCAGGGCGTTAAACTATTGGAGAAAAGGTATGGCCGCGAGCGTTGACGAAGTAGATCAACTATCGCCTTTCGACCGGTGATATAGCCTCCGCTCCCCCCGCCCAAGGCCTTTCCAAGCGTGCCGGTGATGATATCAATCCGGTCCATCACTCCATGGTATTCCGGAGTACCCCGACCGGTTTTGCCCAGAAACCCGGCAGCATGGCACTCATCGACCATAACCATCGAGAGATATTTTTCGGCCAAATCACATATTTCTTTCAGGTTTGCAATCGTGCCATCCATGGAAAACACGCCGTCCGTCGCGATTAATCGATAACGAGATCCTCGAGCCTCTATAAGTCTAGCTTCAAGGTCGTTCATGTCGCTATGCCGGTACCTGTATCGTTGTGCTTTGCAGAGACGGATGCCATCGATAATGGAGGCGTGATTCAATTCGTCGCTGATCACAACGTCCTCATTTGACAAAATGGTCTCAAACAGGCCGCCATTCGCATCGAAACAGCTCCCATACAGAATGGTGTCCTCGGTTTGATGAAATCGGGTCAGCGCCGCCTCAAGTTCTTTGTGGATCTCCTGGGTCCCACAGATAAAACGAACGGAAGCGAGGCCGAATCCCCAGCGTTCCAACGCGGCTTTCGCCGCCTCGATCACCTCCGGGTGATCGGCCAACCCCAGATAGTTATTAGCACAGAGATTTAAGACTTCTTTACCGTCTGCGGTCCTAATATGGGCGCGCTGGGGCGTGCTGAGAGGTCGTTCGGTCTTATACAAGCCTTGTTGCCGGATCTCACCGAGCTGTTCCGCGAGATGTTCCTGGAATGCGCCCATCATAGAAGAAGTTGTCAGTGGCCAGTGGTCAGTTGTCAGCGGCGCAGCGAAAAGTTGCGCAGATCAGCGAGAATGACCGAAGTTCTGTATCCCAAACAAGTTACTTATAAGCCAGATTGCCTCGATGGTCGGCTCTGCCACTGACAACTGACCACCGACAACTGGCAACTGACTGACAATTGGCCGACTTCATAACACATCTTCGCCGAGCACATCGAAAGAAAGTGCAGTGTGAACCGCGTTGCCAAGAGGATCAAAACAAGTAAGTACGTCAAGTGGGATCTTTGGATCGGCTAACCAGACATTCGTCTGCGGCATGGAAAGATATTGGGCAAAAGCCCCGGGACGGTTGACGCCGACTCCATTTGTCTTATTGCAGAGATGCCGGCGCCCGGCTAAGCAGTTCCGGCATCGTCCACAGACAATATGTCCTTCACCTGTTACAATCATGCCCGAATGGAAATCGATCACATGACTTCCAACGGATTCAATGACGCCGACGAACTCGTGACCAATCGGCATCGGCGTCGGGACAGTGCGCTGCGCCCAGGAATCCCATTCATAGATATGGACATCGGTACCGCAGATTGAAGAACGAAGAATGCGAATCAAGACGTCAAACTCGCCTGCTGCCGGTGCAGGGACCTCTTCCAGCCAAAGTCCCGGACCACGCTCTCTTTTGACGAGCGCCTGCATCTTTCTCATCGGAATAAGTGGTGACTACGCAGAGCGGTAAGATACACCGTTTGGAGGGAAATACTTCGCAAGTTCGGGAGGCAGGAGTTCTGCCTTCCTGCCCTCGCCAAACTTCGGTATACTATATCGACGTGCGTCTATTAGCTCTTGACCCAGCGCTGAGGAACTCCGGGTATGCGATCCTTGAGAAGGAAGGGTCGAAGGTGCGCGCGATCAATTACGGAGTGATCCGAAACAAGGCCCAGCTATCAATGCCGGGTTGTCTTGTAGAAATTCATCGACAAATCGAGGATTTGATCCGTTTTCATTGTCCGGCAGAGTGCGCAGTCGAAGGGTTGATCTACGTCCAGAACACGCGTACTGCGATTACCCTCGGAGCGGCTCGCGGATCAGCCTTGCTCGCGGCTGCGCAACACGGGTTGCCGATCTATGAATACCCGCCAAGGAGGGTTAAGCAGGCGGTTGTCGGTCGGGGAGCGGCGCAAAAAGCACAGATCGGATATATGGTGCGGACGCTCCTGGGGCTTACCGAAACACCCGAAGCGGATGCCGCAGACGCACTGGCAATCGGTCTGACTCACTTTCAAATGCATAGTTCGCCGCTCGCGGCACTTCGAGCGAATCGTCCTTTATGAACATCGAATGGTTGGGCCGCATCGATTTCCAGGCGGGTCTTCGCATTCAGGAAGAAAGGCTCGATGATTGCCTCAAGCGCGGTGAAGAGAGCGTGATCCTGCTCGAGCACGAGCCCGTTTATACAATCGGCCGGCTTCTTGATAAGTCGAGCTTGCGCGTCGTTGACCTGCTCCCCTACCCGGTCTTCGAAACCAACCGGGGCGGCCAAGCGACCTACCACGGACCCGGCCAATTGGTTGGTTACCCGATTCTTGATCTGCGCGCGCGGGGCCGGGATCTACATTGTTATCTACGAAAGCTGGAAGATCTCCTGATCGATCTGCTCAAAGAATTCGGAATAAAGGGGGGCAAAGTCGAGGGCAAGACGGGAGTCTGGGTTCAGGACCGCAAGATCGCTTCAATCGGTGTCGGAGTTCGCAAATGGGTGACCATGCACGGTTTCGCACTCAACGTTGCGGGCGATCTGAGCGGCTTTCAGAGCATCATCCCCTGTGGACTTTCCGGCGTAAGGATGACATCGATCAGCACCGAATCAGGAAACGAGGTCTCACTGGAAACGGTTCGGGATAAGATGTCTCCTTACCTGCGCCGGTATCTCGACTCTGAAGCGTTTGCCAGAAGATAGCGAACTTTCTGTCGCCCGGACGAAGGACTCCCGTGTCCTGTCCCCGAAACACCTGGCTACTAGCGCCGCAGCGCGGGAATGTTGCCTATCCAGGTCGTAACGAGCGCCAGGATCATGGTCCAACCAAAAAGGGTTGTGGCGAAGCCGGCTCCGCTGCCCACGGGAAGTACAACCAACAGGAGTGAGAGGAGTCCCCCGAGATAGGTGAAGGCGCCGACCAAGCTAAAAACGACGCGGCCGGCCTTGGATCGGTTCGTGAAGACTAGCGACATCGGGAATGCCGCGGCGATCAAAGTCAGACCGACAAAGATGACGCTGATCTGCTTACTCAACAGCCCGGTGACAAACAACCCGAGTCCAACGAGCACACCGCCGCCAACCGCGATAGCTTCTCTTTTTTCGTCCGATCGCAGTGCAAGGCGAGCAAATCGATCAAACAACAGAAACAGATTTCCTACACCTTTCGCCACCCAGATCCACAGAACGAACAAACAATAGAAACCAATCAGGGCCATTCCGATCGGTGCCAGTCGCCCGACGAAGGCTGCGTTTGCGAATTGCATCAAAATCAGAAGTCCGATCACGACCATTCCCCGACCTGCCCGCCCTAGTTTCTCCATCATAAAGCTGTACCTGAGGTAAGCACGATAAAGCGGGGACCGTGCACGAAACGCGTGCAGCAATCCTTCTCGAGCCTCCCGATGTTCAGGCTCGATTCGCAGAGCCGAGCGAAAATGCGTTTCGGCAGCTCGCACTTCTCCCCGCTGAAGCGCCAGCATCCCTGCCGACGAGTGAGTCCATGGATTCTCGGGGTTCCTTGCCAATAATCCGCGAATATGCGCGGCACTTTCCTCCAGCTTGCCTTGCATCCTGAGCGCGTCAGCCAGGCTGTCTCCGGCAGCTTCGTTCTCGGGATCCAGCGCCAGAGCCTGACGCGCGGTACGTTCGGCCTCGTGCGGTTTGCCAAGAACCAACATGACAAGCGACTCCGCTACATAGGAGTCTGGTGAGTCGGGCGCCAAGCTTCGCGCCTGCTCGACTTCCAGCAAAGCCTCTTTCGTACGGTTCAGCAAAATCAGAATATTCGCTCGCTGCGCATGATAGAAAGCTCGGCTCGGGCGCAATCTCAAGGCCTGGTCAATCATGGACAACGCTTCAGGACGAGTATTCGGGTCGTGCATCAGACAGGTCGACAAAAAAAAGAACCCTTGGGGTTCCTCGGGATCGCTCTGAATCGCCCTTCGCAAGTAGGATTCGGCCTCACGGTACCTGCCCTGTCCAACAAACAAAAGCGCGCGGGTAAAAGAGTCGTTCATTTGCGAATTCCTAAAAAGGTCAGCACATCGTCGTAGAACCCTCCCTGGTTGGCGTAAAGCGCATAATTTTTCGCGCTTTCGAACCAGGCGCGGGTGGAAGGTTTCATCCCTTTGCATGCCAGGAGCAGATCCTCCGTAGTCAACGGCACAACGCGACCTTCCTTCATGGCTCGCGAGAGAGCCCGCTCGGTCGCGACGTCGAAGATCGATTGAAGGTCGGCGCCGGAGAATTCTTTTGTTCGCTTTGCCAATGCCTTGGCCTCAAGACGTTTGAACGGCTTATTGCGGGCCAGGATTTCTATAATTGCTTCACGCGCGGATTCGTCCGGAGGCGGCACGAAGATGATGCGATCAAAACGGCCTGGGCGTCTGAACGCCGCGTCCAGATGCCACGGAGCATTCGTTGCTCCCAGAATAAGTATCCCCTCGTTGCTTCCAATGTTTCCATCCATCTCCGCCAGGAACTGGTTGATCATCGTCCGAATGGCGCTTTCGCGAAAATCCTTTCGGTCGGCAGCCAAGGCGTCTACCTCGTCGAAAAAGAGGATCGCCGGGGGATTTTCCCGGGCCAATTGAAACGACTGGTGCAGGTTTTTTTCGCTGTTACCGACGTAAAGATCGAGAACCTGATGTATACCGATCGAGATGAAATTGGCGTGAATCTCGCCCGCGGTCGCCTTGCTGATCAAGGTTTTGCCGCAACCCGGAGGTCCGTACAGCAACACACCGCCGCCAAGCTTTTTGCCGTACGCTTTGAAGAGAGCGCGGTTCTTGAGCGGATAAATAATCTTCATCCGTATCTCTTCCTTGATATCCTCCATGCCCCCGACGTTCGCGAAAGAAACCTTCGGCTTTTCGATGTCCGGCAGGCTGTCGCTCTCTCTCTCGAACTCGCCCACGAACTCCCAGGTATCCGGTTCGACATCGGGAGCCAGGTTGGCCGGAGGAACCGCAGGCTTTGTCGTCTGGCCGATCTGTATGTCTCGCTCAATGACAGGATCACTCAGATTGGGGCTCAGTTTGATGGCCTTCTGATAATATTGTACGGCTAGAGAGCGATCGCCTTCGGCAACTGCCAGCCGGGAGAGCAACATCCACGCTTCCGCGAAACCAGGATTGGCTTCGGTCAAGGCCTCGGTGCGAACCACGGCCTCGGAGGTATTCCCGCTCAGATAAAGGACGCGGGCGATGCCAAGCTTGGCTTCATCGTGAGCAGGATCTGACCGAAGAATACGATCGTAAGCGGCTCGTGCTTCTTCGAAACTCAACTCATCCAAACAAGCCTGACCGAACAAAAGCAGCAAGGGAACGTTCTGCGGCGACACGGCAAGGGCTTCACGCAGCGAATGGAGCCTGGACGTCATAGTAAAATGACTACCAAGGTTAGCGGATAAATCGAACGGAAACTGTCCATAACGTATTTCGAGCGGCAAGGCTTGCCCTCGGCACGGTGCCGCGAGGCGAGAGGAGGCAGGTGAACATCCCAAAGGATACACGGGTCGTGGAAAACAGGAAATGGCTTCGTATTCTGGCAACCGATGGGACCTTCACTTTCGTCGGTGCAAACCGGAAAAGGTTCGTTTAATCTGCGACCGAATAATCTACTTATGGCACGGGTGTCTGATTCGGCAGAATGGCTCGAAGTGGATGGCCTTGGCGGATTTGCCAGCGGGACAACCGCCGGGATCCGCACCAGGCGTTACCATGCCCTGTTGCTCACGGCGACAATTCCGCCATCGGAAAGAAAGACTCTAGTTAACGGGTTGGAAGCCTGGGTCGAGACGGCCTGCGGGAATTGGTTTCTGACTACGCAGCGGTACGCCCCGGACGTCATCTACCCGGACGGAATGACGCACATTAAAGAGTTTGAGCTTCGGCCCTGGCCGACATGGCGTTATGAGCTGGATGACAAGCTCGCGATCGAACAGGAGCTTTTCGTGCCGCACGGGCAATCTGCGCTCGTCTTAATCTGGAGACTTGCCGGCGATTCCGGGAATAAAGCTAAATTGACAGTCAGACCTTTTCTCTCTGGCAGAGACTTCCATGGAATGCACCATGAGAATAACTCGTTTTGTTTCGACCCGCAGTTGCGTGGCCAACGGGTCCGCTGGAAACCTTACTACGATATCCCCGCCGTCGTTGTGGAATCGAATGGCACATATCGTCACTCGCCCACGTGGTATCGAAATTTTTGCTATGTCGAAGAGCGAGCGCGTGGTTTGGATTATCTGGAAGACCTGGCCAGTCCTGGTCAATTCGAGTGGGATTTACAAAGAGAGGTCGCGACCCTGATTTTCTTTGCCGAAGATTTCGCGAATATCGGCAACGAAGAAGGTGACTCCATTGAAATCGCAAACAAACTTCGGGCGCAAGAATTCCAGCGGCGCGGGGCATTTTCATCTCCGGTCACTGCTGCCGCCGACAGTTATCTGGTCAGCCGCGGCTCAGGAAAGACCGTTATCGCAGGATATCCATGGTTCGGGGACTGGGGTCGCGACACCTTCATCTCGTTGAGAGGATTATGCCTGGCGACCTGTCGTCTGGAGACAGCCCGAGATATCCTGAGCGAGTGGGCCGAAACCGTTTCAATGGGGATGCTGCCGAATCGTTTCCCGGACCGGGGTGTTGTGCCGGAATTTAATTCGGTCGACGCATCGCTTTGGTACATCATCGCTGTCTTTGAATATCTCCACGCGGTCCATGGCAACCCGAACCTGGAAGATGTCGACGTGACAGCAAAGCTGCAGCAAGCGATCGAAGCGATTCTTTCCGGCTATTGCGCGGGAACTCGATTTGGCATTAGAGCTGGCGACGACGGTTTGCTCGCCGCGGGCGAACCCGGCGTCCAACTCACGTGGATGGACGCGAAGGTGGGTGAGAAGGTAATCACGCCGCGGATTGGGAAACCAGTCGAAGTGCAGGCGCTGTGGATCAATGCGCTTTGGATTGGTCAATCGTTCTCTTCTCAGTGGAAGTCGTTGTTCGCGAAAGCGTCTGAAACGTTTGCAATTCGCTTTTGGAACGAGGCGAGAGGGCAGCTCTATGATGTTGTCGATGTTGACCATCAAGCCGGCACGGTGGACGGTTTGTTTCGTCCAAATCAGATTTTTTCGGTCGGAGGCTTGCCTCTGGTTCTGCTTCCCATGGAGCGGGCGCGGCAGGTTGTGAACGCTGTCGAGGCGGCGCTTTGCACACCGATGGGTTTGCGCTCTTTGGCTCGGGGAGAACCTGGCTATGTTCCGCGGTATGAAGGTGACGTCTGGCACCGGGATTCGGCTTACCATCAAGGGACGGTTTGGCCGTGGTTAATCGGTCCGTTCGTCGAAGCGTGGGTTCGGGTTCGTGGGAACGCGCCGGAAGTGAAAAAGCTGGCTAGAAAACAATTTTTGGATCCGTTATATTCTCAGCTTGATCAAGCTGGCCTGGGCCATCTGTCGGAGATTGCGGATGCAGAGCCACCTCACACTCCCCGTGGTTGCCCGTTTCAAGCATGGTCTCTGGGAGAACTGCTACGGCTCGATCGCATCGTGTTAGCTGAGTCAGGCGTTTAGTGTTAGCACGTCTTTTTCAACACGCGGCGTTGGCGAACAGGTACCTACCCTGCCTCAGCCAGGATCAAGTCCTGCAAAGCAAGTATTCCGATCAATTGACCACCGTCGTTTGCAACTATCACTTCCCGATCAGGAGTCTGAGCGAACTGCAGCAGCGCTTGTTCAACCGAGTCTTCCGGCTTCACACTGATACAATGCAAAGTACGGAGCTGACCGACTGGAGATTCGAGCCGCGCTTTTCCTTGATGCAGCCAATCGAACACGAGATCGAGGCGGAGCCAACCCTTGCACCGCTCATCGTCGTCAACTAGAGGCAAGATAGAAGCGCCGGCTTGCTTAAAGGCTTTCACCGCGGTAAGAACCGAATCGGTATCCCGAAGAACGACTACGTCACGCCGCATGAAATCTTCGACACGCTTCTGGCGAAATGACGGAGAGGCTCGATCGACAATCGCCATCCGCTCCTGAAGGGTCAAATACTTAACAGAGCTTCGATTGAGGTAGTAGCCCAGCGTAAGACTGTTCTTGGTCAACGCCTCGAATGTTGTCTTGTCGAGCGCGATGAGGGTGGCCGACTCCAGGGCAGTCGCATCAAACTGGCGCTTGGTGTTTTGAAGCAATTCCCGCTCACCGAAGTGTTCACCCGGACCGAGTGTTCGGGCCGAGCCGGAATGATCGTCAATCTCTACTTTCCCTTTCTCAATCAGATAGAAAGAGAAAGCGGCATCTCCAACATGGTAAATCGGATCGCCTTTCTCCAAATGGACACGTCCGATGACCTCGGTCATTTTGATGTTTAACAAGCTAATGTCCCGGGGAAACAATAGCTCCAGATTCCATTCGAAAAACACCTTCGACTTTTGCTCCAGTCCGGGCAATTTGAAGAGGTAAGTCGCACGCCAGAGAAGCCAGCCAAGAAAACCGGAAACTTTGAATCCCAAGACTTTCCCGACAGCATTACGATGTCCCAGTGACGCCATCTCGCCCAAAGTCTCAAAACGAAAAGGCTCCAAAGGCTGACCATTTCGAGCAGCGAGAATATTTTTCCCGAGGAGGGTTCCCTGGCGCATCGCGAACTGTGCAGTCGCCGGGGAAACGCTGCCGTCCCCTAGCGGGACAGCCGAACAATCTCCGGCGGACCAGAGATTTTTGTAGCCCTTCACCTGCATTGTCGGTTCAGTGCTCAGTCGCCCTCTGTTGTTTGGTAACTGGTAGCGATCAATCAATTTTTTAATCACCGGATGAGTCGCGTTGCCAACCGTGGTTACCACCGTATTTGTCTCAACGATGTCCCCGCTGTTCAGAATTGCTCGCTCAGCGGTGATCGCGGCAACCCGCGTGCTCAACCGGACCTCGATGCCCCGATTCCGGAGTTGCAGCTCGCAGTACTTCCCCAGTTCTTCCCCGATTTGCGGCAGCAGATAAGCACCGCTATGGACCAACACCAAACGAAATTCTTTGGGGTTTATTCGGGGATAAAATCGCTGCACATCTCGCAGGAGGTCCCATAGTTGGCCGGCAGTCTCGACGCCCGAGTAGCCACCGCCAACGACAACAAACGTAAGCAGTTTGCGGCGGATCGACTCGTCCTTCACGATACTGGCCTCTTCCAGTCTTTCCAGAACACCCGACCTGAGGCGAATCGCGTCTCCAACGGTCTTCATCAGATAACCATGCTCCGGCATACCTGGCACGCGGCTAACGTCCACAACGCTTCCGATTGCCAAAACGAGGTGTTCGAACCTCAGCGTGGCCGACGCGGTATACGGACCGGGCAAAAAGCTCACTATTTTCTGCTCCAGGTCGATGTCATCGACTGCGCCCATAAAGATGGAACTCCCCCGACAAAAAAGCCGAAGTGGGTTGACCACATGCAGCGGCGAGATCGAAGAACCGCTTACTTCAGCGAGCATCGGATGGAACAACATCGCATTTTGGTCAGCGAGAAGCGCGACGTTTTCGGACGTAGTGTTTTGCAGCTCTGATCTAAGCGCCCGCGCGCAGTAGGCACCGGCAAATCCACCGCCTAATATAACAATGGGAAATGAGTAGGATTCTGCGAACATCTTGCCAGCTCAGAAAGCTACATGGAAAGGAAGTTCGCCAAAAGCTTTTTCCCCTCGCTCGTCATAATCGACTCTGGATGAAACTGAACTCCGTGCACCGGGTACTGCCGATGTCGCAGGCCCATGATTTCACGCTCCGATGTTTCCGCTACGATTTCCAGCTCGGCCGGCAATGTTTCACGACGCACGATCAATGAATGGTACCGAGTGGCCTCAAATGGGATGGGCAATCCCAGGAATACGCCATCGCCTTCGTGAATGATCGGCGAGGTCTTGCCGTGCATCAGGCGATCGGCTCGAACGACCTCTCCCCCATACACCTGCCCGATGCACTGATGTCCAAGGCAGACGCCCAACACGGGAATATGCGATCCAAAATGGCGAATAAGTTCGTTGCTGATTCCGGCGTCATCAGGCGTTCCAGGTCCAGGAGAAATACAGATTTTTTCAGGGTGCAATTGCTCAATTTCGTCAATAGTCGTTCGATCATTTCGTCGGACGATCAATTCCGCACCAAGTTCGCCGAAGTATTGAACCAGGTTGTACGTGAACGAGTCGTAGTTATCCAGGACCAAAATCATAAGATTTGCTCTGCTCGCTCGATGGCCCGAAAAGTGGCCATGGCTTTGTTTACACTCTCCTGAAATTCAAGTTCAGGTACCGAGTCGGCCACGACGCCGCCCCCCGCCTGCACATAGGCGGTGCCATCCTTCAGGACAACACTTCGCAGTGCGATACAGGAATCGAGTTGGCCATCGAATCCGAAATACCCGACAGCACCGGCGTACACGCCGCGCTTTCCTTTCTCAAATTCGTAGATCAGCTGCATCGCCCGGACTTTGGGCGCTCCCGATACGGTTCCTGCGGGAAAGGTCGCCCGCATCACGTCGTAGGCGCTATAGCTCTGCTCAAGCTCTCCGACAACGTTCGAGACGATATGCATGACATGACTGTATCGCTCGACTGACATGAATTCCGTCACTCTGACTGTGCCATATCTAGATATCCGGCCGACATCATTTCTAGCCAGATCGACAAGCATTAGATGCTCAGCCCGTTCCTTGGGATCGGCGAGCAGTTCTTCGGCTAGAAGCTCGTCTTCATCACTGGTACCGCCCCTCTTCCGGGTCCCGGCGATTGGGCGAATCTCGACGTTTCGTCCCCGCAGCCGCACGTGGACTTCCGGCGAACTGCCGACCAGCGCAAACCGCTCTCCAAGCCGCAGACAGAACATGTAGGGGGAGGGATTGATGAACCGAAGGGCTCGGTAAAGAGAGAGCGGATTTCCATGGAATCCGGCTTCAAACCTTTGCGAAGGGACCATCTGGAAGATGTCTCCGGCTTCGATATGGCGTTTCGC
The DNA here is from genome assembly GCA_963782115.1 of uncultured Verrucomicrobiae bacterium. Lineage (GTDB taxonomy): Bacteria > Verrucomicrobiota > Verrucomicrobiia > Chthoniobacterales > JAFAMB01 > JAFAMB01. Next base: position 207,156 of record CAWAIK010000003.1, read on the forward strand.
CTTACGAACCATCTCATGAAACTCTTCGCGAGTGGTATTGCTCCGTGGGCTTGGCGAAACAGCCACCGGAGCGGCGTTCATCAACTGCGGTTTGGTCGGCTCCTCGAGTTTGTCGACGATCCGTCGGATTTTTTCCGCGGCAACATCGTACGCCTCATCTATTTTCGTTCCGTTAACAAATGCATTTGCGAAGATTTTGAGCCGTCGAAACCGGTGATCAAATACCAAAAAGGTATCCGTAACGATAAAGACCATTTCCGGTAGCCCCAGTTGGTCAGGCGGCGGCTCCCCGACAGTCGGCTCAAAGAAGCGAACGGCGTCGTACCCAATATAACCGACGGCACCGCCACTGAACGGAGGCAACCCGGGCAAATCTACCGCTCGAAACCGGTCCATGAGCTGCTGCAGCTCCGCCAGAGGATCAACTGTGGATTCGAACTCGCGTCGCCGGCCGTTCTCTTCGATCGCGATGTGCCTGCCGCGAGCTTCGAAATAGATCCTTGGATCGCTGCCCAGAAAAGAGTAACGACCGACATGGTCGTTGCTTTCCGCTGATTCGAGCAAGAACGATCGAACGCCGTTATCGATCTTTTCAAACACCGCGATGGGTGTTTCATAGTCGGCGACAAACTCGGTGTAGATTGGAATGAGATTACCCTTCCGGGTCAATTCCCTAAATTCCGAGCGAGATGGAAAGAGCGGTATTGAGGTCATTTCGCGTACACTTTTGCGGGATCAAAAAGCCTGTTCTCAATCACCGGCTTTAACTCGCCGGAAGAATCGAGCTCCTGGAAAAAGCAGCTTCTATAGCCTGTATGGCAAGCACCGGAACTTTGTTCCACTTCGAAAAGGAGGGTATCACGATCGCAATCGGTAAACCAACGAATCAGGCGTTGGGTATTTCCACTGGTTTCTCCTTTTAGCCAAAGCTGGCGGCGCGACCGGCTCCAGTAGTGCAATAAACCGGTTTCCAAGGTTTTCTCCAGAGATTGCCGGTTCATCCAGCCCATCATCAAAACCCGGCCCGGGAAGGTCGCCTCTCGGACAATTGCGGGGATCAGTCCATCGGCGGTGTACTTAAAGTCGAGATTCATGCGGTCAATCCAAAGCACTAACTCAGGGTCGGACCATGTTCAAGCGGACCAATTTCCTCACTGGGCAGGCTCCGACTCCCTCATCGCAGGCGGACCGGCCCAGCCGAAAGGTGGAAAAGAGCGAGCGCGAAAGCGCAATTGTATCGCAATAAATTTAAACACGGCTTGACGGAGTGGCTCTGTTTTGTGTGTGATTCAATCTGATGAGAGTAACGGCGATGACGGGCCGTTACGTTGTTGTTGACATGTTTCTGCGAGATTAATTGATTGATCTTCAGACCGTAACCTTTAGCACGAGCCCCCCGATAACTCGCTTACCGATGACTAGCTCGAAAGGAGTAAAAACAAATAATTGCCTGTTCCGCCGAGCTTTTCTGCTGATCGCTGCAGCATTGCCCGGGACAGTCGGCGCGCAGAGCGCCGATCAGGTTCGTTCGGTCCAAAATATTTTTGCTCCGATAGGAGCTCCAGCCGAGCTCCTGAACCAGACCTCGGTTTTGGTATTGTGGATCTGTTTGGGCATCTTTTTGGTTGTCGGTGGATTGCTTTTCTACGCTGTCGTGCGCTACCGCCGAAGATCGACAGACGACGACACAACCGAGCCGCCGCAGGTTTACGGCAGTACCGCGATCGAGCTGGCGTGGACGGTCCCCCCAATCTTGATCGTAGTGGTTCTGGCCCTCGCGACCGCACGTACCGTCGGCGAAATCCAAAACCCGAGATTCGCCGCCGATCCGCTTGAGGTGAGAATTGTTGGCCATCGTTTCTGGTGGGAGGTGCAATACCCGAAATATAAAGTCATAACGGCCAACGAGATTCACGTCCCCGTAAGCTATTTAAGCGCGCCGCGCCCCGTAGAGATGACGCTCGCCTCAGCCGACGTGGTCCACGGGTTTTGGGTGCCTGAGCTGAACGGAAAGGAATGGCTAGTTCCGGATCGCGAGAACAAGTGGTGGATCCAGCCCACATCGCTCGGAATTTATCTTGGCAATTGTACGGTGCTCTGCGGTCTCCAGCACGCAAACATGCTGATTCGCGTGGTCGTCGAGGCGCCGGAAGACTTCGACGCCTGGGTAGCACGACAGCAGCGACCTCCGAATCCTGATCCAAGCACCGAAGAAGGCCTGAAAGCCTTTGGAGCGAACTCGTGCGGCAGTTGCCATACGATCGAGGGAACAACTTCGAACGGAATCTTTGGTCCCAATCTCACCCATTTCATGACCCGAAAGACATTGGGGGCAGGCGTCGCGCCCAATGACGACGCGAACCTCAAAGCATGGCTGCGCGACCCGCAGGAACTCAAACCTGGCTGCCTGATGCCTGACATGAAGTTAGATCCACAACAGGTCGACCAAATCATGGCCTATCTTAAAACGTTGAACTAATCAAACTATGGCTAACGGAACGACAATTATCGATCCCGGTACGGAGTTGCTGCCGGCAAGACCGGGGCAAGAGCGCGGGACCCCGACCGGTTGGATCCAAGATCTGGTTTATACAGTCGACCACAAGAAGCTGGGAATGCTCTATGTCGGGACAGGGCTCTTTTTCTTTGTGGTGGCGGGGATAATGGCTCTGCTGATTCGAGCTCAACTCGCCTTCCCGAACGGCCGTGTCACTTCTCCGGGGGAGTTCAACGCGCTGATCACCGTGCATGGAACGGTGATGATTTTCTGGGTCGCAATGCCGATCGTCTTCGGGATGATCAATTACCTGGTCCCGCTGATGATCGGAGCGCGGGACATGGCGTTTCCGAGGCTGAACGCTTTTTCGTTCTGGTTGACTTTTTTCAGCGGATTTTTTCTGCTTTTAAGTTTTGTCGCAGGTCCCGGTGTTTACGGTCACAGTGGGGCTCCGGACGCGGGCTGGTTCGCGATCGCGCCGCTGACTTCCCCTGCATTTTCCAAGGGGCCAAGCATTGACTACTGGTCGCTCAGCGTCCTCATCACCGGGATCGGCAGCGTCACGGGCGGAATTAACATCATGGTCACGATCATCTGTTTGCGAACCAAGGGAATGAGCCTCCACCGGATGCCGTTGTTTGTCTGGTTAGCGTTGGTGACGATGTTTCTCGTCGTTGTATTTCTACCTCCGCTATCGGCGGCCCAGATCATGCTGACACTGGGACGTTACCTGGGCGCAAAATTCTTCGACGCAGAGGCGGGCGGCTCGGCTATACTCTGGCAGCACTTCTTCTGGATTTTCGGGCACCCGGAGGTCTATATCCTCGTCCTGCCGGCTTTCGCGGTGATTTCTGAAGTTGTTCCAGTATTTTCCCGGAAACCAATTTTTGGATATCCGATGATGGTGGCCGCCACTATCCTGATCGGCTTTATCAGCGCGGGCGTCTGGGCACATCACATGTTCACAGTCGGCCTGAATTCGTTTGGGGTGACATTCTTCGCGATGGCGACGCTGGCAATCTCTGTTCCAACCGGCATCAAGATCTTCAATTGGCTCGCAACCATGTATGGCGGCAAGATCCGTTTGGAATTGCCGATGATCTTTTGTATCGCGTTCCTGTTCCAGTTCCTGATTGCAGGACTGACAGGAATCATGCTAGGCGTGGCCCCTTTCGATTGGCAGTTAAACGATTCCTACTTTGTCATCGCCCATTTTCACTACGTCATCGTGGGCGGCATCCTCTACGGGATCTTTGCATTCTTTTACTATTGGTACCCGAAAGCATTCGGTCGAATGCTCAATAAGAAACTTGGGCTTTGGCATTTCTGGCTGTTTACGATCGGCTTCCACCTGACCTTCGATCCTCAGCATTTTGCGGGGTTCCTGGGAATGCCTCGCCGCATCTATACTTATCAACCCGGACGCGGTTGGGAGCTGTGGAATCTAATATCTACCATCGGGGCGTTGATCCAGGCCGCCGGGGTCATTTTCTTCGTGATCAACCTCCTATGGTCTGCCTGGAAAGGTAAAATTGCGGGTGATGATCCCTGGGACGCGTGGACGCTGGAATGGGCCACCACGTCGCCGCCTGCGGATTACAACTTTGAAACGCTTCCGGAAGTCCGGAGCCGACGCCCTCTCTGGGATTTGAAGCATCCAGAGGATCCCGATTGGAAATTCGAATAGCTACGGTTCCAATCCACCCCGATTTTTAGAAAATTTCCTAACAAATCTCGAACCATGAGTTCTCAATCACTAAGCACGACCGAAATGGAATGGCAACTCCCCTCCCCGCGGGTGGTCGGAATGATTTTGGTTATTCTCACAGAAACGGCGCTTTTCACGATTTTCGTGGTGGCATACCTTTTCTATATCGGGAAAAGCGTATCCGGTCCCTACCCGCATGAGGTCCTGCATTTCCCTTGGCTCGGGTCGATTCTATTGTTCGGCAGCAGTGGAACGATCGTGGCGGCCGAGCATCATTTGAAGAAGGGTTCGATGGGCGGATTCCATCTGTGGTGGTTTATCACCTTCGCCGCCGGCGTTGGATTTCTGTTCTGGACCATCAATGAATGGATCCATCTAATATACCATGAAGGGCTCACAATCAGCACCAATCTCTTCGGCTCGACGTTCTATTCGCTGGTCGGACTGCACGCCAGCCACGTGCTGGTCGGAGCGATTCTTCTCGGTTTGATCCTGATCATGAGTCTCACAGGCCGCATCCAGCATCGCCACCACCAACATATCGAGATGATCTCCTGGTATTGGCACTTTGTGGATTGTGTCTGGGCAGTGGTTATTACGGTTGTGTACATCATCAGCGCAAACTCTTGACCCTATGGACCCTCACGAACACGGACATTCTACGGAAGAAGGCGTTGAACTGCCAACACCAACCACATGGCCGCTCATGTGCGCCTTCGGGATTACTCTGCTTGGGCTCGGATTGGTTACGACCCTTGTGATTACTCTGATCGGTTTTATTATCGGACTGATCGCAGCGATCGGCTGGTTCAGAAGCGTTTTTCCGACGCCGAAACATACATTTTATCCCTTGGCGGAAGCTGACCGCCGTCCCGCTCCTATCAGAGTGTCCCCGCGCCGGATCGATCATTTGCATTATGGCGAATCGAGCCATCGCACGCGCATTCCGGTCGAAGTCCATCGGTATTCGGCGGGTATCAAGGGCGGCCTGGTCGGGGGCGCAGTGATGGCAGTTTTGGCTATGGGCTACGGATTGGTCGTTCAACACAGCATCTGGTATCCGATTAACCTGATGGCCGCCGCCGGTGTTCCTTCTCTGGCCAGCGCAAGCTTGGCCACTCTGCGAGAATTTAGCGCTGCCGGCCTCACAGTCGCGTTAATAAGTCATCTCGCGTTCTCAATCCTCGTAGGGTTGCTCTACACCGTTCTTCTACCGATGCTTCCGGCGCGGCTGGAATGGCTGTTCGGCGGTGTAATCACGCCGCTCATCTGGACCGCTTTGATCTATCCGACCTTTAACCTGATTAATCCTGCGCTTGCGGCTCACGTCGACTGGGGCTGGTTCGTAATCTGTCAGGTCTCGTTCGGGTTGGCCGGCGGCTATGTCGTCTTCAAGTCCCAGAAGGTTGAAACGATGCAAAGCTGGTCGTTGGGCCAAAGAATGGGTCTACACGCCATGCGACAACAAGACAAGGGAAAGTAGAAGAGTAAACAGTAGAAGAACGGCCAAATGCAGCCACGCACCTTATATTGGATTCTGCTTTTCGGCGGCCTGGCATTCCTTTGCGGCTGCGGCCGGTTGCCGGGTAAACCGACAGAAGAAGATCGTTGGAAGCCGCCGGAAGCGATCAAAAATTTTGCGGAGCTATTCGATACAAACTGCCGCGCTTGCCATAGCAATGGACAAACTCTCGGGGCTTCAATTTCTATGAATAATCCCCCCTACCTTGCGGTTATTCCGAAGGAGGTCATGCACAAAGCCGTCCAAGACGGGATTGCTGGCACGGCAATGCCGGGTTTTTCAGCCAAGGCTGGAGGAATGTTGACCGACGAGCAGATCAACATCCTGGTCGACGGTATCTACAACTGGGCAAAAGGTCACGAGGTCCCGGCGGACAATCTTCCTCCGTACAGCGCAGCTTTGGGTGATGCGGAACGCGGAGAAGCGATTTTTGCACAGGATTGTGCCAGCTGCCACGGGTCCGACGGGGAAGGCGTGAAAGGGAAAGCAGGATCGGTGGTCGATACGGCATATCTGAGCCTAGTAACCGACCAGTATTTGCGGACTGTGGTGATTGCCGGCCGGCCCGAACTCGGGATGCCGGGTTTCCGGGAGTACGTACCAGGGAAACCGATGACACCCGAGGAAATTTCCGACGTCGTGGCTTGGCTCGCATCCCGCCGTCAGGGACCGGCTCCAGGGCAGACTGCACAAACCGCGGAAGCCACCACCACCGGAACGCAACCCTCAACCTCAAACCAGTAATGACCTCAAACGAATCTGAAAGTCATCCGCCGGTCAGTCCCGGGGCAAAGAGTTATTCCACACGGCGCGACTTCTTGCTGCAGATCGGTATCGTCCTTAACACGGTGGCGGGTTTTATGATCGGAGTGCCGATCGTGGGATTTATTTTATCCAGTCTGATCAAGAGGACTCCTCGCATCTGGTTCTCCCTCGGGCCGGTTTCGAATTTCCCGGAAGGAGCGATGCGCCTGGCGGTTTACGAAAATCCATACCGTCGCGAGGCCGACGGGCAGACTGCGAGACTTACCTGTTGGGTACGGCGGATTCAGGGAAATCAATTCACGGTGTTCGCGGCAAACTGCACTCACTTGGGATGTCCGGTCCGATGGTTTGAAGAGTCGCAACTCTTTTTGTGTCCGTGTCATGGAGGTGCCTTTTACGCCGACGGTGGACACGCTGCGGGTCCTCCTCCGAGAGGCCTCTATGTGTATGAACATAAGGTCGAGAAGGGCGAATTACAGATTAAAGCTGGTGTCCTGCCCACCCTGGCGAGCCCGTCGTAAAAACTATGAGTGCGAAGGAAAGACCGATCATCAGCACGTTGGTTAACGTGGCGATGTGGTTTGAGCGGAGGCTCCACCTCGTCAAAGTTTGGAAGGCGACCGCCGGTCACCCAATCCCGAAAAGCAGCGCCAGCTGGTTTTACGTTTTTGGGAGTATGACCCTTCTTACCTTCACGATCCAAATACTGACCGGGATCTTGTTGGCCTTGGTTTATATCCCGTCAGCAAGTGAAGCGTACCGAAGCCTTGAGTTCCTGAATTATCAACAGGAGCTCGGATGGTTCCTGCGGGCAGTGCATTATTGGGGGTCGAACGCCATGGTTGTCGTCGTGTTTTTGCACATGACGCAGGTCTTTTTATGGGGCGCCTATAAGCATCCGAGAGAATTAACCTGGATCTCCGGAGTGGTTTTGCTCCTTCTGACACTTGGTCTGTCTTTCACCGGTCAGGTGATGCGCTTCGACTCCGATGCCTACTGGGGAATCGGCATCGGCGCGGCCATTTCGGGCAGAATCCCGATCATTGGGGCGCAAGTCGTGAATTTGCTTTTGGGTGGTCCAATTATTGGCAGCGATACGTTGTCGCGCTTCTTTGCTCTCCATGTGTTTGTCCTTCCTGGGGCAGTCCTCGCTCTCGTTAGCCTTCATCTGCGATTGGTTCTGTTGCAGGGCATCAACGAATACCCAAAGCCGGGAGTCCAGATTCGCAAAGAAACCTACGTCAAAGAGTACAATGAGATGACCCACAAGGACGGGATACCATTTGTCCCAAATGGGATCGGCAAGGATATCGTCGCAAATGGATTGCTGCTGCTGGTGATCGTCGCACTCGCGGTATTCGTCGGACCGAAAGGTCCGGAAATTCCGGCAGATCCAGCCCAGATCATCTCCGAGGCTAAGCCGGACTACCCGTTCCTCTGGCTGCTGTCTGCTGCTGCCCTGCTGCCGAATGGTTCGGAAATCGCCCTGTTCTTTGTTTTCCCGCTGATTGCCATGATCCTTCTGTTTGGATTGCCTTTTTTCTGCAACGTGGGCGAAAAACATTACGCTCGGCGACCGCTCTCTATCATCGTCGTCATGCTCACCTACCTGACTATCGGGATGCTCACCTTCGCGGGAGTCAAGGGCCCATGGTCGCCGCACATGGAGGCCTGGAGCGCCACTCCCATGAAGCCTGAGTTCGTTAAGGGACGTTCGCCGCTTGAACTGCAAGGTGCGCTCCTTTTTCAGGACAAACAATGCCGCAATTGTCACGCCGTCGGTGGCGAAGGTGGACGTCGCGGACCAGATCTGTCGGCTGTCGGAGCGCGAATGGACGAACCTGAGTTGGTTCGGCAAGTGATCCAGGGCGGCGGCAACATGCCGGCTTACGGAAACAATCTTTCCCCGCAGGAGGTCAAGGCTTTGGTTACTTATCTGGTTTCTCTCCGGCCGGCCAACACGATCCCTGCTCTAAACCCGGCGATTCCGGAAAAGAGCAATCGCGTTTCATCAGGCGAACCGACGAAAGAGACCCGGACTGGGGGATAGCCGACCAGGAAAAGATCGAGAACGCCATACAGCAAGAACAGGAGAAGGCTGACGGTAGCAACTAGCCTGGAAATCTCCCAAGCCAAAGCACTCGGGAGATTTCCAGGCTGGCTGCTATAGTAGCGGTCGATGGAAGATCCGGCTAGCGCGGTTTTCAGCTCGTGGGCGATTCCGATAGGACCGACCGTTGCGATTCTACTCTCATTCATCTTTTACCTTCGGGGCTGGATCGCGTTGCAGTTTCGAGCTCCTTCTCGATTTCCTCTCTGGCGCCTGTTTTCCTTCGCAGCAGGGCTGGGAACGATCTTCCTGGCGATCGCTTCGCCATTAGACGCTTTCGGCGGCCTGCTGTTGCAGGTGCACATGATTCAGCATCTCCTGCTGATGATGGCGGCGCCACCGTTGATCCTGGCCGGAGCACCTTATCTGCCCATCCTCTCCGGTCTGCCCCGCGTGTTCGCTCGCGAGGTCGTGGGACCGTTTCTCATTTGGCCCCCGCTTCAGCGAATCGGACACGTCCTGTTTCATCCTGTGATCTGCTGGATCGCCTTCACCACCTCCAATGTGCTCTGGCACCTCCCGGCGTTTTACGAACTGGCACTCAACTCTCCGGGGTGGCACCAGGTGGAACACCTCTGCTTTCTCCTGACCGGACTTCTGTTTTGGTGGCACATCATCCTGCCGTGGCCCGGCCGTGCACCATGGCCACGCTGGGCGATGATTCCTTACCTGGTTCTCGCCGACCTTCAAAATACCGGTCTGGCAGCGTTTCTGACGTTCTATGACAGGGTTCTCTACCCGACCTACCAAAGCGCCCCTCGATTATGGGGATCGAACCCGCTCGATGATCAGGTGATCGCAGGAACAATCATGTGGGTGCCCGGTTCGATCATCTTTCTGGTTCCGGCAGCGATCATTGCCATTCAATTTCTCTCACCAAAACCAAACTTCGGGTTTCCAGACCACCCCGGCGCGCAACCGGCACGACCCCCTGAAGGAGAATCGGCGTCACTGCTACGTAAGTTGGGTCTGGGTCCTCATACCTCTCACCAATTTTTTGACTTATTCAAAGTTTCGGTTCTCGGGCGTATCCTGCGTTCCAAAGCCTTCCGACGCGGAATGCAGGTGGTCATGCTAATCCTCGCAATTGCGGTTTTGCTGGATGGGTTCCTTGGCCCGCAACTGAGTCCAATGAATCTTGCCGGGGTTCTACCCTGGACCCACTGGCGCGGATTCACGGTGATCGCTCTGTTGTTCGCGGGAAATTTTTTCTGCATGGTTTGTCCGTTCATGTTGGTCCGCGATTTGGGGCGGCGTTGGCTTCCGGCCAGGTGGACATGGCCACGTTCATTGCGTAACAAATGGCTGGCGGTGTTATTGCTTGCTCTCTTTTTCTGGTCGTACGAAGCATTCAGCCTCTGGAACAGTCCCTGGCTGACTGCCTGGATCATTCTCTCTTATTTCCTGGCAGCCTTGTTAATCGATGGATTTTTTCAGGGCGGAACTTTTTGCAAATACGTTTGTCCGATCGGCCAATTCCATTTTGTCCAGTCATTGCTTTCCCCGCTCGAGGTGAAGGTACGAAAACCGGACGTTTGCCGCAGCTGCAAAACCTTTGATTGCATCCGAGGCAATTCTGAGCAGCGAGGCTGTGAATTGAAACTCTTTCAGCCGAGAAAGAAAGGCAACATGGACTGCACGTTCTGCATGGACTGTGTCCACGCGTGTCCCCACGATAACGTCGGGCTGATCGCGGTGATTCCCGGCCAGGATCTCTGGTCCGGAGAGCAGCGCTCCTCGATCGGTCCATTTGCAACCCGGTTCGACCTGGCGGTGCTCGTGTTAATCCTGGTGTTCGGTGCCTTGACAAACGCTGCAGGGATGATAGCTCCGGTCGCGGCTCTGCTGGATCGTGCGAGTCTCCTGTTCGATCTCCAGCGACCTGTCGTCATTGCCCTGTTCCTGGTCATCGGGATATTTCTGATTCCGGGATTTATAGTCTGCCTAGCCGGATTTCTGAGCCTGCGGCTCGGTGGACTCCAGGTACCCATCAAGCGGTTCATTTCCGACTTTGCCATGACCATGGTGCCACTCGGCTTCGCCATGTGGCTAGCCCACTTTGTCTTTCATCTCTTCACCGGTTCCCACCTGCCGGTCCCGGTGATCGAACGGATTGCCCTGGATCTTCACCTGACCTTCTTCGGAAAACCGGATTGGGGAATCGCCTCGTGGGCCATGCCGCAATTGCTTGATTTCGAGATCCTGTTCCTCGATCTGGGATTACTCGTTTCGCTCTACGCCGGGTGGAGAGTCGCGCAACGTTACAACAACTCAAAAAACCGTTCTCTTCTCATTTTCACGCCCTGGTCGCTGATTTACATTCTCTTTTTCCTCGTGGCTATCTGGATCATTTTTCAACCAATGGATATGCGCGGAACGATGATGTCATAGACCAGCCCGCTTGGAAAGCGACTCGGGAGGAAGATTGAATTTAAACAGGAAGAAACAAGGTGTAGGTTCCTTCCCAGGTCTTTTGGTATGCGGACGGCATTCATTTTTGGTTTGATGCTGTTTCTCGCTCGAGCGAGCTGGGCTGACGGTGGTGCGATCCAGTTCCAGGGCGATGCGGGATCGTTTCATGTCACGGTTTTCACTTTGCCAGCGATCCTGAGCGCTGGAGCGATTGACGTGACGGTGTTGATCCAGGATCGTTCCAAACTTAATCCGCTCCTCGATGCACGGGTGACCCTGGATCTCAGTCCGCAATCCGGAAATGTCTTAAAAAAAGAAGCATGGTCACCGCCCGCCTGCCCTCTGAGCGTCCCTGCCTCCCTTGCAGGTATTGCGGCAAGGCTGAACCACGGAGAAAATCGACTTCTTTATGGCGCACTGACACAAGTTCCGGATAGCGGTATCTGGAAGCTGAAAATCAACATTCAGCGCGATTCTGAAACGGAAAGCGTCTCAACTCTGCTGAAGGTAAACCCACCTGCCCCGCCCCCACTAGCTTATTGGCAGCTGTTTATCCTGCCACCGCTTGGTGTTCTCGGTTTTATTCTGAATCGGACTGCGCGGCGCAGGGTTTGAACTAACAATGCAAGAAGTCAGGAGTTGCAGAATCCGCAATCAATCCAGTCTGCGCGGAAGAATCCTGAGAGGCTACCTCGACATGCAAGGCTTTATTTTCAAACGCGGGTCCATATGAACGGATTTCTGTAACTGCTGAACTCCTGCCCTCACAACTCCGCTTGCGATCGCGCTCAGATCACCGAATAGTCTCGGAAAATCGTCTGCCTGCAACGGAGACCAATCTTATCCCCTATCACTTATCTCGTTCGTGTGAAAAGCATTCACGTTTTGATTTCCGTTACGGTTTTGTTGACATTGGCGGCGTTCGCAGGGTGGTTCGGTCTCCATTCCTTTATTCAAGGCGATTCCTTCCGCGAATGGCTCGGCAAGAAGGTCAGCCACTCGCTCCACGTAGAAGGTCGCTTTGAACCCCTCACTTGGGAAGGTTCATCCTTCCGATCTGCGGGCTTTTCAGCTATAGGAACTCCGAAGAGCAAACTGCGATCACTCCGGGTGACCAATATTTCTGCGCACTTCGACTGGTGGCAACTGCTGAAAGGTCAATGGGTGGTTGATCGTCTCAGCGCGGAGAAACTCGAAGCGATTGTCGGGAAAAAGCCTGCGGAAACACCCCCTCTCGCCGTCGTTCCAACAGAGCAGCCGAGCGCCTCCAGTCTTCCAAATTTGCTGCCGTCAGAGTTCAGAATCGAACAGCTCTACGTGGCCTCCGTAAATCTCCACTGGGAAACAAACCACGGTGACACCGGCCAATTTGTCGGAGCCAGGGTCACTGCGACGCGCAAGGGATCCGATCAGTGGGATATCGCGGCCATCGGAGGAAATGCCTGGCACGCAACGTACCCGCCGCTGCAAATCGACCACCTCCGTGCCGGTGTCACCCAGGATTCCATCGTGATCCGTGACGCCAAGGCCCTGACCCCGGGGGGTGGCGAAATCCAGTTGACCGGAAAAATCTCCAAAGGAGAACAATTGAACGCTCAGTTCACCGTCGATTTTTCTGAGCTGGACGCCAACCAGGTTTTACCCGCCGAGTGGCATCTCGGAGGCAAAGCTTCAGGAAACCTCGTTTACACCGGAGATCTGGATCGATTTGAACAGGGTGAAGTCACCGGGTCGGTTAAACTTACCGGCGCTACATTTGATATGACGAACGTTTTCGTGACGCTTCATCAGCTCGCAAAGTTCGGTGGTCTGAATGACGTGCGGATCGATTCGATTGAGACACATCTCAGATATCATGCACATGACTTGGAGCTTTCGGATATTCGCGCGAGCTACCAGGATCAGATCCGCGTGGAAGGAGCAGGATCCATCACTCCGAATCGTCTCGATGGCAACCTGGTCGTTGGACTTTCACCCAGGATTCTCGGATGGATTCCAGGCGCTGAGGAAAAGGTTTTTACGGAGGAGAGAGATGGTTTGCACTGGACGAAGGTGAGCATCAGCGGGACCCCGGATCAGCCAAAAGAAGATTTAACAAAGCGATTGATAAGCGCTTTTCGAGACAAAATGACCAAGGAATTCAAAGGGCAAGCCAAGGACGCTGTCAAGTCGTTGCTCGACATGTTTCACCAATAAATATGACATCCCCTCGTTATCGCTCGAATGTCGGGGCCATTATCAAGAGCATTGCTGGAAAGATCCTGATCGGAGAACGGTCCAATGTGATGGGCGCATGGCAATTCCCGCAGGGAGGGGTCAAAAAATCTGAGACTTCCCGGGAAGCGCTTTCTCGCGAATTGCTGGAAGAACTATCTTTGGCCCCGGCCAATTACCGTGTTCTCGAATCCAAGGGACCGTACCGCTACGTTTTCCCACCAGGCCGAACCAAAGAAGGTTTCGACGGACAAGAACAGACTTATTTTCTCATCGAATTCACCGGGGCGGATTCAAATATCAACATCGCTACGGAACAGCCTGAATTCGTGCGGCTTCGCTGGATTGAGCCAAGCGAATTTCAGATCGACTGGGTGCCGGGGTTTAAACAGGACGTTTACCGCCAGGTTTTCTTTGATTTCTTCCGGGTTGCCTTGCCGTAACCCGGAGAAAATCCCGATTTTATTCTGACCGGCGTACTTTCCTTTTGACTCTCACCGGGTATTCCGTCATCACCAGAGGGGTATGTTGACTTTGGGAATGTTTTTGTTTCTTGGTTCCGCGTTGCTAGGATGTGTTTGGTGGGCGTGCAAAAAGGACGATGCGAATCGCTCACGATAATGTTTTCTCTTAAACTAGGTCGGTAGTCCTGAATATAGGCGAACCGTAAGGGCGACGATGACCTGAGCAGCTTGTCTAGTAAACGGTGCTCTTTCTCTAAGGAGGAAGCCAGTCGGATCTCTCAAGTTCCCAGGGAACCCTAGTGTTTCCAAGTCTTGTTTTTTATCCGATTACATTGCTCTTCCTCACATTCTGGGTTTTCTTGACGCGACCTGTCTCCTGTCTCCCTTGCCGTTCCATAAATTGATCTTGAAATAGAAAATGTATCATTTAGTGTTCATTAGAACACTATGCCTGTTTCGCCGAAAGTCATCGAATTACGCAAGATCTTAGCCGACCGGTACCCGCGGCAAACGGGTATTCATTCCTTGTGTCTCCCCACGGGCTGGTCTGCGCTCGATTCTCTTTTAGGGGGTGGTTTACCAAAAGGCGCTATTACTCAATTGCTGATTCCAAACATCAGCTCGGGAGGAGCAATTGTATTACATCAAATCATTGAGGCGATGCAGGATGTCTCGCAGTATGTCGCCTTGATCGATGGCAAGGATTGTTTTGAACCCGCCGCGGATCATCCACTTTTGCTCTGGATTCGTTGCCACAACGTCCTTCAGGCTTTGAAAGCGACGGATTTGATTCTGCGGGATGGCAACCTGTCGTTAGTCATTTTGGATTTCAAGGAGAACCAGGACCAGGAACTCAGGAAAATCCCCGCGTCAGCCTGGTACCGCTTTCAGCGGATTACCGAAGAAAACAGAAATACCCTGCTTGCTATTACACGTCATCCAATTGTGAGCAATGCACAAATTACTATCTCCACGAGGCATCGGCTCTCTATGGATGATTTATCAACTCAAAGGACAGATTTGATCAAATTCATTCCTCTAGAAATCATCCGTTTACGAACTTCACAGGAATATCAATATGCATAAAAGTATAACAAACTGTTTTGCAGTAATTTATATTCCTTTTTACGCTTTACAATGCGCTCGGCAGAAACGGGCTTTAGAGAAATACGCCCTGGAGAACAAGCCGTTTGATCAACTCGCATTTGGCATTATGCAAGCGGACACTCCCAGCATCGGAGAAAAAGGCGCATTGGATGATGCGTCATCTGATCCGCCTGCTGCTCTATTGGACCAGGAAGGGATGCATGTGATCGAGTTAAACTACGCTGCCGAATACGCTGGGATTCAACCTGGGATGTCTACAACTCTGGCGCTTGCCCGGACATCTGAACTCGTTTTATACAAGCGGAGCCCATCGAATGAACAGCATCTTCAGAATGCACTGCTCCAACTTGTGTACCGTTATTCTCCCTTTATTGAAAATAGTGCTTCAGGAATTTGCACACTCGATTTAAAAGGAAAAAGAATCCGCAAACACCAACCATGGCTGCGGGAATTGCTGACACAGCTTCGATCTATCGGCCTCAAAGCCCAAGCCGGCATCGGCTTTAACCCGGAGATCGCTCTTCAAGCTGCCAAGATTGCTGATCCCATTCTGGAGATTTTAGAAGATTGCAACCTGCTTCAATCATTGGCATTGGAGTCCCTGGCTCCCTCCCCTTTTCTAACGGATATTTTGAAAAGCTGGGGGGTTCGCACCCTTGGCGCATTAACTCGGTTACCACGAGAAGAAATTGGGCAACGTCTTGGCCTTGAAGCTCTTTCACTCTGGGATCGTGCAGCCGGGCGATCCAGCAAAATGCTGCGACTTGTTCAACCGCCGGAGACCTTTGAAGAATCGATCGATTTTGAACAACGTTTGGAAACCCTTGAGCCTCTTCTATTTATTCTAAGACGTTTTCTGGAGAGATTAACGCTACGCATCGAATCCATTTATCTTTTGATCGCTGAGCTGCGTCTGAAGCTCATCTTGGAAGATGGAGAAATGATTGTTCGCATTCTGCAGATTCCAGCTCCGACCCGCGATGTGGATACGTTATTTGGTATTGCCGCCCAGTATCTGGAAACTCTGCAGACCACAGCGCCAGTGACCAGTTTTCATCTGGAAGTTATACCGAGCAGGCCGGCCGGACACCAGTTTGATCTTTTTCAAGGTGGACTGAAAGATCCCAATCGTTTCTTTCAGACATTAGCGCGGCTGGCCGCTTTGGTTGGTAATGAAAAAGTCGGCATCCCCCAAAGAATCGATACACACCGGCCAGATAGTCTGCACATGCTGACGCCGGAGTTAGGATGGTCCCGTAAAAACGTCAAAAAAAGCGGACGCCCAAGAACCGGGCCTGGTCTACGCCGTTATCGACCTGGGATTGCCGCCCGCGTGGAGTTGAATGATGGCAAACCCCTTTTAATGC
Source organism: uncultured Verrucomicrobiae bacterium (assembly GCA_963782115.1). Lineage (GTDB taxonomy): Bacteria > Verrucomicrobiota > Verrucomicrobiia > Chthoniobacterales > JAFAMB01 > JAFAMB01. Next base: position 223,322 of record CAWAIK010000003.1, read on the forward strand.
AAAGCAGCCTGATTTCAGGCAGGATCTTGGAAGCACGCGGCCCTTGGAATCTATCCGGCAACTGGTGGGATCGAACTCGCTGGGAAACCAAGGAGTGGGACATCACACTCGACAATGGGGGCCTCTATCGCATTGCCCAGAAAACAACGAATTTGAGCGAAGACCAGCCAAGGGCCACGAGCGTCAACGATGATCGCTCTCGCTCACTCGCATTCCAGGATCATTGGGAAGTGGTGGGGGTCTATGACTGAGAAGAAGTTGTCAGTGTCAGTGTATATCGAGCTTCACGCTCGCAGCGCCTTCAGTTTTTTACGAGGAAGCTCTTCACCGGAGCATCTGGCCTTTACGGCGGCGGACCTGGATTTACCGGCATTGGCACTCTGCGATCGTGACGGGGTATTTGGTGCACCGAGATTTTACGTGGCGGCACGAGAATGTGGAATACGACCGATCGTCGGCAGCGAATTAACGATGGAAGACAGCTCGGTCTTGCCGGTGCTCGTACAATCGAGAAATGGGTACCAGAATTTATGCCGTTTACTTTCACGTGTCAGACTTCGTTCACCCAAGAATGAAAGTTCGATTCGCTGGTCTGAGGTGTCGGAGTTTCAGGAGGGATTGATTTGTCTGACGGGGGATGAAGAGGGTCCTCTTCATCAGGCTTTAATGACCGGAGATTTTTCGCGTGCTGATCAATGCATGGCTTCACTTAAAGAAATTTTTGGGATGGACCATTTGTTTGTGGAAATTCAGCGGCACGCACTTCGCACCGAGCAATGGATGAACCAGCGGCTTTGCGAGCTTGCGGATCGTCATCGGTTAAAGCTGCTTGCGACCAACGGGGTCTTATACGGCACATCCGATCGCCGCACTGCGCTTGATGTATTTACGTGCGCGCGAAATCACACTCACCTCGATGCAGCAGGCCGATTGCTGGAGCCAAATACGGAACGCCATCTCCAACCGGCGAGAGCGATGAGCGAATTATTTGCGGACTTACCGCACGCTGTGGCTAATACCATCGCTGTTGGCAACGAAATTGAGTTCACACTCGAGAATCTTGGTTATCAATTTCCCAGGTTCCCTGTACCGCAGGGTGAAACCATGGACAGTTTGCTTGAAAAAGTGGTCTGGGAAGGAGCTCGGCAACGTTATGATAAAATCAGTGAACGTGTTCGATCGCAAATTGAACACGAACTGGGTTTAATTCGTAAGCTCGAGTTTTCAGGGTATTTCCTGATTGTTTGGGATCTTGTCCGATACTGCCGAGAATCTGACATCATGGTTCAAGGCCGTGGAAGTGCAGCCAACAGCGCGGTCTGTTACAGTTTGGGTATTACTGCAGTTGATCCGGTGGGTGGCCATCTATTGTTTGAACGTTTTCTGAGTGAAGGCCGAAAGGGTTGGCCGGACATCGATCTGGACCTGCCCAGCGGTGATCGCCGTGAAAGAGTCATCCAGGAAGTCTACAGGCGTTACGGAAAACTCGGTGCGGCTATGACGGCCAATGTCATTACTTTTCGCGGCCGAAGTGCGATGCGTGAAACTGGCAAAGCGCTGAATCTGCCGGAAGACATCATGGATCGCTTCTCGCGTTTGTACGCCAACGGCGATTTTCCACATACGCTTGAAACGTATGATCAACTACGTCAAGCGGGCCTTCCCGCAGAACATCCTCGAGTCAACGCGTTTCTTCAAGTGTATCACGCCATCCAGGGATTACCCCGTCATCTGGGGCAACATTCTGGTGGAATGGTTATTTGCGAAGGACAACTGGATGCGATTGTTCCACTGGAAAACGCCACCATGCCCGGGCGCACAGTCATCCAATGGGACAAAGATGATTGCGAAGATTTGGGCATCGTTAAAGTGGATCTGCTCGGTCTGGGGATGATGGCAGCGCTGCAGGACGCCATCGCGATCTGCGATCGGCGAGGGCATCCCGTCGAGCTGGCCAAACTTCCAAAGGACGATCCGGCAACTTACGATATGCTTTGCCGAGCCGACACGATTGGTGTGTTCCAAGTCGAGAGTCGCGCACAGATGGCCACTTTGCCTCGGATGAAACCGAGAGAATTTTACGATCTGGTGATCGAAGTCGCCATCATTCGACCTGGACCGATTCAAGGTCATCTCATGCATCCTTATCTGGCCCGGCGCGAAGGGAACGAAGAAATTACTTACCTGGATTCTCGACTCGTTCCAGTCTTGGAGCGAACGCTTGGTGTACCGCTTTTTCAGGAACAAATGCTTAAAATGGCGATGGTCATGGCTAACTTTTCTGGAGATGAAGCGGAAGAATTGCGGCGGGCGCTCAGTTATCATCGTTCACAGGAACGAATGCAACGCGTCGAACAAAAGTTGCGTAAGGCGCTCCTCACCAATGATGTCAGCGACGAAGTAGCCGCAAAAATCCTTTCGGCCATTACTTCGTTTGCCTTGTACGGATTTCCAGAATCGCACGCGATCAGTTTTGCCCTGATCACTTACGCCAGTTCCTGGTTAAAGGTGCATCGGCCTGCAGAGTTTTACGTTGGATTGCTCAACAATCAGCCGATGGGCTTTTATACCCCGGCAACCTTGATCAAGGACGCACAACGCCATCAGATCAAGGTGCGTTCAGTCTCCATAATGGATTCCGAATGGTTATGCACAGTTGAATCCGACGTATCGCTCAGACTCGGATTTTGCCTGACGCATGGAATAAACCAAGCTCACGTCGAACAGATGATCAATGTGCGACAGCAGAGATCTTTCCAGAACATGCACGACTTTCGTGAACGGACCTCATTCGATCGGGATGAATTAAGGATACTAGCGAAAGCCGGCGCATTAAATTCCTTGACCGGGCACCGGCGCGATGCGCTCTGGGCGGTCGAGAACGAGCTTCATCAGGGAGAATTATTTTCCGAGGTTCCCGAGGAATTGACCTCTCCACTGGCTCCGATGCAGCCGGTTGAACGCCTTGCGGCAGATTTTTGCGTGATGCGCCTCACGACCGGCCCCCATCCTATGGCCTACATCCGCACATCCTTACCGAACGATATCTGGCGCAGCGCGGATCTATCCTTTGGAGAAAACGGTACACGCCTTCGTATTGCCGGCCTGGCGATTTGTCGTCAACGACCTGGTACCGCGAAAGGCTTTGTCTTTATCAGCCTGGAAGACGAAACAGGCATATCAAACGCCATTGTCAGTCCGCAGATTTTTGAAAAGAACCGGCTCGTCATCACACAGGAAACCTTTTTGTTAATCGAAGGCATCTTGCAACTGCACTCCGGCGTTATTCACATTCGAGCTGAACAAATTGATCGATTGCCCGCCCCGGAGCTCGAGATGGCTGACTCGCACGATTTTCATTAGAAGGATTCAACTTGATGGGTCAGGCTTAGCTGAACAAACGACGCGGCGAGAAGTCACAACTGACGGGAACCAGTAAAGGCGCAAGTGCAAAATGATCCAGCCGCTTATTCAAAGTCGATCCAAAAACTCCAATCCTTTGGACTTTGGCGTCAGATTCTTCTCAGCAAGCCACTTAGGATTAAAAAGCCGTGAAACATAACGTGAACCGGAGTCGCAGAGAATGGTCGCCACGACCTGGCCAGGACCCCTCTCTCTGGCCAACTTCACGGCGCCGCAGACATTGATGGCCGAAGAGAGGCTCAGGAACAGTCCCTCGGCGTGAAGCAAGTGATAGAGCATTTCCACCGCGATGTCATCGGCGATCCGGTAGGCATCGTCGATCTGAACTCTTTCCAAATTTGCGGTGACCCGGCTTTGTCCAATTCCTTCCGCAAACGAGTCTCCATCATGAATGTCGGTGTGCCCGTATTTGATCCAGGACCACATGGCGGCTCCGTAAGGGTCCGCACAGACGATATGGATCTTGGGGTTTTGTTCCTTTAGAAAGAGAGAGATCCCTGCAAGCGTACCACCGGTGCCAATCGAAGCGATAAAACCGGTAATCTCGCCCTTGGTTTGCTGCCAGAGTTCCGGACCGGTCGACTGATAATGCGCATCCCGATTTGCGAGATTATCAAATTGATTTGCCCAGAACCCGTTTTCGGTTTTTTCGGCGATTCGTTGCGAGACATGGATGTAATTGTCAGGATCCGTGTACGGCTTTTCAGGTACGGTCCGTAATTCCGCGCCCATTGCGCGAAGTCCGTCGATCTTTTCCTGCGATATATTGTCCGGCACCACGATGATGGTCCGGTAACCTCGGGCGTTGCCAACCAGAGCTAACCCGATCCCGGTGTTTCCGGCGGTTCCCTCAACAATCGTGCCTCCAGGATGGAGGGCGCCACATCGTTCTGCGTGGAGGACCATCCCAAGGGCTGCACGATCCTTAACTGAGCCACCCGGGTTCAAAAATTCGGCCTTTCCGAAGATTTCGCATCCGGTCGCCTCAGAAAGGGCGCGCAGCCGAATAAGCGGCGTTCTACCGATCGTCTGACAAAATCCTGCAGTGACAAAACCAGGCGAATTATCTTGATTGGTTGTCATTTGGCAAATTGTGGCTTCGGAGATTCAAGCGTCTTTGGCCGAGCTCAGCAACTCCGATCACTTTATATCGTAGTACGATGAAAAAATCTCCAGCCCTTTCCGCCTTGCCTGGAACCACCGCTCAAGCCGCGGACGATCGATTCCCGATTTCAGACTACTGCGCCCCAATTTCCGCATCCACCGCATCCCGCTCCGTCTTCGCCTCATTGCCGGCGTTTTTAGTTTTCGCAACATCGCCGGTTTTCGGTACGTGATAGATTTCGAGACCCGGTTGCAAGTATGGCACAGGACCTCGATCCCTGCTCCACATCAACGTTCCCTTCTTGAACAGCTCGGAATAGAAGTGTCTGGCGGCATTGAGGGATTGGTCGTTGGCCCTGGCAGGAGAAACAGTGCCCGAGAAAAAGCTTTGGTAGTCCGACTCAGATACCACGACATAATCAGCACCCGCGGCCATCAGTTGCTCAAACCGTGGCTGGTCATCGCTTGCCTTCAGGAAGCCGTCCATCAGGAGGTCGAATCGATATTTCTGTTTTGTCCCTGCCAGCAGATTCGGAAGGAGCACGGACGAATCCGCGATAACTTTACTCCCCGGCCGGAGATTGCCGTCCATCCAGGCTAACATTTCGAGCCGTTCATCCCAGTTGAACGCCGCGTAGTAAGGATAGCCACGCAGAAATTCAAAGAAGCAGGCCGCCAGGCAGACTGCGAAAAGGGCCGGCAACAACCATCCCCTCACCTCTTCACGAGCAGTTGAGATAAATTCCTCCATCGAAGCAACTCCGGCGACCGCAAACGCGTAGGTGAACCCGATGACGGGCAAAAAGCGCAGATCCCCGGAAGGCGCAAACAACAGCAACAGGAAATAAATGAGCGGGATCAAGACCAGAAGAAGCTCGCTCATTTTCAGGTTGCGCCTCCGAATCCAGAGAACACACAGCGCGACGACAAGCATCACCCAGATCGCCGGCGTCGTATTGTGCCACAAAGCCAGCCAATACGTACCGTGCAGCAAATTCTTGACTCCGTCCGGAGTACTTGCGAACGCCGAACCAAGATCCTGCAGTACGTCGAGCGCGGTCAATGGGAGTTCGGTCACCGCATCGAAGTTCACGACCAGTATGGCAAAAAACAACCCAAGGGTGAATTCCATGACCCTGTTGACGCGGAACTCGCGACCCCCACTGCGAAGAACCGCAATCAACGCGGGAAGGAATAATAGAGCTCCGATGTACTTGGCCGAAATAGCGATCGCCACACTGATGCCAAGCAACAAGGCTCTTAGGACCGTGGCCTTTCTCTCGAGGAGCACAATAGCCAGGAGCGTAAGACTGGAGCCGAACAAAAGTGAAGTGTTCTCGCTCATCGTATGTGCGAGGTCGTAAAGCTGATGCTGGCAGAGCAACAAAAAGGATAGCAACCCCGCGGCCACCGGGCTGCCGAGGAGGTAAACGACGAGACCCAGGCAGATGATCGATCCGACGGCGAAGAATGCGGAGACGCTTCTGCCAAGTTGAACAACAGCTTGCAGATCATCGGGAACATGCAACACGGTTTTCAACAATTTCGTGGTGTTTGCCGAAAGCAGTGGACGATGGAGGTCCCAGCTTCCCTTGATTACGTGCCCGGCCCTGATCTCTTCTTCAGAATGATAAAAAGATGGAAATCCGTTTCCGTGCGTAAACCAGAAAAATCCCACAAAGAACACAGCCAGCATTAAAGCTGTGATCCCCCAATCGATCCGCGGGCGCCCGCCGGAAAGCGGCTCAAAATGCCTTTGGCTCACAAGACACAATCCGGCGGGCGACAGGAAACGAACCCCGCCCGGACCCTCCAAACGCCCGGCGCCCAAAAAACAAAATGCAAAAAAGGAAACTGATTCATCTGCGTGAACGCCCGCTTAACCAAGCGCATCCCGCGTCCGGCGTCCAGAAATTGATCGATAGCCTTCAGCAAGCTACGGCCTTAGTCCTCCCGAAAAGCGCGTTTGCGGATCGACTTACGACTCAAACTCTCTCAAGGCTTGTTCGACAGAAGCTCCCGAGTGAATGATGGCGCGCAGGGCTGAGACTGCGCCAGGCACATTTTTGCTTTGCCAAATATTCCGCCCGAACACGACACCCTTTGCGCCACCCTGCATCGCGCCATGAACGATCTCCAGTGCGGCTCTTTCTGTGTCCATCTTTGGTCCACCTGCGATGAGCGTCGGCACCGGACAGTTCCGCGTGACTTTTCGAAAACCTTCGGGTGTGCCCGTGTAATACGTTTTGAGGATGTCCGCTCCATGTTCAAAGGCGATCCGTGCTGCTGACGCCATCGCATCGGGCGAAAGCGGGTTTGGGATCCTTTGAAAATCGAGAGAGGGCAGCGCCTCGACCATGACCGGCAACCCATCCACGCGGCACGCCCCGACAACGCGCGCAACAATTTCGAAGGTCCGCAATTCGACCGCCCCGCCAATAAAACACATCACGCAGACGCCGTCGACGCCAAGGTCCCGCGCATCGTCGACCGAGTGCAGCAAGGACCACTCCGTGTATTTCAACCAATCCTCTCGATAAATCGACGGACCCCCATCGAGCCGCATGAATGTGGGCACCCGACCGATGATTCGATTCCCGTATTTTTTGACGACACCATAGGATGTCATGATTCCGTCGGCGCCCGCGTCGATCACTTCTTCGAGAACCTTGCCTGGGTCCTCGAGTCCCTCGACGGTGCCAAGTGTTTGCGCATGATCCAGAGCGACAACCAATGCCTTTTCTGGCAATTGCAGTCTGTTCATTTTCTGATCAGTTTAGTCGAATTGTCCTAAGCGAGAAGGCAATTGAGAGGACACATTCGAGGGGTGCAGTACTCCACCTCTCCAGTACTCCACCTCTCCACCCGTCCATCGCTCCTCTCCTCCGATACTCGCTCCCCGCCGCCGATACGTTCCCACCGCCCTTGGCTTAACAAGCGGACCGTACTACGTTAGGGGCACAACTATGTCCCATCTCACCGAAGAACTCGTTCTAGAGCGCCTGAAGGCTGTCAAATTTCCGGGTTACAGCCGCGATATCGTGAGTTTCGGTCTAGTGAAAGAGATCAAAATTGCGGGATCGGATCTCCTGGTGCGTCTAAGTGTCGCGACCAACAACCCGGCTGTGGCGCAGACCCTCAAGAAGGAATCGGAACAAATCTTGGCTACGATTCCTGGGGTCAGATCGACCAAAATCGTGATCGACATCACGAATCCTCCTGACGTGGCTTCGGGCGGACAGACCGCGACAACGCGGATTCCCGGAGTGAAGTACGTGATTGCGATCGCCAGCGGTAAGGGAGGAGTTGGCAAATCGACGGTGGCCGCGAATCTTGCAGCGGCCCTGGAACGCTCCGGCGCAGAGGTTGGTCTGTGCGATTGCGATATTTACGGTCCGAGTATCTCGCTGATGTTCGGTGCAACTCAGGAACGGCCAATGGCCACCAGCGACAACACCATCATTCCCATGGAACGCTATGGGATCAAGCTGATGTCCATGGGATCGCTGCTGGACGACAGTTCTCCGGCGATTCTCCGAGGTCCGATGGTTACCAGAGCGACTCAACAATTCCTTCGCCAGGTGGACTGGTCCGGCCTCGACTATCTGATTCTGGATCTTCCTCCAGGAACGGGCGACATCCAGTTGACCGTGGTGCAAACCGTTGCGCTCTCTGGCGCGGTGATCGTAACGACGCCGCAAGAGGTCGCCCTGATAGATGCGCGCAAAGCCAGTTCAATGTTTGCCAAGGTGAATGTTCCGGTCTTGGGGATCATCGAAAACATGAGTTATTTCCTCTCACCGAGCGATGGCAAACGTTACGACATCTTTGGGTCCGGTGGAGGCGAACGAGAGGCGGCACGGTTGAAAGTGCCTCTCCTGGGTAGCGTGCCTCTTGACATTGAGACGAGAGAAGCGGGGGATCGAGGGATGCCGGTCATGATTGAGAAACCGGAACATCGCATTTCTAAAGTATTCGAAAAAATTGCCGATCAGTTACGCAAGAAGATCGAGTTTCCCACTGGTAATTGACAGATTTTGAGCGCGACTGTTAGCGCGTTCATATGATTCTGGTTGACTACGAACGCCAGATGTTGAAACTCGCCGTAGAATAAATGGAACCCCCTAAAGAAGACGTCACAGAGTTGGTGAAAAATTCTGTGCTCTACAAGGAGTTCTTGGCTGAGCGCGAAGAGATATTGCGCCATAAATGGATTGAAAGCGAGAAGGCCGGTTACGACATTGGATTCGAAAGAGCACTCCTCGACTGGATCGTCAAACATCGATCCGCATGGCGAGAGCGCAGACAAAGACAATTAAAAGGCGCATAGCCCGAGCAGCGTCAACCCTAACCTTTAAGGTGATCCCGCGAGGTCACCAAGGTCAGACATGTCAAACTCGATCCTCATCATGGATGGCAACGCGATGACGCGTGCTTTGCGCCGTATCGCTCATGAAATCCTGGAACACAATCCGGATCCTGGTGCTTTTGCCCTAATCGGAATTCCATCGCGCGGAGTCGAACTGGCTCGCCGTCTGGCAGATTTGATCAAAGCCACAGAGGGGAGGAAGCCGGAGTTGGGCTCAATCGACATTTCGATGCATCGAGACGATCTGAGCCTTCGGTACACGCTCACCTCCGTTCAAGAGACCAATCTGCCGCTTCGCCTTGAAGAATACACCCTCGTTCTGGTTGACGACGTTCTTTACACCGGCCGTACGTGCCGAGCGGCAATGGATGCCATCAGCTCTTTTGGGCGTCCGGCGCGGATCCAGTTCGCGGTACTCCTGGATCGAGGCCATAGGGAGTTACCGATTCGGCCGGACTATGTAGGGAAGAATCTTCCCACTTCGCGTGAAGAGCGGGTGAAAGTACGCCTTCAGAACGTCGACGCAGAACCAGATTCAGTCCGCCTCGAGAGGCCATGAAGACAGCCGACCCCAAACCAGCGAGAGACCTTCCGCAAACCAAGAACTGGCACCGGAAAGACCTGCTCGGGATCCGAGAATTGGAACTGAGTGAGATTGAAACACTCCTGGACACTGCGGCCGCCTTCAAGACGGTGGGCTCGCGAGATATAAAAAAGGTTCCGGCCTTGCGCGGGAAAACAATGGTCAACTTTTTCGTCGAACCGAGTACGCGTACTCGGACTTCATTCGAACTGGCGGCCTTTCGGCTCAGCGCCGACGTCGTGAATATCTCAGCGACGACGTCCAGTCTGCAAAAGGGCGAAACGCTCAAGGATACCGCGCTCAATCTTCAGGCATTGTATGCTGACATCATCGTCTTGCGTCACAGCTCGGCGGGTGCACCAAAGTTTCTCGCTGAACGGCTCGATTCCAGCATTGTCAACGCCGGAGATGGGGCCCATGAACATCCCACTCAAGCGCTCCTGGACGTTTTTACGATTCGAGAGCAATTGGGAAGGATCGAGGGTCTGAAGGTTGCGATTGTTGGAGACATTCTTTTCAGCAGGGTGGCACGATCGGACATCTGGGCGCTCAAAAAGCTAGGAGCGGAGGTCACGTTAGTGGGCCCGAGCACTCTTGTACCACGTTCCTTCGAGAAGATGGGCGTCGAGGTGGCGCGTCATATCGACGATATCCTGGAATCTGCCGACGTTATTAACCTGTTGCGAATTCAGCACGAACGCCAGCGTAAGGAATATTTCCCGAACCTGAACGAGTACGTTCGATTCTTCGGCCTGACCAAGACGAGGGCGACGAAACTCAAACCGAGCTGTCTCGTTATGCACCCGGGACCAATCAATCGAGGCGTCGAGATCGACAGCGACGTCGCCGACGGTCCGCAAAGCGTCATCCTGGACCAAGTTACAAACGGACTCGCGGTGCGCATGGCAGTCCTCTACTTGTGCAGCACCGCGTCTAGAAAGGTTCGATGATGGACCTGATCATCAAGAACGGCCGAATCATCGACCCGTCGATCAACCGGGATGAGATTGCCGATCTTTATGTTGTCGATGGCCGGATATCTGCACAACCGCCGGGCGGTGAATGCGAAGTCATCGATGCGCGCCATCTGGTCGTGGCACCAGGGCTCATCGACATCCATGTTCACCTGCGCGAACCGGGCCAATCTCACAAGGAAACAATCGAGACCGGAACTCAGGCAGCGGCAGCCGGCGGTTTTTCATCAGTTGTCTGCATGCCAAACACCGATCCACCGGCGGATAGCGCAAGCACAATCACCTGGATCACAGATCGCACGCGCGAATGCGCTTTGGTCAACGTGTTCCCGACCGGGGCGATCACCAAGAGCCTGAACGGCGAAGAGATGGCTCCTATCGGGTCGATGGTTCAAGCCGGTATCGTTGCGATTACTGACGATGGTCATTGCGTTCAAAATCATGAAGTGATGCGACGCGCAGTTGAGTACGCGCGAATGTTTGACCTTGCCGTCATGGACCATTGCCAGGATTACAACATGGTGGGCGGCGGGGTGATGCACGAGGGGTACTGGAGCACCGTGCTTGGCCTGGCCGGCTGGCCGCGAACTGCGGAGGAACTGGTCGTTGCCAGAAATATTCTTCTCGCGGAACTCTGCAATACTCGCATCCATTGTCAGCATCTTAGTTCCGGCGGCAGCGTCCGGTTGCTTAGAGACGCCCGAGCCCGCGGGATCCCGGTGACCGGCGAACTTTGTCCTCATCACATTGCGCTCACCGACGAATATGTCAGCTCTTTTGATACCAACTACAAAATGAATCCGCCACTTCGGGCCCGCGAAGATGTCGAAGCATTGATCGAAGGTGTGGCAGATGGCACCATCACTCTTCTTGGAAGCGACCATGCACCGCACGCGTTCTTCGAAAAAGAGGTGGAATTTGACCGAGCTCCCTTTGGCATCCTTGGTTTGGAAACAGAACTGGCGCTGTTTCTCACGATCCTCGTTCATCGCACCAAGGCGATCGATCTCAATCGGCTGATTACGATGTACACCGTGAATCCGGCGACACTGGTGCGCTTGCCAAAAGCAACGCTAGGCACCGGTGCAGATGCGGACATTACCATTATTGATCCTGATTTGGAATGGACGTTCCGCAAAAAGGACTCATTTTCGCGCTCGCGCAACACGCCGTTCGACGGCTGGGAACTGAAAGGACGGGCTGTCCGCACGATCGTCGCCGGAAAGACGATTTGGAGCGTCTAGGGACCGATATCCCGACACGTGATTCGGTCCTTATTGTGGCGCCGGAGTGACAGGTACAGGCTGATTGTACGGATCCCGCGGTTCCACGGGTCGGCTGTATGGATCCGAGTATTGCTCCTGCTGGTCGCTGTCATCGTCCTGGTTATGCTTTGAATCTATCGTTCTGTGCCCGGTAAATTTTTCCTGGAACCATCCGCCGACAGTTTGGAACGCATGGGTGGTTTTGTGAACCACGGTCTCGCCGAACTGCACCACCGAGGAACCATATCGGTTTACGCGCTGAGCAACGGTTTCTCCGGTGTGTGCGTCAGAATCCTCTTCCGAAGAAGCATTCTTCTGATCCTGGTATACGGGCTGGCGGTAGTCCGCCGGAGGGTTGACATCTGCGTTCGGAGGAGGCGGTGGTCCGGATAAGGCCTCCGAATCCGATTGTCGCCGCGCCTGTTGACGGACCTCTCGACCTTCCGAAACCCAGTTGCCGGCGCTGAGTAGTGTCCCGTTGCTCGCCGCAATCCGGACGGTCCCTACCGGGCGTTGCTCATAGTCAAACATCTCTACAATCCAGACCGGCTGCCGGGAAGCGCCATCCACAGCAAGGCGATAATTCAGACTGTCGAAACCGACTTGATTGCGGCTAGCCTCCTTTTCAGCGGTCCGAAAAGCTCCGTCTGAATCCAGGTTCAACTTTGTTAGATCAATTGGAGCTGATCCTGGTGCGGGAGGCCGAACCGGAGTCCGCTCAGACGAGATCTGACCGGCTACGATATCCAATTCACGCTGGCCGCCGCGCGCCGCAGGGTCATCGAGCGTTATACGCCAAGCGACCGGTTGTGGTCTACCCGACTGACCAACGATCGCTGTGACCTGATTCAAAGCCTTTTCGCCGCGCTGTGCCCCCAGCGCCCGCAACGCCTTATAAGCAGTATCCTGTGCTGAAACGAAACCGGGTGCGAATGCAACCGCCATTAGCAGAACGAACGACCAACGCTTCATTAAGAGTTTTCCTCTTTCTACGTACGTTTACTGGTTTGTGCAACACAAGAGCTCTGTGAAAAGAAACTTTAGATAATCACCGCGCAGCAGACGCAGTGGATCGGAACGAAGCGGGCGGCGTTCCCTCGCTAAGAAAACCCTTTGCTTTCTAAACTGGATATTCAATGGCAGGTTTTTCTCCCTGAGCTCGGGAAACGAAAAGAGGCAACCGGCTGCACGTCTCTTAATGCACTTGAACCGCGTCATGTAAAATAGTCTTCTTAACGTCTGTCATGCCTGTTCCACGCGTGTTAATTGCCGACGATCAGCCGGAAGTCTTGAAAGCTCTTTCGTTCATTTGTTCGGCGGAAGGTTATCAAACGGTTACGGTCAATTCGCCAGCCGCAGTTCTGGCAAAACTCGGGAAGGAAGATTTTGACGTCGTTTTGATAGATCTAAACTATCGTCAAGACATCGAGACCGGAAAAGAAGGTCTGGATTTGCTCAAACAGATTTCCGCAATCGATTCTTCTTTACCCGTGGTGGTGATGACAGCCTATGCGTCTATCCAACTCGCCGTTGAGGCGGTTCGCCTTGGTGCCAAGGATTTCCTGCAGAAGCCTTGGGAAAACGAACGACTCCTTTCCATTCTGCGTACCCAATTCGCCTTGCGCGAGGCGCTTCGCGGCAAAGAACGCCTTGAAGCCGAGAACAGCGCGTTACGATCTTCTCAGGTGCCTTTGGCTGGATTTGTTGCCACCTCTTCCGCGATGCGACAGGTCCGGGAAATGGTTGAACAAGTGGCGCCGTCGGATGCGAACGTCATGATCACCGGGGAAAATGGCACAGGGAAAGGTGTATTGGCTCGAATGCTGCACCAGTTGTCTTTGCGTTCTGCCCAGCCATTGATCACGGTGAATATGGGAGGGCTGCCCGAAGGCGTTTTCGAAAGCGAAATGTTCGGCCACGTGAAAGGCGCGTTCACTGACGCTCGCGTCGATCGTGCGGGCAGGTTCGAGCTGGCAGATAACGGAACTTTGTTCCTGGATGAAATCGCCAACCTCACCGCGACACAGCAGGCAAAGCTCCTGCGCGTGCTAGAGACGGGAGAGTTTGAGAGAGTCGGCTCTTCAAAGACACGTTGTGCGGACGTGCGAATCCTGACTGCCACCAACGCGGACCTGCAAAAGGAGATCGAGAGCAGCAGATTTCGCGAAGACCTTTTCTTTCGGCTTAACACCATCCAGATACATTTGCCGCCTCTTCGGGAACGAAGTGACGATATCCCGTTTTTGGCCGGCGAATTCCTGGCAGAGTTGAAGCAGCGATACCGCAAACAGATCCATGGATTTCATCCCGATGCGGTCACCGCCCTGAAGGCCTATGCTTGGCCGGGAAATATACGCGAGTTACGTCACGTGATGGAGCGCGCGGTGCTGCTGACGCGCTCCGAGATGATCCAGGTACCGGATCTTGGCATTCGCGGGACGCCTGCCAAAGCGCCGCAACTCGAAGAAATGAATCTTGAAGCGGCCGAACTCTTCCTGATCAACCGTGCGCTTGCTCGGCACAACGGAAATGCTCTCCTTGCGGCCAAAGATCTTGGGCTCAGCCGAAGCGCCTTTTACCGTCGTCTGCAGAAATTTGGCATCAGCGAGCCATAGCAGAGTCTCGGCAGGCAGTCGACACGCCGACACGCTTCCCCCCGGGCTCCGCCAAAAGCACTAGTCGTCGGTGGACTCTTATGCTTTGGTGACTGTTTACCGGTATTCAACCGATGGCTGCTGAGACGATTCGCATAATTGGCGCCCGCCAACACAATCTTAAGAACGTCAGTGTCGAGTTTCCTCGCGAACGACTGGTCGTTTTCACCGGCATGAGTGGGTCGGGCAAATCTTCGCTCGCGTTCGACACTCTCTATGCGGAAGGTCAGCGCCGCTACGTCGAAAGCTTGTCGGCTTACGCGCGGCAGTTCCTTGACCAGATGGAGAAGCCGGACGTCGATTTCATTGAAGGGCTTTCGCCGGCAATTGCCATCGAACAAAGGAGTTCCGTCGCCAATCCTCGTTCAACTATTGCGACCACGACAGAAATTTACGACTATCTCCGGGTTCTGTTTGCCGTCATTGGACAGCCTCATGATCCGGCCACTGGAGAAAGGATTTTCAAGCAAACGCCCCAACAAATTGTCGACCAGATCCTGGCATACCCGGAAGAAACGCGGATTTTGATCATCGCACCGGTAATCCGGCACGAACCGGGAGAATTCCGGGACGTGCTCGAAAAGATCAAGCGAGAAGGCTTTGTCCGGGTCCGGATTGATGGAGAAGTTCTGGAACTGGCCCGGCCCGAACCGATCCGCCTGGCTAAGACGCAGCGCCACACAATCGAAATTGTCGTTGACCGTCTTGTCATCCGTGAGGGTGTCCGCACCCGGCTTGCAGACTCGGTCGATACCGGCCTTATGTGGGGAAAAAACCGGATTATAGTCAGTCGCCAACGCCCGGATGATCCCGCTTGGGATGATGTTCCCTACTCGACTCATTTCTGCAATCCGAGGACCGATTTTCTGTTGCCGGAACTGACGCCGAAACATTTCTCTTTTAACAGTCTGGCCGGCGCCTGTCCCGAATGCCAGGGGTTAGGATCCGAGGGATATTTCGATCCTGACCTCGTCATTCCGGATCAGACCAGATCTCTCAACGGCGGCGCGATTGCCCCCTGGCGCAAAGCCACCAAGAGAATGCAGGCCTATTACAACGCGCAACTGAAAGCCTTGGCGAGTTTTTCCGGGATCAGCCTCGAAACTCCCTACGCCGATCTACCCGCCGGTTTCAAGCAAGCGTTCTTGTACGGCACAGGAGATCGAGCGGTCCAATTCATGTTTGGCGAAAAGATCGTCGCGAGACCGTTCGAAGGCCTCATCGCGCAACTTGAAAATCTCTTTCGACAGACCGAGAGCGAGTTTACCCGGACGCGGCTCAAAGGCTTCCAGGCGCGTCGAAATTGCAAGCTCTGCCAAGGAGCGCGGCTGCGTCCTGAAATCCTGGCCGTCACTATCCGCGATCTGAAGGACAAAGAACTGAATATTCACGAATTCTGCGCATTGACGATTGAAGAAGCGAAAAGCTTTATCGAGAAAATTCTTCTTTCCAAGCACCAGCGGGCGGTAGCGACAGAAGTGCTGAGAGAAATTCGAAACCGCCTCACTTTTCTTGTCGAAGTCGGACTCGGTTACCTGACTATGAACCGGGAAAGCGGCACGCTCTCAGGGGGAGAAGCGCAGCGGATCCGCCTCGGGACGCAGATCGGTTCTGGGCTGGCAGGCGTTCTCTACGTGCTGGACGAACCGAGCATCGGTCTGCACCAACGCGACAACGACCGACTTCTAGCGACTTTGAAACATTTGCGCGACCTCGGGAACACAGTCGTTGTCGTCGAACACGATGAAGACACCATTCGCGCAGCCGACTTTATCATTGACCTCGGACCAGGCGCAGGCCCGCGAGGCGGTCAAGTCGTTGCGAGTGGTTCCATTCACGAGATCGAAGGGAATTCTGAATCGCTGACTGGCCAGTATCTCTCTGGCGTCCTGCGTATCCCGGTACCTCGCGCCAGAGTTTTGCCAAGAGGCCTTCTCTACAACCGCGATCGCATTCCTGAACCGGGCGCAGACGGTTGGCTTACCATCGTCGGAGCCGCGGAAAATAATCTCTGTAATCTGACGGTTTCGTTCCCGTTAGGTTGCCTTGTGTGCGTGACCGGCGTCTCCGGGAGCGGCAAATCGACGCTGGTGGATGACATCCTCAGAAAAACTTTGTTTCGTCACTTTTACAGATCGAAAGAACGTCCCGGAGCGCATCGTTCGATCGAAGGGATCGATCAGGTCGATAAAGCGATCGTGATTGATCAAAGTCCCATCGGCCGCACCCCGCGATCAAATGCCGCCACTTATTCCGGCGCATTTGGACCGATCCGCGAACTTTTCAGTCAATTGCCGGCTTCGCGCGTCCGCGGCTACGACAGCGGACGATTCAGTTTCAACCTGAAAGGAGGCAGATGCGAAAACTGCCAGGGAGACGGCGTCATTAAGATCGAAATGCATTTTTTGGCGGACGTCTATGTCGAGTGCGAAATTTGCAGAGGCGCACGGTACAATCGCGAAACATTGGAGATTACCTACCGCGGCAAGAATGTCTCGGATATCTTGAAAATGTCCGTAGATGAAGCGGCCCGGTTTTTCCGGAATGTGCCGGCAATATTTGATAAGCTTGAACCGCTTGTGGCGGTTGGTCTGGGTTATCTCACCCTTGGGCAATCCGGCACCCAAATCTCCGGGGGCGAAGCGCAACGCGTTAAGCTCGCGGCGGAACTCGCCAAGAAGGCAACTGGAAGAACCGTCTACATTCTGGATGAACCCACTACCGGTCTGCATTTCGCCGATATTCAGAAGCTTCTCGAGGTGCTCCTAAAGCTGCGCGACCAGGGAAATACGTTGATTGTCATCGAGCACAATCTCGAGGTGATTAAATCCGCGGATTGGGTCATCGATCTAGGACCGGAAGGAGGACGGGGTGGAGGTCGAGTTATCGCCCAAGGCACCCCCGAGCAGGTCGTATTGGTGAAAGCCAGTCATACCGGACGCTATTTGAAGCGAGCCCTTACCCCTGAATGAGACTATTTCTGGCAACCCTGATCACGCTCTGCGTCGCTTGCAGTTCGGTTCGTGCGGATCTACTCGATGATGCAATCCGGGCGCATCGGGCCGGGATACCAGAAGTGTCCATTACAAAGCTCCGCCAATTTCTGGCAATCCAGCAGACAGAGCCTCGAGCGGAGACCGCAAGGATACTCCTTGCCCGGTGCCTCGTTGAAACCCAGAAGATGGAAGAAGCAAGGCAAGTTCTGGAAAATGCCACCGGCCCAGAAGCAACTTTTCTGAAAGCTCAAGAGGCTTTGCGCTCCAGACGTTTCAAAGAAGCCGCTGATTATTTCGCGGAACTCACCGGCTCAACGAACGAGTTTTCGATCGAAGCTCGATTAGGCCTTGCGGATACTCAGAAGGCAAGAGGTGAATTGGAGGCTGCCCTGAAGACCCTCGACCCCTTGATTGCGAATGAAGGATCGGCAGATCCGAGAGCGAAATTAATAGCGGCTGAGATATTTCTAACCCAATCGAATTTTTCCGAAGCAGAAAAACTCATTACGGGTCTGCAAGCCAACTCTCAAAAATACGAGGTGGAAAAAATATGCCTCGAAGGTGAGCTCGCGTTGAAGCAGGGCAGATTGTCAGAAGCCGCTGCCGCCTTCGGCAAGGTCCTCGAAAAGCCGGAAGATCGGACTTTCCGCATTGTCGCTGTAGCGCGCCTGGGACTAGCTAAAGTCCTCGTTCAAAAACAGGAGTACGAAGAGGCGGAAAACGAATTGGAAAGATTGATTTCGGACCAGCCGAGAAGCGCGGTTCTCGGTGATTTGTTCCAAAATCTGTTCGAGATTTATTCCAGGGAGAACAATCCGGAGACTTCGGAGCTCGCACGCTGGGCCGCAGAAAATCCGGAGACATCCGGGCCGGATCGCCCCGCCTATGCGCTTTACTATCTCATGCGACTGCAAATTCAGCAGGGGCTGACAAACGAGGCGGCACAGAACTGCCGGAAGCTCGTCGAACGATTCCCAGATCACCCGAGGACGGTCGATGCCTGTCTGCTTCTGGGGGAGCAGCAAATTGGAGCTGGCCATTTCGACGACGCGCTCAAGCAACTCGAGAATCTTCTTGAGCGGTCCCATAACCTTCCGCCTGAGGACCGCTTCCGGCTCAACTATCTCATGGGCGAAGCCAATTATCTGCGCGGTAACGTCTCTGCAGCACGAGACATTTTTTATAGTCTATCCACGAAGTTCGGCTACGATCGGCAGGATACTCTATTCAATTGGGCGATATGCAGCTTGCAACTCGGCGAAGCATCCTCTTTTGAACACGGGTTCCGCGAGCTTGAGGAACAGAAACCGAATGAAGATCTCATCGCAGAGCTTCTTTTTGACAAAGGCTTGCTGGAGGCAAAATCCGGAGATCCCACAGCGGACGAAACGCTTCGAAGCTTCGTAAAACAATTCCCGGACGGCCCGCAAACCGCTCAAGCTCACCTTGTTCAGGCTGAGATTCGCATGACCGGGCGACCGCCCGATTTAAACGGGGCGCGCAAAGCGTTGAGCGAGGTTGCGGCCAGCCGCGATTCGGAGGTTGACGAGAAAGCGGATCGACTCAAATTCTTCGTGGCGGCGTCTGACCTCTCCCAAAACGCGCGCTCGGTGCAAGCCCTGGCACAAGATTATCTTCAAAAATATCCAGATTCCCCTGCCAAGGCTGAGGTGCGGCTGAAGCTCGGAGAACTCTATTTCAGGGAAAATGATTTTCCGAATGCCCAGACACAGTTCGAACTTGTGAGTGAGGATTCCCCTGATTCGCCGCTCGTGGAGACCGCCCTTTTTCTTGCCGGAGAAGCTGCTCGGAAGAGCCTTAATTCCGCCTCGGTCGATCGCGCCATCTCGCTCTTCGAAGATGTCTACAAGTTGGGCGGGCCACTTAGATTTCAGGCACGCCTTGAGCAGGCGACGACCATGCGTCAGACGAAGCACGAAAGAGAAGCGATCGTCTTGCTCGACGATCTGCTGACTCAGAATCCGCCGACGGATATCCGCTACCAGGCCCTCGATGGAAAAGGCGAATCTTTGTTCACGTTGGCAGCAAATGAGCCAAAGATGTATGAGCAAGCGATCACTACATTTGATACCCTCCTCTCGAGTGAAGGGTTGTCAACGGAGTGGAAGCAGCAAGCTCTCTATCAGAAAGGGAAATGCTTCGAGAAACTGGGCAAACTGGATGAGGCCTTGTCCGATTACTATGATGTGCTCGCCGCGGAAGGTGGAAGCGACCAGCTGTGGTTTTTCCGGGCCGGGTTTGACGCGGCGCGGATTCTGGAGGACCGGCGCTCGTGGAGTTCTGCTGCCGCAATTTACGAGAAATTAGCCAACACCCGCGGTGCCCGCTCTGAAGAAGCGAAAAATCGGCTCACTCGCCTGCGGCTAGAACATTTTCTATGGCCCGAATAGCAGAGAATCGGAGTGATGCAGTGATGCAGTGATGGAGTGATGCAGTGATGGAGTGATGCAGTGATGGAGTGATGCAGTGATGCAGTGATGCAGTGATGCAGTGATGGAGTGATGGAGTGATGCAGTGATGGAGTGATGCAGTGATGGAGTGATGCAGTGATGGAGTGATGCAGTGATGGAGTGATGGAGTGGTGGAGTGATGGAGTAATGGAGTAATGGAGTGGTGGAGTGGTGGGTGGGGGCGAAGGTTTTTAGGCGAAACGTCCCGAATTTGCTCGGCTGCCGAAGAAGCAAAGCGAGACGCTTTACTTACAACGGAGAGTAGGTAAGCCGTCCCGGCTTACTTTCCGGGCACCGCGGGCTGAAGAAGTAAGGCAAGACGCTTCGATTACGTTTGGCGGTCGAGCTGGCGAGCGTGGCGGAAAATTTTTGTGTGGGTCAACCAGAGACTAAAGATGGAAGTGACTAAAAAGGAAGAACAGAGAGAAAGCATGACTAAGAGAGTCAAGCTTTTCATTCCCGGACCGGTGGAAGTATCGCAAAAAACGTTGGCGGCAATGGCCGGACCGATGATCGGGCACCGGAGCGCTGACTTTAAGGCACTTTATCGAGAGATCTACCCGGGGCTTCAGCAACTCTTTCAAACGCGGCAACCGGTATTCTTGTCGACCTCATCCGCCTGGGGCATCATGGAGGGTGCGATCCGGAACCTGGTGAAGGAAAGAGTCCTGAACTGCATGTGCGGGGCCTTTTCCGATAAGTGGTTTGATGTTTCAAAGCGATGCGGCAAACAAGCCGTGCCTCTCCAGGTAGAATGGGGTAAGCCGATCGATCCGAGTGAAGTGGATGCACAGCTTGCAACGGGCCAGTTTGATGCGGTTACCTTGATCCATAACGAAACTTCGACGGGCGTGATGAATCCGCTGAACGAAATCAGCAATGTTCTTCGTAAATACCCCGACGTGATCTTTATTGTCGACACGGTTTCGTCCTTCTCGGCTCTTTCCATCCCGATGGATGATCTCGGCATTGATCTCATGCTGACCGGCAGCCAGAAAGCGTTGGCCCTGCCACCGGGCCTGTCCCTGTTTGCAGCCTCGGAATCAGCGTTCGACCGCGCCGCTCAACTCGATGATCGTGGGTACTATTTTGATCTATTTGAATTCAAGAAAAACGCCGAGGAATACATGACGCCGAGCACTCCGACTATTCCGCACATCTATGCGTTGCGGTCGCAGCTTGAAGATATTTTCAACGAGGGCCTTGAAAATAGATTTCAGCGCCATATCGAGACCAATCGCCTCGTTCACGAATGGGTGAATGCCAACGGATTCGAGTTCTTCGCCCAAGAAGGGTATCGATCCGTCACTTTGACCTGCGTCAAAAACAATCGGGAGATTGATGTGGCAGCATTCACAAAACGAGTCCGGGATGAACACGCATTCCAGATCGACGGCGGTTATGGAAAGATCAAGGGCAAGACATTTCGCATCTCAAACATGGGGGATGAAACCGTCGGGACGATGCAATCGCTTCTCGAAGCGCTGACCGCAACCCTTAAAACGCAGTAATTCGCGGCAGTCTGCCGGGCATCCTCTAGTGTACCCGATTTACGGTACTCCCGCGTCGATTGGTATTCGTTCGAGCTGCTCAAGGAGTTGGTGGTCGGACGAGGCGACGTCTTTCGTGCTAAACAGGTCAAAAGTCTTCCGCGAGGCCGCAGTCTGCTCGGAGGCCAGAATCAGAACCCGAGCAAGATCGCCACGCGAAATCTTTGGTCCAGCTGTTAGCTTGTGAATCGCTCTGGTAATCCGAATCTGAGCGCCGCCGGCAGGCGCGTTTGTGAGGATCGGCGCACGCACAATAGCGTAGTCAAGCCCGCTGGCTCGCAGATAAACTTCTCTTTCCCTCAGGTTACGCTGAAGACCGCATTTGAATCTATCGAGAATGCGAATCATGACGGACGACCGGTCTGCGCCGACGACCGACGGGAGAACGATCCGTCCCTCGAAGCCAATTGCCTGCGCCGAGTCGACTACGTTCAGCAGCCCTTGGTAAGTTACGTTGCGGATTATGGTCTCCGATGCGAACAGGCCGCGACCGTCAATTCCACCTGTCGCAGCAACCGTGAAAAATATAGCCTTGAAGTTTTCGGCGATGGCGTCGCGGACCGACCGGGCGTCCGTCACATCACCGTGGTGTATAGACGCTCGATTTCCGAAGAGCCGCCTGGCTTTACCGGGATCGCGAGCCAGAACTTGGACACTTGATCCACCTTGCAACAATTGCTGAGTAATCAGTAAGCCCGTACCGCGCGTCGCTCCGATAATGCAGAATTTCGGGTCATTCAATTTGCGCGCCCGGGTGCGACGTTAGTGTCTGTCCCAGTGTCTGTCCCCAAAATAGCAAGCTGCTGAAGTTCGTCGGGCGTAAGATTCAATCTAGCGGCCGCCACATTTTCCTGCAGATGAGCCATCGAGGTTGTTCCGGGAATCGGAAGGATGTTTGGAGCGCGGTGGAGCAGCCAGCTCAAGGCCACTTGTGTCGACGTCGCTCCAAGCCGTTTGCCGGTATCGGCAAGAACTCCTTCAGCAGAAGCTAACGGCGCCCCGTGCTTCATCGGGTCGGCTCCCAAGGGGCCATACGGCACGAACGCAACTCCTTCGCGAGCGCAATAATCCACGATGGGATCTGCCTGGCGCTCCCCGACGCTGTACCGGTTCTGAACCGAAGCGATCTGGGCAATTGACCGCGCCTCTTCAAGCTGTTGGACCGTGATGTTGGAAAGCCCTATGAGTCGAATTTTCCCTTCCCGCTGGAGCCGAGCCAGACCCAGAACAGATTCACTCAACGGCACATCCGGATCAACCCAATGAAGTTGGTACAAGTCTATGCAGTCTAAGCGCAAGTTTTTGAGACTTTCTTCGCAGTCACTTCGCAGACCATCCGGACTTCCGTCCAGGTATCGCTCAGTAGCCGATTTTTTTACCACCCCACCCTTGGTCGCAATGAAGAGCCCTTCCCGGTACGGGTGAAGAGCTTTCGCAATAAGTCGCTCGTTCCAACCGGGTCCATAAGCTCTGGCCGTGTCAAAAAAATTAATCCCAAGTTCGAGTGCGCGTTGCAGAACCTTTTTGCCATCGTCCCAAGCCTCATAAGCTCCAAAGTTACCGGGTTGCCCAGTCAAACGCATCGCGCCATAGCCCAGTCGGCGCACCTCCGTGCCATCATTGAACCGAAATGTGAGAGCAGGTTGCATAGGAAATCTCTTTACGCCTGAAGGACGCCTTTGCGTAGTCTATTTTATGCAAAGGATTTCAGAAGAAATTTCTTCAAAAAGCGTTTCTCCCGGCCTCTGCCTGAGGAAAGTTTCTGCCGGTAAAGAAAGGATTCAGTATGCGAATTACCCAAATCCGAGAAAAAACCGTCCCCATCGCCTCACCGATTTCCAATGCCTACATCGATTTTTCCAAAATGACCTGCTCGCTGGTGGCGGTCGTCACCGACGTAGTCCGTAACGGCAAGCCTGTGCTCGGCTACGGATTCAGCTCCAATGGCCGCTACGGCCAGGGTTGCCTCATCCGCGAGCGATTCCGCCCAGCATCCTCGAGGCCGATCCAAAAACGCTGATCGACGAGGAACACGACAATCTCGATCCCGCCAGGATCTGGGCATGCATGATGTCCAACGAAAAGCCGGGCGGGCACGGCGAACGCTCGGTTGCGGTTGGCACCATCGACATGGCCGTGTGGGATGCGGTGGCCAAGATCGCTGAGAAGCCGCTCTTTCAACTCTTGGCGGAGCGTTACGGCAACAGCGTCGCGGACCGGAAGGTTTTTGTGTATGCCGCTGGCGGTTACTATTATCCGGGTAAGGGGCTGGATGGCCTTAAGCGCGAGATGCGCGGCTATTTCGACCGTGGCTACACAGTGGTGAAAATGAAGATCGGCGGGATCCCACTTCACGAAGACCTGCTTCGTATTGAAGCCGTGCACGCAGCACTGGCTCCCGGTCAGCAACTTGCGGTTGATGCTAACGGCCGCTTCGATAAGGCAACAGCCATTGCCTATGCCAAGCCGCTCTCCCAGTATAATCTCTTTTGGTATGAGGAAGCCGGCGACCCGCTTGATTATGAACTTCAGGCAGAGCTGGCGAAGCACTACCCGGCTTCGATGGCCACAGGCGAGAACCTGTTCTCCATGCAGGACGCGCGAAATCTTATCCGCTACGGAGGGATGCGCCCCGACCGCGATTGGCTTCAGTTCGACTGTGCACTGAGCTATGGACTGGTCGAATACCTCCGTATCTTGGAAATGCTGAAGGACTACGGATGGTCTGCCCGTCGCTGTATTCCGCACGGCGGTCATCAAATGTCGCTCAATATCGCAGCCGGCCTCAGGTTGGGCGGCAATGAGTCGTATCCCGACTTGTTCCAGCCATATGGAGGGTTCCCGGACGGCGTGGAGGTCCAAGGAGGTTATATCACCATGCCGGAGCTACCGGGGATCGGTTTCGAGGGAAAATCCGATCTTTATCGCGAGATGCAAGCCCTCAGCAGTTGACCCATTCCAGTCGCTTCTCCTAACATTGATCAAACGACGTGACTACCGGCGAATCGGAGATCCACCGACTTCTGAAGGAACAGGCGTTCCTTTGGGCGTACGATCGTGGTTTTCGTTGCTGCGCTATGGAGGTCCGTGCTCCACGATCACGATTCCGAGTCGATGTCGCGGCCATCCGTTTGGACCGCTTGCACGGCGAACCGACCGTTGCGGTGTTTGAATGCAAACAAAACCGGGAAGACCTTGACCGCGACAATCAGCGACGCAGCGAACTCAAGGCGAAGTTGAAAACGCTGCAGGAACGCCGGGATAAGCTCGAGTGCCTTCTAGCTGTGCATCATCCAACTCTTCGAACCTCGGATTCGCTCTTCCCGGAATGGGCGACCTTTGATTTCAGCGCGATCGATCACGCTGCTTACAGGCAGACGGTCCGAAAGATTGCCTGCATTCAACGTCAACTTTTCGAAAACACGAAGTTCGACCTAATGACCGGGTACAAACTGGGGAACCTGCACTATTTGGTTGCCACGGCCGGGTTGCTCCATGAACACGAGGTGCCGCTTGGTTGGGGCCTGCTCGAAGCGGATGGAAAAGAGGGAATCATTGAGAAGCACATTCCGACCCGCTTCTCAGGAATCGAGATGCTGCGATGGCTGGAACGAATTGCGAAGGCAGCGACTCTTCAAAACACCAAGCCTATCCGCGAGCGTCACCGGAGGGGAAACGTGTCAGCGGACCGGCGTGTGGGTGTATCGGCGAGCCTGGATATCGTGCGGCCCGGCTCCAATTTCCTTCTAATCAGACAACGAGACTAAGCAAAAGTACGAAGATCAGGCCCAGTACCGACAAAAGGGTTTCCATCAGGGTCCAGGATTTGAAGGTGTCGGGGAGGCTCAACTGGAAGTACTCCTTTACAAGCCAGAAGCCTGCGTCGTTGACGTGAGATAATATGATCGACCCCGATCCGACCGCCAAGACCATTAGCTCCTTACTCACGACTGGATTTGCCTGCACGAGCGGAGCCATGATTCCTGCTCCGGTGATGGTTGCCACGGTGGCAGAGCCGGTCGCGATTCTGACCACTGCGGCGGCTACCCACCCAAGTAAGAGTGGCGATATATGCGCCTGGGTAGCCCACTGGCCAATGAGATCGCTGATTTTGGTGGCGATCAGCATCTCCTTGAACCCGCCGCCCGCGCCGACAATCAGGACCACAGCGGCGATCGCGCCCAGACTCTTATTCAGGATCCCGTCGAGATGACCCATGGAGCGTCCTCGCCGCAATTCGAGAGCGTACATCCCGAAGAAGAGGGCAATCAGGAGAGCAGCGATTGGATCGCCTACAAAGTCGATCAGGTTTTTCAGAAAACTTTGCCCGGGAAGGAAGGCATCGGCTAGTGAACGAGACATCATGAGGATGGGCGGCAGGAGGATCGTGATGAGCACAGAAGGGAGCGAAGGTCCTGGCGCAGCCGTTGATTGAGCTCGTGCTCGGCTCGTATCCTCTGCATCGGATTCCGGCCCGGGAAAGAGGGCGCCGGCGGTGGTTCCCGAATGAACCCATCCCGCCGCGAAGTTGGCAAAAAGAGGGCCGGCTAAGATGCCGGTCGGAATCCCGACTAAGATTGCGTAGAGAATCGTCTTTCCGGCGTCCGCATGAAAAGTGGCGACCGCCAGGGTTGGGGCCGGATGGGGTGGAACCAGAGCGTGTGCTACGGAAAGGCCGGCTAACATCGGTAAGCCAACCCTCAAAATGGGTGTATCCATCCGCTTTGAGATGACGAACGCGAGCGGTACCAGAAGAACAAAACCAACCTCAAAAAATAAAGGAAGCCCGATCAGCAGGGAGGCCACAAACATCGTCCAGGGGATCCATTTTTTCCCACCAAGAGCGATCAGGTCATTTGCCAGGATATCCGCTCCTCCGGAAGAGATCAGGATCCCTCCTAACATTGCGCCAAGTCCTATGACAATCCCCACAAAACTGAGGACATCGCCAAAACCCTTCTCAAAATGTTTGATGACTTCCATGACTGGAAGGCCGCAAGCAATTCCGAGAAACCAGGAGGCAAGAATCAATGCGATGAACGGGTGAATACGGAATTTCGTAATGAGAACAATCAACGCGAGGATTGCAATAACGACGACCGCGAGGCGGACAGGATCAGAGGCCATAGGAATTAGGGTTTAGGTTGATTGCGAACCGGGGATAGCGGGATGATGCAGTACCTCCTGCACGGGCCTCCGATATCGGCGATTCAGGTTGATGATAAACGCTTCGTTCAGTTGCGGTTCCTCCAGTACGGCAACCTGGCTGTCCGGCAACTTTCTTCTTGAATAAGTGACCCGTTGAGCGTTTCGGGCTGCAAAGAACGGTGGCGATGCGCGCGGGGGGCAGATTGTGCAGCATGAAGATCTTTGCGGTGGCTGTCAACCGTCGTCGTAGGATCTGTTTTTTACTGATCCTTAGGGGAGTACGGGCAACGGAGCCTTGGCAAGCAACCGGCGTTCTTGCAAGGCGTCAGCGCTCGGCCACTCAGGAAAACAAGCGCCGAGGGACGCTAATCGGTCACCGCGCCAAGCGACGCCGAACTGACCTGTCCTGCGTATTTGGCCAGAACACCCTTCGCATATCTCGGTTTCGGCTGCTTCCACATCTTGAGACGCGCAGTTAGTTCGGATTTGGCAATCTTGAGATCGATCATCTTCTTCTCGCCGTCGATTTCGATCCGATCACCATTCTTGATGATCGCGATCGGTCCGCCAACAAACGCTTCCGGTGTCACATGCCCGATAACAAATCCGTGGCTGCCTCCTGAGAATCTTCCATCGGTAATCAGCGCGACGTCTTTCCCGAGTCCTTTGCCCATGATTGCAGAGGTCGGAGCCAGCATCTCGCGCATTCCAGGTCCCCCTTTTGGACCTTCGTAGCGAATCACGATCACGTCGCCTTTCCGGATCTTGTCGTCCAGGATCGCGCGGAGCGCCTTTTCTTCGGACTCGAATACTCGCGCCTTCCCCGCGAAGCGTAGCCCTTCTTTGCCGGAAAATTTGGCAACGGCGCCTTCCGGGGCCAGATTCCCATAGAGCACGACAAGATGGCTGCTGGGCTTGATCGGATCCTTGAATCCGCGGATGATTGTCTGCCCCGCCGGATAATCTTCCACCTTCTCGAGATTCTCTTTCAGTGTTTTCCCGCTCACCGTCATGCAGTCACCATGCAGAAGACCGTTGCCGAGAAGCATTTTCATCAGCGGCATGATCCCGCCGATCTGTACCAGTTCCCACATCACGTGCTTACCGCTCGGCTTGAGATCGGCTAATACCGGAACTCTTTTGCCAATTCGTGTCCAGTCGTCGAGTTTCAATTTGATGCCTGCGGCATTAGCCATCGCCAGCAGGTGCAACACTGCGTTGGTCGAACCACCGAGCGCGATGGCAACCGTCATCGCGTTCTCAAAGGCTTCCTTCGTCATGATATCGGACGGACGGATTCCGCGTTTGATCAATTCCACCACCGCCGCCCCTGCCAAAGCCGCGTCGGCCAGCTTTTCCTTTGAGATCGCAGCCTGCGCAGAGCTGTTGGGCAAACTCATGCCGAGCGCCTCGATCGCGGAGGCCATTGTATTCGCGGTGTACATCCCTCCACAAGAACCTGGACCCGGAATCGCGCACGATTCGACTTGCTCCAGCTCGCCATCTGAAATCTTTCCATTGGAATGGGCACCCACGGCTTCAAAAATCGAGACGATGTCGATATTCCGATTGTCGATACAGCCTGGCAGGATCGTTCCTCCGTAAACAAACACCGCCGGCCGGTTCAACCGTGCGAAGGCTATCAGGCAGCCAGGCATGTTTTTGTCGCAACCCCCAATTGCGACCAGCCCATCGAACCCTCCGCATCCGGCAACGGTCTCAATAGAATCTGCGATTACCTCCCTGGAGACCAGCGAGTATTTCATGCCTTCGTTTCCCATCGAGATGCCATCAGAAACCGTGATGGTGTTGAAAATGATCGATTTTCCTCCCGCTTCGTCCACGCCCTTGGCTGATTCCCTTGCTAACTTGTCGATATGGACGTTGCAGGGAGTGACCATGCTCCAAGTGGATGCCACACCGACGATTGTCTTCTGAAAATCCTCTTTTTTGAATCCGACCGCGTACAACATTCCACGACTGGGAGCTCTCTCCGGTCCATCTAACATCGGTCCTGAAAACTGGCGGGGGTTCGGGGCGGGCTTCGATTTCATATTTCAACAAAGTGGAATTTGGCGGACCTCGGTGGATCGTAAGTGCCTCAAAATCAACAAAACGGCAGCAGATGGAAATCGTTGGAAAAGCATGGATGTTAGCAGTCCGGGCTTCGATATTTTCTTTCAGCCCACCAAAAAATACCTTATGGCAAGCGTCCACAGAAGACCAGCTTCGAAATTTTGGCAGGCCTTCTTCGTGACAGTGAAGGAAGATTGATCAGCAAATCGACCCGGCTTAAAGACCGCAAACAAGCCCAACGGGTAGCCGATACTTTGGAAATGGCCGCGCTGCGTAAGAAAAGCGCGCGCAGCACGTCCGAGCCGCGTTCGCTCAAATCTTCCAAGACACCTACCAGGAAATAAACTCTCCATGGATTTCGTTTTTCGCAAAATCTCCATGAGACAATGATCGGTTGGATGTGGTTAGTACACGCTCACAGGCTGTAATCTCCCCAGTACCGCTCGATCGTTAGGGCTAAGGCTTGATTGCGGCAGATCTCCAAATCGTCGGCTATGACGTCCAGCCGGTGAACCAGTCGCAGATAAGGAGCGCTCCGGTCGCTGCGAGCGCAGGCTTCACTCCGTCTGCGAACCCGGCTCATGTCGCCGGAACAAGTCTAAGGAAGCCTGGAGATTGGTCAGAGAGACCACCGCCATGGTGTAGCTCGGCAAACGGCGTCGGAAATACACGCTCTCATCTGCGCCGTTCTGCAGCAGCGTCCCCAATTTCAAGCTTTGCTCGCGAAGGGCAATTGCGATCGAGCCGGCTTCGTCCCAAAGGTCGACTCCAGTGGCCAGACTTCGGTGTTGCAAATCAACAAGTTTCCCCACATTGCCGAGCGCCGCCCGGGCCAGGTGAATGAAATCCTGCCGGGCGAACCGCGGCCAGAGCAGGTTGGCCACGATTATCATTGAAACCACCCCAGTCAGAATCTCCAACGTTCGGGTCAGTCCGACATGCCACGCGTCCGTTGGATCGAAGATCCCGCTTGAGCTGACCGTCACGAGCGCGTTGGCACACAGTGAAAAGGCGTAAGGGAAGATCGAGCCCCCGAACATATACATGCAGATGCAGAAGAAAATGTAAACGAAGGCGAACAGGAGAAAGAACAAACGATCTTGTTCGAAATTTCCGACGAGCCATACGCCGGCGAATCCTCCAATAATGATGCCCACGACCCGGGCGACGGCCCGCGGCCCAATCGCGCCGACCTACTCGGCCGGTGCCAGGACCAGCACCGTAAATATAGCCCAGTTCGCATGACCAAGCCGGATCAATTGCGAGAGATAAACCGCCAATAGACCGGCTAGAGCGAGCTTTAATGCAAAGACCGTCTTTGGGTCCGCGACGACCGCAATCAAGTTCCTGCCAACGTCCCCAAGGCCTGCCAATTGGCGTCGATGAACGGTGACCTCAGCACTCACAAACGAAACCTCAGGTCAGGGTTGCTTCGAGATTTTCGTCGATGTCGGCGAAGATTTGGATACCACCGCCGCGGTAACTGTCTGGCCGATCCTGAGGGGAATCGGAGGTTCTCCTGTGATTCGAATACGGACAGGGAAACGCTCGGGGAATCGGACCCAATCGACGGTTTGGATGACCGCCGCCAGCGGCGAACGTCTTAACGCGGGCGACATCGTGCTGGCGGGGGCAGCCACCGCCGCAGAGGCGATGGCCGGAAAGCGGTCGCTCCTGCTAAACGTCGAGAAACTCGGGAGAGTTGGATTCACGATTCGCTCCTAACGGAAGGAAGTATTCGGATGCCACTAATCGAAATCACCTTAGTTGAAGGTAGACCTGCGGAGGCGCGAGCCTCTCTGATGAAACAAATCACTGATGTCGTCGAAACGACTTTGGGTGCTCCTCGCCAGTCGATCCGCGTCATCATTCGTGAAGTGCCCGCGTTTCACTTTGCGGTGGGCGGTGTACCGAAAGGTCCTCCCCCGGATGTGCCCAAATTTATAAATCACCATCGCCTGCGCCGCGACTAGCCCGAACAGACCGGCCTCCCTGTCTACCCCGCAACACCAATGGACGCCGCCTGCGCCCACGCGGATTCTCCGCGAAGGCGTGAACGTCCTTCTCACCGGAACGGAGGAAATCTAAAAAGCGAACCCCGTAGCATTTGCACGTTTCACAAATACTCAACAAAATAAGATAGTCGTCTGTCCCTCCTTCTTTCGACTTTCCGCCAATTGCTCTGCGCAGGGCTGCGAGCGCTTTAATAGCATGTTCAGCTGTGACCACAAACTTGATTCTTCCAAGATGGTGAGGAAGATCGCGCTTCAGCGAGTCGGTTTTAACAATTTTGTCGCTACTTTGTGCGCTGCTGTCGCGACTCTCGCAAAGGCGGGCAGTGACCTCGTCAGCGACTAGTTGTAATGCGAGACAGTCCTCAGCGTTATAAATGACCAGTTTGTTTCGAATAAGAGCACTCCGATCTTCTTGCCAGTCGCATCTTTGAACGACGCAATCCAATCCTGAACAAGTAGTATCCGACCACTCAGCCCCAAGCCAACGGGCGATCTCCTTTAACCTGTTTGAAAGAACAGGGAAGTATAACTGAGCGAAGATTACCGACACCAAATTCAGTGGCTTTTTTATCCCCGCCAACACAACGGAGTCTTGTGCTGGGGCTCAGTAACGGCGGAGCATTTCTTTCAAGAATATCGTTTCATAGCTATCGTCGTGTGGTCGTCATCGTAGACAATTTTACCGATACTGACTTCACGCCCCAGCGATTGCGAGAGCGTGAAGGCATCGAGGGCCAGCAACAGTTTATACGGTAGGATGACCGGTGCTCGCCTATGTCATTAACGGGCCTGATCCACACACTGGCGGTTAACAGGACCCCGCATTGGCAAGTCCCGCAAAAATCAGCCAGGTGCACATGGTGCAGCCGCGTTTGAAAGGCTTTTAACCCTCAATCACGCCGGAAGTGCCAGTTAGCGTCTGGCCTGGATCTTTGTCCAGAGCGCAATCCCGCTTCCAAATTGCGCCACCCCCAGCTTGTGGCTGCGTTCGACGATTGTCCGCAATCTCAAAGATCGATCTAGCGCACTAGATTTTGGTCTTGGTTTCCGCTCACTCGACGACCGATGATATGCACCACGGAGAGAGAGAGACACTGGACGAGATTGGATCCAGGTCTTTCACAGATAGGAATCAGCAACTTCGACTCAATATTTCTATGGAAGCGCGGATTTTGCGACTTGAGGACGAATTTTGGAGGATACGCACAGACACGGGTGAGCTCGCTGATGCAGAGCGTAACGCACTCAGAGCGTACCTGGATGAGAAGGGTTTCAAGACCGCAACGATTGACGATAATCTCGCCATCGCGGGTGAACTAACCTGGAAGGAGCTTTTTGAACCCATCGAGGGCTTCTACGAGGGCACGGCGAACGTGTATCCATTCTGAGCGGGGAAACATCCGTCCGCGGCATCGAGAGGATCCGGCCGAAGAGGCCGGGAAATTGTTGTCGTTGAATCAACGCAGGCCTTTATTACAATTCATAAGCACTTGGGTGTGAGACTAAGCAACTCCTGTTCGACGTCGGCGAGCTCCGCCGCAACTGCGCGGTGCTTGATTGGGGTTAACGGGAGGGACGCTTCGATCAGACGCAACAGACAGCTCTGACCGTGGCCAGAAATTTCCGGTTTTCGACTTGGCCGTGGGTAGCTTGCGACAAGATTCGCTCCACACTGGTCGTTCGCGGGCTCATTTCGACATAAAATTGCCGATTCTGTCCGAAAAAGACCTCATTAGCCCCAAGCTGTGGAGGCCGATCTGCTATGCTTCAAGCCAGAACCGGGCAAAATCTGTCGGCAGATGGCTTGGGTGAAATTGCGGTGTGGCCGTTTCCGGCTCGATAAGACGAAGCTATTGCGTCTGATCGCAGTGTCCCTCCTGTTACCCCCAATACCAGCCAGCCGACACTCAAGAGGAGCAGACGAACCAAAAAAAGGCACAGCCGCATGACGCGCGGCTTTACGGGGGGGCTTCGAGGATTGCATCATTTTACCCCGTGACATGCGACGGCGAATCTAGTCGCGCGGGCTGTCTGCGGCGCGGGCGCGATGGGTTTTGATCGTGCGAAGCGTGACGCCCCAGTTCCACGCCGATCTCCTTGTTGAGACACAGCAGAGGAGAGCGAGCGCGCAATTGAGGTCACTTTTCATTTTGTAGATTTAATCTCAAGATCCGGTCTATTTCCTCCATCCCTTGCTTGTTCTGATGGGATCCGTGTTCAGATGGCACAATTTTTTCCGATTGTGCGCCGTCCAGGTGAATTTCTTTCCCGCACCGCACGAGGTAGACTGCTACCTTTTCCATCATATTTCCGAGCGGCGATTCGACGAAATAAAGGACCCGGATATCGAGAAGCAAATCGAAGCGGTTTACGATAAGGCTGCCAGTCGCGGTTTTGGCTGGGAAGCGATTGTATGCGAGTACTGGAAGCATGATTCCTCCGGGTTAATGTTCTCTGCCAGGGGTCGAGGTAGGAAAGACGCCAAAGGCGAGATGCTGATAAATTCCATGTACGTCTTCTACGATCTGCGTAACAAGCGGCCGGAGATCGCTAGCGAAGAGACTTTCAGCCCGGCCTCTGGTTCCCCAGACTCGAACGAAAATGAAAAGGATAATCATCGGCATCCCAGGTCGGACCGGATCGAGGAAGAGGGGGCTCAGATCGGGCAAGCTTCGTTGGAGAGCGAATTGAACGTGATCTACAATCTCTTCAAGAACAAACTCGATACGCAGAGCAAAGCGGCCCTAGTCACGGAGGAAAAACAGTGGCTAACCCAACGCGACAAGCTGGATCCCCAACATAGCGACAAAGGCGAATTCACTCAGGAGCGAATCGATACCTTATGTGCGCGATTTATCCAACAGCAGTGAAACGCCGTGCCATTTTTGAATTCCCGCGGAAAATGACGCAGTCCCCTGCTGGGTATGATTTGTCGATTGAGATCAAGTGGGTCCGCTGCATTCCAATTCGGTCATCTGAGCAGACAACGCCTTCATTGTTTCTGCGCTCTCGTTTTATACCAGGCGGTTTCCAGGTAGTCACGCTCTACGATTTAAGTGTAGCCCGACAGAAGATCTCCACCCCAAACGGCGAAAAGCCTAGCCCAGGGTAAAACCGTGGACTGCGATTTGGTCCCTTTTTCAGGGAGAGATTTGTACCCTTCCCTTGAAGTTCGCGCGCATGGGCAGCCGCCCGATCCGCATAGGCACGGTTTTTAAGAAGCAAACCGGGACGCTTCGCATACGCGACTTTGCAAGCAACGCCTCTCCAGTCTAACGTTCGCTCATACGCCCACACGCCGATAGCCTCACCGCGCAAATCCCCTCTCTTATTACCCGTTCGGATTATTTTTCATTTTTTGGAGTTGCAAACGCCGGTTCTTTGGTGTTGGTTCGTCACCGTTAGTATTCGTACAGATTTTTTCGTACAAACTTCTTTCGAAGAAAGGAGGTAACTGTTTGATGATTGCTAAATACATCTCTCTGCTTAATCCAGTCGTAATGACGGTTGGCCTCCACGTTCCGGGGAATCCTTGAGAGGGTCACGTTAGAGACCCGCCCGACGAAAGTACGCCGGGGATAGCGAATTCCCTCACGCCGAGTTGATCTATACATCGGAAGGGCTTCCGGTCGCATAAGAACTCTTTCTTTAAGCGTTGTATATTCAAACATATGAAACGTTTGAAACGAACGCGCATGGGGCGCGTAACAATCATAAGTTATATGAAAATATTTTTAAATCCGAGTCGTTTCATAGCTCGGGACCATTCCGGGCCTGATCCTATGGTCCCAGGCAACGCCGAGCTCTTGAGAGATTCGTCGAGATCAGAACACATTTTGTTGATTGGACTTCGGTCGCCGGGCGATCAACTCCAGGTTGTTGCAATAAAATTTTGTCAATCGAATGAGCTAGGCCGTTCGGTGTAACTATAATTGTCACACTAACAGCGCTCAACGAGCGCACAACTTCTCAAGGTGCAGACAGGAACCTATGTCAAGAGACCTCAAGCGTACTTCAGCCGGCATTAGTCTGCTAATGCTAGCGCTAGGATTCTCCTTGCTAGGGATACTGTCATTCATCAGCAGGCAGCAGGGAGAATTGGCAATTACGTCTGGTGTTGAGCAGAATTGTTGTGTCGCGGGAAGCGCCGCCAGTGTGTTAGCAGGGGCGATATTTCTTGTTGCCGCGTGTATCTACTGGAGAAGGTAACCATCAGAAGGATAAAAGCTCGCACGGAGGCCCCTCCGTGCGAGCATGCCGTTGTCCTGCACGATAATCTTCGACATGACACCAAGGCCATTCTCCTCGACGGTTACATTGATCGTGGAGGCATCGGCGTCGAGGCTGTTCCAAATAAATTCGGCGAATGCCTGAACCGTTTTGCCCGAGTGATCTTCTCAAGAAAATCACTCTGTGCTTCGACCAGATACGAGTGATTTGCCATGCTACCCTACGCCGTCGCCTCGCGCGCGACTGTTTCCACGCGCCGAACCCGGACCTTCACCTCGACGCGCGACCCGAGCCGGTTGATGATCGACATGAGGCGATCCACGGTGAACCGTCCGAGGTCCGCATTTCGGATACGCGAGAAGTCCGCCGCCGCAATGCCGGTGCGGCCGTGCGCGGCGCGCACGGTCAGGTGTTCCCGGTCGAGCGCCTTGATGATTTCGGAGGCCAGGATGGCCTTGAATTGTTCGGCATCGGCGTTTTCATGCCCGAGGTAGCGGAACACATTGCCGCTTCCCCGCACCACTTCCAGCTTTTCGCTTTTCATCGCAACATCTCCTTCAGTCTCTCTTCAACGGTCCTTTATCAGGTCGATTTCGCGTTTGGGCGTCTTGATCCCCTGCGTCGATTTCTTCTGGAACGCGTGCACGACCCAGATTTCATCGGCGAGCTGTACCGCATAAACCACGCGGAATGCATCGCCCTTAAACGGCAGCGCAATCTCGAACACGCCCGACCCCATACCGTGCATGGGCTTTGCAACATCGGCCTTGCCGCCCTCGGCGGCGATCGTGAGGGCGGTAAGACAGATCGACCTGGCCCCTTCCGGGAACGTCTCAAATTCGTTCAGTGCCGCCCTGATCCCATGAAATGGGCCGTGTTTTCCGGGTCCGCTTAGCGCATATCACTCATATAGGTATGTTGTCATATTTGACAACGACCTGTCAAGCTATTGGAACCTAACTTGTTAGGCGCATATTGACTTCGTTTTGTTAAGTTGCTAGCCGGGCACAGGCGATCATAATCCCCTATTCCGCCGCGAGGCGACGGAGTTCGGCCAAGAACTCGGACGCTACTCGCAGTGCCTCGGCGGCTACCGCGGGTTCCACCTCGATCCCGTGCACGGCTTCGTTCATCGTGGCCAACGTTTGAAGGAACGCGTCAGTGCCGGAAGGCACCCCGCTCGATTCTTTTAGTTCGCGAAGCGCTCCGCCAATGCCGAAGCCTCGCCGCGGTTCCAGGCCGCGAGATATCATCAACAGCCGAAGAACTCGCTCGATCTCAATTCTCACGGCCACGAGCGATAAGTAGGGTAGCTCACGTGCAAACTCCTCCAAAGTTGGAAGTTCGCCCTGGAGTTGGTCGGGCAGCGCGGTCGCGAGCCGATGTTGGGACACCCCCATCGGCTTCGCCGTGTCGCGTAGGGCGTACTCGACAATCAGCTCATTCCGACTCTTACACAGGATGATCCCAATACTCGGCCCGTCATCTGAATGACGGAGCTGTTCGTCGACCGCCCACAAATAAAAATTCATTTTGCCCGCAAACTCACGCTCAAGATCTCGCTCCAGCAGGTCCGGCCCGAGGGTTAGAAAGTCGAAGCTGTAAGGGTCCTTGATGAGTTGTTGGGCGAGTTCGGACTGCACAGCTGGAAGGGTCCGTGAGAAGTTCGTAAGCGCCTTACCCTGACGCTCATAAAGATTACTCTCGATCTGGTGAACCAGGACGTTGCGGCTCCAACCGTGTTCGATCGCCTGCCGTGCGTACCATTCGCGGCGCGTAACGTCCTTGACGTGCTCCAAAAGCCGGATGACGTGGCCCCACGGCAATCGTGCAACAACCTGTTGCACAAATGTGTGGTCGGGGTGGGCTTCCGCGAGCGCACGCACGTACTTAAGGTTCCTAGCAGACAATCCAGTCATATCCGGAAAATCGCGTCGCAAGTCGGCCGAAAGTCGGTCGATCACGCGGGATCCCCAACCCTCCCGCGCCTGCCGTTCTAGAATCTCGCGACCGATACCCCAGTAGAGCAGAATCAGTTCCTGATTGACGGCCAACGCAGCTTGAAGTCGCGCCGTTCGGATGCGCAACTTTAATTCACGGAGCAGGATCTGATAACCGTCCATTCCAGGACCAACAGGCTCATCCACCCGCTACGTTCCTTCGCTACGGCCAACCTGGCAAGCAATCCCCAATCGCGACGCATCCGGAGTCAATAAACGCTCGAAACGCGGGTTATGTGGCAATCCTTAAGGCCAGGCTAATTTTATTTTGAGATTTTGGGAATTTCCCTTTTGGCGTTAACAAAGAGGTAGGCGGAATCCACGTCCTCCCAAGCCGCTCGCTTTTTGCCGCCGGTATTCTGCGTAAGTTACATCTGCGCGTTTCTCTAGCGGAATCGACGTCTGCTCCCTTGCGGTTCTGATGGCTTCGCAGAACGAAGCCCCAATGTGGGTCTCGTCAGCACCTATTGCGGTGAGAAGCACACCGCGAAGCCGGTGCAGGTCGGCACGCCACAAGCGCTCTTCGAATCTTTCGATCAATCCTTCCGCCTCCCTTATAGCCTCAAGAGCTTCAAAGGTGCGATCTGCAAGGTGCAAAGCTTCAGCCTTTAGGCCCAGAAAAAATGGCACAGCCCGGAGCGCGCCGGTTGCCCGAAAGTCCTCTATTCCATCCACGATCCACGAGATGCCCTCAGTGGTATCGCCGGAGGTGCTGCGCGCCCAACCGCGGAGCACTTCTCCTTGAGGCAGCCAAAATGCAAAATTCTGACGCGTTGACAGTTCAATCGACTTGGATGCGAAGCGTTCCACCTCTGCAGGATTACCCTCGTAGTAGGCGAAAACCGCTGCGTGCCATAATGCCACGGCTAGTCCGTGCATATCATTCATCTCTTTGGCCAGTGAGATCGCTTCTGCCACGGTCGTTTGGGAGGAGGCGATCTCTCCAAGATGCCACTTGGCCTGAGCTTCTAAGCATAGAACACTAACGGCGGATGCCCCAACCTCCTGGAGTTGAGACTGTACGCTTTCCGAGCGCCAGATCTGAACGCCACGCATCGCGTATGGTAGCGCGGCCTCGAAATCGCCCATAAAATAGAGCGTGCTGGCCAAAGCGTTGTAGGCTGCTATCATTAGAGCAGAGTCATTCTGCTCCTGGGCCAGCGAGTAGAAATGATCTGCTATTTGCATCGTTGCCGTCAGCTTGTCCGTCTGAAGGGAATAGCGCCACCGACCCATCAGCGCGGAAAACAGGAGATGGGGGCGACTAAGGGAAACACACAGGGACTCAGCGCGTTCGTAACAAATTAGCGCCTCCGGTGCTGCGTATCCTCGTGTGGCCGTTAAATATAACCCGGCCTGCATGAGGATGAAGAGCTGATCTTCCGCGGTGAGACTTTGCCCCTCGACGCCCATTTGCACGGTTGCATCCCAGCGTCCGTGTTCGAAGAAATGAACTAAAACCGAGAGCAATGCCCCTCTGGCGCCGAGGACCTTAGCAGCAAAGAACGCCTCTCCCCGCTGAATTCGCGGGATGTAAACTTCATGCAGCGCTTCGTGAAATAGACCGGCATTGCACCCGCAGATGACGGCTAAGAAAAGTGGCTCCATCTCCCTGAAACTCTCTGGCAGCTGGGGCGCAAGCGTTCGATAATAGTAAAAGAGCCGCCTGTTGCATTCCTTCCAGTCCTCGGTTCGTTGGCTCCGCAGCTGTTCGCCGTAGTACTCACGAACAAGGGGATGCGTATCCAAATGCCCACGATTCTGCGGATCTTCCCCAGCCAAGAGTCTTGCTCTTCTTAATCGGGCAAGAATCGTTCGCCACTCGGTCGGGCTCAAATCCGTTAGTAACTCTGTAAGGCCATGAATCGCAGGCGGTTTCAATAGGGTTCCTAGCGCCTTTTCGTCAACGGGTCGATCAAAGAGACCTAACATGCGAAGAACCGATAGCTCGGGACCCTCGCCAATCCAGCTCTGGTAGGATTCCATGACCTTTCGCGCATGGACTCCCTCTCGTACGTCCTGAGCAAGACGTTCTGACACTTCTTTTTGACAACGAATATCTCCATTGTAAGCATCGGTCAGATAGCTGCCCAGCAGCGTAAGAGCGAGACAATGGCCACCGAACTCGTCGCTGGCACTTCGCAATTTCTCTTCCTCCCCCTTAACGCCCAGCGCTCGCAGCAGCTTCGCACCGGCCTCGCTGGATAGTTGTTCCAGGTCACGACGCAGGGCTGAGGTACGTTCATGATCTGCAATATCAGCAACGGGGAGACGCGTGGTAATCAGGCAAAGCCCCGTGTTAAAGGCAGCGAGCTCGCGCAAGAGCGCCTGAATAGACGGCTCGCGTACCCGTCCCTCTTGTGGACCAGGCGGATTCTGGAGCGGCTCCAGGCCATCAAGGATCAGTAAGGTTCGCCGATGGGCCACTAGCCTCGCTAACCTCTCGCCCTTTTCCCACGCTGTTCCGATGCGTGGATCGCGATCCCCAAACCAAGTCAGAGGAGCGTCAAGGAATTCGTCTGCGGACGAAGTCCCCCCACTCGTGTCCTGTCGGTAGAAGGACCAGCCAAAAACGAGCTGCGCAGAACGATAACGTTCAGCAGCCATCCGTCGGAGCCAATGGTTGAGGAGCGTCGACTTCCCAACACCGGCCCAAGCAGCAATTGTGACGACATTTACCTGTGGATTTGCCCAGGCGCATCCAGGAAAGTGATATCCTCCTCTCGACCAAAAACATCTCTTCCGGTAATGGGCAATCTGGCTACTGAAATTTTCTTTGGTCCCAGTCGTGCTGTCGATCTCCAAGTTCCGGCGTGCGAAGCCGCAGGCGGCGTCTTGTGTAAGCTTTCACGACTGATTCTACGCCGTGCGTCGATACGGTCGGTTATCGTTGGCATCGCCTGCAAGAGTTCGGCCGGATTCTGAAAACGGCGACCCGGATCCTTCTCAAGGAGCACCTCAAGTAGAACAGCGATTGGTTGCGGGACATCGTCGAGTTGTTCGAGCGGTAATGGCCCGTGTTGATGCTTATACATCACCTCAGCGGGCGTGCCCGGGAATGGCGCCTTGCCCGTCACCATCTCCCAGAGCGTCACGCCCAGCGAATAGAGATCCGAACGGATGTCAACCGGGAGGCCCGCGAACTGCTCGGGACTGGCGAACTCCGGTGTTCCAGCAAAAACCCCGGGCATTGAAATCGCGATTTCAGCAGGGAAGTCGGTTGTAAGCTTTGCCAGACCGAGGTCGATAATCTTAACCATCGGCCCACCTTCCTCCTCGAAGCTCACCATGATGTTGCTGGGTTTGATGTCCCGGTGAACTATCTTCTGCTTGTGCACCGCAGCCAAACCGGCAGCGACCTGCGTCGCGATTTCGAGTGCTAACTTTACCTCTAGCCGGCCTGAGCGTTTGATGAGATTCTCGAGCGTTTCCCCCTCTACAAACTCCATCGCGTAAAAGTAGTTCTGACCGGTTCTGCCTAGGTGGAAGACCGAGGCAACATTCGGGTGACGAACGCACGCCGCCGCGCGGGCTTCGCGTAAAAAACGAAGCCGCGCCGATTCATCACCGAGATATCGCTCGCTGATGACTTTCAGTGCCACAGGGCAGTGCAGATCAACGTCGAACGCCTTGTAAGTGACCCCCATCGCACCGCGACCCAATTCGACCGGTTTCCCGTCTTCGCCCGTCACCAGCTCATAATTCTCAAATCGTTGCACCGCCTGTTCCGGCGTCGGCTTGACCGTATCCTCGGAAGCAGAAGACGCGCCGGACTCGACCCCGCCAGCAAGAGCCTTGCGAAGCATGCAGACCGGACAGAATTCCATCGCTCCAGAAAACTCATTGCCACAGATCGAGCAGGTGCGTTGGGGCTCCGTGCTCATGGGCGTAACCGCCCTTCAGCCGTAATCTGAGCCGAAAACAACACCACGCTCCACCGAGTGGTGCGAAAGCGGCCAGCAGGGCCCCTTGGCAAACTGTTGTCCCGTTCCACAAGTTGTGTTTTCCATTATATGTGCTGCCAGTAGTAATAGGAACGAAAAACACCAGACTCACCGGGACATCCGACGGCACGACATACTCAACCGAACCAAGATCCAGAAAATTTTGGGCCGCCTAAAGGCACTCCTGATAAAAAGTGCCGCTTTAATTCTGCGGATTTTCTGAAACTCGGGCTTTCTCCTGCCTGTGGCACGCGCAACCGCCATTGACCAGTCTCTTCCGTGACCAGCAATCGACGACGTTCAGGTGGCAGCTGAGTCTCGCGGACGCGAAATGTGGAAAGATATTCCCAGCATGAGCTGAAGAGCCGCGATCATTTGCAAAAATGAAGAAAGGGAGGCTGTTTAGTCTTGATAACGGCGGATTATCTTCGCGAAGCCGGGTATGTGGAGAGATCGATCCGCCTTCCCGCTACTAAAATAGAACCAGAAGCTACGGTCCCGACCCAAAGCGGCAGAACGTAACGAGGCTGAGAGAGATTACAAATGCAGGTTGCCACATAAACGGCCAAGCCAATCCCGAAAATACATGTTGCCACGATGGCCAAGTCCGCCGATAGCTTTCCTCCGACCATCCGCCATGCGCCCATCGTCGCAAACAGTAGACACCAAACCGCGATTGGTATAAAACGCCAATGCCGAATGAAATTATCGTGGAATGCGTGTTCTAGCGTGATTTGAGCAACCGCAGGCTCAAAAAACAATAGCGACCGAATTCCTGTCCACGCCCCTGGATCTTTCTCGATATCTTCAACTGAATAAAACGTCGCCTTTGGACCGGTTAAAGCAATTCCCTGGTCGTTTGTCGGATAAAATCCTTTCACGATATCCTTTAGGATGATTCTGATCAGGCGCGGGTCGAAAGTCCGATAAAAGCGTAACGCCACCTTGAGAGTGGTGCGATCCACTTCGGCCTGAAGTTTTTCACCTTGTAAACCGCTCTTGGTCAAGGCCTGCGCAATTACTTCATTCGTGCCTTGATAGTAGGTGCCGACTCGAATCAAAGAATTTATTGCGAGCTTCAGGTCCGGCTCATCGTCGTACTGAGATGCCCGGCGTTCCACCTCCTCTTTGTCCGCAGGCGATAGCGAATCCAAGAAGTTTCCAATCCGTTCACAAAGTGTTCGACCCACCATCTGTCTTTGAATCACACCGAATTTCTCGCACATTGCCGAAACGATTGCTTTTTCAATCCCAAGAACCAGTATGCTCAAAAGCAAAGCAAGCCCGGCGATATTAGCTAAACGTAGCGAAGAAGCTGATCCCTTTCTACTAAATAAATGAAAAACGAGGAGGAGGAATGCAGTCACCGGCATCCAACCTAGAAGAAGGCCGCTGACGTGGCGCGACCCAATACACAGCAGCAAGACCAAGACATACACCAGCCAGGTTTGCCAAGTTGCCCAATCATTTAAGACACGAAGTCCGACTCCAAATAAGGCGAACCACGTGATCGCTGTTGTTGCCTCAGCTCCGGCGGTGTGAGCAAACGAATAGAAGCTTGCGATCGAAGCCAGGAGGATGGTGATCGCGCCGCGACCAGCTTCCGAAGCGGGAATAGCCACCACAAAATATCGCAAAGCGAGCCACAAACCGGCATGTTGACAGACAATCAAAGCGTAAACCGCCGCTAGCGATGGATGCTGAGAAGAAAAAATGCTTGGCGACGAGCCAAGTAAGAGCGTGTCGGTCAACCAGAAGGGGATCCGGCCGAGTATGCAATAAATCGGAGGAACAAGCAGAATATTTCCTGAAGTAAATGGATCACCTAACTGGCACAAAACATCGGAGCTTTTCCAGAAGGGCAAGTAATAGATGAAAAACCATATCGATGGTAACATGAGGACCGGAAGTGGATGCCGTCCGATTAGATAGAGAGCCATGGACAGCGCACGACCAATTTGCTTTGTTACTCCCTTCAAACCAAGGCGAGCTGCAGAATTACTCAGCACGGTGCAGACTCAACCACATCAATCTCCGGAAGCCAAGCCCTAACCCAATCCATAGTCGACGCTAGTCGACGCCTCATCTCACGAAACGGAAAAAATCGTACGTTAATTAGGAAGGGAGAACGGGTCGAAGGGCCTGAATTTTCCGCACGCCGGTGCTGCCGCCAGCAGCAATCACCGGTGAGGTTGATTTGTTCCCAGCGCTTGCGTTTGACGAAACCGATGTCATGTTGTGTTGCTCTTTCCATGTCTGCGAGTTTTTGGTACAAACTGGCACAAAACTTCCTCTCTGGAAAGAATTCGCTTGTTCCACGCCGGGTGCGTAACTCTTTACGCTTCAGCCCCTTATATCTTCACTTTGGAATGAAGCAAGCACTGGCCGCCATCGAAGCGGAATTTCCAAACGTAAGATTCCCAAAATTGGAGTTAGAAATCGATCGCAGAGATCAGATGTATATGCACGATCATCCGGCGCATTATTTTTATGTCGCCTATTCTGCATTGGCGTGCATCCAAGTCGTGTGCACAAAACAATCTAACGAAACGTTTAGATCAGTATTGGATCTTCCTTGTGGACACGGTAGAGCATTAAGGGCGCTTAAGGCTGCATTTCCTGAAGCGAATTTTACTGCCTGTGATCTAGATGAGCACGGCGTCGATTTTTGTTCCCGCACATTCGGAGTTACTGGTGCCTACTCAAACGTTGACCCAAGAAAGATTCGTATTCAGGCGAAATTCGATCTTGTCTGGGTGGGTTCGCTCTTTACGCACCTGAGTAGCGATCGATGGTCAGCTTTTCTGGACCTGTTCAACTCAATACTTGCGAAAGACGGCCTCCTGTTTTTCAGCACGCATGGCGACTTCGTGGTCGAGCGATTGGAAAGATTTGCAAAGTTCTATGGTTTATCCCCTGAACAAATTGAGGCCGTCAAACTCCAATACACCAAAGGTGGATTTGGATATGCTGATTATCGCAAAAATCCAGGTTATGGGATTTCGTTGAGCACTGCAGAATGGGTGAAGAGCTTGTTAAGGTTAAATTCGTTCGATCTGGCCTCCTTTATGCCTGCGGCTTGGGACAAGCATCACGACGTTTGGGCGGTGAAGCCGAAGACGACGCAATGAAGATTCCTTGCAGGCAGCCCTTCGGGCTGACTAAGACAACAAAACAAAGAGTTTACGGCCAGCAGGCCGCTGAAGCTGTTGTATGGGAACCGGAGTTTCCTGCGAATGATGAACCTAGAGACCAAGGCGATTGCGATGAATGACTCCGAATGGTCGGCATTTTGCGAATCGGTGCTGGAGGTCCAGCGGAGCGACTTCATGAAGGAAATGAAAGATCGGCTTCGGACACTCGGAAGCAAAAGTTCGATGGGAATATTTGATTCCGCGGTGCTCATGGCGTTGGTCCGGAAGTTTGCCCCTGCGATTTGCGTTGAAACAGGTGGTAACCTCGGGATGTCATCGTCATTTATCCTCCAAGGGATGCACGAGGCAGGGGTGAAAGCTGGCAAACTGCTTAGCGTGGAAATCGATCCGAACATCCCGGTGGGCTCGATGATTCCCGAGAGGTTAAAGAGCGGCTTCAATCCCCTGATCGGAGACGTGAAGCAATTCATGAAGAAGAAAGTGTTTCCGGATCAGATCGATTTGTTTCTGCAGGATAGTTCGCATCGATACAAGTAGCAGTACCTCGAATTTCGGTATCTCTGGAAGAAACTGAGGCCAAACGGGGTCCTGGTGTAACACCGTCGCGCGTCCGTACCTCGCTTCGAGTCGTTTCCGTGCACCGTTGAAAAAGT
This sequence comes from uncultured Verrucomicrobiae bacterium, assembly GCA_963782115.1. Lineage (GTDB taxonomy): Bacteria > Verrucomicrobiota > Verrucomicrobiia > Chthoniobacterales > JAFAMB01 > JAFAMB01. Next base: position 267,932 of record CAWAIK010000003.1, read on the forward strand.
CTTCATACGCCGGCCGATCCCAGTCGCGCTGCTGATATTGCAGTTCGACTTCCACGAGGGTCTTGTCGATCCCGAAGTAAATTAATGTCCGCATAGAAGCGACCACCGCATACTCTTTAACTTCTGACGCCGTTATTTTGTTTTTTCTTCGGACGGCCGCGCTGTAGGCGGTTCTTTCTCACTTCATCGACCTTCAGCCCTCTCAATGGAAATGACCCATACCCGGCGCAAGAAAAATGGCAACAAGGAGCGCAAGCGGGTGTTGCGAGAGATGAAGAGGATCGTGACAGTGGTGCGCGCCCATGCCCAGCGTTACTACACGCTGCTCGATGAAAACTGGCAAGCCACTGATTGGACCCGCCCGCAGGCCGAGCAGGTTCTAAAGCGCCTTAAATCGATTATCGAAGCTCTGCCGGCGGCTGTTAAGCAGGCGCATGAACGCATCATCGGAGAGCGTCAAAGTGGCCAATGATGAAAAAATTCTGAGCCTCTTTGAACCCGACATCCATGTGATCGTTCGCGGCAAGGCGGGCGAGGAAGTTGAGTTTGGCAACTTATTAGTATTGGGCGAACAGATCGACGGGTTGATCATGGATTGGGAACTGTTCAAAGAGCAGGTACCTGCTGATCCGCGCTTAGTGCGTCCGAGCGTTGGGAGGGTGGAAAACAGCCTGGCGCTCTCACTGAAGGGTCTGATAACGGATCGTGGATTTGATAACAAAACCAACGTCACGTGGCTAGAGGAGCGCGGAATTTCTGCCGGGCTCTGTCCCCGTGATCCGCGCGCTCTGCGTGAGGCCATGAAGGATGCAGACTTTGCCCAAGTGCAGCGCCGGCGAGCACAGACTGAAGCGCGGATCGCGATCTTTAAAAATGAATTTCTCGGACGCCCAATGCGCTCGGAAGGCTTTGAGAACCGGGCCTTGCAAGTGGCGTGGGGCGTGCTCACGCACAATTTATGGGTGCTGGCGGAGAAACTGCGCGAGCAGCGAAAGATCCGGGAGCAAAAGCTTAGGAAAGCGGCCTAAGTAACGTAGCAAAACAAAGCCATAATATAGCTACACGCCCGGGGTGTCTCTCAGCGTCGCCTAGCGAGCGCTATATTAGCTCTTTACATAACGGAATATTGTCATAACATAAAGCGTTCGAGTTAGTGATTACTCGTCCTCGCACTGTTATGTCTTGGCAATGAGTGTCGCACGAAAAAAAGGCATTTTCGGGACTGAATCTAGACTAGCAACCCCCTATGAAGTCAGGGCAACCGAGCCACGGTCTTGGTTAGGAGCGAGTAGAAGCCGTCTGCGTCAACGTTATTCATCCACATTGCATTGGGGGGACGTTCCGTCACCTGGTTCCAATCTACCACGGTTTCACCAAGCGTTAGACCGCTACAAATCTCTACAGCGACGTTAACGCGCCGGCCGGAGAATAGCAGTGGCTCGAGCAAATATCCGATCACACAGGGGTCATGAAGGGGACCACCTTCGGAACCGATCTTTTCGGTTTCGTGGCGCTCGTAAGATGTAAGAATTTGGGCGATCAGTTCTCCGGCGCGATTGCCAAGGTTCTTTATGCGTTCGATGCGTGCTGTTGTAGTCAATACTTTGTGAGTTACATCGAGAGGCAAGACGGTGATTGGAAGTCCGCTTTCGAAGACGACGGTCGCCGCGTGTGGATCAACATAGATATTAAACTCAGCGGTCGGCGTTATGTTTCCTCTTTTGAAATAAGCGCCGCCCATCATGACGATTTCTTTAATGCCACGTTTTACGTGCGGAGCTTGGACGAGAGTGACAGCAAGATTTGTCAGGGGACCAATCGAGCAGATCGTAACGCTACTCTCTGGAGCGACGCGAAGAGTATTGATCAAAAACTCAACAGCGTGGTCCTTCGCTAGCTCACTCTTTGGTTCGTGCAGCGGCACGCCTTCCAGCCCTTCCTTACCATGAACATGTTGAGCTGTAACGAGATCACGCACGAGTGGTCTGGGACATCCGGCATAAACGGGCACTTCTGTTCGGTTCGCCCAATCCAGCACGATCCGAGCGTTCCGAGAGGTGAGTTCTATCGGCACATTCCCGGCCACGGTGGTAATTGCTCGGACATCTAACCGGTCATTTGCAGAGCCAGGGTTAACCGGCTGGGTGAGGACGAAAAACGGCGCTCCACCCAGGCCATTGACCCAGTAATCGGTGGTGCCCCGCAGGCAGAGCCGTTCGCGCGCCAGTAGCGCCGTGGCAGATTGGTGAGGCTGCCATGATAGACACGCACGTGACCGTCGGCGTAGAACAGGCCCAGGCTCTCGCTGTTGGAGCCGGCCTTCCACTCCCCAGCCAAGCGGCTCTGCCACTGGGCTGCCTGACCGTCCTGACCACAGAGCTGGGAGATTTTTCGCCGCAAGGTTTTGACCTCCGGCAACCGATCCAGCCCGAGTAGTTTGCCCCACTCGCCGGGGGACAGATAGCGGCTCTGCTCCAGCGAACGGCAACGCACCAGCGCCAGCAGAGCCAGGGCCAAAAAGATCGATTCCAACCCAGTTTGTGCACTGACTACCGGCAGCGGATAACCCTGCACCAGTAAAGCGCGGGCTTGCTCGAGTTTTTCTTCATGGAGCTTGGAGCCCTCACGACGCCGGCCAGACACGAAGAATCCCGCCGGCCCTCTTTCACGATAGAGCTTGGTTGCCCGTTTAATGGCCACTAGCGGCACACCAAACGCCTTGGCCACATGTCCCTGTGTCGCGCTGCCCTGCACGATGAGTTGACTGGTGAAAAGTCGGAAGCTGGCCAGATCGCTTTTGGCATGCGCAAACACCGGCAAGTGGCCATTGAAATAAACCACTTGCTCGCCTTCGACCCGACACGCAAGCTCACGGTTGATCTCCACGCTGCCGGCCGGAAAAATAGGAAGCTGCACTTGCGGCATCCCTTTTTCTTATCTCCTCCCAGCCATTGGCTAAAGACATAAAATCCCCAAACTTGGTCTCATTTTCGTTCCGCCACAGCGTACCGCCTCATCAACCGAGTTCAGGAAGTCTGAGGCTAAAGCGTCGCAGTCGGATCCCTTGCGGTTTCGATTTTTGGCCGTGCTTGCCGTAACGATTCACCCGAAGATCGGTCTGAGCTTTATGGCTGGCGAAAGTTTCAAGCTCACACAATCGCGAACAGTATTCACGATCAAAGGCACTCGCTTCCGGAGTGCACCTTTGGTAGGTAACCGTCTCAAATGGATTAATGAATCAAGCCTACGAAAATTCCCGCAATGGCTGCGCTAGTCAGGTTTGATAAAGTTCCCGCTAACACAGCGCGTAATCCGAATTTTGCAATTTCAGGCCGGCGCTCCGGCGCCAAAGGGCCAAAACTTCCCAGCAGTATCGCGATTGAGGTGAGATTAGCGAAACCGCATAGGGCAAAACAGGTGATAGTCAGCGATCGAGGAGAAAGGGTGTGCGCCACGGATGGGTCGCCTTTGAGGTATGGCGACAGATGAGAATAAGCCACGAACTCGTTTAAGGCGATCTTTTCCCCAATAAATCCGGCGACTAGCTGAGACTCACGCCAGGGTACGCCCAATAAGTAGGCGATTGGGGATAGAATAAGCCCAAATATTCCGTTTAACGTCAGGTGCGGATTGCCGAACCAGCCTCCTATAAATCCTAGCAGCCCGTTCAGACACGTCAGCAATCCGATGAACCCGATTAGCATCGCACCGATACCGAGGGCCACATGTAGACCATTATTGGCGCCAATCGCCGCTGTCTCTATTATATTTACAGGTCTCTCCTCGATAACGGGCGTATCCGTATCCGCCGCCTGCAGCTCGCCGTTGGGCGTCGGGAAAATAATCTTGGCGTAAAGGAGCCCGCCGGGGACTGCCATGACACAAGCCGACAGCAAATATTCCATCGGAACACCGAGACCGGCGTAACCTGCCAGAATGGAGCCCGCAACGGATGCGAGTCCACTGCACACAGGCTCGAAGGGAGGGGCCCACGGTTGCGGAGTGTAACGATTGATGTGCTTAGAGCAAGAAAAATTGATTTTTAAGAGGGTGTTTGTGTCGACCACCGATGACACTAAGTTTCGTCAGTGTCGGCTCCCTCACGCGCTGCCACTTTAGCGGCGATAGCGCCCGTGTCGGACTGTACTTAAATCGGGACCGGAAAGAAACTGGGGGTTCATGCCGCCAGGGCCTGGATCGGCGATGATTCTGAGGGCGACCACCCGGTGTATTTGCCCAGTTCGCCGTTGAGTAGCGCACATCGCGCGTGGAGCAACATCTGCGCGCCGCGTTGGGTCCAGCGCATATGCTGTTTCTTCTCCATCCGCCAGTCCACCAATTGGTCCACAGTCGATTCCACCCGCGCTGTCGATATCCGATGGCCTTCACGATATTCCTTGCCGTAGTTGATCAATCGGGTCTGGTTTGCGGTCAGGTACGACCACAATTCGGCCAGACGCACGCGAACCTGTTCGATAAGCGTCGACCGGCCGGAGTCCGTCTCCGCAATCAATTACGTAAATATCGACTCCGTCGTAAAAACAACTAAGAGCGATGCTGGCTCCATACAGGTTGCCATGCCAGGCTTTCCACATCGCGCGATTCAAGTGCTGCCAGTGTCTTGACAGTCGATGGTTGAAATCCTCGACATGAGGAAGATAGATGAGGCCTTTTCCGATAGCCTCAAAGCGCCGTGCGATGTGATACCAATCCAGGATGTGCTGCTCGTTAGCGTTGAACCATTTGCCCACCATCGACCTCATGCCGTCCTCACCATCCGTCACAATGCTCCTCCAGCTGTTGCTTTACTACCGTGTCTTGCAACCGATTCGCAATCTGCTTCGATTCCTGCAGATTGACTCCGAGGTTTTCCGCAGTCGTACTCCCAGCGAGCCGTTCGATGGTACTCAGCGTAATCGTGGATCGTTTACCATCTTCTCCGACGCACTCCACAATGATGTTCCAGCGCACGCTTCCTCCTGGTTGGTCTCACCCGCCAACGAACCATAAAGGCGGAATTTCGGTCAAGACCCCCAAGTTCTTTCCGGTCCCGATTTAAATGCAGTGCGACACCTTTAGAAAATCCCAGTGCTTTCTAAGGGTTTAGGCAAGCTCTTCCTTTAGGAAGCGTCGTTTACAACGATATTTTACCACTTCACAAATATCCAGCGCCGTTCAAATACTACTGAACGAAATGCACGGTAAGGTTGCCAACTGGACCCCAGGCGCCTCCATAGGAACCGTCGAAAGTTCGGTGCGTTTTGTCGGCGGTTCCAGACAGGGTATACACGTCCGAGCCGAGGGTCAAAGAGGCAGACATAATGCCGTCGCTTCTTAAACGGATATCTTTGAGTGTACCTTGAATATCCCCGGTAATGACTCCGCCAAGCTTTGAGCCACTCACCGTTATGTAGGGCTAAAGTTAGGAGGGACTAATTTGTCGCACCGACCGCTCTCCCAACGAAAGGCCAGATGAACGCTCCCGCAGGGGTTAGTCACAGTGTCCGGACTATGTCCATCAGATCGTCGATTTTGCGGACGACGGAGGTTCGGCTCGAACTCAGGTTGTGCTCCATACTGAGTCCTGTAAAAAAAGTCAGAACCAATTCCGCAAGGGAGTCCGCATTCATCTTTGGACGCTCGATCTCAATATTCTTGGCGATGAGCTGCTTTAGTTTGCTTCTGCTTCGAGTGATGATACCAACAGCTTCCGGCGGCAATATCGGAAACTCGCGCATGGAGCTGACGGCAAAACATCCCTTTTGTCCCTCCATGCTGCATGGTCCCACCTTGAGGAATCGCTCGATGTTATCCCAGCCCAAGGGCTGGGCTATCAGCAGTCCCTTCTTCTCGAGGCTTTCAAGGTAGTACCGAAGGCTCTGCACAAACAGATCCTCTTTATCTTCGAACTCGGCGTAGAGGCGGATTTGTTCACCCCGGTCGCTTGTTCCAATTCGTGAAGACTGGCGTCAGCAAATCCACGCCTCCAAAAAACCGGCAGCGCCTTCTCTAAGACACCTTCCCGGTTGAAGTTTTTCGGTCGTCCCATGCTCCAGTATCGGTTAATGCGCCGATTGGTGCACAATCTTTTTTGACGCATCAGCGGGCCTCTTGACGCTGACCCAATTGACCTCTATGCCTACCATATCCTCGCGTTAGCAATCCAAAACGAATCGCTGGAAGACAGCGCCAATCTTCCTGAATCTAATACTAGTATGCTCGCGCTCCAAATTGCAGGAAAACTTGGAGCTGCCTTGGAGCAGTTCGCCGCGATCGATGAAGATCTAAACAAATAACCTGAAAAAACAAAGCACGCTCGGATTTCGGATAGCATTCTTACGTTTGTGCTGACAGAAGCTGCACATCAACATCCACAAAGAAAATGACGGCTTGAAAGGTCGATTGGAGCAGGTTTGGCTGGCTAGGAACAGGCAATTGGATAGGGAAGCGGGCAATAGCTGTGTATGGCAGAGTTGAGCCATTTCGGACGTGTGGCAGCCAAGGAGGTCGAGGTCGCTTTTGGACATAGCCGGTAGCTGCTCGCAGCGTGGACTGAAAGTGGCTACATCTACGACCTGGTCGTGGAAATTGCGCAGCGTGCTTCTATGGCCGACGCTCACCACGGTAGGTCGCCATGACGATCTGGCGCGGTGCACGTTTTGATTGGTGGATTGCGAGCAGTTGCTGTTCGAAGCCGCTTAGCCGTTGCGTCACTGCCTGCCAGGCAGCGATATCGGTGTAGGCGTTAATAATAAAGGAGAGCGAGTTCTGCACGAAGGAAAACGCGTTGACCACCTGCATCAGGCCGCCCCATCCGATCTGCTTCGCGAAGTAACGTGGCGAAACGACCACCAGAGGAAAGATGAGTCCCGCTTGGGTATAGCCCAAGGTAAAGCAGGTAAGGAGCCTTTGCCGCTTCATGATGTGGTGAAAGTTTTCAAATACGCTGCGGAAGCGCTCGTTAAAGATGCGAAGCTCGACCGGTTCGCCCCGTAGAGGGCAACACTCTCCGCATTTTCCCGGAAGCGCACCAGGCTGAACCTGAAGTCGGCTTCGAAGCGCTGCCGGGCAACATTCAACGGCACCAACGGTCGACCGATTTTGACCGTCAGCCCAGTACCGACACCGGCGTGGAATAATGCTGTCCAGACCAGATACGCAGGTATGTGTACTGTTCGCCACTTGCCGAGAGGGATATCCGCCGGTCCAGAGAGCCCCCAGAGTATGACCAGAAAAGAAACCAGGGAGACGACTAAGCTAAGAAGACCAAGCGATAAGCTCAGCACGTAGGCGGTAAATTGGTTGAGGTCCTCCGCGATACGCTGGTCAGGGTTGTCGGTCGTGTCCCGCAGCTGCAGCCGGTAATAAGCGTGGTCAGTGAGCCAGGCGCCGAGATATCTACGCGTTAGCCATTGCCGCCAGCGTATCTGCAACATCTGGTTGAAGTAGAGGGAGTAGACAGACATTGCAATGGCGAAAGCGACTAGAAGGCAAAACGCGCCGAGCTGCCGGAAGAGTTCACCGCTATTGAACGCCTGGAGTGCATTGTAGAAGGCGTTGTTCCACTCGTTGATGCGCACGCTGATGTAGACGTTGCCGAGGTTGAGCGCGATTACGGCGAGCAGAAGCCCCCAAGCCGACCATTTCTCCTCCGAGGTCCAATAAGGTTTGGCAAGGCGCCACGCGTCGCGCACTATCTGACGTCTTGACGTGTCATTCATAGAACTTCCTTGCCGCACTGACTGCTTTTGCCTTGGTTGTGGAGGTTGGTATTTCCTCTTCCGCGCAACCTTCATTACTATTTATTTAAACATGGCGCTCATGCTAATTATTCCCAAACCGCTCGACATCCATATTAGCCTCATCCTCTCTCCGACGAGTTAGTGATACTTCCAAGCCAGCCCAGGCCTTATCAAGGTCGTCATCCTATAGGGTGTTCGAGGGGAATAATTAGCTTTCCCGCAGGGTATATATACATAGAAAGTAGGTGTTTTATGAAGTTGAAGTATTTCTTCGGTAGCATTCTCGCAGCTGCTTCGTTGGCGGTTTTACCAGAGATAGGTCTAGCACATGGGGGCGGAGGTGGCGGGGGCGCAGGAGGCGGTGGTCACGGATTTGGCGGGGGAGGTGGGGGTCACGCTTTTGTCGGTAGTGGTGGCCACGGATTCGGCGGATTCAACGGTCGCGGCTTTAGTCCGGGATTCAGGGGAACGCGGGGATTTTCTTCTGGTAGCTTTTCTGGTCGCGGAGATCACGGTCGTTTTGGCGACCGTGGTTTCCGTGGACGCGAGCGCGACTTTCGCGGTCGTCGTTTTCGCGATTTTGATGGAGACTTCTTCGATTTCGGCTTCGATGGGTATGGATATCCGGATTATTACCCGTACACCTATCCGTATTACTATCCGTATCCTTATTAGAACTACGAGGTGTATTGAGTCGGTATCTCACTCATTCCCGAGCAGGTGGAGCTTCGCTCGCGACGTTCGCCGTACCTCCCTGGCACTAGTTTGACTTTGTAATTTTTAAATTGACGTTTTCCCGAATTTTTGCTGACTTGACTCTCAGCTCTAATGGAGAAGCAATTCTAAATCCGAAGAACATAGTGAAATCAAGAAGAGCCCCCTGAGAGGGGTGGCAGATCGATTTCTAAGTTTTGTGATGAGTTACGCCGAGCATTTTATAAGTTATCGGCGGGATGTGTCTGAGAAGGCTAGGCAGTATGCTTCCGGCTTGATGCAGGCAGGCTCGCGTAAAAATATCTACGCGATTTCAGAGGTAGTGCCGGACACCGACGAACGAAATCTGCAGCAGTTTATCACTCACTCTAAATGGAGCACGCGTGAAGTGCTTGATCATGTGGCACGCGATGCAGATGAGTTGATCGGGGATACAACGGACGCCGCGCTGATTATCGACGAGAGTGGGTTTGCCAAACAAGGCAAGATGTCTGTCGGCGCCAGTCGTCAATACCTAGGGCGATTGGGTAAGGTCGATAATGGGCAGGTGGCAGTCTTCGGAGTTTTGGCCAAGGGACGTTTTGCCACAGCCATTGATACTCGGCTCTACTTGCCCAAAGAATGGACCGATGATCCGCAGCGATGCAACCGGGCTGGCATCCCGGAAAGCGAACAGGTCTTTAAGACCAAAAACCAACTGGCTCTGGAAATCGTTGAGCAGGCCCGTCGCAACGGAGTGCGCTTTGGCTGGGTTGGAGCCGATGCGGGCTATGGCAGCGGTCCGGATTTTCTCTTTGCTTTGGAGGATGGCGGCCACAACTTCCTGGTCGACGTTCACAAGAGCTTCATGGTCTACGAGATTGATCCGCAGCCCGCCATTCCACCAGAGCCTTCAAGTAAGGGGCCCAAAGCAAGGCGCAAGATTACCGGAAAGAAGGGTCTGAGCGTCGAGGAGTTGGTGGAATCATACTCCCTGAAAGATTGGAAGATTTGCAATGTCAGAGAAACTACTCGGGGCTCGCTCAAACTTCGGGTGTTACGTAAGAGCGTAGATGTGTGGGACAAGCAGAGCGAGCAGGCGCGTCGCTATGAACTCTTGGTCACCGAGAACATGGACGGAGAAGATCGGAAGTATTCATTGACCAACCTAAATCCGTCGACCTCGACGCGGCGTCTAAGCTGGATGCAGAGACAACGCTATTGGGTAGAACGGTGCTTTGAGGATGGCAAGGGTCAGTGCGGCATGGCGGACTACCAGGTGCGCCTTTGGAATGCGTGGCACCATCATATGGCACTGGTGATGATGGCAATGCTCTTCATGCTGACCGAAAAACTCCAGATGAAAGACCAATGCCCTTTGCTAAGTTGCGCGGACATCGAGAAGTTGCTAGCGGCATTCCTACCGCGAAAGGACGCGAGACCAGAGCAAGTCTATAGTCATATGAAGCGTCGCCACGAAATGCGAAGACGAGCGATCGAGTCTCACGCCAAATGCAATGCGCAGCGGCGATCTAAAGTAACGTAGTCAAACTAGATCCAGTGAGCGTATCGACATGTTCGAAGGATGTGTCGCGGTGTACCACGCACATCCAATTCCCTGTCGACGCAGAGATAATAGCGTTCTTCAGGGATCGCGAGCAATACGGCCGCGCCTGCCAACCAAAGATTCATGATACAGAGGAGCTTCCGCCGGTTAACCATGTCCGCCAAAGCCCCGGCCGGCAGAGTAAAGAGGAAGAAGGGCACGGATGCGACGGTTGAGATCAGAGACAGTAACAATGTCGAGGAACCGAGCATGTTCATCGTCCAGGTGGCTGCCGTGTCCTGGGCCGCTACGCACGTACCGGAAAGCAAAATGGCCAACCAGAGTTTCCGATACACCGGATTCCGCAGTGCCGCGAAAGTCGAGGTTTTATTGAGATGAACATTCATAAGTGTTGTAGAGGGCGCAACGGAGTATCCGGATCCCCAGCAGAGGCGTTCCGGGATGGCGTGACCTTCTGGGTAGACGGGCAGGGCTGCAACCGAGAAGATTCAGTTCCGGCATTGTGAAGCTCCCGGTCAATCTCCTCGCGAGCTTTCCTGAACTCATTCATGCTCTGCCCAAGGCTGCGCGCCAAGTCAGGCAACTTTTTCGCCCCGAAGAGAACAAGAACGATGAGGAGGATGATAAATAGATCCGGGCCAGCTGGATTCCCAATCCATGCAGTCTGCGTTGGTAAACGAGTGCTGCTAACCTCCCGACCGTTGAGATAATCCAAACGGCCTGCCGTCAAACGGAAGCCTCGCTCGGCAAAATCGTGGACAGGTGGCGAGAATTTCAGCTTTCCGTCGAACCAGGGTTTGACCGTATGCTGATCGGTCGACGGGACATCGAGAAGATGAGTGGCCAGCAAGGAGTGAACGTGACTGGAGATCACGTCCTGTGCGAGTGCGTTGCCATGGGAGCGATGAAAAACTCCCCCTTGATTCAGGAAAACCAGCCCGAGTATGACGGCAATCGTTGCTGCCAACGCTAACGGAATAGAGAACGAGGGCATGACAAATCTGCTGCTGGATCGTTGCTATCCTACGATAAAACATACCGGCTTTCGTTGAAGTTTATTCCCCAACCTCGCTTTCGGGTGCGGCAGGAATAATTTGTGATCTCCGTTGGCATGTACCTGATAAGGGGTGCGTTACGGCACGGCCAATCCCAATCAACCAGAGTACAAACCATTATGGCGGACTTCATCGAAGCGAAAGAGTTCCGAGCTGGAGGAGAGCGGTTGGAATCAACCCCACGGAGCCCCGCATCTAACGATCTTGTGGCAGTTGAGTAAATCGGGAAACATCCTAACAACAACGTGACGATCGCGAATAATGCAAACTCTATACAATGTACTTACTTAGTTTGTTCACCATTTGATGTGCAGACCGAGAGGAGAAGACGGCGGAATGTTTTTGACGTACATAATCCTCCTCGAATTCAAAAGAGGACCTAACCGAAAGCGCAAAGTGAATTATGATCAAACGTTGTATATGAATCGTTGCGTAAGTGTGAGCAGTTAGTGCCTATCCCAGAACGTAGGAAGTGAATTCCATCTGGAAGAACGAGCGGATGAGATCACTCTGCTTTTGGATCGAGCGTAAGATGGCAAGCATGCTGCTTTTCAGAGTTGCTTTGCTGTCGATGAATAACTTTGCCAGTCGCCCTTTAGCATGATTCCAGACCTGTTCATCTGGATTGAATTCCGGGGCATAGCGCGGAAGATAAGCCAGCGTGACTGCTCCCTGGCTCTTTTCGGCAAAAGCCTGGACCGTCCCAGAGGTGTGATAGGCAGCGTTATCGGCAATGACGATGATGGGACAACCGGCATCGGCCAGCAACTTCTTCACGAAGGCAATGAACTTGCCAGAGTTCATCTTGTCTTGGATAACGCTAAAGCGCATGTCTCCACGGGGACTGACTGCGGAGATCAGTTTCAGGGTGAAACGATCTCCGCTGTCTTCGACCACCGGCGTCTGTCCGATAGGTGCCCAGGTCCTCCCACGATGGTGATCACTGCGCACCGCCGATTCATCGACGAAGTAAATCTCCGCCCCCGTGCGCTGCGCCAGAGCCCGCAACTCTGGAAAGGTCTTATTGAGGTAACGCTCCAATTCCTGCGGATCCTGCTTATAGGAACGATAGATTGGCCGCTGCGGGGTCAAGCCCATGTACTGCAGAAGGCGACAAACCGCACTTTTACTCAATTCCACTCCCTTCTCTTTCTTCAACACTGTTCGAACGATGTTGAGCGTCCACAGACAGAAAACCAACTGAAACTGCCTTGGATCTCCCAATGTGATAGCCTCATAGAGCCACTGCATTGTTTCGGCACTAACCTTTCTAGGTCGCCCACTGCGTCGACCCTCTTCTAAGGCGTGCCAGCCTCCAGCACGGTATCTGGCAAGCCAACCAAAGATAGTTCGCTGTGGCACTGCATATACTCTGGCTACCACACTTACTGGTTCACCTCGCATGACAGCCTCTACTGCATCCTTGCGTTTCTCATACTTAGCTGCTGCCTTTCCTACATCCATGCTCCTGACTAACATAACCTAACGTTATAACGCTAGCACTTTCGCAATAATTAATACTTCACATCTTGGAGCACGAAACCCGGAACCGTTCCAGCTGTTGCTTTAGCCTTGGCTATCGCTCCCACTAACAGCAGTAGCTGGCAAAGACACGACCTCACCGAACCTACAAAGCGAGTGACAAAAATACTGTTTACGGAGCCCATGGCAGATACGATGACCGTGGTGACGAAGGACCGCGAGCCCGACTCCGAGGGAGAGGAGCCCGTCTTTGGTCTACGATTTAGCTGCAATCGACACTCCGCGGGGATTAAACCTTTTCTCTCGTTAAACTGAGAAGGGAGTTATGAACTCCAGAATGCTTGCTGGAGTGTTCGACAAAACAAAATGAACGAATCACGCTTAGATGAAGATCTCAAAGCTCTTTTTAAACCTCCGCGGCCGAATCTGCCGACCGACTTTAATGCAACGGTTTGGTCCAAGGTCCGGAGGCGAGAACTACTGACACCATCCGGTTTACTCGCGAAAAAAACCCTTCCCATCCGCAGTCAACCGCGCGAAGTGGGATGATTTAGGGGTCACCTCGCTGCGCCCCGTTCAAGCGATTGAGTTAGGGCTCTGGGAGAGGTCCTATCTCTCGACACTGCTGGATATTGCCACGGTTATCTAGCTGACATGGCGCGCATGTCGGTCATGGGAAAGGCGACTCCACTTATGCGCGAACTTTTCAATGAAATACGGTTCGTCCAGGATCAAACGCGCGTTTCAATTGTTCGGCTTCTCGATGGTGGCGTCGTATTTGCTCTCCAGCACCTTTGTGCCCATCTTGTCGGTCTGGATGCTGCGCGTGGCGAGCACGCAAGGCCAGCCGAAAGAGACGTTTTTTGACCGGCTGCGTGGCAAGTACGACCTGTTGGCGCACTTCATCATGAAACGACGGCGGCCGGGACCCGATTAAAAAATGGTAGAGGTCTCGCGCGACGATTCAGGATGTGCTTTTGGGCCCGGCGCCTCTCCGGAGTTAGCGGCTTTGTTCCATTCTTCCGAGGTTCACACCGTGAGCCCACGTTCTACCAACTCGCGCGCTGCGACTGAAGAGTGATCTTCCGCTGACTGAGTTGAAAGCCACTGAACAAGCTCCGATAGTCCGTGCTCGAGCCCATAGACAGGTTTATACCCAAGAATCTCCCGCGTTTTGGAAATATCGGCAAAACAGTTTCTGATATCGCCAGTCCGATATTTGCCGGTGATCTGCGGCTCGATATTCGGCTTGCCCAGTGCTACCGCCAGCTTCTCCGCAACCTCCAGAATCGTTGAAGCCCGGCCACTACCAACATTGAACACATGTCCGCCGGCGTCCGAAATCGAAAGAGCAAGTCCGCAGGCTCGAACGAGGTCTTTGATGTAAACAAAATCCCGGCGCTGCAGGCCGTCTTCGTTAATTAACGGCGGCCGGTCATTCAGCAGGCGAGAAGCAAAAATCGCCAGCACTCCAGTGTAGGGATTCGACAGCGACTGTCGTGTTCCGAAGACATTAAAAAAGCGTAGAGCAGTGCACGGAATACCATACGCAGGAGCCACATTCATACAGAGTCGCTCTTGATAGTATTTCGACAAGGCATAGACGGATGGTAGAGCCGGGATCTTTGTTTCCGGAGTTGGGATTGCCAGCAACTTTTCCTCGTCATCGCCGTAGAGATCCCATTGGCGCGATCGAAGCTGAGAGGGACTGCGTACGGCGTTCTCGACGGTTTCACCTGAGCCGGTCTTATACAATCCTTCTCCATAAACGCTCATACTCGAGGCGACGACCAGGCGCTCGACCGGTTGCCGCGCCAACGCTTCAAGGAGCACCGCTGTCCCGAGGGCGTTCACGTCCGAATAATGATGAATTTGGTACATACTCTGGCCGACGCCGACGGTGGCGGCCAGATGGATCACCGCGGAGACACTCTTCACTGCTCGTTGCACCGCGTCTGCGTCACGAATGTCGCCGCGCATGAATTCTGCCGCCCGCGAGAGGTAGGATGGCTGCCGCGCGCGGTCGCCGTGCACCTGCGGGACTAACATGTCCAGAACGCGAACTCTGTAACCCTGCGCCAGCAGATGATCTGTCAGATGAGAACCAATAAAGCCGGCGCCGCTGGTGATCAAAACTGTAGAATTCATAAATGTGGTGTGGGCTGGTCGAGCCCGGGACGCCTGAGTTCGCAGTTTAGTTGCGCATCGTATGTCAGGGAAACGCCTGAGCGCTTGCTAAGGCTATATATCGCTGCACGACATGTTTGCCAGCTTAGAAAAACCGTGTTGGCTGGCAGATGTAGATGGAACGGACTGAGCTCCGCGAATCGCCTAGTTTCCTAGGAGATTTTGTTGGTTTCGCCATTTTACCTGTGAAAAGCGCCATGGAGCGATCAGGTGGCGCCCTGAAAAAACAATCAGGGCGAGTCCGCAATTTCCATCCTCGGATGCAGTTTTAGCGGGCAGTCCTGGTTGGCGCGCACTCTGCTCGGCAGCCAGTTAAGGAAGTTTTTGGGTTTCGCCGAGCCAGCCCGAGATTCTGGTTTGACAGTCGCCAATTGAAATCGCACACAGTTCAATGATGAATGCGAATCTAAAATCGCAGTAATCGGAATTGTTGTTGCATGGCACAACTGTTTAAAAACCGTGCGAACGCAATCGCCAGGGTAATCATCTTTGGCTGCCCGGCTTTGTTCCTCACTATTTGCGCAGTCCTGCTCGCTTTCGGACGGTCCGATTTTTGGACGCGCGTCGATGACCCACTTAATCAGCCGGTTCCATTCAGCCATAAGCATCATGTGGACGGGCTGGGTATCGACTGTCGTTACTGTCACACCTCGGTCGAACAATCATCGTTTGCAGGTTTGCCGTCGACGGAAACCTGTATGACATGCCATTCACAGATTTGGAAAGATGCACCGGTATTAGAGCCGGTGCGTGCCAGTTTCCAAACCGGACGGCCGATTCAGTGGACACGCGTTTATGATCTGCCGGATTATGTCTATTTCGATCATAGTATTCATGTGAATAAAGGCATCAGCTGCGCGGCTTGCCATGGCCGCGTTGATGAAATGCCGATCACCTGGAAGACGCAGCCACTTTACATGCGATGGTGCCTCGATTGCCATCGCCATCCGGAAGAAAATCTGCGCCCGCCTCAAGAGGTATTCGATATGCAGTACCAGGCGCCCGAGAACCAATCCACCTTGGGCCGCCAGCTTGCGATTGAAAACCATGTCCATCAGCAAGGACTGACAGACTGCTACACCTGCCATCGATGATGAGCCCTAGGCCACAAATCACCGAACCTGGGCATTGGCGTAGTCTCCAAGAGCTTGCTGGAAGCGAAGAGTTTGAGAACGTTGTGCATCGCGAATTCCAGAGCGGGGCGTCCGAATGGCAAGACCCGCTAAGTCGCCGCAAGTTTTTGAAGTTGATGAGCGCGTCGATTGCGCTAGCCGGTGTAGGCGCTTGCACGCGGCAGCCGACAGAAAGGATCGTGCCTTACGTTCGTCAACCCGAAGAGCTAATTCCAGGCCAGCCGCTTTTTTTTGCCACAGCACTGACGCGCGCTGGCTATGCGCGCGGCGTGCTCGTGGAAACGCATGAAGGCAGGCCAACCAAAATCGAAGGCAATCCTGAACATCCGGCAAGTCTTGGCGCGAGTGACGTTTTCATGCAGGCAGAAATTCTGGTCCTTTATGATCCGGACCGCTCCCAAGCAGTAGTTGAAAATGGACAGATCAGTACGTGGGATTCTTTGCTGGGCTATCTTACTGTTCGCACACAGAAATGGAAAACTGATCGCGGCGCCGGGCTTCGTTTGCTGACGCGACACGAAACGTCGCTAACTTTTGTCGACCAGATGCAACGTCTGCTGTCGAAGTATCCGGCTGCGAAATGGCATCAGTACGAGCCGGTTGCGGCACATGGTTCAAGCGCAACTTATCACCTTGACAAAGCAGAAGTCATTTTCTCGATTGGCGGCGATTTTCTTTCCTGCGGGCCGGCAAACTTGAAATATCAGCGGGATTTCGCTACGTCGCGGCGTGCCACGAAGCGGCCGGGGTCGATGAACCGCTTGTACGTTGCCGAAAGCGCGCTGAGCCTCACCGGCGCGATGGCCGATCATCGCGTCGCGTTAAGCCCGGGTCGGATCGCTCTTCTGGTCCGCGATATCCAGACCAGGCTAGGATCAAACGAAACCACTTCTTCGGTTGAGCAGACGAAGTTCGTCTCAGCACTCGTTGCTGATCTTCAGCAACACACCGGCAAGAGCCTGGTGATTGCCGGCGAACACGAAACACCCGCAATTCAAGAATTCGCGCGCTGGTGCAACGAACTTCTCCGAAACGTGAACCAGACAGTAGAATATTCGGCGCCTGAGACGGTGCGTCCGGGCTTGGCGGAGCTTGTGAACGACATCAACGGCGGGAGCGTTGAAACACTCCTGATCATCGGTGGGAACCCTGTCTACGACGCTCCGGCCGATCTCGAATTTGCGAAGACTTTGGGCAAAGTTCCCACTTCAATTCATATTGGCCTGTATGCCAACGAAACCGCTGAGCGTTGTCAATGGCACATCCCGGAAGCGCACGCACTAGAGAGTTGGAGTGATGCGTGTGCGTTTGACGGCACGGCGACAATCATGCAGCCGCTCATCGAGCCGCTTTTCGCTGGAAGATCGCGACATCAATTGCTCGCGGCTCTTCTGGAAGACGCGGTGAGCGACAGCTATGATATCGTCCGCGCCTACTGGCAAAAGCAGCTTCCCGCGCCGGATTTCGAGAAGCTCTGGCGCAAATCACTGTATGATGGCGTGGTCGTTGGTTGGCGGGAGCCATTCAAGGGACCCTCTTCTGGCGGCGCCCAAACATCCGCGCCACCAGCTGAAACATCTGGTCTTAACCTTTTGATTCGCGCAGATCCGCATATAGGTGACGGCATGTTTGCGAACAACGCCTGGCTGCAGGAACTACCCAAACCGCTGACCAAACTGGTCTGGGACAACGCGGCGCTTATTAGTCCCGCGACGGCCGAACGATTGCAGTTAGCGAGCGAAGATGTGGTGGAACTTAAATACCGAGGCCGATCCGTCCGGGCGCCGGTCTGGGTTCTTCCCGGTCAAGCAGACGATTGCGTGACAGTCCATCTCGGCCACGGCCGGACGCGCGCGGGCAGCGTTGGCTCGGGCGTCGGGTTCAATGTGAATGCGCTTCGCACCTCTGACGCATTGTGGGGCGGCCCGGGGTTGCAAATAGAAAAAACGGGGCGACGGCATACCCTCGTCACAACGCAGCACCATTACATGATGGAGGACCGCCATCTGGTTCGGGCAGGCACCATGGCCGAGTTCGAGAAGGATCCTACTTCGATCACGCGAACCGACGAGACGACGCCGGCAAAGCCGGACACGCTCTATGGAAATTACCGCTACAAAGACCGTGCCTGGGGCATGGCGATCGACTTGAATACCTGCACCGGTTGCAACGCGTGCACAATCGCTTGTCAGGCGGAAAATAATATTCCAGTTGTCGGAAAAGAGCAGGTTGCCGCCGGACGCGAGATGCACTGGATTCGGGTTGACCGTTATTTCGCCGGAGGAGCCCAAAATCCGGAAGTGTTTCACCAACCTGTGCCATGCATGCACTGCGAGAACGCGCCGTGTGAACTCGTCTGCCCGGTCGGAGCGACGGTTCATAGCGAGGAGGGACTGAACCAGATGGTTTACAACCGCTGCATCGGCACTCGCTATTGCTCAAACAACTGTCCGTATAAAGTCAGACGTTTTAACTTTCTCGAATACGACGCCAACCGGTTCGAGTCGCCCACATTGCTTAAGTTAATGCGTAATCCGGATGTCACCGTGCGAAGTCGTGGAGTGATGGAGAAATGTACCTATTGCGTGCAACGGATCAACGCGGTGAAAATTGAAGCCGAGAAAGCAAATCGGCCGATTCGCGACGGCGAAATCACTCCCGCTTGCGCTCAGGCGTGTCCGGCGGAGGCGATTATCTTCGGTGATACCAATGACCCGAACAGCCGGGTCGCGAAGTTGAAAGCCTCGCCGCTCAATTACGCGCTACTGCAAGAATTGAACACACGCCCCCGAACTACTTATTTGGCGAAGCTGCGCAATCCAAACCCAGAAGTAGAAAAAGTGTGAGTGTTCCACTCCGAGAGCCAGTCGTAAAGCCGGGATACGACAGCGAGTCGGTCACGCAAAAGATCAGTTCGATCGTGCTGGAACGGCCGGTCATGCTCGGCTGGCTTGGCGGATTCGCCATCGCATTTGCCTTGCTTATGATGCTGAACATCGCCATCGGCTGGCTGTTAATAAAAGGGGTCGGCATCTGGGGAATAAACATCCCGATCGCTTGGGGATTCGCGATCGTGAACTTCGTTTGGTGGATTGGAATTGGTCACGCCGGAACCTTCATTTCCGCGATTCTGCTTTTGCTGCACCAAGACTGGCGCACCTCCATCAATCGTTTTGCAGAATCGATGACTCTTTTCGCCGTCGCATGTGCAGGTATGTTTCCTTTGTTACATCTTGGCCGCCCTTGGGTTTTCTACTGGCTTTTGCCATACCCTGACACCATGGGCCTTTGGCCCCAGTGGCGAAGCCCACTTGTCTGGGACGTGTTCGCAGTCGGCACGTATCTCACTGTTTCGCTCATCTTCTGGTACGTCGGACTGATCCCTGACCTTGCGACCATGCGCGACCGCGCGGTTCGCAGGCCAGTGCAATTAATTTACGGGATTATCGCGCTTGGCTGGCGTGGCTCGGCGAGGCACTGGAAGAGATTTCACACGGCTTACCTATTGCTCGCCGGACTCGCAACCCCGCTGGTGCTCTCGGTGCATAGCGTCGTGTCTCTCGATTTTGCAGTCGCGATCGTTCCCGGCTGGCATTCAACGATCTTCCCTCCATACTTTGTTGCGGGTGCGATTTTCTCCGGCTTCGCCATGGTGCTGACGCTCGCGGTTCCGATCCGCAAGTTTTACGGTCTGCAAGATTTCATCACGACCCGTCATCTTGAAAACTGCGCTAAAATCATGCTGGCCACCGGGCTGATGGTCGCGCATGGCTACATCACTGAAGGCTTCATGTCCTGGTACAGCGACGACAAGTTCGATATATATATGAGGCTGAACCGCATGTTCGGCCCATATGCGCATGCCTACTGGCTTCTAGTCCTCTGCAACGTCATCGTCCCACAAGCGATTTGGTTCAAAAAAATTCGCACGAACCCGGCGATTCTGTTTGTCATCGCGCTATTGGTGAATATCGGGATGTGGACCGAGCGCTACGTTATCGTCATCACAAGCCTGCACCGTGACTTTCTGCCGTCGTCGTGGGGTATCTTTCATGGGACGCAATGGGATTGGATGACGTTGATTGGATCCTTTGGGCTCTTTCTGTCCCTGCTCTTTTTATTTCTGCGTGTTTTGCCGGCGATCTCGATCGCGGAAATGCGCACTTTGGTCAGGGAGAAAAAGGAGTCATCGAAATGAAGGAAAATCTCTACGGTCTGATGGCGGAATTCGCGAAACCCGAAGAGTTGCTGCGTGCTGCGCAGGGAGCTTACAAGGCCGGATACCGGAAAATGGACGCCTACAGTCCTTCGCAGATCGACGGCGTGGCAGAAGCGATCGGTTTCACAAAGACGCGCGTACCACTTGTGGTTCTCGTTGCCGGCATCTTGGGCGCCGTCACCGCGTACGGCATGCAGTATTACTCCGCGGTTCATGATTATCCGCTGAACGTCGGGGGCCGACCCCTTCACAGTTGGCCGGCGTTCATTCCCATTACCTTCGAATTAACAGTGCTCTTTGCCGCCTTCGCCGCTGTGATCGGAATGCTTGCTATGAACCGGCTACCAAAGCCCTACCACCCGGTTTTCAATACTCCGGAGTTCAAGCTGGCGAGCCAGACGCGCTTCTTCCTCTGTCTAGAAGCATCTGATATTCAATTCGACCGGCACAGCGCACGGCATTTTCTCGAATCGTTAGGTCCGATAGCAATTCACGAGGTAGAACTATGAAACTCCTGGTCACTGCTCTCGTGCTCTCGGTCATCAGCACTGGCTGTCGCAAGGGAATGGTGAACCAGCAATATCTTAAACCATTGGCTGAAGAAGAGTTTTTCAAAGACGGAAGTGCTTCGCGCCCGATTCCGCCGCACACCGTTGCTCGAGGTCATCTGGATGAGGACGCGCATTTCTTCGAAGGGAAGGTTGATGGGCGACTAGTCACCACTTTTCCGGCCCCAGTCACGCGTGAGATGATTGCGCACGGGCGTGAGGGCTTTGATATCTACTGCGCCGTTTGTCACGGCAGGACCGGGGCTGGCGATGGAATGATCGTTCAGCGAGGTTTTCCGCCGCCGCCTTCGTTGCACGAGGAACGCCTGCGCCAAGCGCCGGTGGGACATTTCTTTGATGTGATCACAAACGGCTATGGAATAATGTATCCCTATGCGTCCCGTGTGACGACTGCCGATCGATGGGCGATCATCGCTTACATTCGCGCGCTGCAACTGAGCCAGCACTCGACGCTTGATGATGTTGAGCCGGCAGAGCGCGAGCAACTCCAAACCGCCGAGAAATGATGGACTCCGCACTGTCCTCACGCTTGAACCGGTTCCAGCGATACGTGCTGTTCGTCGGTATCGCGGCGGCAGCGCTTTCGTTACTGGGCGGGATTTTCAATCACGCGCAATTCTTCGAATCGTACCTGTTCGCCTGGCTCTTCTGGAGCGGATTATCGATGGGCGCACTCGTCATTGTGATGATGCAATTTCTGACCGGCGGCATGTGGGGCCTGGCGATTCGTCGATTTTCCGAAGCCGCTTTTATGGCTCTTCCGGTAATCGCGCTGCTTTTTGTACCGGTGCTCTTTGGGATGCAGGATTTGTTTCCGTGGTCGCGAGCAGATGCGGTTCATACGCATGCCTGGGTACACAAGCACGCCTATCTCAACACCCCATTCTTCGTTGCGAGAACGATATTCTATTTTGCCGTAGTCATCACGATGGCGGTATTGCTTCGCCGTTGGTCCCGTCAGCAAGAGGATGGTGATGCTCTTGCTCCGCGACGCCTGCGCATTTTGAGTGGCGGCGGTCTAGTCCTCTATGTGCTCTGTATGAATTTTGCATCTACCGACTGGGTGATGTCACTCGAGCCGGAGTGGTATTCCACCATCTTCGTCACCGTCTTCATGGCTGGACAGTTCCTCGCGGCGCTCGCTCTCATGACTGCACTGCTCGCCGCGTTTTCTGAGCACGCATCCCTTTCTTGGAGCATACCAACCAAAGTCTTTCACGACCTCGGCAACATGCTTCTCGCGTTCGTGATTTTCTGGATCTACGTCTCGTTTTCGCAATTTCTGGTGATTTGGTCCGGCAATTTACCGAAGGAAATTTCATGGTACTTGCACCGCAGCACCGGTGGCTGGCAATGGGTCGCCCTGGTGCTGATGCTTTGTCAGTTCTTCATTCCTCTTGCGCTCCTGCTCTCGCGTGACGCAAAGCGCCACAAATCGCGGCTGGCCGCAATCTCCGCGCTTGTCGTCCTGGCCAACATCGTAAATAATTTCTGGCTCGTCGCGCCGGCATTTCATCCGAAGCGGTTCTCTGTCCACTGGATGGACTTAGCTGAGCTTCTTGCTCTGGGCGGAATTTGGAGCGGCACGTTCATTTTCTTCCTGAAACGCCGGCCTTTATTGCCACTTTCTCCAACGGAGGGCGTTCGCGATGGATGAGCAAACTCAGCAGCGGATTGGATGCGAAACGCGTGGGATCAATCTCCGGGTGGTGAGTTGCGCCGCGATCGGTCTCGTCGTTTCAGCCATTGCGATTTACGTGACGGTTGGAATCTTGTTCTTCAAGCGCCCGCACCCATCCGCCGGCGAACCATCCAGGACTACAAGGAGAGCGCGGGCCGTGGATGAGCAAAACCAGACGCGGATTGGCCGCGAAAGCCGGGAAATCAACCTTCGCGCGGTGACTGGCGCCGTGATTGATTTCGTCGTTTTAACAATTGCAATTTACCCGACGGTGAGCGCCTTATTCAATTCTTTGAAGCGTCAATATCCATCCGCCAGCGCGCCGTCGCGGATTATAAAGAGAGAGACTGCAATGGATGAGCCAAGCCAGCAGCAGAAGGGACATGAAACCCGTGACCTCAACCTCGGCGCGGTGACTTGGACCGCGGTCGGCCTCGTCGTTTCAGCCGTTGCGATTTATGTGACGATGGGCGGCTTGTTCAACTTTTTCAAGAGTCAACATCCGTCCGCCAGCGCCCCATCGCGGATCACCGCGCCGGCTAAGTTACCCTCGCAGCCGCGGCTCCAAGCCAATCCAGCGTACGATTTGCAACAGCTTCGGGAGGTGGAAAATGCGAAGCTGAGCAGCTATGGCTGGATCGATAAAAACGCGGGCATCGTGCGGATTCCAATCGATCACGCGATTGATTTGCTGGCCGAACGTGGGTTGCCAGCGCGCGGCAATAGCAACGACATCGGAAACAAAACACCGCTCCAGATGCGGCAAGAAAAGGCGAAGGTCTCGCATCCATGAAAGCATTTCTGGTCGCGTTCTGTTTTCTGGCAATGTTGTCTGGCGCGGTCGCCCAAAATCCGCAGACTGAGCTCACGGCCAAGGCAGGCCTCGACCAAAAATTGGATGCGCAGGTGCCGCTCAATCTCACCTTCCGCGACGAGCATGGGACAGCCGTTCAACTGGGAAAATTTTTTGGGGTGAAGCCTTTGGTTCTGGTTCTCGCTTACTATGAATGCCCAAGCTTGTGCACTCTGGTCCTGAACGCGCTTCTGCAGAGTGCACAGGATTTGAAATTCGACGCCGGGAGGGAATACCAAATCTTGGTCGTCAGCATCAATCCACGGGAAAGCCCGGCGCTCGCGGCCGCCAAGAAACAGCTTTACATCCAACGTTATGGCCGGCCGGGAAGCGAAGACGGCTGGCATTTTCTGACTGGAGATGAAGCCGCGATCCAGCAACTTGCGCAAAGCATCGGATATCGATTCGTTTACGATCCGCAAACAAGGCAATTCGCGCATCCAAGTGTTATTACGGTGCTTACGCCTGGCGGTAAGGTTTCTCGTTATTTTGCCGGAATTGAGTACCGGCCAAAAGAAGTGCGCTTAGCACTCATCGAAGCTTCCAATAGCCGTATAGGCTCCCTTACGGATCAGCTATTTTTGCTTTGCTTCCATTACAATCCCGCGACCGGGAAGTACGGACTAGTCGTCACGCGCGTCATTCAGTTCGCCGGCATCAGTACGGTAATAGTGCTGGGCAGTTTGATAACCTTGATGGTCCGACGCGAGCACTCCGCGGCGAGTTAACAGGCAGTCCTATGCGCCGGCTTTTCTCCTTCATCTTCCCAGATCAGGCCTCCAACCTAGCGCCTTCAGTTGATGCAATTTTTTT
Organism: uncultured Verrucomicrobiae bacterium; assembly: GCA_963782115.1. Lineage (GTDB taxonomy): Bacteria > Verrucomicrobiota > Verrucomicrobiia > Chthoniobacterales > JAFAMB01 > JAFAMB01. Next base: position 291,926 of record CAWAIK010000003.1, read on the forward strand.
CTTACTTGTTGTGCTTTGCGGTTTCATCACACTGCTGGTCTTCGCGGTCGCGCTGTTCTTTTGTGTCAGGTTCCGACGTGGTTCTAAAGTGGATCGAACTCCTCCAAAAGGCGGGACGCTTCGATTTGAGATCTCATGGACGCTTATCCCATTCCTCGTTTTTTGCGGACTGTTCTTTTGGGCGGCGGACGTTTACTTCGCGATGTCCAGGCCGCCGGCGGATGCAACTGAGATCCACGTCGTAGGGAAACAATGGATGTGGAAAATACAACACCCGGATGGTCGGCGTGAAATCAATGAGTTGCACGTTCCGGTCGGTCGTCCGGTGAAATTGATCATGACCTCCGAAGACGTGATTCACGATTTTTTCGTTCCGGCATTTCGTGCCAAACAGGATGTCGTTCCCGGCCGCTATACGACCGAATGGTTCACGCCAACTAAGCCTGGCAGATATCATCTGTTTTGTTCGCAATACTGCGGGACCAATCATTCGACCATGGTCGGATGGGTCTACGTGATGGAGTCTGCGGAGCACGCGAAGTGGTTGAACCAAGTTGCTGCCTCAGAATCGCTCGTCGCTGAGGGCGAGCGCGACTTTCACACTCGTGGCTGTAGCGGTTGTCACGCGCCAAATTCACAGATTCGCGCCCCGCTTCTTGAGGGTATCTATGGCAAACCCGTGCCTCTTTCTGACGGCACAATGGTCATCGCTGACGAACAATATCTGCGCGATTCAATTTTACTGCCTAACAAACAGATTGCCGCCGGCTATCAGCCGGTTATGCCCACGTTCCAAGGTCAAATCAGCGAAGAAGAAGTCAACGCCATCGTCGCGTACTTGAAATCCCTCACGGATTCCGAAAGGAGCCAACAATGAGTGCTGTTCCCGTGCAAGCGGCGCCTCAATATGCGCCTGCCCAACAACCGACTTATCTCAATGCGCAACGGACAATTCGTTCCTGGCTCTTAACAACCGACCATAAGCGAATTGCCCTGCTTTACATGGTGTCGATCACATTCTTCTTTTTCGTCGGTGGCGTAGCGGCAACTTTAATGCGGCTCGAGCTTCTCACTCCGCGAGGCGATCTCGTCACCTCGGAGACTTACAACAAGCTTTTCACGATTCACGGCGTCGTGATGCTGTGGTTTTTTCTGATTCCGTCCATTCCAACCGTTCTGGGGAATTTTCTTGTGCCGCTGATGATCGGCGCGCGCGATGTTGCCTTCCCGCGATTAAATCTCGCAAGCTGGTATCTGTTCATGGTGGGCGGCGCATTTACCTTGTTTTCGATTATTACTGGCGGCGTTGACACCGGCTGGACCTTCTACACGCCCTACAGCAGCACGTACTCGAACGGACACGTTGTCGCCATGGCCACCGGAATTTTCATCGCCGGGTTTGGATCCATCGCCACGGGCTTAAACTTCATCGTCACCGTACACACCATGCGCGCACCTGGCTTAACTTGGTGGCGGCTACCGATCTTCATCTGGTCGCTTTACACGACGAGCATCATTCTCGTCCTGGCCACCCCCGTGCTCGCGATCACGCTTGCGCTGGTGGCTCTTGAGCGGGTGTTCGGAGTTGGTTTTTTTAATCCGGCGATCGGCGGCGATCCGCTGCTGTTTCAGCATCTGTTCTGGTTCTACTCCCACCCCGCGGTTTACATTATGATCTTACCGGGAATGGGCGTCGTCAGTGAGTTGATACCTTGTTTTTCCCGCAAACCACTTTTCGGCTACAAGTTTGTTGCGGTCGCCAGCGTCGCAATTGGCGTGCTCGGATTTCTCGTCTGGGGCCACCACATGTTCGTTAGCAGCCAGTCCATCTATGCGGGGATGATCTTTTCCATCTTGAGCTTCATGGTTTCGATCCCCTCCGCGATTAAGGTCTTCAACTGGACGGCCACACTCTATAAAGGCTCAATCTGGTTTCAGACGCCGATGCTGTATGCGCTGTTCTTTATCGGACTCTTTACAATCGGTGGTCTGACCGGCCTGTTTCTCGCATGTCTCGCAATCGACGTGCACGTACACGACACCTACTTCGTGATCGCTCATTTCCACTACATCATGGTCGGCGGCATGGTGATGGCATACCTCGGCGGCATCCATTTTTGGTGGCCGAAAATCTCTGGCCGGATATATCCCGAGTTGCCTGCAAAGCTCGCAGCGTTAACCGTTTTTCTCGGATTTAATCTGACTTTCTTTCCGCAGTTTATCCTCGGATATCTTGGAATGCCCCGGCGGTATCCCGTTTACGCACCCGAGTTCCAAGTGCTCAATGTTCTATCCAGTGCCGGCGCGTCGATTCTGGCTGTTGGTTATCTTTTGCCACTAACCTACCTGCTTTGGTCGCTGCGCTACGGCAGAATGGCGAGTTCTAATCCCTGGGGGGCGACGGGTCTGGAATGGACAACACATTCACCGCCGCCCAAAGACAATTTCGAAACGACTCCGCTCGTCACGGCGGGACCTTATAAATACGATCCGCAAGCTGCGGAAGCGCAGCTGGAGGTAATGCGTGTCTAGCTCCAAAACAGCACCAATTGTTGCGCATCAATTCCAGGACGCCGCGCAACAGCGAGAAGCTGCGACGATCGGCATGTGGATATTGATCGCGACGGAAATCCTGTTCTTCGGCGCAATGTTTTTAGGTTACACAGCCTACCGCTACGCTTATCCGCAGGCGTTTGCGCAGGCGAGCCGGCACACCTTGATCACCTTCGGTGGCACGAATGCCGCCGTGCTTTTGATCAGCAGCACGACCATGGCACTCGCAGTGCACTCCGCGAGTCAAAATCGGCGAGGACGACTCGTTTCGCTGCTACTCGTGACCGCATCCTTGGGTGCACTGTTTCTCATTATTAAAGGGTTCGAATATGCACACGAAATAAAGGAGAACTTGTTACCGGGTTCCTCTTTCCATATTGTAGCCGCGGAGCCTCTGAAGGCAGAAATGTTTTTCTACATTTACTGGTTAATGACGGGCTTCCATGCGCTCCACGTCACTATCGGCGTGGTCTTGATATTGATCTTCGCGGCACGCGCCTGCTTTACTAATGCCTTTGTTAATCACGAAACGCCTGTCGACTTGCTCGGCCTCTACTGGCATTTCGTGGATATCGTTTGGGTATTCCTATTTCCGCTCCTTTACCTCGTCGATCGACATTCATGAATGCAAACGCTTCCGCCGCACGAACCTACATTTTAACTGAAATCGCGCTTCTTGGCTTGCTCGCACTGACCATTGCTGTCGCTTTTCTGAATCTTGGGCCACTCAACGCAATAATAGCGGCGGCCATCTCAGTTGCCAGCGCTACCCTGATAATTCTTAATTTCATGCATATCCGCCACAGCAAGCCGCTGCTGTGGATCTTCGTAGGCGCAGGCTTTTTTTGGCTTGGTATCATGTTCGCCCTCGCGCTTAGTGATTTCATGACTCGGGGGTGGAAGTAATAGCGTTTCCACCTTGTCGGGCGTTCGGAAATACAAATAGCCCGGAGTATCAAGCAGGCTGTAGGCTTGAACCGATAGCGGCGTTCTTTGACCTCCCAAGGTTCCGGTTCACCATGTTCCAGTCGCATATAGGCCCGCGGATAAGCCGGACCGCCAAAGCCGATCTCATCCCATGCCCAAGGGTGGGCATAGTAGGCTTCAACGCAATCCTGAACCAGAAGCGCCCAGTACCGGTGACGCCAGTGTGCCATCGGACTCGGGCGTCTCCGTCGGAACCAAATAGCAAGAGACGACGATCTTCCCAATCGACGGCCCGGCTTGGACTGGAGGGTTCATGGTGGGAGAAATCGAGTACTAGCTTTTGTGCGGGATAAACGGCAACGGATCGTTGCCGGCAGCAAGCTCGTAGTGACCTCGTTCGCCCGTGAGCAACGGCCACGCACCTCCCGTGCCAGTGCCGTCGAAAGCTCTGCCGTCCGCCTTCTGACCGTACCCATCGTGATTGTAGCGTAGCCACGACGGACCTCCAGGAAGATCGCGCTTCAGGACCTGATCGACCACTGCAATCGAATCGCGCATCAGCGCACTCTGCGCTTCGCGTGGCTGACGAAGATTTTCCTTTGCTGCTCGAAGGGGATGGCAAGAGCTTGAGAGAGTTTCACTGCGGCACGGAACCAAAACTAAGTCCCAACGTAAACTCGTTTCCTTGACTAAGATCGATCTCGTCGGTAAGTGCGATATTACCGTTTTCGGCGCGATCGAACTCGTAATCCATTCGGTAGTTAGGTCCTGCCATCCGTCGCTTTGCCCGACATATCCGACTCGCTAGACGATATGTTGTGCCCAGGAAAAAGCAAGCGTTTGTTTCGCTGATATTTGTAGAGGATCCGGTTGCCGTTGGTTTAAATCAGCGCGAGGGCGCGCGGAATAAACTAAGAGTTCCGGACATATCGGACTGGAATGCCGATGGGATTACCGGCAATTCGGACCTCTCCGAAATCCGCGTAGAAAACGCCCGAGAGGATGTTCAAGAGAGTGCTTTTGCCCGCGCCGTTTTCGCCCAGCAAGGTATGAACTTCGCCGGGTTTCACCCGAAGGGAAGCGCCGTCCAGGGCCCGAACCCCGGGAAAAGACTTAGTGATGTTTTCTAAGCTCGAGGAGGTACTCGCCCATAAAAACCGCTTTGTAGAAGCCAAGTCCGAATGACCACTTCCCAAGAAGCTCGCTACGACGTTGAACGCCTTGCCTGCAGCGCTGATGGTTGCAAAATCCTATTATTGGAGGGGGCGATTATCTTCCGTTGGAACCAGAGAACCGGAATCCGGAAGCAGTCTTCAACCAAAAGAGGTATAAACCCAAGAGCAATAGTACGACTGGTCTGTTTATTTACAAAATCGCAAGCGCGCCCGGTAGGGCTCGACCCGAAGGCAACCGATTTGCTTCACCTCGCTATCCATTATCCCTTGAGAAAAAATTTCCCGTCCTCACCCTGCTTTCGCTAGCGAGTTCTTCAAATTGCAAGCGGTCGAGAACGGCCTGAAAAGCGAGCACCCTGCTGGAAGAGGACAGCATGGAATGGCGCGAAGATAAGAAGGGTTTGGGCGATTTATTGCCCCGGAGGGGCTGCAGGATTCAGCCCAGGGTTTCAACCAACTGATCATTATACACAATTTTTCGGCGGGAAGCGGCCAGAAGCCCAGCGCCACTATCGATTGTCTGGAAAGCATCGCTCGGTGGTGCCAACAAATACAGGCTGGAAGCATATGCTTCCAGCCTGTATCGAGCGTCGACTACGGTTGGTTCGGGTTCTTATCCGGGGGCAACGATTTCGGATTGTCTCGAATGTATTGCTCGAAGCGTTCCAGTTGAGCGGCGCTTCTGACAATGTGATCAAAGGATTCCGGATGCCACACGCGACCGCGCGAACCGGACATTTTGTTGATCTGGTTTGCCGAAAACGATTTCCACGAATGAAGGATGCCGTCGAGGCGGTGGTCATCGAGCGGTCGAACCAGTGCGTGAACGTGATTCGGCATTACGATATATTCGCCGAGCGCATACCGTTGCCCATGAAAGAAAATCAAAACGTTTTCGACTAGTCGATAGATCTTCGGGCGCGCTAAAACGCACCCACCATGGCCGCCATCAAGCCATTCATGAATACGCGTCGAGAAGTTGCGATGATACTCTTCGATTTGGCGTTCGTGGTGAGGAGGCGGATTGAAGCCGAGCCAAAGTTTTCGTTGTTCTTCTAAAGCTGCCAACTTTTGTGCGGGCAACGAATCGGCCAGGTGGAAAGTTACGAAATAGGTGACGCCTGCCTGTCTGCGATGGGGAAGGTTGCGACGATAAACCTGGAAATCGGCTTCGGGATCGAAGAAATTTTGCATGAAGTAACACAATATACACATGTTGTGTACATATCCATTTTGAACATAAAGCCGGTCGGTGACTCATGTCGTGGCGGGTACGCGGAAGGATTTCCATACCTCGCGTGCCAGTCCGGAGAGCAAAGTAGCATAGGCTTCCAGCCTGTATCGAGCGTCGACTACGGTTGGCTGGCGTTCTTATCGGGGCCGACGATTTCGGATTGTCTGGAAAAATCGAAGTCGGTTGGTGGTTCGATACAGGCTGGAAGCATATGCTACTTTACGCCGTCGCGTCGTTGCTGCGGGTTCGCGGACAAAGCGTCAGGATGTCCTTGCGAGATCGCGCAGACAGTCGGGAGATCAATGTAGCATAGCATAGGCTTCCAGCCTGTATTTGTTGGCGCCACCGAGCGATGCTTTCAGGTATCCGCCGGTTCTCCGAGTTGTGTATAATGATCAGGGTTGAAACCCTGGGCTGAATCCTCCTGTTCCTTCGGGACGAAGAACCATCCCAAACAGCCCTTAACTTAGCGACATTCGGGACAGCATGTTATCATTAAGCTGGGGGGAGAACAGCGTGTTTATTGCTAATTCTTTTAATCGGCATCTGAATAGTCGGCACCGTCGTCGCCGCAATCGCCGAGGTCACCCAGCCACCAGAATGAGAGACGGAATTTTCGATCACTCAGGCTTTCGGGGGTGTAGCTCGGAACTCGCTACGCTGATGGGTGTCACCGTTACCGAAAGAAGGGTTTTGCGGCCATGCCTCGCCAGACCGTAACTTTTTCCGCTTTCGCTATGCACCAACAAAGGAAGACCGCATGAGACTTTCAAACAGCCGCAGATGCTCCACGTGAAAGTTCATGCTTATTCCTTTTCATCGGGTGCGTACTCAGGAGGACAATAGGTATTGAATGTGACTGCCACTGTTCGGCCGGAATTAGTAAACTTATGTTTTACTCCCGCTGGAATAATCACCATGTCTCCGGTGTTCATCTCAAAACGTTCGGAGCCGATCTCAGCAGCCATTGCGCCTTCGATTAGCAAAAGGAGTTGCTCGCTCTCCACGTGCGATTCAGCATTTTCTCCAGTCGCTTTACCTGGGTCCAGCCGCATCACGGCTGCTTGGCTGCGGTCGGTAGTTTGAAGAACTTCAAACCATCCTTTTGCTTGATTGATGTCGAGCGTTGCTCTCCAGATTTCTCTTCGGCGCTGAGAAATCTTTAGATGCCAGCCCCTTCGAATTTCCATTTTTCGATACCTCTCTTATCGAAATGCACGCCGCCAGTGACACCGACAATCCCACTGACAACTGACACTGGCAACTTCCTCCGGCCATCAACGGTCAGCGTTCCCTGCCGCCTGGTGCTCAAGACGACGCGTCCGCGCGAAGAGTTCGGTGCGCGAGCGAGTGATGGTTGTTTAAATCGCTTCTTGGGCAGTTTGTGGCAAGCGGAACTGACAATTGAAGCGGACAGGCGTTCTCAAACGACGCCGTGTGATGCAGTTCCAAATGGACAATCCAGAGTGGTTTTTTGGATGATCCGCCTTTCAGGGTGCTTGAGTGATCACGAAGCACCCACAACGAGGTCAGCCAACGAACAAGGCCATATGAGAGCGCTTTGTTGGTATGGAAAAGAAGATGTCCGGGTTGAAACCGTACCAGACCCAAAGATTATGAATCCAAACGACGCAATCGTGAAGATCACGTCTACGGCAATCTGCGGCTCCGACCTCCATCTTTACGATGGTTTGATGCCCACCATGGAAAAAGGTGATGTCCTGGGCCATGAACCTATGGGTGAGGTGGTGGAAATTGGTAGCCAGGTTAAAAAAGTGAAAGTGGGTGACCGGGTGGTGGTGCCTTTTACTATATCCTGTGGAACCTGCTGGTTCTGTGAAAGGAGTTTGTTCTCACTTTGTGACACGTCCAATCCCAACAAGGAGATGGCGCGAAAAGCGATGGGACAGTCCCCGGCTGGTTTGTTTGGGTACTCCCACATGCTCGGCGGCTTTCCAGGGGGCCAAGCTGAATATTTAAGAGTGCCGTTTGCTGATGTCGGACCCATGAAAATTCCCGAAGGTCTGGATGACGAGCAGGTCCTTTTTTTATCCGATATTTTCCCGACCGGTTACATGGCCGCCGAGAACGCGCAGATCCAGCCCGGCGATACGGTTGCGGTCTGGGGTTGCGGGCCAGTCGCACAGTTCGCAATCAAGAGTTCCTGGATGCTGGGTGCTGGTCGGGTAATCGGCATTGATTGTGTGCCGGAACGGTTGCAAATGGCAGCCGATCAAGGCAAAACCGAGACGATCAATTTCGAAAAAGAAAATGTCCAGGAACGCCTCATGGAAATGACGGACGGCCGCGGACCAGATGGTTGTATCGACGCCGTAGGTTGTGAGGCACATTCGAGTTCCGGTCTTTCTACAGTGCTCGACCAAGCGAAAGCGGTCGTTGCCCTGGCAGCGGATCGTCCCCACGTACTTCGGGAGGCCATTCTTTGTTGCCGTAAGGGAGGGACGATTTCTGTTCCCGGTGTCTATATCGGCTTCCCTGACAAAATTCCGTTTGGAGCAGCAATGAACAAAGGTCTCACCTTTAAAACTGGCCAGACGCATGTACAGCGTTATACCAAACCGCTCCTGGATAGAATTGAAAGGGGTGAGATTGACCCATCTTTTGTGATTACGCATCGAGTCAATTTGGAGGAGGCTCCTGCAGCTTATAAAAAGTTTCGGGATAAAGAGGACGGCTGCATCAAAGTTGTGCTGAAACCGCAGCTTGGATGATAGTGGAACAGTGGAACGGCAATTCGACGTTAAGCGCGTCCGTCGGTATTATTAAGATCCTGATGTTTCTTGGCTTATGGTTTCTTTTACCTTGGACACAAAAACTGCGAGTCAGACGCGGGCACGGCAGCAATCCTGAAACCTAACGAGTTAATTTCCGAAGAATGAAAAACAAAGATCCTCATCTTCTATCCAATTTGCCAGCCTACAGCGAGGAAGGTGCCGTTCATGCCGTTGTGGAAGCACCCAAGGGTTCGCTGATAAAGCTCAAGTATGAAATCAAGCTAGGAGCTTTCTCGGTCGCTCATTCATTACCCTTGGGCTTGTCTTATCCTTTCGATTGGGGATTTGTTCCAAGTACGCAAGCTCCGGATGGCGATCCTTTGGATATCTTGATTTTGCACGAGGCATCGACTTATCCAGGGGTAGTGTTGCCCTGTCGACCGCTGGGCGTTGTGGAAATGGATCAGGAAGATAAAGATGGGAAGAGGGAAAGGAATGATCGCGTGATTGTAATGCCCGCCTGGCACGATCGCGTAGGTGAATTTGAAAATCCATCGGATTTGTCGACTCGTTTGCGAGAGGAAATCGAGCAGTTTTTTTTGAGTACCACTTTTTTTACTGCAAAAAAGCCCGAGATCTTAGCCTGGAAAGGGCCGAAAAGAGCCTCCGCAGTCATAAAAGAGAGCAATAAGTCCTATCTACTTCAGGACGTTTAATTGGGGACTCGCTCACCGTTGAAAAGAGGAAGGTGCCATGAAACTGCAAGACAGCAGGAGCTTTGGATGAAGTGGCTGAGGCACGCCGACAGAGATGCGTGAGAGAGGGAAGGTCGGGAGGTGACAACCCAGGACTCCCATCGCGGCGGCAACAATGCCGGCCTGGGGCTTCGCCGCGTTACAGGCCATTTAACCCGTGAGTCCTAAGTTACTCACTTTCGGGCGGTTTCGCTTGTTCCACCACTAGTTTAGCGACATAGGTGGCGATCAACGGCTTGGAGATTTTCCAAGCTTCTTTCAAAAATTTGTCGAGGGGTCTATCTGCACGCCTTTTGACCGGCTTTTGACTTGAGCTGTCAATATAGATCCTCTTTTTACGCGCGGGTAAGCCAGAAAGAAGCCATCCAAAAATGGCGGCGCAACTGGCCCATTCCCACGGATGACTTTTTATCGATTCCAGAATGTGTTCTTTCAAACCGAGAGTGTGCCTTAGGTGCGATATTTCCTTTTGCACCTGAATTCTGACTTCGGTTAGGGCAGCCGTTATTTGCCGCTTCTTATGGTGTGTCTCACCCATTCACGATCCTTTTGAAGCTCAGAAAAAAACGGCAAGATCTCGGATTGAATCTACCGGCGATGGTGCCGAATCTCGCGGTGATGGCGAAACATCAGGCTCCATGAGTCATTCACGAAACAGAAGACCCAATAGAAATCCCAGTCCGAGAGCCATTAAGACGGCCTTGGTCGGGTTGGCGCGAACGTAAGCCTCGCCTTTGGTGTGCCAACTCTTCGCCTGGGACATCGTATCAGACCAGACACTTTCCGCAGCGCCACGGAACTCTTGAGCCTTGCCTTGCGCAGCCTCTCTAAGTTCATCGGTCTTTTGCCCTGCGGCATGACGGATATCTTCGACTTTCGCGCTGGCCGCTCCCTTGAGATCGCTGGCGGTGGTTCTTAAATTATCTGTACCGCTTTCTGCTGCTTCCTCGGCATTTTTATTTTCGTCCATAAACTGCTCCTCCAAAGATGACTGGTTTGCTCTTAGACTAAAATCTACCAGAGAGATGGACAGATTTGCTGCGTTCCACCGGTGGATCTCAACTTCCAAAAACCTACACTTTTGTGCCTGATATTCGCCGTATGATTGCCATTTGGATGTACCGAAAGCTCGGACTGCTGCCGTGGCACATAAATGCAGCCAATGAAGGCGCGGCGGCCACGATCCGATAATCGAGCTGGAGTGATCACGAAGCACCTGGCGGCATTTCTCGGCTGGATCCTTTCGAGGCGTCAGCAAGGAAAAAGAAGATTTACCTCGCACACTTCGATCCACAGAACTTCGTGAGGCCACGCGCCACGCGTACATCCGATTGACATTTTCGGGACGAACTCTAGTCCTGTGGAACTTAATACTCTCAAAGATCTCTATTTTCATGAGCTGAAGGATCTTTTCAGCGCAGAACAGCAACTCGTAAAGGCGTTACCCAAGATGGCAAAGGCGGCGGCCAATAAGGAACTCGCTGCTGGTTTTCAGCAGCATCTTGAACAGACTAAAGAACATGCTCAACGTTTGCAGCAGATTCTGTCGAGCCGCCAGCAATCCACTCGCGGACCAAAATGCAAGGGAATGGAAGGTATTGTGGCCGAAGGGGCTGAAATGATCAAGGAAGAAGCCGACGACGAAGTCAAAGACGCAGGACTGATCGCGGCTGCGCAACGAGTTGAGCATTACGAAATGGCCGGGTACGGAACTGCGCGGACTTATGCTGAACTCTTGGGCGATCAAGAGGGCCTAAAACTTCTTCAAACGACGCTGGAAGAAGAGAGACAAACAGATCAAAAGCTCTCAAAGTTGGCGAAGTCGGCAATAAACGTGGCCGCTGCCAAGTAGATCCCTCTCTCTGGTGTTTCAGGCTAATTCGTCACAGCTTTTCTTTGAGTGCAGCTTTGACTGTTCGCTTCCAGATCGACTTTCCTGCCCTCGCTGCCCTCTTGGCCGTCCTGTGTTCATCACTAGTCGCCACCAGGAGGCTCCGGTTGTTGCGCGTGACCTCGAATACGAATCTCTTCTCGGCGCGCGTGACCACTTCGAGAGCAATGACTTCATCATCGATCTTTATCATGTTGACCGTGACCCGGTCCGGTGTCTGCTCGTGGGTTGTTTGCAAGTTTTTCTACCTTTCGTCATTCCCTTAAGGATGGGTCTTCCCCGTCGAGTGTGCAATGTAAGCAGCAATTCGAATCTTTGCGTGAAGGCGAGTCAAAATGTTGCGGAAGGCCCCACGCTTCCAGGAAAAATCATCGGCATCACCGGCACGATCGAACTTTACGAAGGAAAGCTCTCTTCGAATTGCTGCGTCACGTGCATCGCCAGCCCGGGCCATCAGCGCCGGTGGGCAGGGATGCGGATCTGGCCGTTTTCGTCTTGCGAACTGCCGGCATTGTTGCCCAGCCGTTTCGGAGCATGTCCCATCTTCATGAGGTGCTCCAAGCAGAGGGGAATTTGGTGGGGCCTCTGGCGCTGACCGAGGAAGCCTTGGTGTCCCCGATGGAATACTCAAGCCTGACTGAGTGGATTGAACATCAAGAGCCGTGGTCGGAACTGCCGATCCTCTTTCTTACTCATCCAGGTCAGCCGACGAGAGTCAAAGAAAAACGCTCGCGAGTTCTGAGTCTTCGCGCTGCCGTCACGGTTCTTGAACGGCCCGTTCGACCCACCACCTTGATCGGCACGTTGCGCGTGGCGCTGCAGTCGCGCCAACGCCAATATCAGCTCCGGTGGATTCTCAGCGGCGTGCGGGCATAGAACTGCAACGTGCTCGGCTTGAGGCTGAAGCTGCTAATCGAGCAAAGAATCTGTTCCTAGCCACCCTTTCCCATGAGCTTCGTACTCCGCTGAATGTATCTCATGAGGAATGGCCGCAAAGATGAGACGTTGATGTGGAAATCCCAGAGGAGGTCACACTACCTTCCGGCTTTTACTTGTCCCGGCCATGTACCTCCGCAGGTGGGCTGGTCGCTTCAACTGCAGTAAAGGTTACCATATATAGCGGCAAATGATTGTTGAAACTACACCATATTGCGGTTATAATCTTCTCACGCGCCTCTCCTTTCCATCACGTTTTATGGATAGATATCGTTTTTTAACAGATCGAATTCATGCGGAAATGAACGAAGGCTCTGGTAAAGCCTTCTCACTGACCATCAGATCAGATCTCGGCTGCATCCTTTTGGAAACGCGCGCTCAGTACATGCACCAAGCCTTTCAGAGGCTTATTGACTGGTCCGCCAAAGAGATAAGCCAAGATGTTTGCGCGATTATTACTGGGCCGAACGGATTTTACGCAAACCACCGAATCAAGGCTTCACGAGACTTTGGCTGGGTAGAATGCGAGGAGGCGTTATCAGAGACGTCCTTGCAGTTGTGATCGTATTCGCAGGCAAGAAAAACGCGCTTTCGCCCTTGCGTGTTTTTAATTGTCGAAGTTGTCGTTCTCTCGTTGGGTGAACGCGGGCTTTGGCGGCCATGTCATCGAGCTAATCATGATGCGGCTTTTATTTTCAAAAACGACGATTGGAACCGTTCAGTGCGCAAGGGGCAAAGCTTTGTCCAAAGCTGGCAGAAAAAAGTACTCACCCCCACATGACGCTCTCATCGACACCGAGCTTTTTGCGTTCGTGATAAATCCCGTGTCTGAGGATGCCTTCTTTGGTTCTTCCCAATCGTTAGGTGCAATCCCATGCGCTGGAGTCCGCTCGATGTAGAAGTCGGCGCAACGCTGGGCGGTATCCAGGAACCTGGCGTCTTGGGCAAATTGAAAGGCCGTAGTGAAACCATAGATCGCCCACGTTTGTCCTCGTGCCCAATTCGAATCGTTGCGCCATCCTTCGGTTACAAATTGTGGCTTGTGGCTCCTACTTTCGTGCTGATGCGTCCTCGCGAAGCTCGTTAAAACGCTCCCATCGAGATAAGGGGATTGGCAGCTCCAAGAGAAAACAAGGCGAACTCCTTCCGGAATTCAACGCATCCTCAAAGTCCTTTCTTGTCATCGAAAGCAGCGGTCCGACAACAATTTCTCCTGCATTATTAGGGAGCCATCATCCTCAAAGTCTTTTTTTCCGCTGCAAATTGCTGAACCTCGTCGACCAGTTCCTTGCGGAGTTCGTCGGCACGGAGGCCGGCTCGTTGACAATGAGTTCTTCGCGGCAGCAGGCGCGTATGCCCTGGTCTATTCGACTAATTTGTTACTTAGACATCCCGCGAGTTTCCAGCACCAGCGCCTCCTGGGCCGGATCGCTGCAGAAAGATGAAGAGTCCGGGCATTTCCTCGCAGCCACAAGCCGGGTCAGCCGCGAAACATCCAAAAACGCCCAATGAATACCCAAACCAACCGGCGCGATTTCATGAAAGTGGCCGTCCTGGCTAGGCGGCGCAGCGACCTTGGCCGGCGTTCGCCTGGCCCGCGCTGCGGAACATAGCGATGCTGGAACTACCCTCAGTAGAGGAGAAACTCCTACGGAGCAACCAATTCCTCTCGCTCCACCCAAAAAGCAGCAACCGAAATTGCCCATTCCCGAGCCAGTGCCGCGGAAAGTTGGCTGGGCCGTGGTTGGTCTCGGCGCGTTGGCACTCGAGGAAGTGATGCCCGCCTTTCGCGAAGCACGTTTGTCCCGTCCGGTAGCCCTGGTAAGCGGGCACCCTGAAAAGGCCAGGTGGCAGAGGCTTACGAGATCAACCCCGGCTCAATCTACGGTTACGACAACTGCGATATCCTGTCTGAGAACAAAGAGGTTGAAGTCATCTACATCATCCTACCTAACTCGATGCACGCCGAATTCACGATCCGAGGCCTTCGCGCGGGCAAGCATGTGCCCTACCACAGGGTCGTTAGGGCGACCAACCGTCCTTAAAACGCCGCTTCCACCATCGGGATCGTTCTGGGAGCCGCTATTTCATTGTAAATTTAGCCGAATTTAAAAGCGCGGATCTTCGCGCGTCTTGATTTCGAGCATGCACAAATTGGCGTAGAATAGGCCGAAGGTCGGATCGCCTTCTTGCCCCAGGGTGTGGTGAACTCGGCGGAATCGAATTCCGGGTGCCTGCGCCCAAGACTGTTGCAACCATCTCCTTTCATGAAAGAACTCGCTGAAAACATTTGGGTCCTCCCCTATTCGCTCCGGCTTTTAGGAGCAGATCTCCGCCGCATGGTGACCGTCGTCCGCCTGCGCTCGGGCGAACTGATCATCCACTCCACCGGACCATTCACGCCGGGAGATGTCGCCGCCATCCTACGCCTGGGCAATCCGGGCTGGCTTTTAGACGTCATGCTCCGGCACGACACTTTCGCTAAGCATGGACACAAAGCCTTTCCGAATATCCCCTTCCTCGCCCCGGAGGGCTTTTCCGAAGTGGTCGGATTCTCGACCGAGCCCCTCATTCCAGCACCCGCGGCGTGGGGCGACGAGCTGGAGGTCTTGCGACTGGAAGGGATCCCGAGCATGCGGGAGCACCTCGTGTTTCATAGGCCCTCGCGCACCTTAATCGTAGCGGACCTGCTTTTTAATTTCGGTCCTGACAGTTCGGCCTGGACCCGGCTTTTGGTCCTCTGCGCCGTTGGCCCCAGACACCATCCTGGCATGTCACGGCCGTTCCGAGTAGCGGTTAAGGACAAGGCGGCATTCCAACGATCCGTGGAGGGCCTCACCAAGTGGGACTTTGATCGGATCATCGTCGGGCACGGCGAGATCATCGCAACCGACGGTAAGCGCCAACTGGCGGGGGCGCTAAAAGAGGCCGGATTTTGATGTACTCGCTACATTTTCGACCGGCGCGGAACAGGTTGTTTGGCCGTATGATGAAGATGCGATTTTTGTAGCTTAGCTAGCGATGGAGGTAACGGACAGCGACGATCGCGGGTTGCTCAAGCAAGCGGCCGGCCGCGATGTCGAAGGCGAGCCGGATGAACTGGGCGTGCGTCCAGGCCAAGGGAGTGGCCGAGAAGGTGCCGGTGCCTGACGCAAAGCCGGGCTGGCCAGCCGGCGGCTGGTTATCCCAGACCTGCTCGGGCAGCAAATCGCCGTCGTTCGAGCTACTGCTTATAGCAATAAGGTGCGCCTCCGCTCCAAACACGTTGTAAGCCGCCAAGTCGTATTCACCGCGTTCTCCGGCGAAAATGGGCCAGAGCCGGCCATGGGTCGTGAAAGTGTCAGGTGAAGTCACGCCCCACGGCGCACCGGTGGCCGTCTCGCCGTATCCGTCGAAGTTGTAGCGGTGCCAAAAGGTGCCGTTGGGGGTCGTCGTGGCGATCTGCGCATCGACTACCTGGAGGCTGTTGATAATCACCACGTCGTAGGCGGGCTTGATTCCAAGGCGCACCAACTCAAGGAAACCGGCGTCAGCTACCTTGCGTTGGTCGATGGCACTCGGACCGCCGTCCCCGAGGCCGTAGGTGGTGCCGAGGTTGGGCATGCCGTCCTTCGTCAGGCGCAGGTAGTACGGCAACGGGCTGAAGGGCCCGTTTGTGGTCACCATCCATTTTTCCAACTGCGACTGCCAGGAGTCGGCCGTGTTGAGGTAAAGCTGCGCGGAGACCCCGTCTCCGTTGGCTTGGGCAATGTGGGCCGCGCACACCAGGCCGGCGATCTCGCTGGCGGTGGACGAGGGGGAATAGCCGCTCTGGTTTTCCCACCGCTCGCCCGGGGTGAACGGCGCGGGATGCCCATCTGACGACACGAAGTTCACCAGGAAGTCGGCTGCCCGTTTGACGTGCGACCAAGTGGCGGCGTCCATGCGGCCGAGCTGGTAAGCGAGAATGATCGGGTCACCCACTTCGTCAAGCTGCAAGCCGCCGAAAACCGGCGTGCCGTCGAGCTTGGAGTTTTGGGGGAAGGAGCCATCGGGCTTTTGCTGGACATTGAAGAGGTAGTCCAAGGCGCGGCCCGCGCCGGCCAGGTCCCCGTCGACGAGGAGCGCCGTTACGATTTCGTACAGGTCGCGGGACCACACCGCGTGGTAGGGGCCGGAGGGATTAAACAAGCCCGTTCCCCACGCCCACGGCATCGTCGGGGAGGCGACGAACCCACCCCGGAAGGTCTTGTCCTCGCTGGCGGCGAGCACCATCGCAGAAACGGCATACAACTGGCGTTGGTGCTTGGTAAAAAGGCTCGGCGGAGCATCGTGCAAAGAGTTCAGGTATTGGTCCCAGCCCTCGGCATATTCCTCAGAGATTTGGTTGAACCCGGCCCCCAGCGAGGCGTTTGCCGTATCGAGCGCGGCGGACTCGGCAGCTCCAAAGCCGAGCGCGAGTGTGAGGTGGCGACTGCCCCGGAGCCCGGTCAGGGGTAGCCGGCCGGTCTGCACCACGGTCCCGTTCGGCGCGGAGCTGTAGTGGGCGGTTAGCTGGTAGTGCTGGCTCAAGTCCGTCCCGCCGTCGCTCGTATCCAGGTAGCCGTTGGAAGTCTCAGTAAAGGCGGGCGAGGCGACCAACGCGCTCGCGACCTGCATCTGCGCATCGGAGGCGAGCAGCGCGTTGACCTGCGTCACCCCCGACTCATTCAGGGGCGCCTCCACCATTGGGTTGTTAAGCTGCGGCTGGTAAACGGCATAGAGCTGGTAAGGCTGGCCGTTCAACGAGGTAAACTCGACGTCGATGAGCAGGGTTGTCCGGGAAGGATCCGTGACGAAGGTGGTGGTGAGGCGCCAGCGGTTGGCCGTGTCGGTGTTGACAATTTGGTAGGTCAGGCTGTTGGGATCGTCTCCGTCCTTACGCCATCCGTGATGCTCTTCACGCCGCCCATGATCCGGGTTCACAAGTCGCGTTAGGGAGGTGGACGCGTCCTGGGCCTGTACCGCAAAGCTCTGCCCATCGGTGACGACGAAGTCGAGGTTACGGACGCTCGGCGTGTCGAGGCGAGGATAGTAGACCTCGCTTAGCCGGCCGCCCTCCAGAGTGAACCAAACGTTGCTCGCTGTGGTGTAGCTCGTGCCGAAGCCGGTTTTCTTCGAGGACAACCAATCTGCGTTACCGCCGGGGCCACCAGGCGCCACGCCCTGAGCTTGGATCGATTGCTGACCAACGTACACTGCCGCACAGACAACCATCGCCTGCGCCAAGAGAACGAGGCTTTTTCTTTTCATAGGGGGAAACGACTTCGTGTCGATCCGCCAAATTATCACATTGCGTTGATTTGGAATACGACCTATTTCAGATACGACGAGTCGCAGGGTATTTAAGTCAACGTTCGGCCTCGATCAGGCGGCCGGCATTTAGGAGAGTTGCTTCGCTCAGCCGGGGTCCGACAAACTGCAGGCTGGCGACGGGTACGGTCCTGTCATGCACCGGAATCGGTATCGCAAGCGCGGGATTGCCTGCAAAATTCACCGCAACGGTGTTCTGCATGACCAAAACGCGCGCTTCTAAAAGGACTATTTTTCCGACGGACGGAATCGTTGGGGGCAAGTCCTGAAGCGTTGGTAGAGCGATGAAATCAACTTTTTTGAAGATTTGGCCGATGGTATGCTGCCACTCCGCTCGCCTGCGGAGGGCACTCCGGTACCGGCTGGGATACAAGACTCTTCCCAAGACGATCGCTGCAATCGTCCTGGGGCGCACTCCCCTTCTGATGTAAGGTCGACCGCTGATCCACGCGCCAGCTGCCGCCACAGTATTTCCATCCCTCGTGGCCCGATCCCACTTCCTCCTG
Source organism: uncultured Verrucomicrobiae bacterium (assembly GCA_963782115.1). Taxonomy (GTDB): domain Bacteria; phylum Verrucomicrobiota; class Verrucomicrobiia; order Chthoniobacterales; family JAFAMB01; genus JAFAMB01. The sequence goes on from CAWAIK010000003.1 coordinate 309,969, forward strand.
AAGCTCTGAGGCAGTTTGATGACTTGAAATTGTGCTCGGCCAAGAGCTTCATCCACCGCTTTGTCGATTTCGGGGTCGGTACCGCTCAGGTAAAGTCGTCCGATTTTAATCTTTTTGGCCGAAGGTTTGGCGGCCACGGCCATTCGATATCGTGTTTCAAACCCATTTTGCAAGAGGTCCATCCCTTGCACAACGTGTGCCACGTCTTTGCCCATCGGCCCGACGGTATCCAAATGCTTTGGCTCAATTGGGAATACACCCTTATTGGAAATGAGCCCAAACGTCGTCTTCAGGCCAACAACACCGCAACAAGCTGCGGGTACTCGGATGGAACCCGCGGTATCCGTTCCAAAGGCAACGTCGGCGCTTCCGTTGGCAACCGCGACCGCTGAGCCGCTTGACGAACCTCCAGGGATGAGTCTGCGCTGCTTGTTGAAAGGGTTCTTCGGAGTTCCAAAGTAGCCGTTCAGGCCGGAAGGAGCCACGCCAAACTCACTGAGGTTTGTCTTTCCCACGATCTGCACATTTCGCTGACGCGCGATAGCGAGGCAGTCAGCATCAGTTAAAGCCGGTCGGTTGTTCTTAATCAGATATTCGGAGCCGGCGCTGGTGACGACACCTTTCATATCGATGTTATCTTTCACTGCAAGCTTCATTTGCTGACTGTTGGGAGGGGCTGGCCAGTAATGAATGTAGGCGTGGTCGGGCGAGCCGTGCGGCCAATGGCTCTGAAAAACTGCGCAGCCGTTAAGATAGCTAGTCAACAAAAGTCCTGTCAGCATCCATGGTGCGACTAGGTATCGGCGTTTTTTCATTTATTTATACTCCTTTCGCAAGCCGGTAGGAACTAACGAAGTTGCCACCCACAGGTTCTGAATCACCTACCTACACCTAAAATAATTTGCAGCAGAACTATCAGGACGACGGTTCCTTTTTACGCCGATCAATTTCCGGCGCTTCGTTTTTCGTGTTGCAGTAGCACGTTATCTCACTAAGTCTACTCATCTGCCATGATAGATCCGCGATTCGACGTTCTTGCAGAGGTATTAATTGGTTTCTCAACGAAGCTGCAAAAAAGCGAGACGGTCCTCATCGACGCCTTCGACGCACCTCCGGAAATGGTGATCGCTTTGATCCGCTGCACGCGCTCCAAAGGCGCATTCCCGTTCGTGAATCTCCAATCGAATGTGATCACCAGGGAATTGCTCAGAGGCGCTGAAGAGGACCAATATCGGACACTTTGCGAAATCGAGCTGGCCCAGATGCGGGTGATGGACGCTTACGTCGCGCTTCGGGGGAGCCACAACATGACCGAATTTTCGGACGTCGCTCCAGAGCGGATGCAGCTCGCGATGAAATTGCTCAAACCGGTTCTTGAGCAGCGTATTAACAAAACGAAATGGGTCGTCTTACGGTGGCCGACTGCAGCGATGGCGCAGATGGCGGGGATGAGCACAGAGGCATTTGAAGATTTCTATTTCGAGGTCTGTACGCTCGATTACTCCAAAATGAAGCCCGGCATGGAGGCCCTGAAATCCCTGATGGAAAAGACGGATCAAGTCCAGATCACTGGTCCCGGAACCAGTCTGCGTTTCAGCATCAAAGGTATTCCCGCGATCATGTGTGGTGGTCATCACAACATTCCTGACGGCGAAGTCTTTTCCTGCCCGGTTCGAGATTCCGTCGAAGGTCACGTTCAGTTTAATGCTCCAACCGTTTACCAAGGAACCGCGTTTGATTCTGTTCGCCTCGCATTTAAAAACGGCAAAGTTGTCGATGCGACTTCAAATAATACGGAACGGCTGAACGCCATTCTCAATTCAGATGAAGGCGCCCGATATATCGGCGAATTCGCGCTTGGGTTCAATCCCTATATCTGGGAACCGATGCGCGACATTCTCTTCGACGAAAAGATTGCCGGTTCGTTTCATTTCACTCCAGGACAAGCTTATGAACAGGCCGACAACGGCAACCGCAGCCAGGTTCATTGGGATCTTGTCTGCATCCAACGGTCGGATTACGGCGGAGGCGAGATCTACTTTGACCAAAAGCTCATCCGGAAAGATGGCCTCTTCGTCCCGCATGAACTTCAAGCGCTCAATCCGGAAAGTTTCAAAACCTGTTAGACCGGATTCTGTCTTTGTTTGCCGGTCGGAAAGCCTTTTTCTTGGATTCTGTGTCTTTTCATCTAAAAAATAACGGTATTGAAAACTGGCGGGTCAATTGGTGCGGGGGGACGTCCAATTGAACTCTGAATTGCTTTTGGTGATCGGGCTGCTACTCGCCTCCGTTGGATTGTTCGTTGTCAATAAACCTCGGATGGACGTGGTCGCCCTTCTGGCAATTGTCGTTCTGCCGTTGTGCGGCCTCACTAGCGTGCCGGAAGCGATGGCCGGTTTCAGTGATCCGAACATCATATTGATTGCCGCTTTGTTCGTAATTGGAGAAGGGCTCGTTCGCACCGGTATCGCCTCCAAGTTGGGCGACTTGCTAGTTGCCAAGGCTGGCGGGAGCGAGAACCGACTCCTGATTCTCTTGATGCTGGCCGCCGCTGGTCTCGGCTCCGTTATGAGTTCCACAGGCGTGGTGGCTATTTTCATTCCAGTGGTGCTCGGAATTGCCGAACGCATGTCAGTGCCGCCGGGCCGCTTGATGATGCCTCTGAGTTTTGCCGGGTTGATCAGCGGCATGCTCACCATTGTAGCGACTGCTCCAAACCTGGTAGTGGATAGCGCCCTAAGACACGCCGGATTCGCCGGATTCAGCCTTTTCAGCCCTACGCCTTTCGGGCTGGCGATCCTAGTGGCCGGTATAGCCTATATGCTGTTTGCTCGCCGCTGGCTGAGTGTCAAGGCAGACCAACCACGTTTAGAGAACTTGCCACGCACTCTGCTCGACCTAATTCGGGAGTACGATTTGGCCGGGCGCGAGTACCGCCTGCGTATTCGGCCAGATTCTCCACTTGTCGGACAGACCTTGCAGGAGTGGGATCCGCGCAATCGACATGGAGCGAATGTCGTGGCAGTCGAACGGAAGGCAGGTTTTCGCCGACAAGTGCTGGCCGCTCATGCCGATACCAAACTGGGAGCAGACGATGTGTTGCTGGTCGATGCTCCTACCTCCGGCAGTGGGGAGAAGTCGGAACTTTTTTCCAGGCTGGGACTGGAGCGGCTACCTCTCGAGGGAAGCTACTTCACTGATCAGTCCCAGCAAGTTGGCATGGCTGAGGTCATCCTGCCGCCGAACTCAAGTCTGATCGGCAAGAGCATGGTGCAGTTGACCTTCCGCCGGAGATATCATCTTAACCTGATTGGGCTGCGTCGCGGCCAGCGGGCGTTCGTTGGGGAGCTTCTGGACGAGAAGCTTCGTTCGGGCGATACGCTGCTGGTGATAGGCCCTTGGAAGGAAATTCGTCAATTGCAGACGCAGCTACACGATTTCGTGGTCCTAAGCTTACCGGCAGAAGTCAATCGAGTGGCACCGGCGTTGAGCCAAGCTCCCTATGCTGTGTTTTCCCTCATCGTCATGATCGTCCTGATGATCACAGGTATTGTTCCCAACGTGATTGCGGCGCTGATCAGCTGCCTGCTGATGGGACTATTTCGGTGCATCGACATGGACAGCGCCTACAAGGCCATTAACTGGCAGATCCTGCTCTTGATCGTGGGAATGATGCCCTTCGCCTTGGCTTTGCAAAAAACTGGCGGCATCGAATTAGCGGTAGAGGGCTTGCTCCGCCTCTTCGGCAATTCCGAGTCACGCTTGCTTCTGGCCGCCCTGTTCGGGCTCACCGCATTGATCGGTCTTTTCATCTCGAACACGGTGACGGCCGTGCTGATGGGACCGATTGCTCTAAGTCTCGCGCATCATCTAAAAGCTTCCCCTTACCCGTTTGCCATGATCGTGGCCCTCGCCGCGTCTGCAGCATTTATGACACCGATCTCGTCGCCTGTGAACACGCTGGTGCTCGGACCCGGCCAATATCGATTTGGCGACTTTGTAAAAATAGGCGTCCCTTTTGCCCTGCTAGTGATGCTAATCAGCGTTCTGATGGTGCCGTGGTTATTACCGTTGTATTAAAAGCCAGCTCGTTTAGCTGCTTCACCCTTCCTTTGTAACAACGGCCGAGCCGTTAATTGCTTTTCAATAGTTTGCACGTTCTAGTTAGCTATTTTAGATGCGTCATGCAAAATCAGATACCAGTTCGCGCAACTGCCGGATCCGTGTTTGAAACAAATCCATTGTTTTTTCGATCGGCACCGGTGATAGCATGTCGACTCCCGCAGCTCTGAGAGTTTCCATCGGGAATTGACGGCCACCCGACTTCAAAAATCCAAGGTAGGCTTCCAACTCCTCCGAACCGCCGTTTAGGACGCGATCGGCCAGGGATATCGCCGCGGAAATGCCTGTCGCGTACTTGTAGACATAAAAGGCGAAGTAGAAATGCCGAATTCGCAGGCATTCAATGTCGAGTTGGTCGTCCACCACGAAGCGCGGACCGAAGTAGGCGTCTAAAAGGCTGCGATAAACTTTTTTGAATACTTCCAATGTGAGCGGCCCGCCGTTTTCCTCGATTTCATGCACCTCTTGCTCGAATTCCGCAAACATCGTCTGACGGAAAAGAGTCTGTCGGATATCTTCGATCTGGCGATCGATAAGGTAGGCGCGCATTTGCACGTCCTCCGCTTGTTCCAGGAGATAATGCGTGAGGAGGTCTTCATTGAAAGTCGCAGCGACCTCCGCAAGAAAGATGGGATATCCGTAATCTTGGAAGCTTTGATGCTTCTGAGCGAACCAGGTATGCATTGAGTGGCCGGCCTCATGGGCCAGCGTAAAAACGTCGGAAAAGACGTCTGCCTTGTAGTTCATTAGTACGTAAGGAGGATTGCCATAACTGGACGAAGCAAAGGCGCCACTCCTTTTCCCTTTCGTTTCATAGCGGTCCACCCAGCGAGATCTCAATCCATTGCCCAGGGTGAGAAGATATTCCGCACCCAGGGGTTTCAATGCTTTCAAGATGAGTTCGATTGCTTCGTCGAACGTGACTTTTGTCCGAACAACAGGAACCATGGGCACAAAAGTGTCATACTGGTGAATCTCATCCAACTTCAGGATTTCCCTGCGAAGTTCGTAGTACTCGTGAAGAACTGGAAGGTTTTTCCGAACAGTCGTAATGAGGTTGTCATAGACAGCCAAGGGGATGTTGTCGTTGAAAAGAGATGCTTCACGAGCGGACGGATAATTCCGGACTTTTGCCGAGAACACATCCGCTCGAACGGAGGAGGAGAGCGCCGAGGCAAGGCTGTATTTATGATCATCGAACTCCGCGTAAAACTGGTGAAAAGCTTTGCGGCGCAAATCTCGCTCCGGATTGTTGAGGAAGGAGAAGTAGCTGCTTTGGGAGAGCTCGAGTTCCCGACCCTCGACATTCAGCGAACCAAATTTCATGTCAACATTTGTCAGCTGAGAAAAGATATCGGAGTGACCACGGATAACCGGATCACCAAGGGTCAGGAGCCGCTCTTCCCGCTCGGAAAGCGTGTGCGGCTTGTACCGACGCAGTTTGCTGAGTAGAATCTTCCAGGGTGCCAGGATCGGATCGTCCAGAAAACGTTGGAATATCTCGTTGGGTATTTGCTGGATTTCCGGATTGATGAAGGAGGAAACCTCCCTAACCTTGGTGAGAAGGTTTGTCAGTTCGGCTTGCCTCGAGAGACTATCGTTATTAGAACTGTCTTCGGCGTTTTTGAGGGAAGCGTAATGCCCTAGTCGCTCGGCGATCTGGTTAAGCTGCTTTTCGAACTCCAGGCAAGCAAATAGGGTCTTCGCAGCTTCACCAAGGCGGCTTCTGTACTCGGCGATCTTGGGATACAGACCTCTTAGCTGAGCAAAGGTCTCGCGGTATGCCTCTTCCGTCTGAAACAGGTGTGAGAGATCCCAAGTGTCGGACTCGGGAATCTCGGAACGAGCGGGGATCTTGGAGGTCATAAAATAATGTCATGCTGGCGGCTGCGTTTAAGGGCTTGATGGGCTGGTTCACATAGCCACCACCTGCACGGAAACTTCCAGACGATCAAAAGCGCCCGGTTCCCCTGCCCAACTGCCTGAGAGCGGGGATGCTTTTTCATGCTCGCGGGCCACTGCAACGGTCACATGCTCGGAGCCGACGGGTTTGTTGTTGGTGGGATCAAAGCCGAGCCAACCCCTGCCCGGGACATAGATTTCGGTCCAGGCGTGGGTGGCGCCGTGCTGGCCTTGACCCATTTGGATATAGCCAGTGACAAATCGTGCCCCAAAACCCCAATGGCGCGCGGCTTCCATCATGAACACCGCATAGTCTCGGCAGGATCCGGTACCCAAAGAAAGCGTCCGGCAAGGAAGCTGGACCCCGGCTTCCTCGCGGCGAACGTATTTGAATGATTCGTAGATATGCGTATTCAGCTTGTCCAGGAGTTCCGGAGTCTTAATGAGCTGGCCAGGCCTGTAAAGGTCCAGGAGCCACTTTTGCACGGCCGGGCCGTCATGCGGATAACTGGGGAGACGGTATTGGATGATCTCCACCTGCTCGTCTGCTCCGTATTGGAATGGATAGGAATTGGCGCTGGGGTCCATGGAGCATTGGATGGGTTCATCATCGTAAAGGTCCACATCAATCTCACTCACAAGACGTAGTCTTGGTCCGGGTTCGGTGAAAGTGAGAATGGCGATGGAATTCCCATCGATGTCGCGCAACCAGCGAATGTTGGCTTTGGGCTCGATCTCAAGACGCGAACTCGCGATATGGAGATCGTGCCCCTCGCGAGGCCGCAACAGGGCGCGGTGGGGGCCAAATGTGACGGGCGTGCGGTAATGATACACCGTTTTGTGCGTAATTTTGATCCGTTTCATAGATAGGGAGGGGGAATCATCAAGCTGGCGCGGAAGCGAAGAGACCTAGCTTCAATAAATCACAAATTCTGAATATAACTTTTTAATAACATCTATTGCTCATGCGAAGGTGATTACATCGCGCGCTACGAAAAACAGATCGCCGAACTCTTCCATGCTCATCCGCATAGTTTCCTGTTTCGGGATTTACTGGCCTTTGGCACTGATCGGGGGCTTAGATGTGGCTCCAGGCGTGGCCGTCTATATCGAAAGGATTGTCTTTGTGAACTTTGCGATCTGTGCAAATGATTTTTCTTCGTTCCCCCGGCAATAAGACAGAAAAAAAGCAATAGTCATTTTTGAACAGAAGATCGCAAAGATCACAAAGAGTCACTGTCTTTAAGAGCCATCGGAGGCACGTGGGCCTGCATTGTCTAAATCTCGATCAGCAACGAATGAAACGCTCATTAATCCCCACTCGTCCTCTTGTTCTGAAATCGTAATCGTCGTCGTTCTCGACTTCTATGGACGGGGGAAACGCGCCGATTGCCGATAACGTTCAACGTTCAGCGTTCAGCGTTCAGCGTTCAACGTTCGAGGACGAAGGACGACGACGATTGGGAAGCAAGCTTCGATACATAATCCCCACCTCGATTCCCTCCCCTCTCTTCCAATCGTTCTCGTCCTTCGTCGTCGTCCTTCGTCCTCGATTTTTTCGGCACGAGCGGCACGAGTTTGCTTCCTCCAGTCCGGTGTCTTTTCTCCGTCCGGCTCGGACCGCCTTGAAAAACAGCCAACTGACCCGGCGACTGTCGGATAAAATACCTGCTATTTCGGGGACAGGACACTAGAACTAGGTGCCACTCTCTTCTCCGTCGCAACACCACACAGTCTCTAGGTTGTCGCGGCGCTCAAGGCAGCCTGAAGCTTGGCCTCATCCTCATTCGAGAGCGAGGTTTTCAACCGCGCCGGCAGTCGCACCCATCGCCAGACCCAGTAAAGGATTCAGGAAGATCAGGCCGATGAGCGCTCCCCAGAAGCCACCGCTCACTGCACCCTTCGCGGTTAGATTAGCGGCCTGATCCAACTTAATCCTGCCCTTCTCGTCCTTGAAGGCTACCACCGCACCTTCAATATCCAGTAAGTATTCCCGGTGCAGCTTCTGCAGCTGAATACGAACCTCTTCCGCCTTAAAGGGTTCATCGTAACCAACTACAACTAACGGGCTCATTTGCTTTCTATGCTTTCCGTTTGATGTGTATTTAAGTCAAACTATATCGTTCAAGATCTCAGCCCGCCGGTAGGTTGCGACTCCGTCCGAGCCCCATCCCAATGTAAACTGATGACGATTTAGACCAGCAATCCCCTCACGTCCTGTTCAGGACGATTTGCTGAAACCGATATCATCCAAGATCACCGCATTCGGTCCGATCGGGACTCGTCCCGGGTTAGGTAAATTGAGTTTCCGGAAAACGATCTTTTCGCGCGAAATCTTACGAAGGAAATCCTCGAATACCTGAATCGTCAACTGTTCACCGGGACAGCGGCGGTAGCTAAAACCAAACGGCGCAAAGCCAGCATAGTCGCAGACCGGCTTCGGCTTGCCGTCCACCACACCAAACACCGTGCCGAAAGCACTATTGGTTACCTCGACCTTTCGGCCGTCTTTGACTTCAAGCGTAGTGATATCGAATGGGCAACGGGCGAGGCCTATCTGCTTGCATTTCTCTTCGTCAACCTCAGCACTGGTTGGCACATTGCGATAGCGCTCAGGATCGAATTGCTCTGGATTCTTCCAATGCATTGGACTGAAACTGGTGCTGGTGTGCGGCGTGCCGATATAGCTACTGCGTTCGTAGGGCAGGCCAAATCTTAAGTACGGCGACTGGCTATCGCCGTAATTATCGCTGGCTGCCGATTGCCTGGTATCGCGTAGTGTAGAGATGCTGGCGCCATTCGGCGAAATCGTGCGAAACAACTCCATAACGAACAACTCGAGCGGGGTGTACGCGCCGCCGTTCGCATTGTCATAATCGTCGTTCATGATCTTCTCGAAAAATGCGCGCACGTCAGGGTCGCCGCCATTCTGGCTCAGACGCGACATGATGCCGAAGAGCGTGTTGCCCCACTGGCTGAACGCCACAAAATTGTGGAAACACTCGAAAACGATATCCCTCTTGCTGAAATGCTCGCCGTCACCGGCGTTTTTCAGCCAGTACCATGCCATGGTCTTTTCGGGATTCGGGGTGCGTCCGGCCGCGATGTCCTCAACACGTTCATCGATCCACTGCTTGAGGAAGTCGAGGAGGTTGCGCACCGTCATGTAGTTCTCATAGACTATGGGGTGCAGCGGGTCACGATAGGCTAGGACAGTGTTAAAGGCCTCTCCAATCTGCCGTACTTGCTTTGGGATAGCGTCACCCTGCACGCCAAGATGCAGATCCCAGTAGATATCGAAATAATAATCTAGATAGTGGCGCATGAAGGGTTTATCAGCAAATTGCGGGGCCATCAGCCGATCGAAGAAAGCAACTACCTTATCGCCATACATCGGACGGTACAGATCTGGAGTAACTGCCGAGAAATAAATTCGTTTGCGCAAATTATTGTCACCACGGTTCTCCAGTCCCTGCAAAAAGACTGTGACACCTTCCTCAGGAGTCGGTTTCCACTGCTTGTAGATCAACCCCCAAAGATCGTGCGGAAGGGCGTTCTCCTTAGAGAAATTAAGATCAATCATCGGGAGAACCGGTCTTTCACCTTCGTAGAAGCTGGTCAGGAAAAAAGGAACAACAGCGTTCTCAACATAAGCGGAGTCAAAATTGGCGGGAATCGTCTCGCGAAAACGTGCCAGTGCCGCGACAATCCTGTCCGGCGGAGGTTCCCCTCCACCGGCCGTTTGATCCGCGGCTGCCGCGTCGCTCGCCGTTGATATTCCTGCGGCCAATCCAAATACCGCCGCACCTTTTAAAAACGCACGTCGCTCCATATCAATAGACTTGGTGCTTTCGCGAGTGAGAAGTCAAGAAAACTGACGATGCCAATAGCGAGCTTCGTACCTGGCGCTCGGATGCCGCGAGTCCAGAAGTATCCGATCAGGAATCGTCGACATCCCGATGCTTCCTCAGCGCTGTGCTCACCAGACCCGTCTGAGGGTCATCCGGATAGTTTGGCTGTCCGGCTGGCCAGCGGGTTTGGCCACTACTCGCTCGTAGTTGAGGACCACATCAACTCCAGGCCGGATCGTCAGGCCCATGCCTGTGCCTAGCCGGAGCGTGTCAGCGGCGTCGCGCTGGCCGACATCATTAATGCTCGTCTCACCCCCGACGTTGTAGTAGGCATCCGCCGACAACCACAATGCTGGGGTAATATTGCGGCTCAGATGCCCATCGATCAGGAACAACGGTTTTTGGGAAAGCTTGGAGGCGTTGCCCACGCGATAATCGTGATTGGTCGTGAATGCCTTGGTCGACAGATAAGTTTCGAGCCATGTCCAACCGTGATCAGGCGTGTAGCTGTAGTTGATGGTTGGAGCGAACGTCCAGCGGTTCGAACTGGGATTAAGTATGTTCCCCGCATCATATTTTCCGAGCGGTGTGCCCAGGAAGAAATGAAAGCTCGCGAAGGTCTGGGGCACAAAGGATCGGAACTGTTCCTTTGTTAACGCAGGCCCGCCGAATATATTTACCTGCCAAAGGAGGCCTATATCCGAAAGCCCTTGATTCGAGGCGCTGAAAGCATCGGAACTTGCCTCCAAGTAGCGATAGGGAAGGATCACCGAGAACCCAGCAGTGCGGCCAAAGTAATCCATCGTCCGTGTAACGACGACCGACTGCGAAAGGACGTTGGAGCGAATGCTTGACGTCACGTCCAGGCCGTCTTCGGGCGTCACTGACGTGGAATAGGCAACATCGTAGAACGTGAGCCAGGTGTCGATCGGTGCGTTTAGGTAATCACGGGCTGAGCCGGCCAATCCCGTCCCAGGAGCCATCGTCAGGAGCGCGAGTCCGCAAAGAAATGCAGCCGCTTTGATGCACATCCTTTCGGAATTGCTTTCAAGGATACTTGCGGCATTTACATTAAACAGGTTGCACATCTTCCCCATCCTTCCATCGGACGCTGTTTTATGTGTCTGTACGACCGCGGATTGGATGACCTAGAATATCAAGCAGATAGATTGTGGGAACGATTTTTTCCAGCGGCTTTCATCGTAGGACGTCTGACGGCTCACCGAGACAATCCAACTCGCCCCACAAACGTCATACTGGTGCTGGATGCTCGTCGCTCGCGCCTTGAAAAATAGCCAACTGATCCGGCGACTGCCGGACGACCTGCTCTCGGAGGAATACTGCTTCCGCCGATCGGAGCAAACCTCCTATTTGGGTTTAATGGGGTGGGTTTCCTCTTAGTCTTAGTCGCCGCCCTGCTGTGGAAGCGTGCGAGGCCCCAATCGCAGCTTCCGCTCGAAAGCTTTTTCGAGTCGTTTATAGGCGCGATTCGCTACGTGCAGTACACTCCGGGAATCAAGACTATCTTAACGCGAAGCGCGTTGTTTTCATTTTTCATTTCGATCATTCCGGCATTGATGCCGGTGGTGGGTCTACAGGAGTTACATCTCGAGCCTGCAAACCTGGGATTTTTGTTCACCAGTATGGCGATCGGCTCAGTTATCAGTTCCATTTTTATCATTCCAGCGGCACGCTCCCGGTATTCGCCGCAACGGTTGACTACTTATGCCAATGCTTCGTTGATCGTGGTTTGTCTTTTGATGGCGACGATCCGATGGACGCACATGTTTTTAGTTGTGGCAGCGCTGGCCGGTGTTGCCTGGACCTTATCTTCCACCGAACTTTGGGTAGCAGGTCAACGTGCGATGCCAGACTGGGCGCGGGGCCGCATGAACGCGACGATCATCATGATCTCACAAGCAGCAACTGCACTTGGGAGCCTTGTCTGGGGAACGGCAGCTGCTACCACCGGAGTAGTGACCACGTTTCTGGCGACTGCCGGGCTCGCGATAGTCGCAATGATCATCACGCGCCTCCCCGCCTTTCGCCTATCGATCGACTTCACCACGGATCTGAATCTTGAACCCGCGCCGGCCACTATATTTTCAAATAATCCGAGTCGACTGCCTGAATCACCAGAAGGCCCGCTTTCGATTACAACGGAATTCCGGGTCGATGCAGATCGCCGCCAGGAATTTTTCGATTTGGCTCGCCAAGTTCGACTGATTTACCTTCGGAACGGGCCGTACGGCTGGCATTTGAAGGAGGATTTAGAGCGACCCAACAGCTTCCAAATAGAAATTATCGTTCCATCTTGGACACAAAATTTACGAAAACGCCAACGCATCACAAAAAACGAAACAGAGATCATCGATAGACTTCACGGTCTGCACCTCGGTCCAAATCCGCCTAAGGAATGGACCTGCCTCCGTCTGGATAAGGAACTTCTCTCCAGCAACCGGTGAGGGGTTTTTGGCTTTCTCCGGATCAACGCGCCGGAATCTGCGAGGAAAAGAATCGTCCAGCGTGTTTATTCTTGTAGTTGTCGCTGGTCCCCTTTAAGAATCGATTTTATGAATCGAAGAGAGGCTATTATGGCGGGCGCAGCCACTATTGCCGCGGCTGTCGTACTTCCACCCGCGGCGAGAGCGCAGACAGCTGTAACCGATGATAACCCTGATCTGGAGCCAATTCGGGCTCTGCTCGACGCACACGACGCGGCATTTACGAATCACGACATGGAGGGGGTAATGGCTACCATGTCCCAGAAAGCGACAATCATGGGCTGCGGTCCCGAAGAAGTCTGGTCTGGTCCAGAGGAAATCAAAGCGGCCCACGAGCACCTATTCGAGAGGTTCGACGTTGGAGAACAAAATTTCGAATATGAGTTCAGCATTGGCGAAGTCTCGCCGGACACGGGTTGGATGATGACTTCCGGAAACGTTAATGGAAAAAAGGACGGAAAAGATTTTAACTTCCCTGTCAACATTTCGCTTTCCGTGAAGAAAGAGGGAGGGAAGTGGCTTATCGCCGCGATGCATTTTTCGACGCTGACCGATGAAGTTCAAGATGAAGAGTAAGAGCCTGCCTTTTATTACTTATGAATAGTCTACCATCTTCTGAAATAGGATCTGATAAAGAGCAGGAGTCATTGGACAGGCGCTTATTTCTCCAGAGCATGGGGAAATGGTCTGGCGCCGCGATAGCAGCGCTGGGTTTTGGGGGTGCCTTGCTAGCCTCCGCACCGACGGTCGAAGCTGGAATTTGGATCAATCGATGGGGGCCTCGCCGCGGCGGATGGATCAACCGATGGAACGGTGGTCGCGGCAGGTGGATCAACCGATGGGGTGGTCGTCCTCGCAGAGGCCGGTGGATCAATCGGTGGTGAATGATACTCTGGATCTATTGGCGTGTCTGAGGAAAAGCATCCATCTCTCAGGATCCTGCCATCTGCCTTGGCGGAGACACAAGGTGATGAACCCTTCGTTGCTGTGGTCCAAAGTGGGGAGGAACTTTGCCGATGGCTGCGCGATCCGCTCCCCGGCTTAAATTGGGTCCAGATCGAGGGCACCCTGGGCGACTCGGATTCCTGGATGGAGGCCGCGCACAGCGGTTCGGATGTTTCGCTCGACTTGATCCTCGCTGACCCGTCATCGGATTTTCCGGACCTATACAAATTAGTGGACGTTTCCGCGGTTCACGACGTGCGGGTGACAATACAGGCTCAGCCGGGTTTGCTTAAGGCAGTTAAACTCGCTGCCGCGTTACGATTCCCGATTCGGATATTGCCTGGTCAACCGAAGGCGGACGCCCTGGCAGAGCTTAAAGAAGCTTTGGATTTCTATCTTCATGAACCGGCAGTCGAGGCACCGGTGGAGTTCTTTCACTCTTGGATCGCCAGCACCCGTGGCGCTGAGGTCGGCTCTTTGTGGATGATCCTTGAAGAAGATCCTGCTGCCTATCTCCAGTACGATATGAACGGACAGGCCAAGTTACCGCGCGCTGGCTCGCTCGGGTTGGTCGAAAACTCTCCCGCGGAATTCGTGGAGAATCATCTGAAGAGCCTTCTTGAACAGGGCGCTGAATGTGCGACCTGTCCCTGGCAAGAGTCATGTCGCGGTTATTTCAAATGGCCGGATCGCGCGTACTCTTGTGAAGGTATAAAAGATTTGTTTTCAGCCATTCAGGCGGCGGCGGACGAGATGGCTCGAGATTTGGCGAGTTGTGTCTTGCAAACCGCTCACCCTATCTGATCGGAGCGCATGGTGAGTGGCCGAGTTTTCAGCGTTATCCTTCTTCCGACCTCGGAATGCAATGTGGCCTGCGACTATTGCTTTGAGCACAAGGAACCTCATCGTCTGTCGACAGCCCTGTTGCCCCTCTTGACCAAGCGCTTGTTGGACCACCTTGAAAACGAGCGCATCGAGGATTGCGAGATCTACTGGCAGGGCGGCGAGGCTATGATCATGGGTCCTGAGTGGTTCGCGCATGCCGGAGAGGTTATGGACTCTGCGGCCGAGAAGCGAGGGCTACGCTTTGCCCACTATCTGCAAACCAATCTGATCAGTTACTCGCCCTCGTGGAACGACGTGATCCACGGCATGTTCAGTGGCTCGATTGGCACCTCCATGGACTATCCGAACGTGCACCGCAAACTGTTTAGGGGCGGGGCCGAAGCATACACCAAACTCTGGACCCAGAGGCTTTGCGAGGCGAAAGCCGCGGGGATTGAGATCGGGGTAATTGCGGTGCTCCACCAGGCCAGTCTGGAAGCGGGACCGGAAGACTTCTACCGGTATTTCACAGAGGAACTCGGACTAAGCGATTTCCAGGTCAATACGCCGTTTCCCGGTGGTCCGGCGAAACAGCATGAAAAGGATTTTAGGCTCGATTTGAAGGAGTTGGCCAAGTTCCTGGTCGGTCTTTTCGATGTCTGGATAGCGCGAGGCTATAGGTCCGGTGTGTCGCTCGGTCCGTTTGATGGGTTGATTGATCATTTCACGGGCAAGCAGGCGCGCCTGCCCTGCATCTGGAAGGAGAACTGCTCTAATCAGTTTATTTCGGTCGATTCGAAAGGAACGGTTGCCCAGTGTGACTGTTGGGTTACTAGCTATCCAGAGTATTTTTTCGGCAACGTTTTTCAAGAACCCGACCTCACCCGGATGCTAAAAACCAGCCGTGCCCGTCGAGATTTCGTCGAACGACCGAAGCGTTTGGTTAGGGACGAGGACTGTCTTTCCTGCCGTTATCTCTCAATCTGCCACGGTGGGTGCCCGGTGCGAACCTACAGCGCTCTAGGCACGATGATGGCCAAGGATCCTTATTGCGAGGTTTACAAAGCCGTCTTCGCTTGTGCCGAAGCCCATGGCCGGGACATTTTGAGCAGGCGCCGGGCCACCGCTGCATAAACCATAAATTCGTTCAAGATCGAAATACTTGGAAAAATATCACATGAGTACGCTGGTCGTGGTCGGATACGATGAACCCTATAAAGCGGACGAGATTCTTCTTAAGCTCCGCAAGCTCCAAAGAGACTACTTGCTGGATCTTGAAGACGCGGCAGTCGCCATCAAGGACCAGCAGGGCAAGGTTAAGTTGCATCAGACTGTTAACTTAACCGCAGCGGGCGCGATCAGCGGCGGCTTCTGGGGAGCGCTCATCGGTTTGATCTTTCTTAATCCTTTGCTAGGCTGGGCGGTGGGTGCGACGACGGGCGCGGTTTCCGGCGCGCTTACCGATGTCGGGATCAACGATGGTTTCATGAAAGAGTTAGCCGCCACGATGACTCCCGGCAGTTCAACCCTGTTTGTCCTGGTCACCAAAGCCACGCCGGACAAGGTGCTGGAAGAGCTGAAGGGGACAGGGGGTCGGGTTTTGAAGACCTCACTTTCGGACGAGGACGAAGCCAAAGTGCAGGCTGCTTTGAGTGCAGCAAAGTCGTAGAAACTTCTTCAAGCCAGAATCAAGCGGCAAACTCGGACCTTCCATTTAGCAACGGCTTGGCGAATCCACACAAGGCTTTCAAAGCAGCGCTCCACTCTGCGTGTATTGGTGAGAAAAGCGACTGTCTGTTGGCCGGGATCGTCGGTCAGGTCCATCTCCCGGCGAACAACCCAACGGGCGTCAGATCCTGTTGCATCTTCGCGATCACTATCGCATCGGGTTGGTCCTAAACTTCAAAATGATCATATGTTCTGGGCAATCTTTGTCATTTTACTCGTACTCTGGGCGGTTGGATTGATCTGCCATATTGCCTTTAGTCATCTGCTTCTGGTAATTGCTTTGATCGTTTTAATTGTCAGGTTAGTCCGAGGCCGAACGCCGTAAGGTTGGGCCGTTTTGTCGCAGCAGTCATGGATTTTAAGATTCCCAGAAAATGTCTGACCAAGTAAACTAGTGGTCGCTTGAGCTACTCTTCAAAACCAGGCGGGGAACGGGTCCGAGTTCAGGAGTCTCGCTTGGATATCCAACTGCCACGACCGTAGCGACCCTATGCAAACCCAACAGTGTGCGGCACTGCCAACTTTGTTTGCACTCCTCCTGGGTTTCGGACTGATGTAGATGGGCAATACGTTGCAGGGCACGCTCCTGAGCATCCGGGGCGGGATCGAGGGCTTCTCGCCGGCTCAAATTGGTGCGGTCGGCGCAGGTTTCTGGGTCGGTATCGTGGTTGGTTCGCTCCGCTGTGGGAAGCTGATCCAGAGTGTCGGCCACATTCGCGCCTTCGTGGCTCTTGGAGCAGTCGCGTCGACTGCACCCCTCCTGCACCTGCTTTTGATCGATCCGATCGCGTGGGTAGTGGCTCGCGCCCTGACTGGGTTTTGCTTTGCCGGGCTGTTCATCGTCGTCGAGAGCTGGCTCAACGGCGTCGCGACGGACGAAACCCGGGGTCAGATCCTGAGCGTCTACGCCATGACAGGGCTGTTGGCCGGGATCGTCGGACAGCTCCTGCTCCCGGTGACTGACTCGACGGGCTTCAGACCCTTCTGCATTGTGGCAATCATTATCGCATTTGCCTTGGTGCCGATCGCTCTGACGCGTGCCGAGGCGCCAACCCATATCGGCGCCAGCGCCCGGATCAGCCTGAGAGAACTGTACAGGCAATCGCCCCTCGGGCTCGTAGCCGCCTCCCTGTGCGGGGTGACCGCCAGCGCCTTCTTTACCCTTGGCCCGATCTTCGCACAACAACGGGGTCTTGACACCGGCGGAGTTGCGGCGTTCATGGCGAGCGGGACCCTGGGCGCGTTCCTTTTGGCTTGGCCGCTTGGCTGGCTCTCGGACCGCCTCGACCGGCGCCTGGTCGTCATCGGCGCGGCGGTCACGGCCGCATTGACCCTGGTCGCCATGATGGCACTCATACCGAACGACGCGCCCCGCTTGATACTCTACCTTTGCGTCGCCCTTTTCGGCGGAACAATCGTTCCGACCTACAGCATCGTCATGGCCCATGTGAACGACTCTGTCGGCAAGGGCGAGTTCGTAGCCGCCTCGGGCGGCCTGCTGATCATGCAGGGCGCCGGCGCAGCGGTGGGGCCGGTGATCGCGAGGCTTGCCATGTCGGCTTTCCAGCGCGGTCTGTCGTACACGCTCATCGTGACGCAAATCCTCATGGCCGTTTGGGGAGTGTATCGGCTAACACGCAGGGCCGCTCCACCCGAGACGCACCAGGGGCCGTTCGTGGTCGAGCCGTCTATCCCAGTTGGAACCGCGCTCGCTTCGGGACATTCGAGAGCTGACTAGTGCATCCGAATTTCTGGCCTGCTTGATTGAAGTTTGAAATCATCAGCGAGTTGAAGGTGGGTGTTGACATTGACCTATCAGCCTGAGATGAAGATGCCGAAGTAACTTTCAACAGCACATTTCCCCCACTCCTAACGCTAAGAACGTGACTTAAAGGAAAGGAGAATAGATGACGACGGCAGTAGCGATCGGCGAGTTAGGTATGTCCTGGTATGTGTCTACTGGTCGTTTGCCTCCCCCAGATCGGGTGACAAATTTAGTCGTCGAGGCGCACAACCGTTTCAAGTCCAACAGGGAAGGCGAGAACTCGACGGTCTATCCGGCACTGGCGCGGGTGCCAAGCCATCTGTTCGGGGTGTGCCTGGTCGCTACCAGCGGCAACGTCTATGCGGTGGGGGCCGCAGAATACGAATTCGCGATCATGAGCGTCTCCAAGCCATTCGTGTTCGCGTTGGTCTGTCAGGAGCTGGGCGTGGAGGAGGTCCGTCAAAAAATTGGTGTCAATGCAACCGGGCTGGCGTTCAACTCCCTCGCCGGTATCGAACGGAACCCGGACGGCCGGACGAACCCGATGGTAAATTCGGGAGCGATCGCCACCACCAGCCTGATTCCGGGTGCCACCTTCGAAGCCAAATGGAAGTTCGTTCACGAAGGGTTGTCGCGGTTCGCCGGACGAACCCTGCCGCTTAACGAAGAAGTTTACATTTCTGCGTCCGAAACCAATTATCGCAATCAAAGCATTGCCCGTCTGCTGCAGAGTTACGGACGAATCTATATCGACCCAGCCCAGGCGGTGGATCTCTATACTAAGCAGTGTGCCTTGAATGTGAGCGCCAAGGATCTGGCAGTGATGGGAGCGACGCTGGCGGACGGCGGGGTAAATCCAATCACCAAGGAGCGGGTGATAGACGCCGCCGTATGCCATTACGCGTTGGCGGTCATGACCACTGCCGGCTTATACGAGACGTCTGGAGACTGGCTTTTCGACATTGGTCTTCCAGGCAAGAGCGGCATTGGCGGAGGGATCGTCACCGTCTCGCCGGGAAAAGGGGGACTAGGGACTTTTGCCCCGCCGCTCGACAACGCGGGCAACAGCGTCAAGGGCCAACTCGTGGCCAAATTCCTTTCTCAGCAGCTGGGAATGGATCTGTTCGTCTCGCAACCAGAGATTTAATTCGGAGGAGTGAAGCCTAAGTGAACGCCAGAATATGCTCGCAGATCGCATTCGACCATAGCGTGCCAATCGCCCTCTCAATCCTCGTTCTCATTTCAGGTTGTTCGCCGAAGGCTCCGGCCCCGACCGAATTGGTGCGCCCGTAAAAACGATAGTCGTGTCTGCTGGCTCGGAAACCAACGTACGGACATTTCCTGGAAGGGTTGAAGCCTCGAACAAGGTCGAGCTTGCATTCCAAGTGTCCGGATTGCTGGTCAGCTTGCCGGTCAGAGAGGGACAGCAAGTCACCACCAATGAGGTGATCGCCCAGCTTAGACAGGACGAATTCCAAGCCCGATTGAGAGCTCTACAAGGCCAGCTCGACCGGGCTCGGGCGGATCTTCAGGCTTTGCGCGCGGGCGTACGTCCCGAAGAGAGACTGCGACTGGAGGCCCAGGTCCGGGCTGCCGAGGCCAAGCTTGTGAATGCCCGGACGGAATTTGATCGCTCCACACAATTACTCCGGAACAGGACCATCTCGCGCGCGGAATTTGACCGCTCCGAAACCGGTTATACCGTGGCCCAGCAGAACTATCAGGCGGCCGTCCAGACGTTTGAGCAAGGGACGATCGCGCGTGAGGAAGACCTCCTGGCCAAGGAGGCCGAGGTCAACGGTCTCGAAGGCCAGCTGGTTGAGGCAAATCTTCAGCTCGAGGACTCTACTTTGCGCGCACCTTACGACGGCATTATCGCTCAACGGTTTGTCGAACAGGGGCAGAACATCCGCGCGAACGACCGGGTGGTGGTGTTTCAGGACGTTGACGAGATCGATATCGCCGTAGATGTCCCGGAGGCAGTCATGGCCGCCGACCTCCGCTCAGCCGACATCGTGCAGATGCTCGCGAGCTTTAATGCGGCACCCGGGCTTTTGTTTCCAGTCCATATTAAAGAGGTCGCGCAGAGAGCTGACCCCGTTACGCAGACATTCACGATCCGCGTCGGCATGAAGGCTCCTCCCGGCGTGAATTTGCTGCCTGGCATGACGGGCACCGTCACTCTCACGTATCGCCGCGCCAGCATGCTGGGTGGCCAGATTTTGGTGCCGATGGCCGCGATAATCAAAGAGAGTACCGGAGCGGAAGTAGCATGGGCTATAGGGCCGGATGGAAACGTGGAACGTCGCCCGGTGAAAACCGGCTCGGCCACGGGCAGCAGTATCGTGGTTTTGGAAGGACTGCAACCGGGCGAGCGTATCGCCGTGGCGGGAGTCCCGTTCCTTCGCGAGGGAATGAAGGTACGTGATCTGGGCGATCAACTTGAAAGCAATCGGCCATGAATCTCGGCGTCGCGTCCGTCCAAAAAAACCGGGTCGTTTTTTTCTTCATGCTTTTCATCCTCGTGGGGGGGATATGGTCCTATCGAAATATCGGGCGGCTCGAGGATCCCGAGTTCACCATCAAGGAGGCGCTGATCATCACGCCCTACCCCGGGGCCAGCGCGGAGGAGGTCGCCCACGAGGTCACCAACCCGATCGAAAGCGCTTGTCAGCAACTTGGTCAGCTTAAGCGTGTGGATTCGGAGTCCACCCGCGGCCGGTCGCTGGTTAGTGCCATCATCAAGGACCAATATCATCGGGAATTGATCCCGCAGGTCTGGGACGAACTCCGCCGCAAAATCGCCGACGTCCAATCCAGACTGCCCCCTTCCGCACGCGGGCGCTCGGTGGTGATCGACGATTTCGGGGACGTTTACGATATCTTTCTGACGATTACCGGAGAGGGCTTCTCCTACCCCGAGCTACGCCGCTACTCCGAGTTCCTCCGCCGCGAGCTCCAGACGGTGCAGGATGTGAAGAAAGTCGATCTTTTTGCCGAGCAGCAGGAGACGGTCTTTCTCGAAATCTCGCGGCAGCGCCTCGCGCAGCTCGGGATCAACGAAGATCAAATTTACGCCCAGCTCCAAGCGAAAAATGTCGTCGCCGATGGCGGACGGGTGCGCGTCGGCACAGAATATCCTGCGCTTGATCCAACGGGCGGCTTTCGGTCGGCCGATGAAATGCTGGATCTGGCCATCGGATCAGATCGTACGGGCCGGCAGCTCCACCTTCGGGACGTGGCCACGCTGGAACGCAGCGACGAAGAGCCGCCACGGCGGTTGCTCAAGTTCGACGGCAAGCCGGCCATAGGCTTGGGGATTTCGACGGTGCAGGGCGGCAACGTCGTGACTATGGGTGAGGGCGTTCGGCTGAAGCTGGAGGAGTTGAAGCACAATCAGCCGATCGGGATCGAGATCGGCGAAATCAACTTCCAGTCCGAGGCGGTCACCGTCGCGACCAATGCCTTCGCTTTCAACCTGGTCAAGGCGGTCGCTATCGTATTTGTGGTGCTTCTGTTCGCGATGGGTCTGCGGGCCGGGACGATGATCGGAGTCGTGCTGCTGTTGACGATTCTGGCGACGATCATGGTGATGTATTTCAACAACATTCTGTTGGAGCGCATTTCCCTGGGTGCGTTCATCATCGCGCTCTGCATGCTCACGGATAATGCGATCGTCATCACCGAGGGAATGAAGGTCCGCATCGAGAGCGGCGAAGACAAAATCGCGGTCATTCGTGAAACGGTATCGCAGTGCCAATGGCCGCTCTTCGGGGCAACCGCCATTGCCGTGATCGCCTTTGCGGCAATCGGGCTGTCGGAGGACAATACGGGCGAGTATTGCAATTCACTTTTTTGGGTCATCTTCATCTCCCTGGCCATCAGCTGGGTCGCGGCAATTACATTCACACCGCTGCTGGGTTACCTGCTTTTCAGGCCGAACGCGGATGCGGCGAAGCGTGATCCGTACGCGGGGCGGCTTTTCGTTGCTTACCGGCGCTTCCTTGTGACTGCACTGCGCTTCCGTTGGGTGGTGCTGATTTTTTCGATTGGAATGTTCCTGGCAGCGCTCTACGGGTTCGGCCTGGTTAAGCAGAGCTTTTTCCCGCCCGCGACCCGGCCACAGTTTCTGGTGGATGTCTATCTGCCTGCAGGCACCCATATTCGCGAATCGGAGGCGTTTGCCGACACCGTCCAGCGCTTTATTCAGAGCCAGCCCGGAGTCACCCATGTCTCGTCTTTCATCGGAGGCGGCGGTCTCCGCTTCCTGCTCGTCTATAATCCGGAAAGGAACAACCGAGCCTACGTAGAGTTTCTGGTTAATGTGAATGACGAACACAAGATCGACGGGCTGCAGACCACTGTTCAGAAGTACCTCGACGAGAATCACCCGAACGCCAATGCCATCGCCAAGAAGTTTCTCCTGGGTCCCGGTCAGGGCGGCCGGATTCAGGCAAGATTCAGCGGTCCCGAGCCTGACCAGCTGCGCGCGCTCGCCGACGAGGCGGTCAATATCATCCGCGATGATGGGGGCGCCATTTGCGTGCGGCATGACTGGCGGGAACGTGAAACAGTGGTTCGCCCCCGCCTGCTCGAACAGCCCGCGCTACGGAACGGGATCACCCGGGTGGAAGTAGCACAGGCCCTGGAAACCGGATTCGACGGACGCACCGTAGGCTTCTATCGAGAGCCGGGAGATGTTGGCACCGGAGTGTACCCGCAGGAGTCCCGGCTGCTGCCGATCGTTGCCCGTCCGCCACTTGCCGAGCGCAACGACGTCAACCAGGTCCACAGCCTGCAGATCTGGAGCCCGGTTGCGGGGCGAATGATCCCTCTCAGCCAGGTAGCCGCGGGCACCGAGGTTGCCTGGGAAGACCCCGTAGTGATGCGCCGCGACCGCTTTCCGACTATAACCGTCCATGCTGATCCACGTACCGGATTGCCTAGCGAACTGTTCAACCGTGTGCGGCCCGCCATCGAGAAAATCAAACTGCTCCCTGGCTACTCACTGGAATGGGGCGGTGAGTACGAGGATTCCCGCGACGCTCGCGCCGCCCTGGCCAGGCCGCTTCCACTCGCGGTGGTGCTCATGGTGCTCATCGTGGTGTGGATCTTCAACTCGACCCGCGCGACTCTGGTGATCTGCCTCACGGTCCCGCTGGCTATCATCGGTGTGACGGCAGGGCTACTCCTCACGGGACAACCTTTTGGCTTCATGGCCCTGCTAGGGGCGATCGCTTTGGCCGGCGAACAGATTAAAAACTCCATTGTCCTCGTGGATGAATTTAAAACCCAGAGATTCGACCTCGGCAAACCAACTTACGAAGCGATTGTCACAGGCAGCGTAAGCCGGTTGCGGCCGGTAATGCTTGTTGCCGTCACCACGGTACTTGGCATGATCCCGCTCCTCCAGGATCCCTTCTTCTCGGCCATGGCAGTGACCATTATGTTCGGTCTCGCATTTGCTTGCTTCCTGACAATGATTGTCGTGCCTGTGCTTTACGCCATTTTCTTCAAGGCCCACGAACCATCCGGGTTTCCAGGCGGCAGTTGATGTGACAATCTGCCATTCATAAGCGGCTCTCACCGCTCTACTTTGTCAAATGCGCGGGTTGCGCGAACGATATCCATCGGCATGAAACAGCTGCCACTTTGGAACGAAGATGAATACCAAATCAGGTAGTTCCTGGCGGGGCGGACACTGGTTTTTGGGCGCTGTGATTGTTGCCTGCCTGCTCCTTGCAGGCCGCCCCGCGAGTGCGCAGTCTGCCACCAAGCCGGCGGCCACTGCACTGCCACTGAACATCCAGTCGAGCTCCGACCCGTCCATGCACACGATCGAATCGTCCAACCTTGACGCCGATTTTTCGCCGGGTGAAAAAACGACCAATGCCCCTGCTGAACTCGATGAAATTAACGCTTTGCACGACGGCTATCTGAATTCCACCGGCATAGATGGGCCGCTCGATCTTCTCGCAATTCCTTTAAGATCGCTTTATGAAGCGACGGGACTGCGGCTCGGCGCTGCCAACACCATGCTCTTCATGGACCCCATCGGAGGCCAGAGTTCCAAATACGGCGCGGCCTACGATCTCGACGTCATCTCGTCATGGACGCTTATCGGGCGAGGCACCGAAGATACCGGACGGCTTGTCGCTACTTTCGAATACCGGGAAAGAATCGGTGACCAGCCGCCGTCAGCCCTTGGTGCGCAGATGGGAACACTTGTCGCTCCCACGGGCGCATTTAACGATCGCCGAGCAGTCGTCCGTGACCTGTATTGGGTCCAGAGACTCTTCGATGCGCGGCTCCGCATTCTCATTGGCCGCGCTGACCCATCCGATTACTTCGGAGCCATTTGGTTGGGAAATGTCAACAACTCGTTCGTCAACCGGAGCTTTTCGGCGAACCCCGCCATCCCTTTTCCAGGTCACGGTCCGATGCTCGGTTTCTCGATCCGCCCGACCGACCTTTTTTATGTCACTGCCGGCGCGAGCAACGCTTACAGCCGGACCACCCTGGTTGAGATTAACTCCCTCTTCGATGAATGGGACCTCTTCGAGTTCGGTGAGGTTGGCTATACACCGACTTTCGCAGGGCTTGGGGAAGGTCGATACTCCATTGGGCTGTGGCACATGGACGCACGGAAAAAGTTGGCGTTGCCTGAGGACGAAGGGATGACGGTCATCCTTAATCAAAACCTTGGCGATACACTTCAAGTCTTCGCTCGGTATGCCTACTCTGACGGGACCCTCACGAATGTGCGGCAAATCGCACAAGCGGGCCTGGGAATCAGTGGCTTGCTCGGCAGGAAGGATGACCTTACGGGCGCCGCCTTTTCCGTCAACATCCCACGTAGCAGCGCCTCTCGGACGGAAACCGTCCTCGAAGTCTTCCATCGCTTTCAGGTAAGCAATCATAACCAGTTCTCGCTGGGCCTCCAGCTCATTGCCAACCCAGGGAACGCCACGGAAAATGAGACTGCCGGCGTATTCTACGCCCGGTGGCGTATTTCTTTCTGAGTCCGGTCACGGTTCCTTCGGGGTTCGGCGTTCAACGTTCAACGTTCAACGTTCAACGTCCGAACGCCGAACGCCGACGCTGAACGTTGAACGCTGAAATATCCAGAAAAAGCTTGCACGAAATCTTCGTATGGCTAGGCATACTAACCTCACGCTTCGGCAGTCGCGTTACGACAGTCACCGGGCTGGCTGTTTCGGGACCCCTGCCCGGACTGAACGACGTGAACCTAATTGTCATAAACGCCCTACAGTCGTCTACTCGGCGACCGTAGATTAACACCCCACTTCCAGCAATGAATACAGAAAACTATTCCAGACGCCGATTTGTACGGCATGGTCTTACCTTGGCCGGAGTCACCTTTGCGTGGAGCACATTCCGGTCGAATAGTTCGGCTCGTCAGGTGAAAACAGGACAACCAGCGAGTCCGGACGAAGCGCTCGCTGAATTGTCAGCCGGGAGCAAACGTTACGTAACGGGGCAGAACATTCACCATGACTTCGGGCCGGAACGCCCAGCACTCGCGCAAAGCCAGCATCCGTTCGCGATTATACTAGGGTGCGCCGATTCACGTGTTGCGCCCGAGTTGGCGTTCGACCAGTCGCGCGGCCGACTGTTCGTGGTCCGTGTGGCCGGCAACTTTGTCGACGACAATGGGCTCGCCAGCATCGAATTCGGAGCAAGCGTGCTGGGCGCCTTTTTGATCATGGTCTTGGGCCACAACGAATGCGGGGCCTTAAAAGCTGCGGTCGATGTCGTCACAAAAAACGCGCAGCTTCCGGGACACCTGCCAGGACTCGTAGCGCACCTGAAAGCGCCAGTTGAGAAAGCTCAAAAGGAGACCGGATCGCTCGTCGATAATGCGATCCGCGAGAATGTTCTCCTTAACGTTGAAACTTTACGCAACTCCGAGCCGGTCCTTGCTGGTCTGGTCAAACAAAATCGGCTGCGCGTCGTTGGTGGCCTATATGATCTCGCAACCGGCCGCGTGGAAGTTCTCAGTTAGTTTCCACTCAGACGTGGTAACGCCGTAACACCTATGCAGCCCAGAACTTTAAATTGATTCCGTCACGAGGTCGTGCGCCAGCTGTCGGTTGTCAGTTGTCAGTGTCAGTTCCCAGTGGGGACTCGAGCGTTGGTGGTTGTGTGCATTTCGAATGAGAGGCACCCGGCAACGAAAGTTTTCTCGTCAACACTTCGGTGGAGTGATCAGGGCTTCGACTTGCGACGCTGACTTCCCGCGTTTTTTGCTCTGGACCTTGCAACGATCCGCCACAGGAAGATCACTACCAGCGAGCCGACGAAGGCGGCGATGAGATCCTCAAAGGTGACCTTCAGCTCTCCGAGGCCGAAGTCGATTCTGAACAGTTTGAACAGCTCGCCGCCGATCACTGCGCCGATCATGCCCACCAGGAGGTTTGCCCAGCGGCCCAAGCCTTCCTTTTTGAAAGTGACAGCGCGCCCCGCGAGCGTTCCGGCGAAGCCTCCGACAATGATCCATACGATGATTTGGCCGATGTTCATATGTTGGATGCCACACTTGATGCCGTGAGCCAACAGGAAGTGTTTTTGGCAATTCTGTCGGCTACATGCTTAGCAAGATCGATATTGAAACTACAGACTGTGAAGAAGTCCAGTGCAGTTTGACCGCACCCCAGCTTTCCTATAATCGACTCAACGAGCGCGCGTGCACAAATTAAACTGGCAATTAACCGGGTTAACCCTGTTCAGCTGTGCTGCCATTTTCGCCGGTTGCTCGACCACCGAAAAAGAAGCACAACTTCCGCCTCTCATTCGCGCGGAACGTCAGCTGGCAAAAGCTGAGAGAATAAGGTCAGATCCCCTAGAGAAGCTGGCGGAAATTCTTCCCGTCGCGAGAGCCCTCACGATTGAAATCCGCAAAACATCCGGAGTGGCTGACAAAGAAGCATCGATTAGGATTTACAATCGCGCGGCGGTTGATTTAGCTGCCGAACTACCTCAAATAAATCAATATCGCGGTTCTCCTGGACCGTTTACCATTCGAAATCGTCACACTGGTGAAATCTTTCGGCTTCGACTAGCGTCGGCGAATCGCGCAGCATATCCTTCGACATATTTTCAGAAGCTTCTAGATGCTCGGAAGCTGCGAGTCAGGAGGCGGGAAGAAGCCGTTGTAACTCCGGGCCTGGGAGGAACACTCGTTGGTGTTCATCGTAGCGTCCCCCCTGGCTCGCCGCCGCCGAGGTTCGAACCGCCCAGCGGTTATCGGGTTCCGGTAACTTCGATTGTCGACTTTGGTCGCCCCAGTAATGAGGCGCCGGTCGAAGCCCGCCTCCGCCTCCTTAACCCTCTCCATCAGAATATGGTTGAAATTGGCGGCCAGCGTTTTCCACTGGCCGCGAATTTTTCAGCGCCTTTATTGTCTTACGGCCGTTTGAACGAGCTCTGGCTCGGATTCATCAACATGATTCGGGGCGAAAACATGCGGAGTGCTACCGGCCTCCTGCTGCCTCAACCGTATGATCCCAATCGGACACCCGTTATTTTTGTTCATGGACTTCTCTCTTCAAAATATATCTGGCGAAAAACTGCTTTGGCTCTCTTACAAGATCCAGAGATTCGGCGGCGCTACCAGTTTTGGGTATTTTCCTATCCGACCGGCAACCCTATCTCTTTTTCCGCCTTAAATTTGCGAGAAGACCTGGCGTTCGCGCAAAAGCGCTTCGGTCTGAAGGACGGCGTTGTACTGATAGGTCACAGCATGGGAGGTTTGCTTTCCCGGATGCAGGTTACCAATTCCGGAAGAACGATCTGGAATGCAGCCTTAGGCCCAAGGGCTCAGGAGCTCTACTTGCGGATTCCGAATGATTCTCGGATCAAGCGAGCTCTAATTTTTCAGGCAAATCCGGCGATCAACCGAGTTATCTTTATTGCCACGCCACACCGCGGAAGCCGCCTGGCTGTGGGCGGAATCGGTGCGCTTGCTATCTGGCTAATCCGGTTACCCTTAGATCTATGGCATGAGATTTCGGAAACGATTGCTGACGCCTTAGACCTTAAAGGCAACCATACGATCATTCCGACCAGCATCCACGGGCTCTCGCCAAATTCGCCGCTGTTGCATGCGCTCGATCGGCTTCCAATCCAGGCAGTCCATCATTCAATCATCGGTGATCGCGGACGGGGTGACACTCCAAACAGCTCGGACGGAGTCGTGCCCTACTCGAGTTCTCACCTCGCTTCAGCCCAGTCCGAAAAGATTGTACCGAGCGGGCACGAAGCGATGGATGATCCGAACGCAGTCGAAGAGATTCGCCGGATCTTGCTCTTGAACCTCGGCATCCGCGAAAATCGGCCTTCAACAGCAAGCGTGAGGATGGAATTCTTCCGGCACTCGTGCCACATCAGGACTCGGGACACGGCGAATTCGCCGGGTGGAGCGTCCAGCAAACAGGAGTGACCACTATCAGTCTTTATTGCGGGACTCTGCTGTCCGAAATAATTGGTGACAATTACGGATGACGTTGGCGGCGGAAGCTCGGTCCGTTCTGGGGCCCGTACAAGGCCGAACGCATTTTATTGGCTAACCCCCGGCTAAAGCCTGGTATGTGTTAGCGCGATGTATCCGGAAGGACCGAGGACGAGTTCATGGGGAGACGATTACGATTTCAGAACGAGTGCGAGAGAAGAGAAGGAGAACTTGGAACTCGAACTCCGGTTCCCTGCGCTGATCTATCTAGATGTGGCTCCACGGGTAGGCCGTATCTATCGAAAGAACTGTCTTTGTGACCTTTGTGATCTGTGCAAATGATTTTTCTTCGTCCCCCCGGCACTAAGACAGAAAAAAAGCAAAAGTCATTTTTGAACAGAAGATCGCAAAGATCACAAAGAGTCACTGTCTTTTAAGAGCTATCGGAGGCACCTGGGCCTGCGTTGTCTAAATCGCGATCAGCAAGAACGAAACGCTCATTAATCCCCACTTGTCCTCTTGTTCTGAAATCGTAATCATCGGCGTTCTCGACTTCTATGTGGACCCAAATATTATCCTTGTTGATCGATAGGTGGGTCGTCTAGACCATTTTTCAACTATGAACAGCAAAAGTCGCGGCTGGCTTATCACTGGCTCCATTCTCTCTATCATCGTTGGGCTTCTGGCTCTGAGTTCCCCGCTGCTATTCTCCTTTCTCATCGTGCAGCTTCTTGGTGTATTTGCCTTGGTCAGCGGCGTGATCTCCCTATTGACTGCCATTTTTGACAAAGACGTTGCTCCGCGCGGACTCAACGCCGTTTTCGCACTGGTTCGAATCGGCGCGGGACTGGCTTTGCTCTCTTGTGTCCGCTCCGGGTTGAATCTGATCATGCTTGTCTTCGCCGTCTATTTGATCGTCGAAGGCATTTTCGACATCTTCGGCGCGCTCAAGATGCGAGAGCAAAGGGGCCGGATTTTCATGCTGATCAATGGCGTGGTCACGATCGTGCTGGGCCTGATGGTTTACGCTCACTGGCCTTGGGGTTCCGCCTGGGTTCTGGGGCTATTTTTCGGCATCAACTTACTTTTTAATGGCTTTTCGCAGTTAATGCTCGGTCTCTCCGGTTCGACCACCGTAGCATGATCCCTGCTTTGCGATGGCTCATCCCACTGGAATGCCAACGCAAGACGTCTCAACAGCGTCGAGCCGCGTTGTTCCGATTGCCGGAATCACTGAAAGTGACTCTAACCATCTTCGTAACATTCGGGTCTCAAAATACAATGGGCGAGAGTTACTGGGGTTGCGGGCTAGTGTCCGGTGCAAAGTATTAACGAGCGTTCGCGAACCGCTCGCTAAAGTACGGCCGGATTCATCCTGCAGCATATAAACAAATGAGAGATGGGTGGACGTATTAGGTCGAAGAATTCTCACCGATCCAGGTCGCCCCGCCTGCCAGATCGATGTCAGTGAACCGCAGGTTCAGCATATTACCGGGAAATCGACCTCCCATCACCGGCAGAAGAGTTCTCGTAACATCTTGGGTGAAGATTGACGTTGAGGACAGGACGGAGCGACCCTGGACACTAAAGTCCGTGAAGGTTTGTGGACTAACATACTGAACCGTCACAACGGCGCCGGGACCGCCAACTCTGGCGGCCGCCCCGCCTTCGGTAGTGCAGCCGGTGCCACTTCAGGACATTAGAGCTTACTATGTTGCTCCGCCCGGCTTTTCGGCCTGAACCGCTTATTTATCGAGCGAAGCAATGTGATCGGGCTGTACAACAGGGTTCGCAATTGAGCGTTGTACCAAATGTTCCAGGCTCGCCCCCACTGGAGCTTGTGGTCCAATAGCGTTTTGTCCATTTTCACATCGCCGCTCGTGCCAAGTTGTTCCGCCAGCGCCGTAAGCACATACGTCCATATCCCATCCTGAAGTTTGGAACCGGCGAGCCGAAACGCCAACTCATAGAGCGGGTCCCCGGCACGGGCCAAGACCTGAACCTGCGCAAAGGTGAACCCCTCCTCAACGTAGGAACTAAAGGTTACCCAACCTGCTTCGGGATGCCCGGCTGGCGTCATCAGTGTGAACGACTCGGCTCCCGCGTACAACACCATCACGCCGGTGGAGATCGGTCCTCCCGGCGTCTGGGCATCGATTAGCACCAGCGCGTTTGGTGTGATGCCAACGGAAGCGGGATAAAAGAGCTTTTTCGGCGGCTTTAGTTTAGGCACACTCAGCTTCCAGGCGGCGATAACCTCTTGCGGGGTCAAATTGGTGTTGCGAAGAGCGATGCGATAGGTTTTTTGCCATAGTTGGCCGAAACCCTGTAGCGGTCCGAATAGTCGCCGACCCTCGACGTTCAAGTTACGCGCGCCGGCAGGGATTTCCGTTATGTTGAGGCGCTCAACAGGCTCAGCCCAAGCATCCATGGCACGGTTAGTCACAGTAAATTGAGTAGGCGCGACAGGGCGGGTCGGAGCGGCTGGCGGCACGCCCGGCATGTCCAAAAGGTCATGCGCGGCTTGCAGGGCATCGGCTTCGGAAGCATAGACGGTAATTCCTTGGTTCAGCTGCGCAACCTCGAAAATCTTCTGGTATCCCGCGTTCAATCCCACAACAAATAGACGCTGCCTCGCCGCCTTGCAACGTGCGAGGAGCGCTACGACCGACTTAATCCCGCTGCTGTTCTTGTACACCAAACGGCTGAAATTGAGGACCAGTACACGTGCACCATTGCTGCTGGCTTGTTCGGAGGCGTTAAGCAGCGCGTCCTGGACTGACGACGTGAGCTCGCCCGCCAGATCAATGATGTAGACGTGCGCAAACGCTTTACGCACGCTGATTGTCGCAGTTTCTTGTGAGATAGGCTCAGCCTCCGAACGATACGCACATTACTGCACGTCGTTGCATTTTCAAAGCTTCCAATAGATAAAAGAGAAGCCAAAAAGGCCGGTCTACAAAGTGAAATTTTAGAACGCGAATCCTCCCCGCACAGAAGCCTAAGTAGCGTGACGGTATCGGGTTCGAACTCTCTGCCTATTTCGTAAAAGTTGGACTCCCCAGCCTAAGGGGATGTACGCACCAGTATCCGTATTTCGCGCCCGTCACAATTCCGTCGAACGGTGCCCGGACGATCTTAAACGCTTCCAGCACCTCCAGCCGGTTCACGTTAGCTTGGTCCGCGATTACGGTTCCTTGATTTTCTCAATGATCGTTATCGATTCTTTCAGTGTCGATCTCGCGCGCTCGGCGGCTTAGCTTTGTAGAAGATCGCTTGCACCTTTTCCAATGTGATCAACCCGTCCCCGACAATGGCTTCGACCGCCACAAGGAACGCTTGAATCTTCTCCTCCGTATCAACGATCTCAATGACAATCGGCAAATCCATGGAAACATGGAAAGTGGCGCTTGCATGCAGATGGCTTGATCTTCCGAATCCAAGAGGACCACGCAGCACCGTGGCTCCTGCTAGATTCATTTCGCGCGCTTTGAGCACAATGTTTCGAAACACCGGCTCTTCCTCCAGCTCGTCGCCCTCACCTAGAAATATTCTCAATAGTAATGCATCTCTGGTAAGTTCCATATATAAGTTTATCTAGCGATGGAGCGAATCTTCTTCGGGTGCTTTTTTCCAAGCATCGTTGCGTCCATACTCATAAAATTTCTTTTCGTGCCGCTTCGATTTCAGCGACTATCAATTCCTGCTAGTGCACCGTCTCGCATATAATGGTGATGGCGTTGCGTTCGAAATGGGCCGTCGGCAAGGCGGTCCGAGCCGGACTGGCGGTAGGAGGGCGCATCCCGCACCAGTTTTTGCGATTGTGCCGCTCCGGTTTTGCGCAGCGCTTATCAAAAACTGGTGCGGGACGTAACCGACGAGCAACGCAGCCGCCGGCCCATTTTCAACGCAACCCTCCGGGCCGCGGCCGGTTGGCTGTTTTTCCGCGTTGCTCGCTCGACCCGTATGACTCAGATATGGGCGCTTCGCTCGCGCCTTGAAAAACAGCCAACTGACCTGCGGCGACATCACCATTATATGCGAGACGGTGCACTAGCGCGAAAATCTCGCGAGCGCTTTGCTCGAGAGATTTTCGGGCTAGGACGCTTGGAACAATAGGAACATTACCAGAACAATGAGCAGCGACGAAAGGGCGTAAGCGGCATAGGCGTTAAAGCGTCCGTGATGCATAGCCGCCAGCACGCCAGCACACCAAAACGCAGCTAGTTGGGTCGGTCGAAAAACCAGCTTCTCTATGAGATGGACACGCTCTTTTTCGCGCCGGATGGGCGACGCGAAAATGTTCCGCCACCGTCTCACGGGTGTCCTCGACCGTCGTGGGTTGAAACACCGCATCGAAAATCACCCGCACCGGATTGGAAAAACCCGTCGCTGTGTAGGTCATCTCGGGTAACAGGCGTCTCACACCTCCGTACCATCGCGGATGACGCGCTAGTTGATGGGTTAACCACAAACGGACGATCACGTAAGTGAGAACCAGCAAGATCACGATCGCCAAAAATAGCGTGGAACCTTCGTCTTGTAGCGCCGGTATTCGTCGCCAAACTTTCGTTCCAGGTAACGCTCCTCACGTAGGATGATGCCGTAATGCACGAGCGGCAGACTAAACACCAAGAGCAGCGGAACCCAATCGAGGGCGCAACCGATGGCGATGCCGAGGAGCGCGATACTGCCGCCGACGTACATTGGATTTCGCGTCCAGGTGAACATACCCGTGGTCGCAAGCGCCAATGTCGGCTGCGACGGTCGAACGTTTGTGCCGATGCGCCGAAAAATGCGATTTGCCCCGATCACCATTCCAAGGCCGACGACGAACGCAACAATGCCGACTACGATCCTTACCTGGCGGGGAACATGATTGAGCAGATTCGACGGCACAACGAAGTTGAGGATAATTCCCACTACCAGAACCGAGAGCGGAATCAACGGTGGAAAGACGATGACGCCTGGGGTATCACTGGAATTGTCTGTCATGGCGTTCAGTATATACAGAGCAGCGGCAAAGTTCCGATCCTAGATGAAGGGATCCGCAATGGCGACATCAACTTCTCTCGACAGCACCACCTGAGAGAGTTGGATTCCTGATCTAGAGCTTTCCACAATGCCTGAAGGGCGTGCGGATATCGTATTGCATTCTTCCTAGATGGTCGCCTCCCTAAATCGACGCACCGGGACACACAGACTTTTTCATCGCACTGTCCCGGATGCGAGAGGATTTCGTCAAAGCGTGTTCCAAGGCTTCGCCCTTCCCGTCGAATGATTTCTGCGCAGGCGCCGGGATCGCAAAGCCCCAAACGCCGAAGAGCGAGCGAAACTCTGCAACCCCAAGCGTTTCTTCTTCACAAATAGGCGCCCTCTTTATAGGAGTTGTATCTCCATGAGAAGCTTAAGACTGCTTTCGTTGTGCCTCGCATTCTTCTTGCAGGGCGCTTCTTACGCTAATGAAAAGCTTGTTATCTTTGGGGACAGTCTCTCGGATAACGGGAACGCGTTAGCTGCGACCGGAGGGGCTTTCCCTTCCTCGCCCTATGGCCATACCTACGACCAGTCAGGAAAGGATTTAGGAGACACTTTTCCGGGTCGATTTACTGACGGCCAGAACTGGGTGGACTATTTTCCCGGAGTCGCTGAATCTTTTGGCGTCGATGTCTCACCGGTGACCGCTTATTTCCAGAATGCGCAAGATGTTAATGCGACGAACTTTGCAGTTGGCGGAGCAACATCTGGGGACAGCAACGTGTTCATCAAATCTCTTCCAGGCTTCCAGACTCAAATCCTCACCTACTTACAAGCGGTCGGGGGACAAGCCTCCCCTGATGACTTGTATTTTATCTGGATAGGGGCAAATGATTTTAAAGCGGGAATTGACCCGGCTCAAACGGTAGCAAATATCAAGCATGGAATCGCTGAGCTTTCAGGCAAAGGAGCGAGACACTTCGTTGCCGTTAACATCCCGGATCTGTCGCTGACTCCTCAGGTGAAAGCACTTGGCGGAGCAGCAATCCTGGCAGCGAAGCGTTTTGTATCAACCGCAAATGTTTTGCTTGAAGTCGAGCTTCTGCAATTTGCCTTTCTTCATGGAATCAGCATCGAAGTTGTGGATACCAACGCGATTTTCGTCCCGCTGGTCTACAACCCTTGCAGGTTTGGCTTCACAAACAGCGTCGGCGCTGCCCTCAATCTTACGACCGGCGCTATCGTATCAGACCCGAATGATTACGTCTTCTGGGATGGATTCCATCCAACCACCAACGCACATCACATCGCGGCTGAGTTTATCTTCAAAATTGCATTTTTGAGACGCCACTTCCACGAGTTATTGTCGATCCGATAACGACGCTTGGTTTGCCCCCTGCGGGAGCAACGAAGCGGAACGCCCGACTCCACCAACCGTGCAGTCGGTAAGAGGCGCACTAAGAACATGGAAACCTACCTGAAGTCCTGAAGTGAATTCGCCGCCTAGGGAATTAGCGAAGCTTCACCAATGTTTCACTTCTGGAGCTTTCCGCTACACCAGCGACCGTCCTGCTATTTCTTCCAGTTTCCGGAGAGGCGACTTCTCAGGAGAAAGGAGTCCACTCACCGGGATAATCAGGGTTTGTTCCAAAGCGAGACGACCGGAAAGAACGGCGTGCGGGACGGCATCGGTAAAAACTATCCATGTCGAAAACGGCGGAAAGTCTGTGCACAATTTTGTGCCCTCTCGCTGAAAATCGGCGTTCTCCTTAAGATAATCATGGAAGCGCAACATAAATTGGTCATAAGGCGCTCGGTTGGACCCGGGGATTCGGAATAAATGTTGAAGGGGAGTGATAAGCTTACGGACCACACCCGTCGGCGCGGAGGCGCGCTGAGCGATTTTTTTCAGACCTGCATCCTTTGAATAACGCTTTGCGATCTCAGGGAAGTGATCTCCTGTCAGCCACGTTCTAGGCTTTGCTGGGTTAATATTCGTAAAGCAGCGCAGTATTCTTGCGCCGCGCGTTGGCCGACCGGGAAAAGCATCTACGTGGAGTAAGTCATTACGTTTGTGAAGAGGTAGATTACGTCCTTGCTCTTCCAGCGGGCGGAAGCTGGCGAAGTCCAGTTTCCAATAAGGTGCATAGGGAGCAACGAGTTGCGAAAGAAACTTTACGACCTGCTCGGAATAATTGCGCATCACTTGGTGCAAATGCTCTACCTCCTCCCGCGCTTCTGCGGCAAAGCCACGCAATTCGTCCCGGTGGGGACGATAGGAGATATTCTTGTGAAGCGATGAACCGCTCTGTTGTTGCGAACTCAGAAAGTGGAGGTCGGCTTGAGGTAAGTCGAACGGGATACCCTTCAGCAAAAGGACATGTCCGTCTTCGAGTTGCGAGCAACACCAGAGCGCGCGTTCCTCGCTACCTTTCAAATTGCGCCATCCCTGCGGGTACGAAAAATCGTCTACCGTTATGAGAGACATGGTGTTGATCCTGGGATCTGATCCCGGACAACTAACCTAGCCCAACCTGCGTCAGCAGTTCCAGCTTTTCCTTGCGTTGCAACCAGCGCCAATTCATGAGAGTCGTTTGAGGTTGGGATATTTGCTCAAGGCTAGGCAGAGTGCCGGACGGTGGTGGTCTTCGGACAAGGCGGATTGGAAATCGGTGGTGGTGACATGGTCTGGGCGTCGCTTGTACCCACTCCATTGCATGAAGAGGCTATTGCTCAAGCGCAGGATCATTCCGAGAACCAACATAGCGTTGTCGTTGCGCACCCGGCAGCGGTCGTCGTTGTGGGAGATATCCAAGCGCTGATGCAAACCGCTCTCGATGCCCCAGGCATCCCGGTTCAGACGCATCCAGTTTGTCGCATGGAGTCGTGAGGCCTCGACACTGGTGATCAGCGCCACCAGTTCGTCTTTGCGTCCTTCGGTCTGGCGCAACAGCAGAGCAGCCTGCTCGGCCAATGGGAAGCAGACCTGTTCACCGGTGACTGGCGCGGTGACAATACTGCGGCTTTCTTTGCGGCTTTTGTTGATTTCCTGCACGCGAGCCTTGGTGGGCGTCGGCTCATGAGGGGGGAAAATCGCCCTGAGGGGCGGCAACGAGGGTTTCGATCTGTTCGCGCACGGTGGGTTGATTCCCTTTGACTGTTAGCAGATAATCGGCCCCGTGTTCCAAGACCAGCGCGCGCGCGGTTTCGTCCTGGGTGTGTAAGGCGTCCAACGAGACCAACCGGCCTTCGAGCTCCAGGCGATTAAATAACTCTCGCGCCACGGGAATCTCGTTGGTCTTTGGTCGACCAGTGCACTGCCCAAGTAATGCTGGCTCGGTACGGTGACCGCGCTCAAAATCGAGGCGCCGCTGCCGTGCCTGGGTTCCTTGCCATCCAGTACGATCAATTGATCTTTGGGCGCCGAGCCGCGCATTTGCTCCTGGATGGCTAAAATGACTTCCTCCACCCTACGGGCATCGACCCGCTGGAGCAGACGGCAAAAGGTCGGCTGTGTCGGAGCAGGATACTTGCCTTTTGGGTTACGCCGGATGCCAAGAGCCCGGCGTTGCGCTTGGCTCAAGCCCCGCGCAAACTTGGCGATATCCTTTTGCCCGCGCGGAGCACCGCAGAGAGTGGCTAAAAGAAGGATCGTTAACATCGACCACAGCGGATAGGACTCGAAGCGCCCGCGAAAGTCTGGCACGGCCTTGAAGTGTTCGACCATCGAGCGGATTTCCTTCACCGTACGCGTGCAGGGTGGCGACACCTTTTGTTCGACCACCGCCAACGCTGGCTTGAGATGTTCGGCCTGAAGACTGCGGCGGGCGTTTTTGAACAGTTGGCGGCAGAAGAGGCGTTTGGGCTGGTCGTGTTTAACGTAGTAATCGCGCCGATGACGGCCCCAGCCGTCGGTCTGGCCCAGTTCGCTCCAGCCGCTGGCCGAATAAACTGTACCGCAAAACTGGGCAACATCGACGAAGGTTTCGACCACCAACACCGGATGGCCGTAAGAGCTCTGCCAATCGGTGGGAAGGCGATCCAGGGTCAGGCGCAGCACCTTGCTCGCCAGGTTGGGCACGGAGCGCTCGGGCAGGATAAGGAAGCGGCTGTTGTTAGTCACCAGGCTCAGGCGACGGTGGCGTTGAGCAGCGCTCCATCCGATCCATTGGTCGCGATGCTTGAGGTGCTTGGCTGGAGCGCTGAAGACCAGCAAGGCCAGCCATTGACCTTGGGCATCGGTGGCCACGTAGTGGAGGCGTTCGCCCACCGCTTTGAGGCTTCCCAGATAGTGATGCTCATCGAGCAATTGTTTGAAACGCTCCAGTTCGGCGCGCTCCACAAGCCGCACTTGGACTTGGTCTAATAAGGCTTGTTGGTCGCAGTTAGGCAGTCGCAGAGTTTTACTCACGCCCGCGAGGATAAAAAATTGCTAAACAAATGTCCCGCAAAAAGATTCTTCTTCCTCTCACTAAACGACATACCCACCGCCAGGCATTGGCCCTGCGTTGCAACCCGCCGTTTGCAGTTCGTAGTCTTTGATCGCTCCAGCGACTCGATTTCAATGCTTATGTCCGCCTTCTTAGTGATCTCCGCGATGGCGGTATCCAACGCCCTTTGGTGAAAATTTCGCCCAGACGGGTAGCGGAGCCTCTTGGATGACATTTCCTTTTTGGGTCTTTACCGACTCCAGTCCGAGCACTTTACGAAGCTGCTCTAGCGAAATCCTCTTAGTTCCGACCGCGACGTACACTCCGGAAGAAGGATGAATGGTGCGCGATGCAGGTTTGAACCTGCGCCTTTCCCTCAAGAAGCGCACCCTATCACCGCTAAGTCACCACTACCGAATGCGCTTCGCCTTTTGGGTGGGTTGCGAGGTAATCGTCCAGCTCCATCTTGGTGAAAGCCCAATGACGAGGCGGGTGCCGCTCAATGCCTGGGAATACTCCCCAGGATGGCGTCTTGTTTGGAATGACCGGGGCTCGGAAGTCGATGTTTATCGCACATCTATTGGCACGGATTGGGCCTCGGTTCGGGTTCCGGTTAATCGTTGAAGAAGGATTGTCGAAATGCGGTTCTTACGCAGACGGAAGGTGCGGTTCAGCTAACAAGATGCAACGAGGTTGGGCGTTGAGTTTCGTTCTTCAAAAACCATTTGATGATGTGGACGCCGCGCCTGGTACTGAACCCAACCCATACCAACACACTGTGGATGCCATGCACAACATTGTCGGGCGTTTTGATCCCACTGAATCGTTTCCAAAGCTCCATCATTGATGGCCGGAATTAGGCTGTCAGTTTAGTGCAGGTGTAAACTTAAACTCGAGCCGACAGAGTGAAAGGGTAGTTACTTTGTCAGCTTTGTTGGATTTAGCCCTAATAGAAATAATCCGGATCAGGGTCGAAATTCCCGTTACTGAAATTTATCGAATCGTCAACTCGCTCTCTTTGGTCATAATCCCTTGATGCTGGGAGCAAGCGATCCTGATCGCCAGGGAATCCAGCTGTTTTATAGTTGTTCTGGGCACATCCCAGCACGAAAACGAACGCGATTAAGAGGCAGCAATAGGCTCGACGCATAGGAGTAAAACTCTGCGATTTGAATGCTCTTCGCACGCAAAAACCGCGTCGCAGCGGCGCTTTTGTAGCTTCCTATGGCAAAACGATCCAAGAAAAACAGGGTGGCGAGTAGCAGGCTTTCGACAAAGTCACTACGCAAACGAGGCGCTCAAACATCCGCCATCCTGGTGTTGTAACGATTCGCTTTGGGGACTGCTCCGAATGGCTCGAAGATAAGGGCGATTTGGGATGGTTCTTCACCCCGAAGGGGTTGAGAGGACTCAGCCCGGGGTTTCAACCCTGGTTTCAACCCCGGGAAGGCCGCCCCTCGGCGGCGCGCTGAAAGGGCGCCAGATGGAGCACGTGATCACTTTCAAAGCCACTGGGCGAAGCAGCAGCGTGTCTAGCGCCTTGTAAGTCACGCCCATCGCCCCTTGGCCGAGCTGAACCGGTTTCCCATCGGGACCTAGTGCCTAATTACATAAATTAGCGTAAGAACGCTTCATTTGTTGCTGGTGGACCTCCTTTTTGGTCCACTCGAAAGGGGCCGCGTTCTGGTTCCAGCTCGCGATAAAGGCTTCGATCGCCTGAACGAGCATTCGGACGCTGGTGAAACTGCCTCTCTGTAGGGCTCCGCGGCTCAAAATGCTAAACCAGCATTCAATCTGATTGAGCCAGGAGCTATGAGTCGGGATGAAATGAAAATGCACGTGAGGGTGAGTCTTTAGCCAGCGGTCTTCCCTTGGCTTATGGGTGTTCAGATTGTCCAGCACCACGTGCAGCTCTTTGCCAGGATAGATGGAAACCAACTCATTCATGAAATCCAGAAACTCACGCCTGCGGCGACGACGATAATGTCCGGAATGGACCAGCCCGGTCGCCACCTCCAGAGCGGCAAAGAGCGTGGTGGTGCCGTGGCGCTTGTATTCGTGAGCGAAGCCGGTCAGTGCGCGACCGTTTGGTAAGCGGATCCAGCCTTGCGCCCGCTCCAAAGCTTGAATGCATGGTTTTTCGTCTACGCAGAGCACCAGCGCGTTCTGTGGCGGATTCATGTGAAGGCCGACCACATCGGCAGCCTTGCGACTGAACTCCGGATCGGTGCTCACGCACCAGCTCTGCCGGCGCTCAAGATGCAAGTCGTGCTTTCGCATCACCCGCCAGACTTGGTCCTTGCTCACGTTGCCCAGATGCTTGGCCAGCAGCGGCCCATTCCAGCGGCTGTAGCCTGGAGGCGCCGGCTCATCGAGCGCTTTCAAGATCCGCTCTTCGGTTAGCGAAGTGTACTTGCGGCGCTTTTCCCCCGAGCGAACGCTTATCACTAAGGCCAGCCATTCTCTCTTGAGCAAATCGCCGTAGCCACTTGCTTATCCGCGCCGCTCGGGTCTTCATTTTTAAGGCGATCTCTTTGCCGCTTAGTCCACTGGAAGCTAAAAGAATCACTCTGGCCCGTTCGACCATACGCTGTTCGGTTTTGGAACCTCGCATCCAACGCAAAAGGATTTCTTTCTCCTCAGTGGAAAGCCGGATTTCAGGAGCAGGTCGACTCATATGACCTACTTCTATACTTATTACGCTTTCAATTGCAAGTAAGTAGTAGCTCCACTTCGTAATGTGCAAAAAGATGATGGCCCGGTCCAGAGGGGGCCGCCAAGCCCTTGGACTCTTGTGCGGTGTCACCTGGGTCTTGGTTCGCCTGCCCTTGAGAGTGACTGCTCTCTGGCAGCGTAAACCGCGCTAAACAGACTGGACAAACCGGCGACAGGCTTGCCTCCTCCAACCGCGCTCCGCACGATCTACAAAAAAAGCTCGAAACACTATCATGTTGCGCGACCGTGCGTTCCAGCCCCGCATGTCCTGAATTCGGGCGAGGACCGGAGTTCATCCCTCAAGGCGTCCTTCCGTGGCGACTAGGGCGTCGTACAATGCATGAATCTCGGCGTCGATGTCGGCGGGATCGAACACAGTTTTTGCCACTTCGTCACCAAGAAAGCCGCAAAACGCTTCCGCATCCGACAAACCTGGGTCTTCACCGCGGCGAGGCTCAGCCCTAATTGCTTCGCGGACTGCTCGTAAGAAACAGAGGTTTCGTCGCCCTTTAGGTCCAAGTGCATATCCAGGAAGTTTCCGAGCGATTCTCCGCGATCCAGGCTGCCATTAGTCCGGTGGCAAAAGCGGCGCTCCTTACTGATTGGCTCCGGACTGTTGGTCCCGAGTGCGGTAGCTACATTGTTCGCATTATGACAGGAGATCTCCGCATCGGCTTAAAGGAAGGCCTTTTGGAAGAAGCGATTGCCGCCGCATTTGAAGCACGCGCTGAACAAGTCAAAGGAGTAAATATGTTAACAGGAGATATCGGTGAGACGGCACTTCTAGCGAAAACCAATCGACTTTCTGCCGCGAACCTGAAGCTGTTTCACCGAATTGCTTGTGATCCCGTTTAGCGCGACAAGGATACCAAAGTCTAGGCCACGGCTTCGAAGCTTTGAATCGAACCAAGAAAGTTCCGAACTGCTGACCTTGCTCGACCAGTTCTTGCACTCGACAAGTATGACATTAGACAGGAAGAAGAATCCCTCGGAAAGAAATTTTGGTCCCCTTTCCGGCAGACCCAAATGAAAGCTTGGCCCATTACTCCGAGAGTGAATACTCCGGAGAACGATGATCTTGAGGTCATTTTACTATCCCACTGAGACCTACTAAACCAAACAACTGAGACGGTTCCGATCTTGTGCCACGGAACGCTTACAACCGCTGACAGTAACAGCACGGCTCCGAAATGAACGATCGTTGGCGTCGCAAATGCAGCAACACCCTCCGCAACACGTAGTGTCGGACAGTCGACAATAAGCGTCACAACGACGAACTCTAGTCCAATCAGGGCACCCGCAGCCGAGCCGACAACTACATAGAAGTTTTCCCATCCGGCGAGCGCTCTCATGTCATCGATTAACCTCCTTCGAACACGGAATTCCCCGTGTTGCTCGTCCTTGCCGGATTTCGAACTTCCTCAAGCGTCAGCACCGGCGGAAAAGCATCCGATCTTGGCCTGACATTGTCTGCCTGGTTACTGGCAAGTTTAACCCTTACTCTTACAAAGCTGGGCACATTAAAGGCTTCCACGCCGGAATCTATTTTGCCGATGACCCATTCAATTTGTAGAGCGCTGTTTTCGATTGCACAGTGGTCTATTTGGAACGTTTCTCGAAGACTTCCTTGGCGACCGGTATTGCGGAAAAAACGTTCGGCCAACCGGCGTAGAAGAGCAGATGCGTGAGCGTCTCCGAGGCTTCCGATTTCGTCAGGCCGTTATCCATTGCCCGATTGAGATGAGCCGAGAGCTGGGCGACCTGCCCTGAGGCAATCAGCGCGCTGACGGTAACCAGGCTCCGGTCCCGAGGCGCGAGCGCCGGACGCAGCCAGAGGTCATGAAACAGTGGATCGCTGGTATACTGCACGACTCCCGGGGCAACCGGGCCGGCACTTTGCTCGACAGAAGACGCACGCCGCGCCTCGGATGCCTGGTCGATGGGAAGAAGCGGACCTGATGCTGGAGGAAGCTGATCGGGCCCGATTCCGCGCGCGCGAAATACATCTTTCGCGACCGCCACCGCCGACATGGCATTGGCCCAGCCGGAGTAGAACGCGAGATGCGTGATGACCTCGGAAATCTCGCTCGCCTTGACGCCGTTATCGAGCGCCAGGTTGAAATAGTACGTTTCTTCCTTAATGAATGGTGAATCCGCCGTCTACAGCGAGCGCTTGACCGATCACGAAGCTTGCGGCGGGGCTGCAGAGCCAAAGAACGGCATCAGCAATCTCCTCGGCGCGACCAAGCCGGCCGATCGGAACCTCTTTCATCAGCTCTTTCATGGCTTCTGCTTGAGTGGCCAGCATTCCGGCGACCATCGGCGTATCGATAATCCCTGGGCAAACCGCGTTGATGCGGATGCCTCTGGAGGCATATTCGAGAGCAGCGCTCTTCGTGAGCCCGAGCACCCCGTGCTTGGCGGCGTGGTATGTTCCACGCCCGGGAGCGCCCACAAGCCCTCCCAACGAAGAGCAGTTGACGATCGCGCCGGCTCCTTGCTTGCGCATCTGACGCAGCTCGAACTTCATGCAACTCCATACGCCACGGAGATTGATGGCTATCACTCGGTCAAAATCTTCTCGGGAAGCATCAGCGGTTTCCGCGACAATATTTTGAACGCCAGCGTTATTGTAGGCTGCATCCAGCCGGCCGAAAGTGGCGACGGTTTGCTCAACCATTGCCTCTACCTGAGCGTCATCGGCTACGTCGCAATGGACGGCGAGTGCTTTGTGACCTTGAGCAGCCAGTTCCTCGGTTGCAGAGCGCACTGCCTTCTCGTTCCAGTCTGCCAACGCCACGGAAGCGCCTGATTCAGCAAAAGCCTTCGCCGTCGCCAGGCCCAGTCCACAGCCAGCGCCTGTAAGTAGTGCAACTTTGTTTTCAAAAGATATGTTCATATCTAATTCCTTTTCACATTGTGTATCCCGGTTTCTTGTAGAGTTTCTCCGGACTGTTAAGGATTTCCGGCGTATAGACCTTCTCGGCCCAATCCTGTGGTTTGATTTCTTCGATGGCGACCGACACTGACTCCTCGCCGTAGTGCA
This sequence comes from uncultured Verrucomicrobiae bacterium, assembly GCA_963782115.1. Classification (GTDB taxonomy): domain Bacteria; phylum Verrucomicrobiota; class Verrucomicrobiia; order Chthoniobacterales; family JAFAMB01; genus JAFAMB01. Next base: position 353,250 of record CAWAIK010000003.1, read on the forward strand.
AGACATCCATCACGTCTTTCGTGATTTCTTCGGCGAGTCGAGTCTTCTCTTGTTCGGACTTTGCGGGCACGAGTTTTACGATGACATGCGGCATAGTTTTCTTCGGTGTTTGTCGTCACTTACGGTATTGCTCGTCGCTGACCTTCTCCATCCAATCGACGACCTTCCCATCGAGCTGTTCCTGAATGGCGATATGCGTCATGGCCGTTGTCGGCGCCGCGCCATGCCAGTGCTTTTCCTCGGGCGGGAACCACACCACATCGCCAGGCCGAATTTCCTCGATTGGACCGCCCTCGCGCTGCGCCCAGCCGCAGCCGGCTGTGACAATCAGGGTCTGACCGAGCGGATGCGTGTGCCACGCGGCGCGAGCACCCGGCTCGAACGTCACGCTCGCGGCGGACGCGCGAGCCGGAGCGTTTGCCTGGAACAGTGGATCGATGCGCACCGTGCCGGTGAACCAGTCGACGGGGCCTTTGCCGGATGGTTGTGAACCATTTCTTTTGATTTCCATATGGAACTCCTTTTATTTTCAGCGTCCGACTTGTTTTTCCTGTTCTGTGGGATATCGATCCCCCTGTAACTTAATCTTCGAGACGGCGTGATTAAGGTCGCGCAATTCTTCGGGAGTGAATTCCAAGTCTAGCGATCTCAGATTCTCTTCCAGACGCTCCAGTTTGGTTGTGCCCGGAATGGGAACGATCCAAGGTTTTTGAGCAAGCACCCAAGCGAGCGCGACATGGGACGAGGTCGCTCCTTTCCGTTGACCAAATTCATTGAGCAGATCCACGAGAACCCGGTTCGCTTTCATCGCCTCTACGGTGAAGCGGGGCAAGGTGGCGCGGTTGTCATTACGACTGTCAAATTTCGCGTGTTCGTTCAAAGCGCCGGTGAGGTAACCTCTGCCGAGCGGGCTGTAAGGAACGAAACCGATGCCGAGTTCTTCGAGTGTCGGCAGGACCTCCTCTTCCGGCTGCCTCCACATCAGGGAATATTCGCTTTGAACAGCGGCAAGAGGCTGAACGGCATGGGCGCGGCGAATCGTTTGTGCGCCCACTTCACAAAGACCGAAATGCTTCACCTTGCCTTGCCGAATTAAATCCTTCACGGTCCCCGCTACGTCCTCAATTGGCACGTTGGGGTCAAAGCGGTGCTGGTAGAAGAGGTCGATGCTTTCGGATTTGAGCCGTTTGAGAGATTCTTCGGCAACTTGGCGGATATGCTCCGGTCGACTGTTCAGACCCGTCGGCTTTCCGCTCTCAATGTTGGACCCGAACTTCGTGGCAATGACCACCTCCTGGCGGAAAGGAAAAAGAGCTTCGCCCACAAGTTCTTCGTTGATGAACGGGCCGTAGACTTCTGCGGTATCGAAGAAGGTAAGGCCAAGCTCCACTGCTTTGCGGATCAGCGCTATCATTGCATTCCTGTCGGGGGCGATGCCGCGATGGTAACTCATGCCCATGCAGCCGAGCCCGATAGCCGAAACTTCCAGGTTGCTGTTTCCAAGTTTGCGCTTCTGCATTTTTTGAATTCCTGTCTTTGAGTTGTGATTTGTTGATTTTTTTTGCGAGGTTGAACCATTTAGGTCTCGGCGAGACCATCGGCCATCGACCAAGCGGCTGGGCGACCCGGGCTCTGTTCTCTCCTTTTTCTCCGAGTTCCCCCAAATGCCACTCAGCGGCCGGTCATCTGCTCGAGCCTTTCCGGATACCGAGCTCCTTCGACCTTGATGTTCGAGGAAGCACGTTCAATCTCGTCAGGGCCAGTAGGTGACGTCCCCGACTTCGTACCTGTGCGTCCATTTCCCCTCTTTCAAGATCGCTCGCGCCAGGCGGGCGAACTTCTCCCTGCGGAACAGATCGTTGTTAGCGGCAATAGGGAAATAAAATCCTGGGTGGCTTTGCTGTCCATCAAAGTGGCCGTAGTTACTGTATCTTCGATGCTTAGTCTTCCTTCATACTGTCTTGCCTGCTTAGGGGATATTTCAGTCGGTGGCACCCGCCCGGAACCGCTGGTCGTGCTGTTGTCGGCGCCGCAAGCGGCTTGACTAACGGCGATCGCCAATGCGAGGACCAAAAAATAGTGTCTCATCGTGGCTTTTTCTTCCTTTCAATAAGAGGCCATCAGACGTTTTAGATCACCTGCGGTATTGGTCGTCGATGGCTCTGCCCGGCGTCCTCACGGCGTTTCATCGTGATCATGTATTGGTCTCGCGCGGCATGACCTTGACCGTCGCGGTGCGGGCGCGTGCGCCATGTGGTCATTGTGGGTTTTCCTTCAAACTTGGTATGGCTAGGGACGGCCACGGTGGCATGGTTCCCTTCCTCCGGTTCTTCATCCAGCAAATTCTCCGGTCAGGGATTTCTTGCACAGGCTGTTTTACGGCATGTGCGAATAGTGGATTTCAGATTGTGGATCGGCTCTGTTGGCCGCCTCCGACCTTCGTACTTCGAGGGGGTCTCCGGTCTGATGATCGTAGATCTGCGGTCTATCTGCCATCGCAATCACGGGTATCTCTCACCCAGCGCGTGCACTTTGCGGGCTACTAGAGGGCGTTGCGGAACTGCGTTGGAGCCATGCCCACCGTCCGCCGAAATACCTGAGCAAAATGGCTCGCACTAGTGTAGCCGACTTCGAGCGCGATTTCGATGAGGCTGCGGGATGTTTCGCGGATCAGTTGCTGCGCTTGCAACATGCGCTCTCGGGCCACGAATTGCAGAGGCGTCATCCCCGTGGCCTGCTTGAACACGCGTGAGAAATGGAAAGGGCTCAGCTCCGCCAACTCAGCCAGCTTCTCGATTGAGATGCATTCTGCGAGGTGCGCACGCACATAGTCGATCTTGCGGAGCCGTGCGATCGGCAAGCCGCCGCGATAGTCAGGTCTCCGCGATGCGACGTTTGTGTATTTCTCGGCGATGTGAATCGCCAGAAGGTGTGCGAAGACAGGGATACGTTTCGCCTTGCCCGCAGTTCCGGTCGAGAGCAGCTCGGCGCAAGCCAAACTCAAATGAGCGTTTCGTCGCGACCAAAAAACTCAGTCACCTCTGCAGCAGCCGCATTGTCGTGATAGACCGTTTCCAGCGCTGCGGTGAGCAAATCCACCCTCTTTGAGTCACTTGTGTGACTTTCCAAATTAAGCGGTACACTGCTGAGGGCCTTGCAGGCCGCCAGAGGACATTCTCGGCCACGCTCGCTGACGTTGCACCAGAAGGCACGCGGCGTGAAATCTCTCGCCCCCGATGACGTATCCGAATGGTAGACCGCGCGATCACACCGCCACTTCCTTATCCTTAATCTCTGGCTTCGCGTGGGTCGGAATCAAATCAAGCCATTGAAGCCCGGGGGGAGGCGAAAAGCGTTGGTCGGGTAACAGTTAGCTTATGCCGCATCCTGCGTCCGTGAACAGCCGCAGCGTAAAGATCGGCAAACCCGCGTGGTCATTTATGGACGTGTTACCAGCCGCCCAGGAGAATTGTTACCAGCACCGTTCCAGGACGGGCTCATCTCCTCTTAAATAAGCGACTCACATTTAAGATATTATCCGAAACATGATCGGGCCGGCGGGATTCGAACCCACGACCTCTTGAACCCCATTCAAGCGCACTACCAAGCTGTGCTACGGCCCGACGCCAAAGAAGCGAAAGATGCTGCGCCGAAGTGGCTTTTTCAAGCAGGAAAAGCATTCAGTTGCCCGGCCCGTTCGACAGAACGAGGCTCGGCGTGCGCGAGCCAGCTTTCTTTTCACAGATCTCCTATTTCAAATAGCCTCCTTGTTCACCGCGCGTGTGCGGTTTCCTGGCTGACCTTGAGTGCCTCCGGCACAGTCCTTGCCGACTCGCCGCCCGACTATCCGTCGCTTTGCAGGATGATCCGCGCGCAGGTCTCATCAGTTACCAGCCCGTTGATCCAATGCCCTCGCAGCGCGCCGAGAACGGCTTCGGTTTTTGAGTCTCCAGCTCCAAAGGCAATGACCGGTTTCTTGGGCGGGCGCCGCAATTGAATGCTCGTGACCCGTTCATGGATTGAGGTGTGCACTGGTTCCCCTGCTCGGTTGAAGGCCCAACCCAACATCTCCCCGACCGCTCCCGCCTCCACGAGTTCATTTACTACCGCTTCACTGATGAACCCATCACGATGCATCGGACAACCGATGCCCATTTCCCCTATCCCGACAAAGGCCACGTCAGCCTGACCTGCAAGTGCTTCCACGACACGGTATAAACGGTGCCGACACCACTGTCTCCGTTCCTCTGCGGAATCCGCAAGGAACGGAGACGGCAAGAGAAAATATTTGCTGCTTGTCTTTTCTGCGGTTCGGAGTGCGACATCGTAACGATTACTGGAACCATCATGCGCGATCGCCCCAACCAGGGAAACAAGGCGATGCTCGGTTCTGACCAGCGCGGGCAATTCATCGATTACCGCCTTCATGGTTCGCCCGGTACTCAGCGCGATGATTTTTGGCTGCGTTTCGCTCAGGTAGCATTCCATGATCTGGGCGCCGGCGACCGCTATCTTACGCAGAATCTGATCTGGGCTGTCTGCGTTCGACGGAACGACCTCGCATACGACGAGGTCATATCGCTGACGCAGGATCGTTGCGACTTCCAGGCAGCTAGTGATTTTGTGGTGAACCTGGACTTTGACAATGCCTCGTTCCAATGCAATAGCGACGAGTCTCTGAGCAGCCGGTCGCGAAATCTTCAATTTTCTAGCTACCTCCTGCTGGGTGTTACCGGCGACATAGTAGAGCCACGCGGCTCGCGCCGCCAAATCCAGCTTCTCTTCCTGCTTTTGTGACGAAGAACCCATCTTCATTCAACGGGGGGTGAGATACTAGCTATTTAGTTCCTTTCGCCGGGAAACAATCAAGTCAATTGCGCGAACTTGCGCGAAACCTTGAGAAACTGCTCAATGTTTCAGCCCGTGGAAAGACTCTGCGAAGCTGGAAATTTCTTGCGTGACTCTAAACCGAGCTATTGCGGATCCTGGTGGACGCCACAGCCAATTCCCGGACCCGCTCTCGCACTTCAGACGAACTCAGGCACCCGTCCGTGAAATCCTGACTCGTCGCATACACAATCCGCGGAATGATCAAACAGCGAAAGTCGAGCATCAGACTGTTCGCAAGGCTCATGACCGACATGTAGCTCATTGATCCGCCTGCCGCGCATAAAAATCCGACAACTTTGTCTTTCCAGGATTCGCCGGTCAATTCGATCAGGTTTTTCAATGCCGCGCTCGCGTCGAAATTATAGATCGGAGTTGCGATGATGACCACGCGAGCCTTGGAGATCGTTTTTGAAACGGTGAGCACGGATCGATCGTCGTAAGCCGCTTCGCCGTCACAGAAGGGCAACGGTAAGTCACGAAGATCGATCGTCTGCGCCACGATGCCCTCCGACCGGTAACAATCCGTCAGAAAATGTGCCATTTCCCTGCTCCGGCTTTTCGAGCGGAGGGATCCGGAAACAACCAGATATTCGGTCGACGACTCCATTGAGGGAAGATTCAAGCCCAGACCCCGGAATTCCGCCAGTGGGATTTTGGAGAGCGAAAGTAAGCGGGAGATCAGGAAACCAATCTCATCGGCTCGATTCCTTATGGAAAAAATCATTAGGCATTTGATTGTAGCTCGCTCATATTACGGCCTTTCCGGAAAACGGGGCGTAGCTTAGCTTGGTAGAGCGCCTGCTTTGGGAGCAGGAGGTCGCACGTTCAAATCGTGTCGCCCCGATCTTCGATTCCAAGAGCCGATCGGCGGCCGTTGGGCACCTCAATCGGTTCGGTCACGCTAAAATTGGAGATTTTCGATAATGCCCGGTTCTCTTAGAATCAATTGTGGGGGAACGCCAGCGACACCAAGGCCACCAGCCAAGGCACGGCAGATGTTCAGGCGACATATTAGTCATGTCGATCTCTCCTCAGGCGCTCCAAGACCTCCTCGACGAACTGGAAGCATCTCGGCGTCTCAGAAGGCGAGCCTGGGAGAGCCTCAGGAAATCCGGTGGGTGCTCAAGGATGGCTGGCCCGAAACTAACTAGAGGTTCTCCGAAAAGGTAGGTCAGTTTTTTAGTCGGCGGATGTATTAATTCTGGCGCCACGCTTTCAATTTTGTAACTCTCAGATTGTGAGCACATTAGCGAGCTGCGAAAGGTTTTCCGCGATCGTTCCTGATCTGGCCAACCGACCGCGACAGTTAGTCTTCCTGACCCCCATCGACAGCCAATTGAACGATTTTCTGAACGAAATTCACCTCATCGCCCTTTTCGAACCCTCCATCGTGGAACGCATCGACGAAGATCTCGACCGGCACGCGAAAAGGAAGAAGCTGTTGCGCCTCACCGACGCACAGTTCCTGGCCGGCCAAACCCCTGATCTGCCTAAACTGCAGCTTCAATTGCGCGAGCTCAAAGTCGATGAACTCGAGTTGGAGACAGGGCGGCCCCGCACCGATGCCTATATGGTCTACCTTTTCCTGATGCTGCGCGGTTTCAACGGCGGCTGCAAAGACCAGCAGGCCAGGTTATTGCTGGAGGAGTCTATCACGCTCAAACTCTGGCTCGAACATCTGGGGCTCCAATTGCCGCCCCCCAGCACCCTCAGCGACAACCTCAACGCGGTGAGCAACCAGACCCGCGCTCTGATTCATCGGGTGCAATTGCGCTCTATTTTAGGGCAGGGTCTGGATAATTTTCAGAAGAGCTTCATCGACAGCACCGCGGTGGAAGCCAACACCGAGCGGCCCACGGACTCGACCCTCCTGGTTAGATTGATCGCCCGGGTTTGCACCACGGGTAGCAACCTGCACCGGTGGGAGCTGCCAGACATGAATCAGATTGGACTTTTGGCGCAACAGGAAGAACTCCGGCGCATGAGCCAGCAGATTCATTTCCTCAATGGCAAAGCGCGAGGAGCCGCCAAGCGCAAGAAGGTGTATTTCCAGTTGTTGAGGCGGGTGCGCAGACTGCGCAAACGGCTGCTGCGTGATCTGGAGTCGGTTCGCGGGAACCTGGCGGACCGCGCCGATCTGCTGCCGAGTCGGCGTCTGATAGCCGAAGAAGCCCTGGGCCTCATTGCGGAGGATCTGGCGGCTCTGGAACAAGTCGCCCACGTCTGCGAAAGACGAGTCATGGAAGAGGAAAAAGTGCCGATGGCAGAAAAGATCATCAGCCTGAGCGACTCGGACGCCTCGTTTATCGTTAAAGGAGGGTGGAACACCGTGGTAGGCTACCGCCCGCAACTGGCGCGCAGCGGGAGCGGCTTTGTCACTGCGCTGGTGTTGCCCCAAGGCAACGCGGCCGACAGCCGGCACCTTGTGGCGATGGTCAAGGAACAGATCACTAACACCGGAGTCATTCCTGCGATGGCCAGCGCCGATGATGGCTACAGCAGTCAGGAGGGGCTAGAGGAAGTGCTAAGCCTTGGGGTCAAAGTGGTCAGCATCAGCGGAGCCAAAGGCAAGAAGCTCATCGAGGCGCAGCAATGGAAGAGCCAGCCTTACCGACAGGCACGGGCTGAGCGCAGCGCCATCGAGTCACTGGTCTTCACGTTGAAAGAGAGCTTTGAATTTGGAGAGATGGTGCGGCGCAACCATGAGAACGTACTGGCCGAGATGCTGGAGAAAGTGCTGGCCTATAATATCTCGCAGATCATCCGGGTGCGGAAGAAGCTTTCAGAGCCCGAACAGATGGAGCTGGCCGCGGCCTAATTAAGATCAATTACTCCAGTCGCGATCATGAAAAGAGAGTAGAACAATGCATAGCCGAGCCAAACAAAGTATGGCAGCACTAACTTAAAACAAAGCTAAACACCCCAAAAGGCGCGACGGCACAACAAACTAGTCCTCGGCGCCACCTACCAGTTCATGACCGAAAGCCCCGTTACCCCTTTTCGGATTGCCTCTAACTAACGGGCGAAAGCTGGCAAAGACATCAACTTGGGTGCACCGAGGGAAATTCTTGAACGCAACAAATTACTAAAGTGGTACTGAGCGCCTTGGCAAGACCGAGGTCGATGATCTTAGCGGTTACAGCGACTTCCTCCTCAAAGCTCACCATGATGTTGCTTGGTTTGATGTCCCGATGGACGAGGTTCTGCTTGTGCACCGCGGCCAAACCGGCAGCGACCTCCGTCGCGATTTCCAACGCCAACTTTGCCTCAGGCCGGCCGGAGCCTCTGATAAGGTTCTCCAGTGTCTCCCCCTCTACGAATTCCATCGCGTAAAACTAGTTCCCGGCGGTTCTGCCCAGGTGGAAGACCGAGGCAACGTTTGGATGACGTAAACTGGCCGCCGCGCGGTCTTCACGCACAAAGCGAAGCCGCACCGATTCGTCATTAAGATAACGCTCCCTGATGACTTTCAATGCCACGGGATATCGCAGATCAGCTATCGGCTATAATGGCCAAGTTCCAGGACCCTTGATCCGTTTACAATCAACGGACAGCCTTACAATCAGAGTGAGCCGATCAAGATACATCAGGGGCGCCGTTATCGACTCGCTTTCGTAAACAAGAGCGACGACATGCATCCGCTCCACCTGCACCGGCATAATTTTGAGATCCGAAAATCCATGGGAAAGAAACATCCGGAGTTTTCAAAGACACCGTCCTGGTTAAAGGCTTCAGCCGTGTGGATGTTGATTCTGTCGCCAACAACTCCGGGCTCACCTTGTTTCACTGCCATCAGAACCTCCACATGGATTTCGGCTTCATGCGACTCTTTGAGTAGGCCGGTTAACCGTTATTAAATAGAAGCGCTAGGCGCCAGCAGATCCTCAATCTTGACAGGTAACCTTCGAATACGCACCCCAGAGGCGTGATAAACCGCAGAGGTGATCGCAGGTGCAATCCCCGCCAAGCCGATCTCTCCTACACCACGCGCGCCATATTCGTTCACCACAAGGTCAGGATAATCCAAAAACGTTACATCGATTTCTGGAGTATCGGCATTTACCGACATACAGTAATCTGCGAGGTTATTATTGATCGGATGTCCAGTCCGAGAATCGTAGTGCGTTTCTTCAAAGAGGGCCATCCCGATGCCCATCATGATCGCACCCTCGACCTGATTACGAGCTGGGCGCTGATTGATGATCCGGCCACCATCGATCACGGTCACAACCCGTCTGACTCGCAAGCGAGCAATTCCAGGATCCCAAGTCACCTCCACAAAGTGAGCGCCAAACGAATGAGTGGAATATTTGTCGGATCGCTTGGTACCTTCTGATTTCCCATTACCGGCCGCCTCACTCACGTTCGCATTCTTCAGGAAGGTCTCGTAAGGAATGCCATTATCAGGCGAACTGTTTTTCTCGTGGATTCTGCCATTCGTCAGCGCCAATTCGTCGAACTTCTTGCCAGCAAAGGGCGAGTTTAAGGATTGTGTGGCGGTGAACAGGAGGGTCGAGATCGCCTGGTCCGACGCTGCGCTTAGCGCAGGGATGACCGATGCAGTTACCATCGAACCGCCGGAGAGCGGTCCTGGAGGAAGGGCTGTATCCCCGAGAACGACAGTGATACGGTCCAGAGGGACTCCGGTCTTTGCGCTTACGATTTGCGCGAGAATGGTGTAGGTGCCGGTACCAATGTCTTGGGTGGCGCAAGTGACGCGGACGGTGCCATCGCTCTTGAGTTCAACATTCGCTTCACAGGGAGAGCGCCCAGCAACCCACGAGCAGGCAGCCATTCCCCAACCCAACAGGAGGTCATCTTCCCGCATCGAACTCAGTGCAGGGTTGCGTTTTGACCAACCAAATTTGTCAGCACCCACCCTCAAACATTCTTGAAAATGGCGAGACGAAAAAGGAAGCCCGTTACTTTCGTCTTTTTGTGGTTCATTGCGCAGGCGAAACTCCACGGGATCCAGGTTGAGTTTGATCGCCAATTCGTCCATCGCTGACTCGGTTGCAAAGAGACCTGGCACCGCGCCAGGCCCGCGCATCGCGGTCGGCGTACCGACATTGCGCCGGGCTAGTCCGGAAGCGACGCGCAAATTGGGAACACTGTAGAGATAGGGTGTCGCTTCGCCGCAATTCTCTTTGTGATTGTCCAGGATGGAAGTGTGATTAACGTAGTCATGTTGAAGTGAAACAAGTTTGCCCTCAGGAGTTGCGGCCAACCCGACCTTTTGCTGGGTGAGCGGGCGGTGGCCAACGTTAGAGAACATCATGCCCCGGCTTAGTACGAGCTTCACAGGACGATTCAGTTTGCGGGAAGCGGCTGCTGCCAAGACGCTATGCGGCCAGGGGAAGAGTTTTCCGCCAAACCCCGATCCAAGAAAACGCGAGATGACTTGCACATTTTCTTTTGGGACTCCGAGAACCTGCGCCATCACGGCTCGATGATTCACGACTCCTTGTGTCGTTTCATAGAGCGTGAACTTGGTACCATCCCAGACCGCGACTGACGAGTGCAGTTCGATAGGGTTATGCGTCTCCACGGGAGTCACATAGGTTTCTTCGATTTTCACGGGGGCGTTTGCGAATGCGGCCTCGGTGTCGCCGCGAGTGCTATCAACCTTCAGTTTCCCTTCGGGGTCGAGGTTATCGCTAACGTCCGGTTCTTCCGAGCTATAGGCTACCTGCACAGCACCAGCAGCGGCTTGTGCCTGTTCGAATGTCTCCGCGACGGCGAGCGCAACATACTGGCCATTGTAATAAATGACATCATCTTCAAAAGGAGGCCGTCTTTCATCGAGATAAGCGGTAAAGGTCTGATATCGCGCAGATCTGTATAGCTTGCCAATATTCTGGCGATGGAGAACTGCCACGACGCCTGGCATCTTCTCGGCTTCCGAGGCGTCAAGTCGGGTGATTCTGCCCTTCGCCACGGTGCTGCACACAGGAACGGCGTAGACCATCCGTGGAAAATGGAAATCCGAAGTATACATTGCGTTACCGCTGACTTTAAGAGGGCCGTCGATACGCGGTACGGCTGCTCCAATAATCGAAGGAAATGCGTTTTCTGCTGAGGCCATAGTTCTCTCCTTTGAAATTATTACGCTGTTCGTGTCGCGAGCTTGAGCGCGCGAACCAGGCAACGCTTTGCCAATTCAACCTTGAAGCCATTCTCACTTTGCGGTCGGGCGTCGCGCAAAGCGGCTTCTGCTGCCACGCGAAAGTGCTCTTCGCCGGTTGTCTTTCCGTCCAAGGCTGTCTCGGCTTCGTGGGATCGCCAAGGCTTGGTGCCCACACCACCCAAAGCGATGCGGATGCGGGTGATTTTATCTTGCTGGACAGTGGCGACGACCGCCGCTGACGCCAAGGCAAACTCATAGGAGGCTCTGTCACGTAGCTTCAGGTAGATCGACTTGTTTCCGACAGGAGGTGGCGGCAGCGTCACGAACGTGATTAATTCTCCCGGCTCAAGCACTGTTTCACGGTGCGGCGTGTCTCCAGGCAGCAGGAAGAATTCATCAATTGGCACGCTCCGCTCGCCGTTTGTGCCCTGGATATGAATGGTCGCTTCCAAAGCTGTTAGCGCTACGCTCATATCCGAGGGATTGGTCGCAATACAGTGTTCGCTCGTGCCGAGAATGGCGAGCGTCCGATTGAATCCGCCGATCGCCGAACAGGCCGTACCCGGCTCCCTTTTATGACAAGGCATAGTGGTGTCGCGGAAATAGACGCATCTTGTCCGTTGCAGCAGATTTCCCCCTGTGGTTGCCATGTTGCGCAATTGCGCCGAGGCCCCGGAGAGCAACGCCTGTGAGAGGACCGAATAGTCGCCTACGACCACAGGGTGATGGGAAAGGTCGGAGTTGCGGACAACCGCGCCGATCTTAAGGCCTCCATCCGGCAGAACTTCCACTTTATTCAGTGGCAGCTTATTTATGTCGATCACCTTTTGAGGTTTTTCAACGTTGAGCTTCATCAGGTCGATCAGTGTGGTACCGCCAGCGACAAAGCGGACCTGCGCTCCCTCTTGCGCTGTCGAGTTTTTGGCCGCTCCCTGAATGGCCTGGGTGACATCGGTGGCCTGGACTAATTCAAATGGATGCATTTGTTCCTCCCAGTTTGCCTGCTTGGCGAACTTCTCGAATGGCCGCAATAATGTTGCGATAAGCGCCGCATCTGCAGATATTTCCGCTCATCAGCTCTTGCACGTCAGCGTCTGTAGGACCACAAGGCTCGTTGAGCAGGGCCACTGCAGACATGATCTGCCCTGAGGTGCAGTAACCGCACTGGAATCCGTCATGCTCCACGAACGCAGCCTGAACCGGATGCAGATTGCCCGGCTGACCGATGCCTTCGATTGTGGTGATCTCTTCCCCTTGGTGCATCGCCGCAAAGGTCAGACAAGAGTTGATCCGGCGACCATTGATATGCACTGTGCAAGCGCCGCACTGACCGTGGTCGCACCCCTTCTTCGTTCCCGTAAGGTGCAAGTTCTCACGCAGACAGTCTAACAAGGTTGCCCGGGGATCAATTTGCAACCGGCGTTCTTGTCCATTCACCCGGAAAGTGACAGAAACGCCTCCAGGCACCGTAACAGGCGTCTCTGCCTCCTCTTGTTTGAGCTGGGTTTGTGCGAAGCCTAGCAAAGGAGTCGCGGCTGCAGCAGCAGCGCCAGTGGCTCCCAGCCGTGACAGGAACGTCCGACGGCTCAAGTGCCCAAAAGAGGGCGCTTCCTTTGGTTCAGTTTTTACTTCGCAGACTTTTTTTCTAGACATGGAACTTCCTCCGTGGTTGACGCCATTGACTATTTTGCCTGGCATTTTCTGAAGCGCAGCGCCGATCAGGTAATATAGCCAAGGAATCGCGCAAAATAAGCCTAAAATTGGTTGCACGTTCCCCCGACAATTTGCTACATGGATCCGAAGTTCTTTTCAGCTCGATGCCCTCCTACCGGGACCGAGAAATCGCATCGCTTAAAAGGAAACACGCGTTATGCCTACTTCATGGAGAATTACCGGATCCTACTTTGAGGCCTGTAACTGCGAAGTAGCGTGCCCGTGTGTCTTTACAAGCCCGCCCTCAGGCGAGGAATGCACTGTTTTGATTGCCTGGCACATCGATCGAGGCAAGTTCGGAGAGATCGATCTGGATGGACTAAACGCCGTGCTTGTGGTCCATTCTCCCGGCCACATGTTGGAGGTCAAATGGAAAGTCGCCCTTTACGTGGACGAACTGGCAAACCAACGTCAGCAGGACGCTTTGACCCAAATTTTCTCCGGCCAGGCGGGCGGCCATCTGGCGGGTCTTGCGCCGCTGATAGGCGAAGTCCTGGGGGTTAAGGCAGCGCCGATCCAATATCGTTCCGAAGGCAAACGACGCAGCTTGCGCCTGGGCGACTTCGCCGATGCAGAGATTGATGGATTGGCTGGCCAGGACGGTGGTGATGTGACTATCGATAATCATCCATTCACCGCAGTGCCGGGCTTTCCAGCCGTCGTGGCAAAGTCTAAACAAATGAGATTCAGCGATTACGGCCTGAAGTGGGAGGTGTCGAACAAGAACGGATTCTTTTCGCCATTCGCTTACCAGTCTGCCTGAACCGACGTGTCCGTGAGCCCGAGCCTGGTAACAGTACTTAAGCGCGATCGCGCGATCGTCGCGTTTGGTCTGGCGGGGGTCGCGGCTCTATCGTGGGCATACCTGATCTACATGGATTGGGGAATGCGCCATATGGATGTCGGGATGGAGATGGTCATCATGCCAGCCATGCAGCATTGGACCGCTTGGGATCTCGTCCTCGTTTTTCTGATGTGGGCGATCATGATGGTTGGCATGATGGTCCCCGCCGCCAGCCCGGTGATTCTGCTTTTTGCTGAGATAAATCGACGTCGCAACGAGCATCAAGGCACGTTCGTGCGGACTGGACAATTCCTGCTGGGTTATCTGACGGCGTGGACGGGCTTCAGCGTAGTTGCCACGCTGACCCAGTGGGGCCTGCTTACGGCGGCTTTGGTTTCACCGATGATGGTGAGCACGAGCAAAGCATTGGGCGGGGGATTGCTGCTCGCCGCAGGTCTCTTTCAGTTCAGCCGTCTGAAATATGCCTGTCTGGCTCATTGCCGGTCTCCAATGGGATTTTTGGCGACCGAATGGCGGGACGGCTCAGGGAGCGCATTCAGGATGGGACTGAAGCACGGCTGGCACTGTCTTGGCTGTTGTTGGGCATTGATGGCTCTCCTTTTTGCCTTTGGAGTAATGAACTTGTTATGGGTCGCCAGTATCAGCGGTTTTGTCCTGCTGGAGAAGATCATCCCAGCGAACAAATTGGTCAGCCGTCTTAGCGGTCTTTTGTTCATCGGCTGGGCGGCATGGATTGTTCTTGGCTCGTAAATTTACGAAGCGTCCTGCAGAGTCCGAGCTTGCCTTTAGAGAACCGACCCAACGTGGATCTGCGTAAATCAGCTCGTGAAAGGAGGTGTGGATTTTTCAGGCTCAAATGTCGGCTCCTCCGTCCACTCCCAACGCAATTCCTGTAGTGAAGCTCGCCAGTGGCGAGCAGAGATAAAGCACCGCCGCAGCGATTTCTTCCAGGCGGCCAACGCGCCCCGTGGGCCTGTTGCTGGCCATGAAGGCGCCTCTTCTCATCGGCGATCCTTCGGGCCGTCATCTCCGTGGCAGTGGGGCGCATCTCCGACTTGTTAAAATTCTAGTTCCAGAGATAAGCGAAAGTGTTGTTTTGGATCATAACGCCTAGGGCCAGGAGATTCCGTAGACCCGGCCTTTTCCAGAACTGGCCTGTGCGTTTGAACCGATCTTGGAACTGGCTGCATTGTGACTCTACTGCGCCAGATCCGATCGGAGCACCACGCTCGGCCACAGCTTGGTAGTCGAGATGATCACGGTGATTGAGAAAGTATTGGATCTGACGTTCGAGTTGAGGGTCGGCACAGTCATCGTGCGCTGGATGACCTTGGAGGGATGGCTTTGGGAGTATTTGCTCGAGGCGTGTGATAACGCGTGAACTTTCGCCGTGGCGCAATTGGTGTAGCAACGGTTCGACAAAGGCGCGTGCTGCCTCAGCATCATGGGGGTAGAGGTAATGGGCCAGCTCCCATAGACGCTGGCTGGCGTGATAAAAGTCCAGCGTGCCGCTAAAACGATCTTCGATCAAGGACCACAGCCAGAGGGCTCCATCGACGACGACGAAGACTTCTTGCGCCCGAGCCATACCGCACCAGAGCGCTTGCTGTTGCACGGCAGCTCCGAACTCCAGCACCCCGGTGCCAGGTGGACAAGCGACGACTTTCTTTTGCGTCAACGCTCCCCGGCCCGAGGCTGTCTGTGCCCGATGATCAAGCCGGTAAATAACCCCGGATTTGACTTCATGCCATTCGACGCGTTGGGCATCTTGGCAATCCGGTGGTGCGGCCCATTGCGGCCCACGTTCACGCACCATCCAACCATCGAGCATGATCACAAGCGAAAAGGGTGCTTCGTTCTTGGTTGATCTTGCAGGCTCGGGTCGGTCGCAGGCGGATTGCTCTGCCTGTAAACCGACGCTCTGCACCTGACTATGGACCAAGTCATCGCTGATCGTAGTGCCCCAGCAGCCAGCCAACAGCGCGGCTTTCTGATAGGAACCGGTTTGGGTCGCGGTGTAACAGAGCTTCTGCTGTAGTTGCGGGCTGACACGCTTATAAGGACTCAACCCCCACTGTTCGCGTGCCGGAGAAAGCCACCGCTGCAGGACGCTCGAAAAACCATAGGCAGCTCGCACCTTCACTGTGCCAACGCAGGTCATCAGTGAGAACTCACGCATGCGCACATATTTCAATACCAGGCCGCTTTGTGGACAGAGCGCCCCGATTTGATCGGCCTGCGCTTGGAGCCGCTCCTCCAACCGCTGAGGGGTCCACTCGTGGCCTTCAGCTAGGGTTTGAGCTTCAATTTCCAGTAGGACCTTCATCTAGAGCCGGTAGAGATAAACTGCTTTGGGCGGCACGCTCAGAGTCCGGTCGCGGTCGTAGCGGCTGCGACCACGCGCTTGGCCAACACAACGCCAGTTGGCGGCCTGATAACAGGTACCGCGAAAACGTCCCAGCTCCACAAAGCTCTCCAGCCAATCCAAGCCATGTCCGTATTTTTGTTGCCAGTCCCCACTGATTCGTCGCGCTACCAAAGCCAGCAGATGACTGGCTAGATGCGGTACCCGCACATGTGGCAAAATCAAAAACCGGCTGTTGTTGGCTATCCGCTGAAGTCCAACCAGATGCTCTGATTCGCTCCAGTTCAAGTACCGATCGCGCGCTGCGCAGCGCCAAGCCGCAGCCCCAAACAGGAGCACAGCTAAATCCCGCCCTGAGCTATCTCGGGCCAGATACCCGATGTTTTGCCCCACTACGTGCCATCCCAAATAGTGGTAACGATCTAAATAAAATGCTACTCGCCGCACCCCTTCGCTGCTGACTTCCACCCAATCGAGCTCGACAGGCCGTAGTCGCTTCAACTCCGCGCAGAGTGGCTCCACCCAAGCGTTTGCGCTCCACTCCTTTTGTATTCTCGCACCGGTGGCAGTTCGATCAGTCCGCGCTCGGCTAGCTTGCACAGAAAACTGCGTGCCGCAAAATCCTTCAGCCGCCCCACGCCGTTGCGCCAATCCCACAATACGCACAGCTCCCGCGCCAAGCGCTTCCGACTCCAATCCCCATGCGTTACTATCCATCCACGCAACCATTCTAGTTCTTCGGGTGATATCCTTCGTCCCTGACAGATCATCGGCCGCAACATGCAGCTCTTTCTTCCATAAAAAAAGAGAAGTAGGCCAGCAAAAAGTTTAACAAACCGGAGATGCGCCCGTGGCAGTGAGCGCGGGAGAAACCGCGTTGACACGAAGGCCCTCTTTTGCCAGCGCCAGCGTCAGGGACTTAGTAGTCAGACCGATGATGGCGAATTTGCTCGCATTGTAGATGGCCGATGGAAGTGTGGGCCGGATTCCCAATACAGACGCGTTGTGTGCTGCCGAAGCTTCGAAAATATGGAACCGTATTCGCGACCGAAAGACAGCCGATTGAGCGAGAGGGGAGCTTAAATCCGGACAAGCCCGCTGGTCCGGATGTGCGATTCGACTTGCGAACGGGACGGGTCGAGGGGTTGAATTTGATCAATCGCCGTGGAATTGGCCATTGAAGAGGTTTGCCGGTCGCCGGGAACAGGATATATGAAAGAGACTATCATCACGCACCGGGTTCGCGCTTGGCAATAGTCCGAGCCGGAAGGAAACACCCCTTTTCTAATGTCCGGCTGCTCATGGCCACGGAATCGCCGAAAGTAAGTCTCGGTGCAGTAGAGGAACAAAGTCCCGCCCAGTCCAATCTGTCTAACATCAGCGAGACCAGCTGCCACCTAATGCACCGTCTCGCATATAGCCGATGAAAACCTTAGGTGGCGAAATCGGCATTTTGCGACTCCGATCTTTTCCCGCCGCGAATGAGGCTCTTATAAGATACTATCAAAAACCTAAGCTGCCATCGTCGAAAGGCTGCCGGATCGGATGAACGATCTGTGTAATGCGTCGGTTCATTTTGCACGGATGCATGCCCGACCAACTGCCGGGAGAGCCTTCGCGCAGAATCGGACGCGCCGACTATCAATTCGGCTTTCGGTTCTCTTCTACAGGTTCCTAGACTAGTACGTGCTTGGGCTTTCGACAGATCTTCTATGGCCGCGCCTCCAGGATCATGTTGAACGGCGTTTCCGCGGCGCGGCGAAACCGGGTAAATCCGCCCTGCGAGAGAACCTCCCTTAAGCGCCGCTCACCCGCTTGCGCTCCAAGAGCAAGGCCGACCTCCTGACTGAGCGAAGCAGGAGTACAGATCATTGTCGAGAATCCGTAATACACTCTGCCAACTGGATTCATGTTCTCAGCCAGGGAATCTCCTGCCATGGGCTCCACGATCATGAATGTGCCGTCAGGTTGAAGGGATTCTTTGATATGTGACGCAGCTCCAACCGGGTCGCCCATGTCGTGCAGGGCATCGAATATGGTCACAAATCCATGGTCGCGACCTGGAAATTCTTTGGCCGAAGCGACGCTGAAATGGACGTTCGTGACTTGCTGTTCCTCAGCGTGACGATTCGCTGCCTCGATGGAAGCCGGGTGCAGATCAAATCCATGGAATTCAGATTGAGGGAACTTCTTCGCCATGATGAGGGTGGATAAGCCATGACCACATCCGATGTCCGCGACCTTGGTCCCGGCGTTCAACTTTTGCTGGACGCCGTCAAGCGCGGGAATCCAATTCTCGTTTATATTGGCTTGATAACCGGGACGAAAAAACCGCTCTGTCCCACAAAAAAGGCAGGGGTGATGCTTTCCCCACGGCAAACCCGCTCCAGTTCGAAAACTTTCGGCGATAAGCGGCTCATCGTGGTAGATGGACGAGATGCCGTAGAACCCTCCCGTCATCGCCGCCGGACTATCTGGATCTGCAAACACTGCCGTCTGTTCGGCTGTGAGAAAAAAAGTCCCGCTTGCCGCGTCATAGGTAACGTATCCAGAAGCGGCTTGGGCACTGAGCCATTCGCGCAGATGCCGCTCATTGAGGTTGGTCTTTTCGGCGAGTTCCTGCGATGTTGTCCGGCCAGTATCCGCAAGCGCTGTGTAAATTCCCAGCCGGTCGCCAAGGACAACGAGCGCTCCGTTTACGGCTGCCCCAAGATCGTTGACCATCTGCCCGAGAAGCTTATTAAGGGCGTCAGGGTTCAATGAAGGTCTGCCGGCGCCATGCGACATTTCAGTTCCATCTGTAGTTTCCATAACTGTTTTTCTTTGTCGAGATTGTAGAGGTATACCCGCTGCCGGCGTTCCAGGAACGCTGCGAACGGAGACTGTCTAAAGGTGCAAGCGAACGCAAGTAAACCCTACGACTGGAGTCGAACTGACCTACAGGCTGAATGTTGTCGCCCAGACTTTCGCTGAGGCTATTGGTACCTTTCCTCGTGGCGAAGAGAAAAGACGATTACCCCGCTCCTAAAGGGCTCGACCGTGACAGGAATGCCTGCGCTTTGCAATGTTTTTCTGAATCGGCCGTCTTGCATAGCGCTATACTCTTTTCGACGAGATGCGATTGCTTTTGCGTAGACAGCAAGCTTGGCCCTGACGGGTTGTCTTCTGACTTCGTCGGAGATGGACTCGTCTTCAAAGCTTCAGGCACGGAGAGGCACCAGAGGAGGAAAGAGTGTTTAGGACATTCGTGCTTGCCGCCGACAAGGTCGAGCTTATTCGAAGACCTGGGACCCGTCTGTACGGGCAATGGCATTCCGTCTAGCGAATCTCAGCGGTCAAATGTCGGCGTAATCCTCTTCGCGGGGGACCTGAATCTCAAAGCCTTCTTCGGCCAGTCCACTTTGAAACTCGATCACCATCTCGTTCATTTTGTGAAGGAGCGCGGAAACGCTCGAAGCGAAAATTAGGTAGCCACTGAATTCGGCGGCGGCGATCAAACCGCAGTAACCGCAGAAACCCGGCTCGGGGCACAGCACCCGAGGTGTTCGTTTTGAATGCACAAGGCCGATTGCCTCGGGCGCCAGGAACCGCGCCTTCGCCTCGATATCTTCGACAAACCCGGCGTCGGGCGCGTACTTGGTCATGGTCTCATCCAGTTTATCCAGTTCGACTTGGATCGTGATCACCTTTGCTTCAGAAATCATCTGGTAATTTACTTCTCGAATACATTTTCGCCTCATTTACAAAATGAAACCTGGACAGGGGTTGCGCCATTCTCGACCGTGCTCGACGAGAAATGGCAGAGTGATTTTGGTAGAGAGCTGTACTTTAAGTGTTTAAGCCGCTCTTCAGCCACGTCATCTTTCTTTGGGAGCAGGAGGTCGCACGTTCAAATCGTGTCGCCCCGAGTTCGAGTCCCAGAGCTGGTCGACGGGCGACTGGGTACCTCAAAAAACGCGGCATACAATCGCGTTTCCGTCAGGGAATAGCACCTTTTTGCTGACTGACCGGCGGGAGATTGGTCAAGCCGAGCGTCAGGTCGTAGACCGAAGCGATCCGAGAGTCTCCTGATCCGGAGCAAATTATTTTTTTTGGGAAGCGCGAACTCTTGGGTAATAGCCAATCGTCGACAACCCAAGCGAGGAAGCCACTAAGGACGAAACAGGTGGGATGGCTCGAATCCCTATCAACGGAACCAAAGTCTCTCTATGGACAACCAATTACATGATCAAGGAAGCGCGTTATTTTGGAGAGTAAGGCCGTGTACGCGTGCGACCTGTCGGTCGTGGTGACGCCAGCGGTACGCACTAAACGGCGGAAACTCGGCAGGACCCAAGGCATATACTATCCCCCTACTGAACCTCGAAGAACGCACTTCCCGCCTCAATGTCGTGAATGAGGATCATAACTTTGTAGATTGATTGCGAAGTAAGAGCCTCGGTCCGGAGATCGTAGATGTATTCGCAATCCTTTATGTGGAAATTTGCGCGCAGCAACACAGTCGGATCTTTCAGCAAGCTGAGTGAGAGTTTGGCATGAGGGGAAATCACAGGTCGCCTTTGACTTGGCCTTTCCGGTCGCTAGTTGCGGATTCACCGACCTTGGGAACAGGAAGTAAGCGGTACGTGGGTAACCATGAGCAATCCTGCGACCCAACCGTTGCCTCAAGGAAGCTTGGCGATCCGGCACAATAGCCGGGATCAAATACAGATCTGCAAAGCATTCTGCCAAGGATCTGAACCTTCTAGTGTTTCCAGATCGACTACCTTGGCTGATGCCATACCTCAACATTGGTGGTTGTTTTAGCGCTAGTGTAGGTGATGCCTTCGATCTGCCATCTAACGCGCAATCGAGCCAGCTAATCCAGTTTACGGTGCAGACCATCCGATATTAGCTATTGCTCGTCGGTTACGTCCCGCACCAGTTTTTCATAGCCGCCGCGAAAACAGGAGTGGCACAATCGCAAAACTGGTGCGGGACGCGCCCTCCTAATAGCGCTAGTCCGGCTCGGGCCGCCTTACCGACGGCCCATTTTGAACGCAACGCCATCACCATTATATGCGAGACGGTGCACTAGGGGCTGATCGCCACGGAAGCGCCCCCAACCCGGCTCTGCTGGACCCCGGCCAAGTGGCGTAGGCCGAACCTCTCATCCGGCAACCTGGAGTACGCGCTCCAGCAAAATTATTCGCGGGGGATGCGCCAGTTTCGATCGACTTCGCAATGAATGACCATTCGAGAAATGGGGTCGAGCTGCCTTAATGCAAACAACATCCGCGGTGGACCTTCATGGACAAGCAGGGACGCTTGCCCTTGACGTGCAACAGGTTCGATACGGTCCACGTTCCGACGCTGATCGGTAATTGGGGGAACCATTACAGGACCGGACCAGGAAGCAGCCTGTCTGCCTCCACGTTACCGTCCATAGAAGTCGAGAACGAGGACGATTACGATTTCAGAACAAGAGGACGAGTGGGGATTAATGAGCGTTTCGTTCGTTGCTGATCGCGATTTAGACAACGCAGGCCCACGTGCCTCCGATGGCCTTAAAGACAGTGACTCTTTGTGATCTTTGCGATCTTCTGTTCAAAAATGACTTTTGCTTTTTTTCCTGTCTTAGTGCCGGGGGAACGAAGAAAATCATTTGCACAGAAGATCACAAAGGTCACGAAGACAGTCCTTTCGATAGAAACGGCCTACGCCTGGACCACATCTAGATAGATCAGCGCAGCGAACCGGAGTTCGAGTTCCAAGTTCTCCTTCCTCGCACTCGTTCTGAAAACGTAATTGTCTCCCCATCGACACCGGGAGCATCTTGCTGGCATTGAGGAGCTTGTAAGAATTCGATTTTTGACGATTTTGCGCGCGAGACAGTGTCGATGTCGCACCCAAAAAAGCCCTGGCTTTCTAGGGTACTCGAACTCGTCCTTAGTCCTTCCGGATACATCGCGCTAAACACATACCGGAGGCAGCCGCCGCGACCAGTGCTACGTCTACGGCTGATGATGCTGCGGCTACCGATACCACAACCACTACGAGCCTCGCGCCGGTCGACGTAGCGATTAACGCGGTGATTGTCAGCGCTGCGCAATCGCCCTGGGATGCAATCAGGAAGGCTCCCGGGGTTCGAAATGTAATTGTGACCGGCGGTATAATCGCCTTGGGAAAGACTCCAATCGAAGGCGAGATACCAGGAGGCGGACCCCATCCCGTCTGGCTTAGGCTAATCCCCGATCTCCGGCTCCTGAATGGGTCGACGATCCCTCCTGTCGTGCCAAACGTGATCGATATCCGGATCATGAGTTGTCCGATAAAAATTGTAGATCGGCCTGAGGAGCATTAAATGTCAAGATTAAGAAACCCGTTATGAAAAGACCGTGCTTTTCCGATTGGCCTTGGTCGTCATGACGGTCGGTTTGATGCAAAGCGCTCATGCAGGCGCGGCCGTGGCTCTGGCCCCAAATAACCAACTTACGACTGCATATAGAGGGCCAGTACAGAGAGAGAGAAGGCGCGCGCGCTCAACAATGCGCGGCGCCTCTACGGTAACGACGTGAGGATAATCGCCGCAACCGATCTCACTGGTTACGGGGCGATCGCGGTTGCACGCCACCCCAATGGTTTCGGGTGGATTATCGGGGTTGCGCTAGGCAAGCGGTCTGCGACCGAGGCTGATACTCTTGCGATTGAGGGGTGCCGGAAGCCGGCGGGGTCAACGCTCAGGTGTGCAGGGACGATCAGAGCAGACTCCATTTACAAAAGACACTCGGAACTCCTTTCTCGGTGAAAGGATGATTAGGCTTTATGAAGGATTTCCGCGTTATCAAAGGATTTGCCAAAATCCAGAGCGAATCACTGTCTGAAGAGAAGTTTCAGGCGCTGCAAATGGGCGATTTAATTTTCGTCCAGCTGGACAAAAAACAGCCGGAGGTCCGGCACTTCATCGGACACGGCGTTGGTTACAAGCTCGCCGACATTCGATGTTTCAACCTGGAATGGATGGAGAGCCCCGGTCTCTTCGGGAGATTCAACGTTTGTTTCTGTGCTCGATTATTTCACGATTTCTTCTTTCGGTACATCCCCTCGTAGGGATTATATTTTTTATTCAGACCGCGCCTGGCTAATGCCGCGTCGGCCGCTCGCGATATCTCCGCAATCTGCCCATAGCGAAATAGAAACCATCCCGCAGTCTGGTCGAGGGCGAATACCCGTCTCTGTTTGTGCCTGTCGGTCGCTGTCATCGAGCCTCACCCATTTAGATGTTCCAATTTGGCATCCCTGGCTCCAGGCGAAGAAATATCGGCCATCGCAAATGACCTCCCCAAAGGGCCACGTCTAATGCACAATATTTCCGGATCTTGTCTCTGACGGGCGCGCCAATGACTATCGTTGCCATATTTATCATATTTACAGAAAGTATACGTTATTCCGTAACTTACCTATATTCTTCTCAATGGGTAACGGTTGCTTTTGCGTATCTCGCGAATTCGTTTCTCATTACGCTCGCTGGCCATAATTCCATTGAACAGCTGACCGCCCGCTTTTTCTTGCAATGATCTAGAGAGCGCCGCTATTCGCCCGCGCTTCGAAGTCGAAGCGCCTCTTCCAAGGAAATTGTCTGTTGTGCCACTAAGCGGACAGCCTGTTCGAAGAGCGTTTTCTCGCCGCGCGCGCTCATCAAAGAGCGAATCTCCCTCGGCGACTTATTAAGGGTAATCGCCTGCTCGATCTCCTGATCGACGACCAGCGCTTCAAATATTGCGCTGCGGCCTAGGTATCCCTTTCCTTGACACTTCGGGCACCCCGTCCCTCTCAGGAGCGTCGTCGCCTCTTCGAGCCATTCAGGTTTTATGCCGGTCGCATTGAGGTACTCAGTGTTGGGAATCGGCACTTCCTCCGGACAAGCGGGACATAACTTTCGGACTAGGCGTTGATGGACTCCCAGCTTTAACACCGATGCAGTATAGTGAATTGGAATCCGGAAATATTCCAGCCTTTGGGGGATGTGAGCTGCCGAGTTGGTGTGCAAAGTAGAAATTACTCTGCACGCAATATTAAAGATCCCGATTAAGGCCTCGCCAGTCTCGACATCTCGAATCTCCTGAATCACTGCGATACAGGGTGCGCGTCGGACGAGCGACCGTGTGAAGGAGGAAAACGTGTATCGCCCACCCTCGCTAATTTCGTCCTGGGTAGCCCAAGGAATAACAACCTCAATCGGGCATTCGCCGGTGATGATGTTCATTCGTCTGGCAGGCTGCTCCTTCAGGATAGAGTAAATGCTTGTCGACTTGCCGGATCCTGCAGGACCCGTGAAAATCATTAATCCTTGCGGGCTTGCAATGAATTCCCGAATCGCGGTGCAAAGATACGACGCCATCCCTAACGCTTCCATCGTTGGAATGAAATTAATATCTGGTTGCAACCGCAGGATAGCGGTCTCCATATTGAAGTTAAACGTCGTGTTGATTCGAAAGAGATATTCCCGGTTCTCGTATTCTCGCCGGAACTGGCCGTCTTGAGGCTTGTCACTCTTGGAGGTGTCAAGCCGGGCCTGGGTTTTGAGGAAGCTTAAAACGTTCTGTCCGATGTCGCTGAGTTCCACAGGCTCCGTCCAGTCGCCATCAGCCTTGAATTTTATCCGCAGGCTTCGATTGTTAGAAAGGCTCTGAAACATTATATCGGAAGCGTTGCAATCAATAGCTCTGGCCAATGCGATTTCCACGACGTCTTCCGGTTGACGATTTGCAACATTCTTTTCCAGGCTGTTCAGATCGATCCGTTTCGGTTTCCTCGCGGCAGGCCATTGAGCCGTATCAATTCGCACCGAAGCCGCGAATTTCTTGATATTCGCGGCGTCGCTGGCGACCCGACTGATCCATTCTTTAATCAACTGCTCATCGGCGAGAACTTCGCTGAATATTGTGCCGCGACGATTCAACCCTTGTGAGATAAACGACTTGTTTTGCGGCGAAAGAGCTTTAGGGACCGCCATTGTCAAAAACGGCTTGTGCCAGCTCAAAGGGACGACCGTGAAACGCTGCATTCTACCCAGGCCGAATTCTTGCATCAGGTCACGATTGGGAACGAACTTACCCAACTCAATCCATGGCCGGGGGTTTTTGTCTGAGTGCTCCAACTCAATCCCCTTCACAGTTCCCCTGGGAAGCCGCGGCACGGTCCTGAGTGGTTGCCGGGCCGTTGCTAAAAACCTGCGAATGGCTTCTGGTTCGGCCCACAAACAGGAAACCCGCCGTGCGGCAAAAAACTCGTTCAGAGCCGCCCAGTGCGGCGTTCGCATCTCCAGCTCTAACCCAGGAATCCAACTCACTACAGTGACCTCCTCCGCCACTGTAGCGCCGGGCGTAAACCGATAGGAGATAGGCACGATCGGAACGGGCACCGGCGGGATATTAACCTGTTCGAGCGCCGCGGGAAAATAGGTTTCAAAGTCAATCGCGGTCGGCGCCATCTGGCGGTTAGAGCGAAAGATGCTAACAAAAAGCTCGTCACTTGATTTCGAAGCACTTTCGGCGCCCCCACCATTATCGGCGAGCAACTCATAGAACGAGCGTTGTTGCCAGGCTTCTTCGAGAGTCTTGCTCCGAGAAAGGAAATCGATGTACTGGAGAGCCTGTCCGTTAGCGACCTCGATTTCAGCGTCCTCCAGATTGAAGGCTTTGGTCAAGACAGTCTGAATCAGAATACTCAGCGGGTCGACCATCCAGAATTGGTCCGATCGAGGTGGATTTTCGTGTGGCATGAAGCCTTTTGGTTGTTGGATTCCCGCCCACAATTAATTCGCGAGCACCGCAGTCACCCTTTTGGCCATAATAGAGGCTGCTTTAGGGACTCCCTGGTTATTGAATCCCCCTGCGACGGAGAGCGCAAGGGGGCTCACAATCGCCATATCACCGGGAAGATTGCCTGCGTTCATGAGAAGCACGATGGCATTGGGATTTGAGGAGGATATATAAAAGCTGTTGCGACCGGCGGAGGGAGGCTCTTTTGATACATCAAAGATGATAACGGGCACGCCGACATTCGTGCGGGACACATAACGGGTAAAAGCCCGCTTCTCTAACGAGCTGGCCGCGGCGCCAGAAGCAGTCCTTACGGTGATCTTACCATTATTCTCGTATACTATCCGGCTGCACTGGCGCCACAGCTCTTGTTGGCCAATTGGACTATTGGCGGGAAGCGTGTCTTGAGCCGTCATCTGATTGATGTCGGCCGCTTCAACCATGGTCATCGGCAGATCGCGCCCACTTAAAATGTTGGATCGCTCTACCGAACGCGCCATGGCAAGCCACTCGTCATTGCTCGTCGATTGAACGGGCAGGGTCGCCGGTGGTTGGTTTGGACCGGACTGCGCAAACAAAGATCCATTGTTCGCAAGGCTGATGTTGCCAGCCGCCGTGACCGGGTAGATCGAGGTATACTTTCCTCCCCAAACGATAAGGTCGCCTTCCGAATGGATTCGGCCGACGATCGGCATGAAGGGAGACACAACCTGGATGCTTGCTGAAGAGAAGAGTGTAAACTCCGATACAGGAATTTGACGTACGCTGATCTGCGGGGTCATCGCCATGGAAGGTAGAGCGAACCGGCTATCGGTTGCGCCGGATAGAATGTTTTGGGCATCGGCCGTTACCGTGAATGTGTCGACGATTGCGGCCAGCCCGCGAAACGGGTCATCCGCATCGCTTAACGCTTGGAAAATGTTGTGGCTCTGAGTCGCCAATATTTGATTGGTCGGCGCCTGGGACGAGGCCCGGAGATCGAGATTGTAATAACCGGTCTCCTTGGATCCATGAGCTTGGTTTAGATTACTGTCGAGGCTTCCTACATCGAGCCACGCTTGCTGTTGGAATTGCATGGCGGCGGATTGCCGGATCGTCTCCAAAGAAAACTCGACCCCGGCAACGGCACGGTCCCGGTACTGCGTTTGCAACGCTGTTTGCCTCCCGGCATTGGCGATCTCGAATACGGCTCCCCCGATGAGACCAAGAACAACTACCGCCCCAAGCAGAATCGCGAGGACGTTCCCTTGGACACCCCTGGATGCTCCAAAGCGGCGCGGATTTAAGTCAACGCATCCTGAGAGGGTTCCCATAAGCCTCGAAGTCCAGCAATTCGTAAGGGCTCTGAACAGTCCAATGCGCTTGTACCAGTCCCAAATCTTGCGCAAACGCCGTTGAGTTTCCGGTAGAGAACACGACCTTATTCAGCATTGAGCGTTGTTGACCCAAGTTGTTCTCATAGCGGACCAGCGTCTGCGCAACCGGGTCGTATTCGAAGAGTTCGTTGACGAACGTCCCGTCCGGCATTTGATCCTGGAAAATCAGCATATTGCCCTTCACTGCCGCGTTACCTACTGGGTCCGTTAAGTAAGCCGCTCGGTCGGCATAGATTGCCCATCCAGTCGCAGATTTTCCTGCCTGTGTAAAACTCGAGGCAAAGCGTTCAGACTCATCTGAAATGCGTGTCACCTCAATTGCAATATAGCTGCGTTTCAGGACGCCCGTGAGAGTATCGGTGATGACTCCCGTGGCCACCGCCGCGAGCAGCAATCCGAGCAGCGCTTCGATCAGTGTAAAGCCGCCTCGCACACTGGTCCTACGTTTTGACCCGGGTAAGTGCATTGGTGCGAATTGTTTCCTGCGGACTATACGTGGAGACAGGCTCCGGATTGGTATTGTAGGTGAGCGTTAAGACAATTGCTTTTCCCTCGACTGGCGTGCCGCTGTTTGTTGTCGTCACGTTCACGATCACGCTGAACGGGTAGATCTCTTTATAGGTTCCTGTGCCGGGATCGAGGGGATGAAGCAGAAACCCAAAGCGAAACTGAGCCCCCTCCTCTGGCAGTAGATCATAGGGCACATAGGTCATGTAATCGCTGCTTTCGCGCAGAATTTGCGTTACGCGCGCGTCAATCCTAGCTTTGTCACACTTGTATTCCGCCAGCCGCCAGAAATTGATAACGCCGACCATCACAGAGGTCACAGCTAACAACCCAATCAACGGGTCAATCAGTGCAAAGCCAACGCGTCGGTTCCTGCGGATGATCGGCACTTCCATTCCCTAAAGATCAAGAGTTAATAAGACAAAGTTACGCTTACTGGGGCTGACCCGTTGTCCCCACTTTCTTTGGTTTTGCTTGCTGAAGATAGACCGTACGTTTACCGACCGGCTCTTTTCCTTCGCGTTCCGACGGGATTCGAGGTGGTTCTCCAGGCAGGTCCCCGAGGTCGTCCACCGAGTCAGCCTCGTCTTTGCCAAGGCGATCGGTGCGCTTAAAGGTTCCTTGGACGATTCTGGGCCACACAATAATTATGAGGTTTGTACGGTCTTTGTTTCTCTGTCGGGTTTGAAAGAGATAACCCAGAATCGGAATTTTTCGCAAACCAGGAATCCCATTGGTCAAATAGTTATCCGTGTCTTCGGTTATGCCGCCAATGACAGCAGCCTCGCCGCTTCGTACTTCGACGTCAGCAGTGGCGGACCTGGTCGAGATCACCGGCACCGTAGTATTGGTTCCAGGCTGCGCAGGAGAAGTCCCCGCTTGAGTGGAAAGCGCCGGGTTAATCTTCATGTCGATGATTCCGTTGGCTAAGATCCGCGGAACGACGTCAATCGTCAGGCCGGTCGTAAAGGTGTAGGGCGTGGTTGTCGCCTGGACATTCGCGGTCGCGGCGGTCTGCAGGAAGATCGTCTGATTTGTCACTGACCGGATCTGCACCGCTTCGCCCGTTCGCGTATAAGTAACCGGCGAATTCGTCGATTTCAGTTTTCCTCGCTGGGTCAAGGCGCGAATCGTGCCCTGGACAGTGGGAAATTGCAAAATCAAACCGTTATGGAAAAACGCGCCTCCGAAACCGCTCGAGACAATTGAGTTTGGCGGGGATCCGACATTACCGGTCAGAGAGAATGTCGCTCCGTTCTGGCCCAAAGTGTTGCTCCAATCCACGCCGCCAAATAGATCGTCACTGTTACTGACTTCCACGACGTAGGTATTAATCTGGATTTGATTTTCCCTGTGATCCCAGAGATTAATCTGTGCCGCTAAACCCTCGTGTTCTTCGGGTGTGGCGTTGACCATAATTGAATTAGTCGAGCGCTCAATCCAGACGCGATCCTGCTTATCTTGGCCGCCTCCCGAAAGGGGATTATCGAAAGGAAGCCCGGACACAAATCTTGGAGCCGACTGCTCGGTCCCTGCCGTGTAGAGCGTCTGGATTCCTCCACTAGCTCCACCGTTAACCTCCGGCGCGCCTGCATAGGCCGCCGAGCCGGGTTGACCATTACCGGTCGGGGGATAGGCCGGGTTACTGCCAGAAACCGGCTTGACCTGGATACCTAGATATCCTGCCACCGCCTGTTTTAAATCTTCCGCGCTCTGATAGCGGAGCCGATAGGCTCGGACTTCGTAATAGCTGGGCGCACTGATATCGGACCGGCTCAAGGTCAAAACATTGGTACCCCGCCTCGTCATAACTCTAAAACCACGAGCTTCTGCAACGGCATAGAAAGCGTCGATAGGCGTCATGGAAGGTAAAATGAGCGAAATTCGTTCCTCCGGGTTGAGGCCGGGCTCGATGTAACTGATTTGGGCTTCCTCCGCGAGGACACGAAGCACCGTTCCAACCGGCTGATTCGTGAATCGGTGCGTACGAGGTTTATTGGGATCAGCCGCTACTTCCTGTTGCGCAGTATTTTGACGATCGTTGAGGGCGTTTTGCAGATTATCTAAGATTGAGTTTTCTGGCGTGGGCGTCGACGAGGGTGCTGGTTGCAAATCGGACGAGGGTTGCGGAGAGGATTCCGGCACCGGGGTCTGTTGAGCCCACGCCGTGACTGCTAATAGCGGCAGAATAACTAACACTCCGATGAGGAGACTTTTACGAGTCACGGTTTTTTATCTTTCAGTTTTTTGGGTAGCTTGAACGTGGTGGACGGCTCGTCCGTCTCCAAAGGTAATTGGCAGATTGAGGCCCTGAAACCTGGAAGCTGGAAATCGACACCCGCACTGCTGATTGTGCCTACCTCAATGGCGATCCCGTTGTCCGGCGTGCGTGTAAGCGTTAGACCAAAACTTTGCGCTAACTGATCCAACTCCCGGAGAGTTTTCTCGTCGAGATCCAGCGGGACGGTGTCGCCTTGGCGGAAAGTCACACCATTGATCAGGGCCATCCCATCCGGTTGGCGGTCATCCGTGCTAAGTCCGCCCACGGTTAACTGGTCCTTAATCGACGCAGTCAGTTTCTCCAAAAATCGGTGCATCAACTCTCCGCTTGCCACGCCTGGAATTTCCACTCTTTCGTCCAGAAGGGTTGTTGATGCTCTGGAGGAGATAAACGGGTCCCTTTGGGAACGCAGATAATTGTAGATATCGAGGTCCGGTAACTCCACTTGAGCGTGAAGACTTAGAGCACTTCCCAACAATAGTGAAACAACCTTTATAGTCATCGTGTTGCCGACGTAAAGATTCTGGCGGTGAACCGCGTCTGGAGAGGAGTCG
The DNA here is from genome assembly GCA_963782115.1 of uncultured Verrucomicrobiae bacterium. GTDB lineage: Bacteria > Verrucomicrobiota > Verrucomicrobiia > Chthoniobacterales > JAFAMB01 > JAFAMB01. The sequence goes on from CAWAIK010000003.1 coordinate 383,671, forward strand.
GCCGCAGAGAAAAAGGCTCGGTTGTCTTGGGCCGGATAAGTTCCAAATGGTCAAAAAAAAGGAATACGTTAGAGTTCTCAGCTTCTGCGATCAACGGGACCAAACGTTGAAACTCCAGGCGAGTAGAATCAAGCTCGTAACCAACGCTAGCCTCCGATCGCATGACCCCGGACGGCACAGCCGCCAACCCCCCTTTGACAAAATCCTGAATCACGATGGGCTCTGTCTGATGAACGCCATTGCCCACCGAAAGAGAACGCTGCTGCAGGTTTGGAGGGGTGAAAGCCACGGGATCCTGAAGGCGGAGATAAAGGCCGTTAATCCGAACCGAGGCCGCCTTGAGCTCCGTCATTTTGCGCGAATCGAGCAGATTCTCGCCTGAGCGCCGAATGTTAGCGAGCAAAAGGTCTTCATTGGAGCCGTGCCAGCGATAAAGCCAATAGGTTTCTGCCCCCAAGAGCAGGAGAATGCAAAAGGTCAGCACGAGTGCGGATTGTGGTTTAGGGGTGTCGTTTGCCGTGGCCCTCATAGCGAATTTTGCGCTGCCAGCTTTATCACGCCCAAGCCGTAGTAATTTCCGTTCGTAGGCGCGATCAGTGTGAGTCGGAAGGTTTTATACTGTTGCCCGACCAGGGGGCTATTGTCAGCTATCTTGCTTTCCGGAGGCAAACTCTGTAGAAGCGCTTGCGCTAGTTTGTTGGACGGGTCTGTCGCGCTGCCCTGCAGTGGCTCTTCACCTTCGATTTCGATACGGACTTGTCGAGGCACCTGAAACAGTCCATTCTCGATCTGGACAGTTTGGAACGCTTCAGCGTCCATCGTTATTTTGGAAACCGTCAGATTAGGAGGGGCGAGCTGTTCAATTTTGCCGAGCACAGCGCTAATTGGCAGACGGGCACGCAGTATTGGCGCTAAATCCTGAATGCGCTTTAGTTTCTTTTCGATATCGGCAAGTGCCTTGTGCTCGCCGGCAATTCTGACAGTATCACCAGCCAATTGAGTCGCTTTTGCCTGCCCCTGCGCAGTAAGGTCTCTCTCATACACGAGCCAGGCGACGAGAGGGACCTGCGCCAGCAAGAAGCAGCAGACTAAAAATCCCGCGAACCTGTACGCCGGATGATACCGGTACACCTGGCCGGCCAGGATCTCTTTGGAAATCAGATAAGGCTTCATTGGATTACTAACCAATTGAGCAAATGAGCGAGGGGCCGGTCATGTTTAATTTTTTTGCCGTGTCCCTCCTGAAGCGAGAGAGAGGCTCCGCTGATACCTTGGATATTCTCTTCATCTATAATGACGAGGTCTTCGGGGATGCTACGTCGTTCCTCAGTATGGTTCAGTGCCCAGAGGTATCGAACCGGCCGTTCCAGTCCCAGATCGTCGATCTCCCCTTCGAGAATCGAGAACGCATCCGAAGCGCTTTCCTCTTGGGAAATGTAAATCAAACTGCGACGCTTGAATGCGGCGCTGACCGCGCCTTGATCGGTCGCGACAACAACAAGAGAATCGCGATCTTTTGTCGCCAGGGTGCTATTGCACCATGCTAACACCGCTACCGGAAGTGGCAGGATACCGACAATTGAAGCTCCCTGGCTCTGGGTCCAGGATTCCAAGCTTGCGCAGATTTCATCCGAAATCCCAAACAACAGCAATGGCTCATCGATGCGGGGATTAGTCTCGAGACCAAGGCTGATCTCTCGGTTAACGATGGCCCAGCGAAATGGCGCTTGCTCAGGCCAGTTGCCGAAAATTTGTTGTGGATTTTCGTGCATTTCTTCCAAAGCTGACGGCACGTCCTTTTGATGCAGTCGCTCAAGTGTGTCCACCCCGAAGAATCGATCTTTTTTGTCCGGATCCACGACGAAAAGATGTTTAACGTTTCGGCGCAGCCGGTAACGCGAGGTCAGTTTACGGGATAAAGTGCGCGAACCCCGCCCGGTGCCAAGATTCACCTGCCCATTGGCAAGCGGTGGCGCGTCGTTATCCTTCTCAAGGGAAGCTTCATAACCAACACCACCGCGCACGCCCGCAGCCAGGGCCTGAATGTGTTCGAGGCCGCAAAAAAACACCAGGGTCGGCTCCTTCGTCGACAAGAACCCTCCGGCCAAATAGTGCGTTAGCGGCATTTCTCGGAAGAAGGTTGTGATGTCGTTATACATTGGCCTAGAGATGGTGGTACAATTCGATCAACGGCCCATAAACCGCAGAGGCGATTACTCCGATCAGCACGGCCAAAAACAGGATGATAAGCGGTTTTGCAATCGTTTCGGCGCGTACAACAGTATTATCGAGGTCTCGGTTCATGACGACTGCGAGGCGCTCGAGCATGGCCACATCAGCCCCAGTCTCTTCCAAGACCCTCAGATACTCGATCGTGCGCTGGCCCAGAATGTCTATTTCTTCTCCCAACGCAGCGCCGAGCGATTCGCCATTGGCGACACGGCGGTAGGCGCGCGTTATTGCGGCCCGGTAGGGATAGCACCAACTGATGCCTTGAAGGAGCAGCAGACACTTTAAGCTGTCTACCTTGGATTTTTTCAAAGTGGCCAGCGTCTGAACGAAATTGGCCCGGATAGAAGCCAAAACCAGATTTTCAACGAACGGTACCTTCAAGATCCATTGGTGCAGCATCGGCGTGGATCTGATCAGGGACGGCAAACGCATGAGAAGGTAAATGAGGGCACCGATTGCAAACAAATAAACAAGCGGATACGCTCCGACGAATTTTCCTACCTCGATAGTCAACTTAGATTGCCAGGGCAGCTCGCCTTTGAAATATTGCAGGACCTTTCCCAGCTGCGGGAGAGGCCCGGTGGCCAATTGGTAAACGACAATTGCCGCGATCGCCAGCACCACGATCGGGTAGAGGGAAACCGAGACGATTTTGTCCCGGACCTTTTCTTCGCGTGTCGTCAATTGGCGGATGGCGCCAAACGCTTCCGACAAGGAACCCGAGTGCTCTCCGGCATCGACCAAACCCATTGCAACCTGGCCGAAGAGATTTGGGTACTGGCTGGCTGACTCGCTCAACGATTGGCCTTGCTGAAGTCTCTTGCACAAGTCGCCGGCGATCTGTTTGAGTGGGTTTTTTGACGTAATGCAAGGCAGGAATCCCGTGGTTTTTTCCGCCGTCGTGATGTGCGCGATTTCGACCGCGCGCGCTGGGTCAAATCCCAGAGAAGAAGACGATTCCAACTGTTCGAAAAACAGGACTTTGTCCAGCGGTTTAATCTGCTTTCTCGCTAAGGCCGGCAATTCCCGGTTATCCAAAACGTCTACCACCGCTTGCCTGCGCTCCAGAAGATGAAGCGTTAGCTCCATCGGTGAGGAGGCCGCCATCCTCAGTATCCGGTATGGACCATGTTTGCGGTCCTGAAAGACGGCTGTAAATTGGTGCATACAAATACTTCAAACGTTTTAATCCACCTGTTTTCTTCGACTTTCGCTGAATCCCGAAACAGAAGACAAGCTAATTTCTCTTTTTACCTTTTAAAAAAAGAAGGCGAAGTTGTTGATTTATTAGCCTGGAAGCAGTTCGCGCAAAACACACGGGGAACACCGATCATCCTCCGCCGTCCGCGAAAGTGATCATTTGTACGATTGGTTGCATGTCAGCCGAAATATGAGTTAGGTCCACATGTTTGTCGATCGTCACTCCGCTCGAGAATGTTCCGTAGTCGGTAACTGTGCGCCCGGTCCCGGCAAGCAGCTGATTTTCCCCCGTTACAGGAACTCCCATAGCCGTGAGGTAAGGTTCAAGAACTGCAAAGCTGGCCGCGCTGGTGTCACTTATCGCAGGATTATCCATCAAATAGCGCGCTTTGGCGTCCTGGATTTCCCGGACGGCGTTACAGAGTTGAGTGGCTACGCTTTTATCCCTTGACCCCACGATGACGGAACTGATGCTTGCGGCTATCGAAGCGATGATCGCTATGGCGACAAGAACCTGGATCAGGCCCTCGCCTCGCTCGTGGAATCTGTTGATATCCTTCCAATAATTCTCTGTTTTCATAGAAATCAGGCGAGTAAATCTACGGGTTTCAGCCCTCGGTAGAATCGCCGGCTTGTTGTTGCAATAGTTGTAGCCGTCTGTCTGTCCGCTGGATCCGGCGACAATATTTGAAACTAATTCTTGGATGGTTGTGCTGAAAGTTTGGCGCTGATTGGAACCTCTGCCTGAAGCTTTAATGGCCAGCACCGGCATGTTCGATCTTGCGGGACTCCCCCCTCGACAATGTCGAGATTCCGCCTGATCCGCCCACGCAGGATCCGTCCTGATCGTGCCGGGCTTTATCTTTCCAGGAGACTGGACCAAGACTTTCAGAGCCCGAGACTGAGCAAGCATCTCCGGGTGAGTCCCTGATTTGTCTTTCAACGTAGTGCATTTCTGTACTTCTTGGTCTGTCCAACCTTGGCTGTATTTCTATAAGCTCGGCGGTTTTTGGGTAGTTAACTCGCTTAAGTACGTAAAACCTCAATCGTTGTATACGTCTGAATTACTTGCAAGATTATTTCGAAGATTCCAGAGGTTGCAAGACTATAATGTTGACCTCGCCCGCTATGGATAGAACAAAGGGTGTCTTGTCGGGAAGGAAACAGTAGCGGCCATCTCGCACAACTGCTTGCCTCTGTAGACTTTCGCTTTCGCAGGAGGTCTCCTTTCCTTGGATCCCGTGAAAACCGGTGTCCGCGTCTTGCACTTCTGCGTGAACGCGCACTTCGCGGTTGTCGGCAATAATCGACCAATTCCCCTGCGAATCCACTCTCCCGCTATCGGGGTCTATATGGGCGATGCCAGCAACTTTGCTCCCGGCTGCAATCAAGATCTTGCCCGCCGACGCGACATCTTCAGTTATAACGCCTTTCATAACAATGCGTTCGCCCCGAGACGCATTGCTAATATAACCCTCTGTCCGACATTGGATCAATAAAGTCTGGGTGGCCTGGCTCTGTTGGTGGCAGGATATTGAAAGCATTGTCATGACGTTAGGTTTGCCTGTTTCTGGTGAGCGTTGAAGGGGCCTAGTTGCGGTAGGAGCCAAGGCCGGCGGGGTCTCTTGAAGAGATGCCCGCAGGAGCTTTGCGAACACGTCTGTTCTCCGGTACGCCAAGCCCTTATCCGCTGGCGCCTGAAAGACTATTGCCAATATCGGTCTGGGAAGAGCAGCGGTTGACACCTTCTTGGTCACAATGTCGTCCTGAACTTCTGCTGGGAGGCTTAGAACGGCAGCCAAGGAAACCGCTAGAGGCGCAAAGCACCATCTCAAGATATTCATGTGGACTGTTCGTTATTTTGACATCCTTCCTATCTCCGCTTCGGAGTTGAGAAAGGGGCTTCCCTTTAAGATAGGATTTAGGTCCTATCCTCAAAGAATTTTCGCCGTATCGCGTTAAAGCCCGGGCCCTCGAACACGCCGCTTATAGCGGTTCACCATATCGTATGTCAAACTCTTTCTTTTCAGTTGTATCCCAGTGCGTCTTAGACGCCTGCCGGGCTAATAACGCTGGAAATGAAACTACAACTTGGCAGCTTTGAACACCGTATGCTTCCCTCCTTTTTCTGCGCGCCTTCCTGAGTCCGCAGCTTCACGGCTATCGGCAAGAGGAAGGGAACGAAACTGATCGCCAGAGCGATGAGGAGGATGTCTAAAGAATCTAGCGCGAACGGAATCGATTAGCCAGGGCCCTTGTGATGGCCTCCTTTACGACAGGATGCCTCAACGCCCATCGGTACTGGAACACCTTGTTTTCGTATTGTTCTGCATACTGGAGGTCGAGTGCAGCCTCGAGGCGGGCCAGCGAGATCTTGCCGGGGATTTTTTCTTCGACTTCGTCGAGAATTTCCAGGCAATACTGTATCACCAGCCTTACAGCCCTTTGTGAGATGTCATCCATCTCTTGGGTGCAGACGCGGAAAAACGTTTGCCAGTTCAGCTTTTGAATTCCATCCAGCCAAGGCTCCTTTCCGACAAAGAATGTGAACCCAGTTGCATCCTTCTCGGCTAAAAATTCATCCAGCGAAAGGGAGGTGCCACGGGTATTGCTAAAATTCCAGCGCGTCTCCCCAGCCCTAGATTGCCTGGCAGTAGCTCTAACCATTATAGGTAGGAATGCGTTTTGAAGTTTCCGTATTGAGAGATGCCCTTAAATTAAATTTTCTCCGATTTGTAAAGATCAATGATGCTTCTGGCGGGACAAAAGCCGGAAATTTCGAAGCGCCAGGTGCGCTCACGTCGTCATGAAATCAAAGTCGACGGCCCGACACTCCGACGCTCGCGCATCCCACCGCTCAAGCGGCGCGGCGGACTTTCGGAAGTCCTTTTCCTGTAAATCTTGCTCGCGATCAGAAAAGCTCGCCTTCATCCCTGGATTTCGTGTGCAATCCTGGCTTACATGTATGACAAAACTGACCCTCAAGGAGGAAACTCGGAAGAGTGAAAAAGAGTCAAACCCCGCAAGGCTCTGGCAGAAAGACGCCTCCCCATTTGGAACTCTCGTTACCGACGGTTGAAGAACAAGGTATCCTCGAGAGCTTCTCCAAGCTTCCGCAGACAGAGCGCGATATTGTCCGGCGGCTCTTAGAAAACTTCGGTCCGCAGCAGACCGGGATAATTAGGCTCCGCGTTCCCTTCGGTGCCAAACAGGTCAACGAGCGCCGTAAATTTCTTTTGCCGGTATACAGGCTGATTCGCTATCATCGTCTGGTTTTCGATAGTGTCGCGGATGGCGCTCTCCGCTCGACCTACTTACCTTGGCTTGAATCTATCACGCATGTTAAGGCTGGAGAACAGGAAGAACTGGAGCTCAAACTGAATAGCAATTACGAGCAAATCTGGCGTAATTTGAAGAACCACTTAGGCGAGTCTGGCGTACGGCTCAAAAGCCAATACTCCACTCGACTGTATCAATGGGCAAAGCAGCACTTGGCGGTCGGATACAGGCGGGTGAGCTTGGCTACTCTCCGTACGGTTTTAGGATTGGAGGATATCCGGGATAGTTCAGGAAAACTGCTGCAGGAAGCGCCGCTCGAGTCTTGGGCAAACGTCAAACAACGCGCGCTCGATCACGCTCTTAAAGAAATCAACACACACACCGACATTTCGCTGGAGGTGGAGTTTACCGGAAGGGGCCGCTATCGCAAGGTGCAGAGCTTGGGTTTTCGAATCACACCAAACAAACACTCAAGGCAAGGAGGCGCCTTAGTTAGCGCGTCCAGGACGTTGTAGCGCAAGCCAAAGCCATGGAGAGCATCCGTCCCAAGCCTCTAGAACCCCCTTGCCAGGGACCCTGAGTGCCACGACCACAGCGAAGGTGATAGCCTATTGTTTGTTGAAAAAAGGGGAGGGCCCAACATTTGAGCGTGGAGTTTTTTTAAAAAAAACTTTTGCAGAGCAACGTGGTTTCCTATTAGATGGGAGTGTTAATCTAATGGGAACCTCCGGCTAGTGGTTGAAGGTTGGCCAAGTGCGGAAGCGCTGTTGAGACAGGCGATATCGGGGCAAAACCAATCCGCGAGCGGGAAAGCTCAATGCGCAAGCGAGAGCCGCAGAGAACATCAGACGTAAACTTTTTAGAACCCTTTGGATTTATCCAAGGGGAGGTTCCGTAAGCAACAAAAAGTAACAAGAGTGTGTGAAACGCGTGTCCCTGATTTGCAAAGCATGAGCACCAACGGCATTCCTCAAACCTAAAGGAGTGGAGCTCCTACCTCAGACTGTATGAATCGGCATTTGATTCTTTTTTTTACCCCGTATCTAAGTGCAACATTTTGTATTTTAAGTTGTTATTCCCAGGAATCGGACCCCGTTAAAACCGACCCTGACCTGAGCAAGAAGGTGGTCCGCACGACTCTCAATCAGAGCGAACCAGCCGTAGTAAGGGTCGGCCTGCAAGGAATAACGACGCTGGAGTTTCCGGCGAAAATCGAGGCGATCAATGGATATGGTTTTGCGGTGCAGCCGAAACCGGACACCGATAAATTCCAACTTATCTACGATAAGGGAACGAACTTCCTGTCACTCAAGGCCTTGAGAGCAGACGTTCGCGCAAATCTTACCGTGGTACTGAATGAAAAAGTGTACTGCTTCTATTGCGAGGAAGCGAGTGACCCGAGTTTCGTGGAGATCTTTGGAGCGCCCGGCGAGAACAGATTTGTAGCGACGGGCGAGCCGCAGACACCGGCTTCCGATAAAACGGCTGCCAGCCGGGATCGGCTGCTTAGCTTCCTGGACCAAGTAAAGACCTATTCCGCTCTCCAGACCAGTTCGCCGGATTCGATCGCTTCTCTAAGGGCTGTCGAACCAAATAAGCGAGCGACGGTTGGTCAAATCGAGACTGTGATCAAGCGCGTGGTCTCCGATCGGTCCCTCGGTTTAACAGGCTTCGAGGTCCAGCTTGGCAATAGGAGTCAGTCGGATTTTTATTTTGATCCCGAAGGATTTTCCGTCCGGGTCGGCGATGCAAGATACGACGCATGTATTTCGGATGCCGGCGGAATTGTGCCGGCACAGACATCGGTTCCGGTGTTTTTTGTCGTGACAGGAGCAGCCACGAATGGAGGCCCGAATGATCTGTCAGTAGACCAGGATTTCGACCTGCTGATGCGCCCGACGAATTCTGGCGCAAACGCCAATTTGGCAGCGACTTTCACGGAACCGCCCGTTGATCATCTCCCGACGGCCGCCGACGCCGCTAAAGATGAGAACAAGGCCGACAATGCCGGAAAGGGAGACCTCAGGAAGGCGGATAAAGAGCCGAAGAAGAAGAATAAGAATAAGGAGGTCTCTGCGCAAGTTAACGCTAAGGACCACACGAACAAACCACAGGAGCCTGCGCCCAAGAAACACTGGCTTGATCTGTTTAGACGCAATACTGTCACGGCCCAATAGTCGCCAATGCAGCAAGGAAAAAACTCTGGGTTCACGGGAACCGTCGAACGGCTGCAGCTACAAGACATCATTCAGATGGCTTGTCTTGCTGCAACTACCTCGACGATCGCAGCATTTCGCGGAAATCAGAAAGGATATCTCTACATCAACCGTGGGTATCCGGTGCATGCTACTGCCGCCGGGCTAACCGGCCAGGCGGCCTTGAACGAACTGATTTCGTGGAGCGGCGGCAGGTTTGATTTGCGTCGTGGGATCCCGCCAAATTTACCGCGAACATTGTCGGGAAATCTTGATGCGATGCTGCTCGAAGCGATGCGTGTGTTGGATGAACAATCGCAGGGCGAGGCAGACGATGATCGAGCCGGAAAAGGCCAGGTGGAGCTCTCCCGAGGGAGCGCCGCCGCCGTTCTGGAGCTAATTTACGCGCGGCGCAGGCAGGAACGTTGGTTGGCGAGAGCACGCAAGATTCTCCTTAATGTTGTAGGCCTCTCTTTAGGAATATTGGTTCTGTATTTCATCTTTCGAGGAGATCTGATACGGGATCGATTGGCTAACGAGTTCCTGCCATATCTCAAGAGCTCTAGTGAGCGACTAGCGGGCAAATCGTATGGTCCGCCGGTCAAAGTCGAGGCAGGAGAATTTTTTTACCAAGATGGCGAGAGGAAAAGTTTGCCGGCCTATGACATTGATCCGGTAGAAGTCACGATCGCGCAATACGCCGAGTTTCTCGCGGCGGTAGGATTGAGCACCGAGTACGATCACCCCAGTCAACCTGTGAATAAGGGTCATTCAAACCCGAAGTGGAGTGAACTCTATCAGGCAGCCGTTTCCGACCGGCTTTACGAAGGAGCGCACCTCACACTCAATGATCCCGCCGTCTATGTCGATTGGTATGATGCATGGGCGTTCGCACAATGGAAACGTCGGCGCCTGCCCAGCGAGGAGGAATGGGAAAAAGCCGCTCGGGGAACCGACGGCCGGAGATTTCCGTGGGGATCGGAGGAAAAAGAAGGAGCTGCAAATATTTATGAGGGAGACGCCGCCAAAAAATGGTCTGAACCGACTGTCTTTCCTTTGGATCTCAGTGTTTATGGCGTTTACGATATGGCTGGAAATGTATCGGAGTGGACGGCAACGTTCGATCCCACGAGTGGCCAACCGGTCGTCCGAGGGGGAAATTTCGGGAACTCGAGCGCAGATATCACTCGACGCGTTGTCAATCAACCTTGCATGACACAGAGCGATCGGATCGGTTTCCGAACGGTCGGGAGGAGACAATGAAAAAAACGGCGCTTTTTTTCCTCTTTCAGAATGGATCCGCGCATGCCCCCTGGGAAGCTCCACCTGGCCTGGTGTAGCTGCAAAATTTTGTTGACTTAACTTATTATAAAACGTTTTATATATTGCGTTGCTCTACCCACGATAAAACCGCGTCTGAAAAAGCATGGAAAGCCACGCCGTGCCACCCGACAACAATGCCAGGATCCTCCGCGCTTTACCCCTTTAGATTTGGCCCATGCGCGTTGCCACAGGATTTAACGGAGGGGCGATGCTCATCAATTTTGCTGATAAGGTAGCCGAAATTGAAATAACGGGCTCTGCGCTAACAGAGGAAAATGTTCTGAAGGCGGCAGATTTGATTTGTTCCAATCTAATGCGACAGCTGTCCGAAAGGCTCGGACTGGAATAAGTTGAACAATGACGGCTCCCATTCCTAATTTGGGTAGATGGCGACTCAAGTGCTGCTTTCTTGATCTTGTAACCGCTTTGAAGCCGCCGCCCCAGCGCGCAAGTGTCGGTGGGTTCACGAAAAAACGAGTAACGCAGAGCTGGCAGAACAAAAGCAATAGGGGCTTCACCCTCCTTGAGATCCTCGTCGTCCTCGTCATTTGTGCTTTCGCCGCAGCTGCCATTTGTCTTGGCGTAACCCAAGCTATTAGCGATAGCAAAGGCAGGGAATGTGCGGCTAATCTTGCGACCATCGAAGGCGCGAAGGACGAGTTTTCCCGAGATAATCCCGGCGTTGCGCTGACCACTCTGGATCAACTGAAACCTTACTTGCGATACGGCGTACCAACATGTCCGGCAGGCGGCACCTACGCCAATATCCTCAATTCCAACCAGCCGTGCACCTGCAGTTTGGGCACTACTGGTAAGCCGGGATTTCACAGTCTCGCGCAACCCTAATCTTCGTAGCGCATCAAACGAGGGGCTTGAAACGATGACAGAGGACTGGCAGAGAATCGTCGAGTTCGTTCGGTTGAATATTGCCAGCGACGTTTACCTTAATAACTGTTCCGTTAAGGCAAGGGTCGACGGTAATGTCGTCCGGTTGAGTTCCCCCGAGGATTTTACTCGAGACACCTTTGAGCGACTTGTTCGATCGCTCCTCGCGGCCAGACCGGATTTGCTGCCAGCGCTGGAGACAGCGATGCCTTCGTTGGATTTTTCGACCGAGATGCATCAAATGCGTTTCCGCGTCAATATTGTGAGAGCTCGCGGCAAATTCTCAGTCTCGCTGCGCCCGCTTCCGGAAGATCCTCCAAGCGCGGAGAGTATCGGCCTACCAGAAAAGGTGACCAAGGCCATTACTAATGCACCGGCAGGTTTGGTCCTCGTCACGGGCGCGACCGGAAGCGGCAAGACAACGACTCTGGCGGCCATTCTCGAAACGATAAACCAGACGCGACGAGTAAAGATTATCACCATTGAGGATCCGATTGAGTTTATCTTTCATGAGAAATTGGCGGATATTGCCCAGCGGGAGGTCGGAGTCGATTGCCCTTCCTTTCATGCTGGCGCGCGGGACGCCTGGCGGCAGAATCCCGACGTAATTTCCATTGCGGAAATAAGGGATCAGGAGACGGCGGTTGTAGCCCTGCAAGCCGCTGAAACTGGACACCTCGTGCTTGGGACGCTGCACGCGAACAGTGTTGAAGAGACGCCGGAGCGTCTCTTGAAGTTGTTGCCTACAGACTTACGGGATAGAGCACGGGACGTTTTTGCAACCGTTCTGGTGGCGCTCTTGAGCCAGGTCCTTGTCCCGAAACGGGAGAACGGGCGCATCGCCCTGCGTGAAGTGCTACTTAACGACGGCGCGATTTTGGCGGTGCTCAAAAAGGGCAGCGATCATGAGCTGGAGCACTATATGCGTTCCGGTCGATCGAGAGGCATGATTGATCGCAAAACCCACCTTCAGAGCATGAGATCTCAGCTCGAACCGCGTGAATACGAGCGGTGGATGCAGGCGCTCACTTGACGGACGATTTCCCGGAGCCGACACTTTTTCTCCCTTAAGATCCTCGTCTCAAGAGGCCTTCCATCGCTATGCCTCAAGCGTTGGAACGCGAGGGCCTTTTCCTTAGCCACAAAAATCTCCTCTATCCTCCTCCTCGGCCGCCAAGGCAAAGTCAGGACATCGTCGCCCGTAATGAAACCTATGAAGTATTGTTAGATAACAGGACACCATATCTGAAGATTCCGGATACATCCAGGCAGCTGGGATAAAGCGTACTGTCATACCTATGGGAATGTTTAATAACCTGATGTCAAAGATATTCGGGCACGCAGGCGCAGCACCCCCTGCGACGCCCGCGCCTTCGAGCACGACGATCGAATCCGCGACAGCGCCCTCTGGAACAACACCTGCCGCGTCCGCTGTTTCTCCGGCGACGGCCGCTCCTGCCGCAACTCCCGAGGCCGCCGCTGCACCGGTCGAAACTGTCGATGTAACCGCGATCCTCGATGGGCTGGCTGCAAAGAACGCAGAAAAGCTCGACTGGAAGAAATCGATCGTCGATCTGTTGAAACTTGTCGATATGGACAGCAGTCTTTCGGCCCGGAAGCAGTTAGCGAAGGAACTTCACTATCCGGGCGATGAAAACGACTCGGCCACGATGAACGTATGGCTTCATAAACAGGTTCTCAGAGAATTATCGGAGCACGGCGGCAAGATCCCTCGGGAACTTCTTTAGATCACAGTTTGCTAGCGAGGTCACCGGCATTCCTGGCGCGGAAATATCGATTGCTGTTCACATCGCTTTCACCATGGGACGATCTGGACACTCAATGCTTTGAATGCATCTGGTTGGACCGCCGCAGGCAAGCCGCAGATTATCCAGGGAGGCAAGAACGCGGGAACGCAGTTCATTCACGTGCGTGCCCCGGATGGAACCACAATCGAGTTGATGCAGCCGCCAAACACATCGGACCAGGATCAAACCACCCACCGGCTCCGAGGGACTTCGGCCTAGATTCGCAGTATCAGCGATCCAACGTGAACCCCACCTTCACTGTCACCTGCCAATGCGCAACCTTGTTATTCTCGAGTTGGCCGCGCACCTCGGCGACTTCAAACCAACTCATATTGCGGATTGTTTTGCCAGCTCGGTTTATCGCGTTGTTCACTGCGTCTTCGATGCCATTCGGAGAGGAACCGACCAGCTCGATCTTTTTGTAGATGTGGTCACTCATGAAGGCATTAAATGCATCCCGGTAATGGCCAGCGAGCACATTCTGAGAATCGTGCTTTTTTGGCAATTGTTCCAATTGACGAATGCAGACCGTGGAGAATTCTCCACATTCTTTAGCCTGAACTTCAATCTGGCAATCGTCCGTTGAATGGCCTCTATCCGCCTTACTCAGAAACAAGCAACCGGCATGCGCCACAAGGCAATCGACGCACACCGGTCAAATGGAATTGATCCATTCATGTCCAAGGCAAAGCACCCCTTTGCCTGATAGCTTTGACGGGAATAAGCTCTGAAGCATCCACTTGATGGTTAGCTTAGGCAAATGATTGTGGATACCTTGAAACCGCCGTAGATCTCCAAAGGGCAAGAGACGGAGCCGCGAACGATGTTCGGGCTATGAGCCGAGCGCCTTCCGCACACCGCGTTCTAATTCGATTGCCAATGGACGACATCCCATCCAGCCGACAAATCCATCGGGGCGCAGCAGTGCGGCAGCGCCTCCAGAGACCTTCCACGAGCTCCAAAGCGACCCGTTCGAGGATGCGTCGCAGTAAGCATCGGGACGTCTGGGAGCTCTGTCGGATAATAGCAGCACGATCTTCAAATCGCAGATATTGGTGAAGTATTGCGCCACTTCAGCAACGTCCCAACTCGGCAACCTCCCGTCATCGAACAGTAGCAACACCGGTTGCGGACCCGCCAAATCCAGCAACCGCACGGAGCTGCCGTTCGGGGCGATCAAATCGCCGTCGGGGGCTCGACGCCCAATCCAAGCGCCTCTTCCGCTGACGAGCGGCGAGTGTCTGTAAGCGGTGTCGAACATGCCGATCTTTGGTGCGAAATGGGACATGATCCCCAGTCGCGGGCCGCTACGGAACAAAGCTCCAATGGCGTTTTGTACCAACCCAGGAGCGAAAAAACCGAATCGGGTGAGCAAATCGGTGTAACGATCCACGTTTTTGATAACCGCCTCGCGGCGCTCAGCCTCATAGGAAGCGAGAAGGGTCTCCGCATCCGCACCGGCAAGGACGCGGGCAAGTTTCCAAGCCAGATTGTGCGCGTCCTGGATGCCACTGTTCATTCCTTGGCCCCCCGCAGGACTATTGATGTGGCCGGCATCTCCGGCGAGGAGGATCCGCTCCTGCCGAAAGTGAGGACTCGTGCGACAATGAATCTGGAAAACGCTGGACCAGAGATATTCGTAGGAACCAGCGCCAAAAAGTCGGTTAACTCGGCGGTCAATCGCAGAGCTCTGCACAGCTGCCTGCTCGGTTTCATTTTGCTCCAGTGTCGAAAGGATTCGCCAATGTTCGGCCTGGTAGCGTAAAGCTGCCAAAACTTGGCCTCGGGCAGGCGCCAAACGTGGCCAGGGAAGTTGGTCCCTCTCATCCCGAATGCGGATGTCGGCCAGCAGCACACGGGTCGGATAAGTTTTCCCCTGCAGCTCCCATCCTAGAGATCCGCGCACCGCGCTGTGCGCACCGTCGCAACCGATGAGATATTTACCACGATAAGTCTGAGCCGCGCCGTCAGGTCCCGCAACCTCTACCGAAACGCCGTCGCTATCTTGCTCGAAGCTCACTGCTTTGTGCCCAGGAAGCATCTCTGTCAGGCCCGCGGCTCTCACCGCTTCCAGCAGCAAGGATTCTGAGCGATTCTGCGGCAAGATCAAAATCCCAGGCACGGCACTGAGTCGTGCAAACACGCCCAGGTCCACTTCTGCCACAGGTTTAGTCTGACCGACGACCCAGAAATCGACTTTTGTGCGCAGTACACCTTCCGAAATAAATCGCTCATAAATTCCCCAGGCGCGAAAAATTTCCAGGGTGCGTGGCAGAATGCCCAGCGCGCGGGAATGCGGATCGATCTCAGATTTTGCCTCAAAAAGCGTCGAGCGCACGCCGCAGCGCGCCAGGCCCAGCGCAAGAGACAACCCCACAGGACCTCCTCCTACAATGAGAATTGGTATTTCATTCATGACTGAATCGGTTTGCAAGGGAACGGCTGCTAACTGCGGGGGTGACCCTGGTTGGCAGCAATACAGTTGCTCATTCAATTCGGCGAGCGTTTTTGGGTGACAGAGATTTAACTAACCATGAAACAGTGGAGAGTTATCTCCAACAGATTTTTTTATGAGATAAGCGATCCACTGCTAAGCGATTCGGACAAACTACCAGCGCCTTTCATGAATTCCGCCGCTTGGGCCTCTACTGTCTCGGGCATTGGCCTGCTCGGGCTGGTGGCCCTGGACATTTATCGCACCATTCTGGATTCGCGCGGACGCTCGAGACCAATCACCGAAACGCTCACCCGCGGCGCGTGGCGTTTGATGCGGGCCATTGCCTTCCGTCGTTCGCGCCCGGGCCGCAACGGGCTGCTCAACCACGTCGGGCCGCTGCTCTTGCCCGGGATCGTCGCAACGTTGGTAGTGTTGCTCATCCTCGGGTACGCTTTGAGGACATTTTGCGCCAGTTGCGGCGCGCGGGCGTACGCCTGCCGGCTGACCAAGAGGCGGGCTGGTGCGAATATCGCCACCGCCGTCACGGCTGGGAACTGCAGCTGGTCGCGTTCGCCTTGTATTTAGGCTACGACTGGGACAAGATCACCGGCGACGACAATCTGCGCCTGGCAGCCGAATAGAGGCACACTGCACTGGAACTAGATTCGGCGTAAGACTGGTTTACATCCGAAATTCGCGCGTGAACTGTTTCATATGCGAAAACGAATCGAACTGGCGGCAGGATTCATCCTGGTAGCAATCATGATCTTACTCGGTTCCTGCCAAAGCGGACGAACTTCCACCAAGAACGCAGAGCTCACTGATCCAAACACCGTCTTTGCTCAGGGTGGTGCGCACACAAATTCCGCTGCTAGAACAACTATCGGTACTTCATCTCGCAGAGGAAGGGCTACTGCCGGAGAGTCTGATGCGTCCAGTTCGCCTGGATACTGAAAACACATTTCCGAGTAGATTGCGGAAATTGTCTCGCCCTCGCGATCGGGTTGCATCTAGCTCTCCAACATGAGCCAAAGCGTTGAACTGAACGCTGAGGGGACGACACTCAGTTGATTTTGGTGGCGGTTCGCGTCAACCGGGCGATATTGATACAACAGAGGAATAGATGTTATGAAATTGCATTTTCTCCTCGCCGGGGCGGTCGCTATCGGTCTACTGATTTCGGCACCCGATTCGATGGCTCACGGCGGCGGCGGCGGAAGCGGCCACGGCGGTTCAAGTTTCCATGGCGGCTTTCATTCTGGCGGCTTCCACGGTCGTGGTGAGCGCCATTTCTTTCGTGGTCGTTTTTTCGGTCCGGGGTTCGCCTTTTATGGATACCCATACCCCTGGTGGGGTTGGTGGGGATGGGACTATCCCTATTATCCTTACTACGGATACGACGCATATTATGGCGGCTCCGACAGCGCCTCCTACGAAGGCAACCAACAATCCCAATTCTCCTCCACCAGAGCGGTCCAAGCGGCACTGGCGTGGCGCGGCTACTATAGCGGCCGGATTGATGGCGTGATGGGGCCTGAGACCGCTACGGCGATCCGATCGTTCCAGGCGCATCAAGGTCTGCCGGTAACCGGCCAGATTGACAGTGGGCTGATGGATGCGTTGCGGCAACGTTGAGCATCGGGCGACGATAGGACAGCGCAGCCTTTGACATTGCATTCGCGACCCGGAGAATCTGCCAAACAGGATCATAGATTGGTCGGGTCCGCGACATCTGATGTCCTGGTTTCGGCCGAGGGGTTTTTTGTCCGGGCGAAGCTGAATCCAGGTGCCGGCGGTGTTCCCTGACTTTCAAGAGCTCGAAAAGGGGTGCAGAAGCGATAGATAGGTATAATGAGAAACCGGTATGATCTGTTTCGACATTCTGTCGCTCTTTCCGAAGCTCTGCGCGGGGGCCTTCACGGAAGGCATTCTGAAGAAGGCCCAGGAAAACCGTCTGATTCAGGTCAGGTGCCTGAATATACGGGATTGGGCTTCCGACAAACATCATGTGACCGATGAACCGCCGTACGGGGGAGGACCTGGAATGGTCATGAAACCGGAACCGATTTTCGCGGCCGTCGAATCAATCCGAACCGAGCGTTCGCACGTGATCCTGATGACCCCGGGGGGGCGCCGGTTTACTCAAGAAGTCGCTTCGGCACTCAGCCAGCAAAAGCACCTGATATTCGTTTGTGGCCACTACGAAGGAATTGATCACCGGGTCACCGAATATCTGGTGAATGAGGAACTCTCGATTGGCGATTACGTACTCTCGAATGGTGCGATAGCGGCCGCCGTGGTTGTCGATGCGGTCGCCCGATTGATCCCTGGTGTGCTCGGAGACTGCGATTCGGCCCGAGATGAATCGTTTTCATCTGGAACCTTGGAATATCCACAGTATACACGGCCGCACGAATTCCGTGGCTGGAACGTCCCGGAAATCCTGCTCTCAGGCAATCATCGTGCGATTCGTGAGTGGCGAGAAAATCAGGCCCGTCAAAAAACAAGGGAACGGCGTCCGGACCTGCTGGAGGGTTCCTGATCGGGCCTGCGCTCAGCTCAACCCGAGATGAACAAAAAGATCCGATTTTTCGGGAGGCTTTTCATCGGTTTCGCACTGTCGGGCGCTATTTGTCTTTCGGTATTGGGAGCCTTTTACTTTGCGTGGGCGCTGACTTTCAATCTCAAGGACGTCGGCAAGATCCCGGAGCGATCATCAGTCTACGACATGGACGGAAAGGCGTATAGCCGACTCAGAGGCGAGAACCGAATCCTGATCGAGCCCGGAAAGATTTCGCCATTGTTCAGATTGGCGCTCCTTGCGCGGGAAGACTCGCGCTTTTACGACCATCATGGAATAGATCCCATAGGGATCGGTCGAGCGCTCCTTCGCGATGTTGTTCACCTGCATGTTCGGGAAGGAGGCAGCACGATTACTCAACAACTGGCCCGGAACAGTTTTCCTCTTGGCGGCCGCAATCTGAGCCGGAAAATACTGGAAGCGTTCGTTGCCCTCCGGATCGAGTCCTCTTATTCCAAAGACCAGATATTGGAATTCTACGCGAACAGGATTTACTTCGGGTCAGGCGTGTACGGCCTTGAAACCGCCAGCCAAGCTTATTTCGGAAAGTCTTCGGCCGATTTGACTCTCTCGGAAGCGGCCTTGCTTGCCGGGCTGATTCGGAGCCCGAATCGGTATTCGCCCCGGACCAACATGGAGGGTGCGATTGATCAGCGAGACGATGTGCTCGATCGGATGGCAGAATTGAAGCTGCTCTCTTCCTCTCAAGCCAACGGTGCGAAAAAGCCGTCGGTGCATCTCGCGAACAGGCGCACATCCACTGCTCAGGAAAACTACGCGATGGATGCAATCTATCGCGAACTGCAGGGGATCGTCAGCCAGGACGCCATCGATAGCGGTGGGTTGCGCATCTATACCTCGCTTGATCCGGAGCTCCAGCGCACGGCTGAACAGGCCACCGACAATCTGTTAACCCAGGTGGAGACCAAACCAAACTACAAACATCCAAGGAAAAGCGACTTCACCGAGCAATCGCGAGCCGCAGAAGAACAAACTGCTTACCTCCAGGGTGCGGTTGTCGCGATGGACAATCGCACGGGAGCAATTCGAGCACTGGTCGGAGGACGTGACTATCGCGACAGCAAGTATAATCGTGCTCTGCAGGCGTACCGCCAGGTGGGCTCAATTTTCAAACCATTTGTTTACGCTGCAGCATACGGTCGCGGAATGATGCCCGGCACCGGGGTCGACGACGCTCCATTGCAGCATGGAGAAATATCAGCCGCTCCTAACTGGCATCCGGACAATTCGGACCGGGAAAATCACGGAGTTCTACCGGCCCGGAACGGCCTGATTTTCTCAAGAAATACGATGACGATCCGAGTGGGTGAACTGGCGACGCTGGATCGCGTGATTTCGATCGGTCAATCCGCCGGATTCGCACGAACTATTCCCCGCCTCCCTGCAATCTATCTCGGCGCATTTGAATCAGATCTAAAAGATATTACAGCCGCCTATTCTGCATTTGCCGCGCAAGGTAAACGAAAGGAACCCTACCTGATTGAGCGGATCGACGACGCCGACGAGAATGTAATTTACCAGGCTCACCCCAGCGATAAGCAGGCGATCTCCCCGGCGATCGCATGGATGATTGCCCAAACCGTGCGAGGGGTAATCGAACATGGCACAGCCGCATCTGCCAAATCGCTCGGCCTCACACGGTATGCCGCAGGAAAGACCGGCACGACGGACGACTACAAGGACGCTTGGTTCGTGGGTTTCACGAATTCGCTGACGTGCGGCGTCTGGGCCGGATTTGATCAACCGCAAACAATCCAGGAGCACGGTTACGGTGCAACATTAGCGCTTCCAATCTGGGTCAAGGTCATGGAGAAGGCCTCGCGACAAAAATATCCGGATGGGCCGTTTCCGGCTCCGGAACCATTGATGCGCGTCCGGCTCTGCTCAGTATCGAATCGCCTGGCCACGGACGCTTGCGTCGCAGCGGGAGACGCTTATGAGATAATGCTGCCTCAATCGATTGTTCCTGCTCAATCCTGTCCGGTGCACGAGGGTCGACAACTCGGCGGATCCATCGGTTCCAATGGCTCGAGAGAACAGCACGGCGAAAATGAAGATTTCACAAGCCATTTGTTCCGGTCGTTACGCCATCTATTCGGCGGTTAATCTGCGGTTTATATTCTTCCGTTTATAATCTCTTTGGCCAGCCGCGACGCCTTTGCCTTGAGACCGTCCTCGGCAGCGCCGTGAGTTGGGAGTGAGCCGCCATGCCACTTTTGGAGCAACAGCATATTATAGTAGATCCGCGCGAGGGCCTGCTCACGGCCGGCCGCCTTTGGCAGGTCGCTCTGATCCAGCTGCGCACGGTCTTCGGCCGGCACATGGGCCGGAATTCGAAACAGAAGGCGCCAGAAACTTTCGGATCCGTTAAATTCATCCGGCGCCACCCGCCGGTATCTAAGGGCATTTGACCGTAAATTGCGAACGCCCGCATAGTCGCGGTTCAGCGCATCTCCGGCCTTCAGCATTCCGGCGCCGAGATAAAGATCAGGTTTATCCTGGCCCTTCTTTCTTTTCGCGGACATCAGCAGTGCGTCATAGACGGCTTCAGCTTTGCGCCAGGAGTTCCATTCGCCTGGACCGAACTCTCGTCGGTGCTGTTCGAGCCAGAGAGCGGCGGCGGCGGCTACCTGCGGAGTGGCGGCAGAAGTCCCGCTCCCATTTAGAGACACGCCGTTTGTGCCGCTTAGCCATGGAACATTTGGGGTATAGCCAGCAATCGGATAGGGGCGCAATTCGCCTGATTCCGCCTCCACTTCGTCGACGTTCACCCGAGGGTTCAGCCCTGCGAGCCACCCGTCCGGTCCATAACTGCCGCGGAAACCCCATTCATTGATCGATTTGAACCGCCGAAATAACCGGGCGACGGAATTACCCGAATAGGTTTTTCCTTCGCTGGTCACGCCAGTCACGCCGATCACGCGGCGGAACGCGGCCGGGTAAACAGGCGAAGCTGGGACGATCAATCCATCGGGGCGCCAGCCATAGGGCAATAGCGAAAAGAAATCGCCTTCGGCTGCGAACATCGCCGTGCCACGTTCATAAGCGGCGTTGACCGCATCCACCCAAGTCTGGGTCGGTGACCCTCCGTGGCTCATCGAAATAACATCGCAGTGCTTAACCCGGCTGGCATAGTCGATCCCGTAAGCAAGCGCCGCGGTTCCCAGAGAGATAGGATCCGATGCAACCCGCACCGGCACCACTCTGGCCAGAGGCACGCCTCCAAGCCAAACAGGGGTCTCAGTTCCAGCCTGACTCGCCGTACCGGGCGTTTTCAGGATGATCTTACGTCCTGCCAGCAGCCCGATTGTCCCCATTCCATGGGAAGGATTGGCTCCCACGCTCCTATGCTCCGCTTCACCCGGAATCCAAAGTTGTGATTGCTGCCAACCATGAACCCAGCCGTCAGCATCCGCCATTCGACTCTCATCGACATACAACGGCGACGCGACGTGACGATCGTCAAATCCGGTGTCAAGGATACCCACCCGAACACGCCATTCTCCTGTATGCCTCGTCATAACCCGAGCGCGAGCGGCAGAAAGCTGGGAAAAAGAAGGATTTTGATACCAGAACTGCCGATATTCGGGGTGCTTGCCGCCGGAGTCATCTGCCGCCCCGCTCGGGATCGGCCAGACGGAACTTGGTTCTCCATTCACATAGATGACTTTTGGACTCGCTGACCGCGTACCCAGTCTCGCTCGCTTCTCATGGAACCAGAACGGATGATAGTCTTTTCCACCTCCTGCGTGGACACGGAATTCCCGGGTGAACATGTTGTCCTTGGCATGCTGCACCGTGTTACCGTAGAAGACCAGGTTGGGCTCGATCATCAGCGGGTAAACCCCAAAGGCTCGGTGGGTCGCATCCGCTAGTGACGGCACCGCTGCCCTTGCCCACTGCCAGCGCTGCGAGAGCAATTGTGAAAGGGAGAGCGGACGATTCCGGTCGAGGTCCTTGGCACGCCAGGCCACATACCAATCACCCCGGCTTTGCGGGTCCCGTGGCGCTTCCACTGCGTGGCGGAAGTGCCAAGCTTCGGTAGGTGATAGCCACGCGGCGGGCACCATCTCATCAGGGCGAAGATCACTCCGCACCTTCACCATGAGACGCTGGTTGAAACTGACGGAGGAGGTCAACACCGAGCAGGCGCAAAGCCCCGCAGTTAAAGCAACGACAAACATCGAACCGAACAAGCGCATAAACTGTTTCATGCGGCGGAATTTACCTTTGTTTAGAAGTTAGCCATGCTAGCACCCCGAATAACAGTCTTGAAAAATTCGGACCCAATGACAATGTTAGCTTATGCCGGCACACAGCCGTGGCCTCTCTTTCACTCCACCGGATGCGCCACCGTATATTCAACCTACCGAATCCGATTGGTGATTGGAACAAGAATCTGGAACGCGGAGTTACCCGATCGGGTAATAGATTCGACAGCTATCTTTCAGCTCGTCCGACGGCTTGAGCAAGGAGCGGTAAGTAATCAATAACGGTCTGATAGCAGTTGCAATCCGTCCAGAACGAGCCACCCTCCACTTACCGCGCGCCATTCTGAAAATTCAGATAGGTATATCCTTTCAGGCCGCGTTCGTACTCGCTTAGGAGACGCATCGCTTCATTCGGTTTCAGACGATCTGATTTGATTGCTGCATCGACCTGCGCTTTCACCAGGCGAATCAGCTCGGGTTGATCCCACTGCGTCATCGACAAAACGCTTCCGACGGTGCTGCCCTCGATGACTTCCTCGATGTACCACCCCGAATCCTCGTCTTCATCCAGGAAAACGTGCACCTCGTTTACCCGGCCAAAAAGGTTATGGAGATCGCCCATGATATCCTGGTAGGCACCCATCAAAAAAAATCCCAGGTAGTAAGGCTCTCCGGATCGAATCCGATGCAGCGGCAACGTCTCTTTGACATCTTGCAAATCGATAAACTTGCTCACCTTGCCGTCTGAATCACACGTAATATCCACCAGCGTCCCATTGCGATCCGGTGGTTGGTCCAAATGATGGATCGGCATAATCGGAAAGAGCTGCCCGAGCGCCCAATGATCCAGCAAGGATTGGAAGACCGAAAAATTACAGAGATACTGATCTCCCAGCGAAGTCTCCAGCTCTTTGACTTCTTCCGGTACATACCGCATTCCGCGACAGAGTTCGACGACCGAGTCCGCGATTTGCCAATAGATAGTCTCTATCTTGGCCTTGCTGTCCAGATCCAGCAACCCAAGCTCAAACATCGATTGGCATTGCTCCTTGATCTGCTGCGCATCGTGCAGCACCTCCATGCGATTCTGTTTCGTCAGCGCTTTCTGGGTTTCAACCATCTCGTGAAACACCTTCGGATCTGTCTCTCTTCTCTCAAGACACAGGTCGCCGCCTATTTTCTCGATTGAACCAAATGCTTCCACTACCAGCACGGAATGATGAGCAACGATTGCCCGACCGCCTTCACTGACGATCGTCGGATGCGGCACTTTTTCTGAATCGCAGACGTCGATGATATTATAAACCACGTCTCTGGCGTACTCCTGCAGCGTGTAGTTCATAGAGCTGTCGGAAGCAGTCCTCGAACCGTCGTAGTCGACGCCCAATCCACCGCCGACATCGATGAATTGCATTGGATGACCCATCTGTGACAGTTTGGCGTAAAAGCGAGCTGCTTCTCGTACCGCTCGTTTGATCACGCCGATGTCGGGCACTTGAGAACCAACATGAAAATGAACCAGCACCAAAGACTCAGGCATCCCCTCACTCTTCAAAATATTGCTAGCCGCGATCAGGTCCGCTGTCGACAAGCCGAACTTCGCATTTTCTCCCCCGCTGGTTGACCATTTTCCCGAACCCTTCGATTGGACACGCACGCGCAGTCCTATTAACGGCGTCACGCTCATTTCTCTGGAGATCTGCAGGATCTGCCGAACCTCTTCGAGCTTCTCGACCACCATGATCACTTGTTTCCCCAGCTTTCGGCCGAGCAAGGCGTTCTTAATGAACGTCGGATCCTTGTAACCGTTGCAGATGATCAGGCCTTCGGGATCACGGTGAACGGCCAAGGCGGCGATTAACTCCGGTTTGCTGCCGGCTTCGAGGCCAAAATTGAATGGCCGGCCTGCATCCATGATCTCTTCGACGACTTCCCGAAGCTGGTTGACTTTGATCGGGAAAACTCCTTTGTAAACGTTCTGATAGTTTGCTTCGGAGATCGCTGACTGAAAGGCACGATTGATTGTCTCGACTCTGTGCCTGAGAAGATCCTGGAACCGTACAACGAGAGGGAAAGCCATCCCGCGATCCCGTGCCTCGGAGACCACTTCCATC
This sequence comes from uncultured Verrucomicrobiae bacterium, assembly GCA_963782115.1. Lineage (GTDB taxonomy): Bacteria > Verrucomicrobiota > Verrucomicrobiia > Chthoniobacterales > JAFAMB01 > JAFAMB01. The sequence goes on from CAWAIK010000003.1 coordinate 407,957, forward strand.
AGATCGATCGCCTGGCCGTACGCCTGCGTTGGCATCACTTGGACATTCCCTGCGGCGTTGATATTGAAGTACCCGCTACCCCACCGATCGATATCGTAGAGGGCTATAGCGGAAGGAATATCCCACGTTTCAGTCATTGCGACGCCACACTATGTGACAAGGTTCCAAATTCAATAAGGAGCTGCGAAAAACTGGACAGAACCCTCCGATTCCGCGTCGCCCTCACTCTTCTTCATCCGTTTCTTCGGATTGGGAACTCTCCTCTTCCATTTTCCGAAGGACTTCGCTCATGTCCTCTACTTCCTCCCAAACCTCACGACTGACATAGATGGGAGCCGTTTGCTGCGTTGCCATCGCGATACAGTCGCTGGGTCGCGCATCAATCTCGATGATCTTTTTTTGTTGCAATTCATTCTCCGCACTGAGAATCAATCTCGCAAAATAGGTGCCACGTTTGAGATCGTTGACAATCACGCGTTCAACCTTGGCTCCCAGCGCCCTCAAAATGTGCGCCAGCAGATCATGCGTAAGCGGCCGTTCCTTTTGAGTTCCCCGCATGAACATGGTGATCGCCGCGCCAACGCTCTGGTCCACGTAGATCACAAAAACCTTTTGCTCGTTGCCAATAAAAACCGCGCAGCCACCGCTCGTGGGAATCACCGCGCGAACCTGCACTTCGACAACGGGTTTGCTCATACCGCAAGCCTAGCCAGTCGCCTAATCGCTTCAAGATCCGAATTGTCCGTATGCACGTGAAGTCCAGAGCGCCTATACGCCGGCGATCATCCATTCCAGGATCCATCAGTCGGCAGCATCAAAAAAAAACCGGCAATAGCACCTCGCTTATTCATCCTCCATCGCATCGATAATCCGCTCCTGGATCTCCGCATAAAAGTTAATTTGCTGCAGGACCAGGTCGCGACGCGAGAACCATTTCGGCGGTTCGTGCATCGAAAGTTCTCGGTCGCTGAAGTTGAACTTAGTCGCAAGGATCAGTCGAGCCTGGTTCAAAGCGTTCAACCAGGCGTCGCTGTGTGCACGCGGAACGACGAGCCGGCCCAGGCGCCCGGGATAATCCGACAGGTTCTTCAGATCCTCGTTGACCGTATTCCTGGCCGAAAGAAAAAGGTGCACAAGCTCCGGTCGCACGTACTCGGCCCAATCGTTCAGAAACTGACCTTCACTGGAATCGGCGGGATTGCTGAAGAGCCGCGCTTCGGATCGATTATCCGTTCCGCTATCGCACACACCAGGGACCTGCCGAAGCAATTCCGCTTCGATTGGCTCAATGTCCATGAGCTCGATCGAGTTCTCTTTCAGTCGGCGAATCAACATCTCATTCCGCTCTCTCCAACGTCGCGAGTAACAGATACCCGTGCAACTGCTGGACATAAAATTCCGCTCGTTCGCGTGCGCCGGTCCAAACAATCGAGCGCCCTTTGTAATGGACCTCCAACATGTGATGTTGCGCCTTCTGTTTTGTGAATCCAAAAACCCGCTGAAAAACCATCGTCACGTAGCTCATCAGATTCACCGGATCGTCGTGCACCACAACGTTCCACGGAGTCCCCAGTGACGTCTCAACCTTCGTTTCAACAACTGTCTCAGCCATGGAAACGCAAACCCTCAGTCGATCCGTTTGAGGATATACGCAAGAACTCGTTTACTGACCCCACGGACGCTTCAAGTAATTTCAACCGGCCGTTCTCGTCAGGCGCGCCGACAGACAGCTCCTGCACCAGGTAACCAAGGATTGCGGTCCGAACAGGAATTGAAAATGCGCCGCATCTGACGCCATACAAAGTCGCGAAATGTCCAAAAGCCTCACCAGTTTGCATGGCTTCCTGAATCCTGGCCATCAGTCGTTCGCCGCGAGGCGTGCTCTGTTGCAGCAGCAATCGCCCGGCTTCGATACTGCGTTGCCGCGGCCACGGTTTCAGCCTCTGGTTCAACTGCGCGTCCAGCAGGATGATTTCCCTCGCAGATTGGCGCGCCGAAAGGTCCAGCACCTTTAGAAGATGCGGAAGCAGGACCGGCTCAAATAAGGTTTTCATCCACCGTTGCCAGCTATCTGCCACCGGGCCTTCGACCTGCCAGGAGATCGCCCGCGCGGAGTCGAAGTCCGGATTGCATCGTTGGACAATCTTACTGAGTTCGCTCATGGCAAAACCTGCGGGTGACATTCCCATCCGCCGATCGTATCACGAGTTGCCCAGCCTGTCAGTGTCAGTATCGGGAAAGCCGCCGAACGGCGAACGCCAAACGGCGAGTCCGAATGATCTCGGGGTTCACAAGCATTTGACCGGTATCAAGAATTCGATCGTACCAGCTCCCGGTTTGAACTCTTCGAGAGCGAGGCTCATCAGCGTGGCCTTTCGAAAATGGACATTCTCCGCGCGACCCCCAATCAACGCCCCGGCCAGCGTGCTGAAATCCGGCTCGTGACCTACCAACATGATGATCGCCTTTCCGGAGGATTTCTCCCGTTCCCGCTTCATGAGGTTGATTGAGGACTCGCGAAGACCGGAGAAAGCTCGCTCCGGGGTCATGCCAGGCCGCAGAAACTCCTGGATCTGGACCGGCGTCGGTAAATTAAGTTCGCGTGCAAAGAGTTGCGCTGTTTCTTCCGCTCGCTTCAAGGGACTCGTCAAAATCATGTCTGGAACGAAACCGTGCTCGAAACAAAACTTGCCCATACTCACGGCTTGTTTCGAGCCTTTCGCAGTCAGAGTGCGCGTCTGATCGTTGGCTGCGTCGGGTTCAGCTTCGGCGTGGCGTAACAGGAAGAGTTTCATGACGAAAATACCCCTTTTACCGAGCGCTGCGTTCTATAGCAAGGCATCCGTTCGGTTTCTCTGCGGTTGGACCAAATGCCTTCAGAAAAGCGACCTCGATAGCGAGCGCTTCCTGGACATTCCTTGAGAGGGAATCTATTAGCGATTGGAGAGCATCAAGTCGCTCAAGCAGTTCGACGCTCGAAAGGCCTTCTGCCAGCTTGACGGCGGATACACGGTAGTCGGCCAAGTCCAAAAACGGGCTCTCATGCTTGATGCGCAGTGCGTCCCCAAGCGATTCAATCGTCTTTAGAACCAAATTCGCCCGCGCTTTAACGTACCTGCTTTCGGTCAGCGCGGAGAGGCGTTCCTCACGCTCCCCTAGCCAAGTGCCGTCCGTGGTCTGCTTGTAAGCCGTTTGATCCTTTGTCAGAAGTTCGCTATGCTCGGTTTCGATTCTTTCTCGCACCTTTCCGAGAATTCCGAGAAAAACACGGGAAAATCTTAGGGCCGTGACAACGGAAAATCCGTCAGCCGCAACGATCCGAAAAAGCTCTCCCACCAACTCTGCTTCCTCGCCCGTAAGGGCTTTCGCGCCGGACGCGCGCAACGAAATCTCGATACAACGAGAGCGGATCGTATCCAGCAACGCTTCGGGAAGCGCGGTCACGAGTATTAACACTGAATGATCGGGCGGTTCCTCCAACGTTTTCAAAAAGGCATTCGCGGCTTGCGGCATAAACCGGTCCGCCTCATACACAACCCCAAATTTCACTTTGGCCCGGGTTGCGCGCATCCGGAGTGAAGATTCCAGTTCTCGAATTTGTTCAACGAGAATTTTTCTGGACTTGGATTCGGGCTCGATGCCGTGAAAGTCGACTGCCGCTGTCATGTACCCATTGACGATTCGAAAAAATTCAGTCACCAATCGCCGTTTTCCGCTCCCGTCAGGTCCTGAGAAGAGAAACGAGTGTGCGAGCCGCCCTTGGGCGTTCGCCTCACCGAGATAGCCTGAGGCCTGTTCAAATGAGAATGCCATCGATTTCCTTCCAGATCGCTTCTTCCACTTGATCCTCAGTCCCCGAAGCGTCGATGATCTTCAACCGATCCGGCTCGGCGCGGGCGATTTCGAGATATCCGCGTCGAACCTGTTCGAAAAATTCGTCGGAGAGCCGTTCCATTCTATCCTGCTGTCCGACTGGACGAACCCGGCGCAACTGGCGCGCACGGGAAACTGCGAGGTGGAGATCCAGCAGAAATGTCACATCAGGCTTGCATCCTCCAGCTACGAATTCATTCAGCGACTTGATAAATGTCAGATCCAATCCTCGGCCAATTCCCTGATAGACGGTGGTTGAATCATAAAACCGGTCCGACACGACAACCAATCCCTTCTCGATCGCGGGCCGGATTGTCTGACCGACCAGCTGGGCTCGGCTGGCCGCGAAAAGCAGCAATTCCGTTTCATTCCGCATTGAGTCTCCCGCCTTGGCATGCAGGAGCAGTCGTCGAATCGCTAATCCAATTTCGGTAAAACCTGGCTCGTGCACGGCCAATACCCTTCGACCTCGCTTTTCGAGTCGGCGCGCAAGGCGCCTGACCTGCGTCGATTTTCCACACCCTTCGCCTCCTTCAAATGTGACAAACAGACCGGGCATTCCCTGGCCGATAAACCGGCGAATCACGAAACACAACTCAGAAGAAAGGAAATCGAGAAAGTGTCAGTGTAACATGGCCCGGAGTAATACTTTACAACTGCCTACATCCCCTTACCCTTCCTCAAGCCGGGAAGAACCGGAGAATCGAATCAAATACTCTATTGTCATGTCGCAATACTGGCTGGTGAAGCAGGAACCAACCGCTTATTCCTGGGACCAATTCGCCGCGGATGGAAAGACAGATTGGACCGGTGTACGAAATTTTCAGGCCAGAAATAATCTGCGCTCCATGAAGCTTGGCGATCCGGTCTTCTACTATCACAGCGTCAACGGCAAGGCTGTTGTCGGAATCGCGAAGGTGACAAAAGAGGCCTTCCGCGATCCCACCGCGGCCGAGGGAGACTGGTCGGCAGTCGAGCTCACGCCGGTGAGATCGATAGAACCTCCTGTAAAAATTGACCAGATCAAGGGGGACACCAGGCTGCTCGACATGCCTTTGCTTAAGAATTCCAGGCTGTCCGTCATGAAGCTTACGAAAGAGCAATACGACACAATTCTCGAGCTCTCAAAACGGGCTCGGTCCGGCTAGCAATCTGGGCGCAAGGGTTATGGCACGTCCCTCCCTCTCCGACCAGCGCCACTCCGGTTTCCTTTCTCACTTTTTGGCAGCATCAAACTCGAGAAACGTCAAAAAAACCAAATGTAGAAGTTGGAGATCCGATCGTTCGACGAACACCAGATCCCGGTTTCGCCTTTTGGCTTATGCCCTCATTATCGTCGCCGCCACAACGCTGGTCGTCGTCGTGATCGTCCTCGCAATTGGGGCTGGAAGTGACAATGTTGATCCCTCTCACAAGGTATTGGAACTCACCGCCCAGGACATCGACCCTGAAACAACCGCCATTGAAAAAAACCTGCTTAAACAGAATCAGATCGATGCTCGACTGGCCGCTGCCCTGTGGAGAGATGCCCGCCAGCAATTGAGCGGCACCTCGCTCAAGGAAGCTCAACGCGCACTCGACGAGGGACATGTCATTCCGGCGGTTGAGCCTCTGGTTAGGCAATTGGCTGCCGACTTCGGCACTGGGAGAGCCGCTGCCTTTACCATCTGGGTGGTTGAGGATGAATCGCAAAGGGACAACGCCGTTGATCTTCAGCTTGAGGGCGTTCCTTTTGGCAGATTCTCGATCGAACAGAACCGTTACGCGATCACCGTCGTTGGAAGAACGGGACAATCATTTCGATTGGTGATCACCGGCGCATCAGGCGCGAATAGGGGAGCCGTTTTCCGAGCCGAAACCGCAACCAGCGAAGCACAGACCCGGCATCTGCACCCGAGAAGAAACGACACCTGGCAGCTGGTGGTCAAATGAAGAGGCTCAAAAACGAAATTCTCCTCCCTTATCCTTGACGGTTCCCTCATCGAATCCGAAGTAGTCAACACCCTATGAAGACCCTGGGTGAGATCGCTAGCTATGTGGGCGGCCAATTGTGCGGCGACGCCTCTGTGTCGATACGGCGCGTTGTTCATCCTGCCCTGGTAGAGAACGATTCCGATCTTGCTCTGGTCCTTTCGCCTGGCGCTGCCTCCGTCCTCGCTTCAGGCAAGATTTCGAACGCGGTGCTTACGGAGAAGATTGAGGACCGTCTGACGCCGAACCAGATTGTTGTCAAACGTCCCAGGCTGATTCTGGCGAAGCTGTTAGAGCTTTTCGATAGTCCAGTTCACGTGGCTTCCGGCGTGCACCCGAGCGCTGTCATTGATTCGAGTGCCACAATCGGTCAAAACGTATCGATCGGGCCGTTTTGCTGGATCGGCCCCCGCACTAAAATCTCCGATCATTGCAGGCTCGTGGCTCACGTCAGCGTGGGCGCCGATGTTGCCATCGGTGAAAATACTCTTGTGCATGCCGGCGTGACTATCGGCGATCGTTGCCGAATTGGTAACCATGTGATCGTTCAACCCAATGCCGCGATCGGCGGGGATGGCTTTGCCTATGTGACACCGGAGCCAGGCAGCGTCGAATCAGCCCGCGCGACCGGTGAGGTCCGCAGCTTTAATAACGAACTCATTCGAATCAATTCCATCGGAAACGTGGTGATCGAGGATAATGTCGAAATCGGCGCCGGTTCCTGCATCGATCGCGGAACGCTGGGAGAAACCCGGATAGGTCGAGGCTCTAAATTGGACAACCTGGTCCAGGTCGGGCACAACGTGACGATCGGTACAAACTGTCTCATTGTCGCCCAGGTCGGCTTGGGCGGCAGTTCAAAGGTCGGCCATCGCGCCGTCGTTGGTGGCCAGGCCGGGCTCCCCGATCACCTGAGCATCGGGGACGATGCCCTGGTTCATGCCCAAGCTGGAATTGTCAACCACGTTCTCCCTAGGAGCATCGTGATCGGAACTCCAGCGGAACCAAAAAAACGGTTCCTCGAGCAACATGTTCAGGTCAGACGTCTCCCGAGAATTGCCAGAGAGCTGAGGGAGCTGAGACAGCAGGTCGCAGCCTTGACCGAAAAGTTGAACGCAGTGCCGCCGCCGGGGTGAGATATTTTCAGTGCCGCGGGCAGCTGTTCGTCTCCGTCGCCGCAGTTGACACTTCACTGAGCATGGATACCCTTCAACGCTTCTCATGAAGACGGTGATCTCGACAACTGAAGCTCCCACCGCCGTCGGCCCGTACTCACAGGCCATCGCAGCCGGGCCGTTCGTGTTTTGTTCTGGACAGATTCCGCTGGAACCCGAAACGGGAAAACACCCGAACGATCCCCCGGCCCTCTCAACAATCCAGGTCGCGGCTCTGCCGAAGGGTGCTAACGTAGAAATCGAGGCAATTGCCTTAAAACCCTCTTAGACAGACGTGGCTCAAACGATTTTAGAAGCTTTCGAGAAAACCGGCGCATTGTTACACGGTCATTTCATTCTCAGTTCCGGCCTGCACGGCCGGCAGTATTTTCAATGCGCTCTGGTCCTGGAGTACACCGAACTCGCTAACCAAATCTGCGCGGACCTGGCCGCAAAACTCGCTGAGGTAGCGTGCGATGCCATTGTTTCACCAGCCATGGGCGGCATTATCGTCGGACAAGAAGTTGGTCGAAATCTCGGAAGGATTTTATATGGTTAGTTGGATTTTACGGAAGGTTCTGGGTTCAAAGAACCAGCGGGAGATCAAACGAATTCGCCCGCTCGTCGAAAAGATCAACCAGTTAGAACAGCAGTTTCAAGCCCTCACGGAAGATCAAATCCGCGACAAGACGGCTCAGTGGAAAAAAGATCTTGCGAATATTGACGATCCCGACGAACTCGCACGCCGTCTGCACTCGATACTGCCCGAGGCATTCGCGCTCGTAAAGAATGCGGCCCGGCGGCTCTTTGGCAAAACGATTCTTGTCTGTGACCAGCAAACCGTCTGGAACATGATCCATTTCGATGTACAGCTCATCGGTGGAATCATCCTGCACGAAGGCAAGATTGCTGAAATGGCAACCGGTGAGGGTAAAACTCTCGTCGCGACCTGTCCGATATACCTGAATGCTCTGACCGGACGCGGCGTTCACCTCGTGACCGTGAACGATTACCTCGCTCGCCGCGATGCGGAGTGGATGGGCGAAATCTACAAACTGCTCGGCCTCACCGTCGGGTGCATTCAACATGACCAATCCCCTTCTCTTCGCAAGGAGCAATACGATTGCGATGTCACGTACGGAACCAACAGCGAGTTCGGGTTTGACTACCTGCGCGACAACGGAATGGCGACCACAAAGGAACAGCAGGTCCAGCGCGGTTACTATTACGCCATTGTGGATGAAGTCGATTCCATCCTGATCGACGAAGCGCGGACGCCGCTCATCATCAGCGGACCTGCAACGGTCTCCTCTCACCAGTACGACAAGTTTAAGCCGCTCGTTGAACAGTTGGTGCACAAGCAAACGATGCTCTGCAATCGTTTGGTTTCCGAGGCCAAAGAGTTACTCGAAAAGGGCCAGGGCGAGGAAGCCGGAAGACTGCTTTTCAAGGTGAAGCTAGGCCAGCCCCGAAATAAAGGGCTCCTACGCCTGATGGAAGAGCCGGAAAACCGCAAGGCCATCGATAAATCCGAGCTTTCCTTCTATCAGGATTCCCGGAAAGAGGAACTGGTGGCCTTGAAAGAGGAGCTTTACTTCACCATCGATGAACGGCATCAGGACTCGGATCTCTCCGAGATGGGCCGTTCCTTTCTCAATCCGGATGACCCAAACGCTTTCGTTTTACCCGATCTCATCACCGAGTTCACCGAAATTGATTTGGATGCGAACCTGAATCAAGCTCAGAAGGACGAAGCCAAAAAGCAACGGCAGCAGTATTGCGACAGCCAGGCAGAACGCATTCACAATATCGCTCAACTCCTCCGCGCTTACTGCCTGTTCGAGAAAGACGTCGATTACGTCATCGAAGAAAATAAGGTGATCATCGTTGACGAGCACACTGGACGAAAGATGCCCGGCCGGCGTTGGAGCGACGGCTTGCATCAAGCCGTTGAGGCGAAAGAAGGTGTGCAGATTGACAGGGAAACTCAGACGCTCGCCACGATCACGATTCAGAACTATTTCCGCCTCTATCACAAGTTGGCCGGGATGACGGGCACTGCGGAGACAGAGGCCAACGAGTTCCATGACATCTACAAACTGGACGTTGCCGTTATCCCGACGAATCGTCCCGTGATTCGCCAAGACAACAACGACCGTATTTACAAGACGCGTCGAGAAAAGTACGCGGCGGCGGTCGACGAAATCAAGGGTTGCTATGCCAAAGGCCAACCAGTCCTTGTCGGCACTGCCAGCGTTGAGGCCTCGGAACTCTTAAGCCGAATGTTGAAACGGGAAAAGATTCCGCACAATGTGCTCAACGCAAAGTATCACCGGCAGGAAGCCGAAATAGTGGCCCGTGCAGGGCAGCGCGGTACAGTCACGATTTCCACCAATATGGCCGGCCGTGGAACGGACATCAAACTGGGCGATGGGGTCCCTGATCTCGGCGGACTTCACGTCCTCGGTACCGAGCGCCACGAGTCCCGGCGAGTCGATCGTCAGCTTCGAGGTCGTTGCGCCCGTCAAGGTGATCCAGGCTCTTCTCGCTTCTACGTCAGCTTTGAAGACGATTTGATGCGCAATTTCGGCGCCTCCGAAAAAATGACCTCGATGATGGAACGGTTCGGCCTCAAAGACGGCGAAGAACTCGAGCATCCCTGGCTCAACAGGAGCGTGGAAACGGCCCAAAAACGAGTCGAACAACGAAACTATTTGATCCGCAAGCGGACGCTGGATTTTGACGATGTCATGAACAAGCAGCGCGAGGTGGTTTACGCACTGCGCAACGAGACTCTTGAAACCACCGAGCCGCGCAAGCTGATCTTTGAGATTGTCGACGAGGTTATTCCGCTCAGGGTCCAGGAATACTTGCAACCGGCCGATGGCAGCGAACCGGATTACGACGGCATGCTGCAATGGGTAAACACGACGTTCCCCTTAGGGCTTACCGGAAGTTCGGCCCAGTTTGACACACGCGCACCTGACGAGAATTCCCAGTTTCTCGTCGACCGCATCAAGCAATCCTACCAACGGAAAGTCAGCCACGAGGAATCTGAAGCGGTGGCTGGTCTGGAGCGCTACATCATTCTCAACGCGATCGACCGGCTCTGGCAGGAGCACCTCTATGCGATGGACGGCCTTCGAGAGGGAATTTATCTGCGCAGTTACGGTCAAAAGGATCCTTTGGTGGAATATAAAACCGAGGCTTACGACATGTTCAGCCAGTTAATGGCGGGCATTAAAAACGAGGTTTTGTCCAATTTATTCCGGAGCACGACCAATTTGATGGCGTTCGAGCACTTCTTGTCCTCGCTCCCGTTCAACATCGCTCAGCGTCCCGAGCCTGGCCAACCGGCTCGACCTCCGGCTGGCCCGTTGCCGCGGCGGGAACATCTTGGGTTGGCGCGTAACGATCAAGGCGACAAAAACGGCGATGAACTGGAGTTGGTGATTCCCACCGCGCGAAGGGAAGCTCCAAAAGTAGGTCGTAACGACCCTTGCCCGTGTGGCAGCGGAAAGAAATATAAAAACTGCTGCGGAAGGCTGGCTTAGAATTGAGGAGGACAGGAGACAGAGGTTGCAGAATAGACGCACCTGTACTCCAAGTCGAGTCTCCTGGGAAAAAGGTTGCCGAATTCGAAAGTGTCAAGTATATAACCAGGGTAACACGGGAGATCCCGGGCTTGAGGATGTCGTGGGCCCCGAATCTAATTGGGGATTCATTGCTTCGTCTCAGGCTCTTCTTTCATGGCCAGGACACTTCGGTAGACTGTTCATGGGATAGCCGAAACTTGGTGCTCACCTTCCGAGGTGCTCGAGCGCTCCCGGAAGTTGCGGTGAAGGCCTTGGGTTTTAAGGGTTAACTTCAACCCAAACTGTTCTTTCTCAGTGTGCGTAGTGCATGTCCTTCGCCTGATGAACTTCAGAATTGTGTTCCAATGAAATCTCAATCAACGCATTATTCAGGACGACGATCTAATCGGGGACGTCGCAGACGATCAAACAGCCGCGGAGTCACTTCAGTCACTCCGAAACCCAAACCTACTTTCTGGCAGCAAATCGTCGCGTTTTTTAAGGGTTTTACCAAGCACTCTCCAAAAACTGGGGAAAAGCCGGTCCCAAGCGCGACAACGAGAGAGAAGATTAGCAGGAAGCCCGAACTGGTGGAAGTGACTTCGCCGAAGCTTTACGTGGGCAACTTGTCGTTCGATGCCACGGAAAGCGACCTTTTCGAACTATTTAACGGGGTAGGCCAAGTTAAGAATGCCGAGGTCGTTTGCCACAAGTATACACAACGTTCCAAAGGCTTTGCCTTCGTTCAGATGACAACCATCGAGGAAGCTCGACGCGCTGTTGAGGAACTTCACGATAAAGAGTTCCTCGGCCGCAAGTTGGTTGTCAGCGGTGCCAAGACTCCGGATATGGAGAGGGCCGCCTGATCTGATCAAAGTCTTTGCAGCTCGCATGACCCGCGTTCTTCACCAGAGCGCGGGTCTTTTGCATTTCATGCGCAAATTGAGATACATGGTGCTGGCCGGCCCGACGGCGGTCGGCAAAACCGATCTTGCACTTCGCATCGCCCAAGAACTGCAGACCGAAATCGTCGGGGCAGACGCGTTCCAGCTTTACCAGGGCCTCGACATCCTTACCGGTAAACCGGCCCCTTCGGAATTAATGGCCGTCCGCCACCATCTGGTCGGGGTTCTCCCGTTGACCGAGCTGTTTGACGCCCACAAATACGCCCTTCTCGCCCGCCAGACGATTGCCGAGCTAAATCAACGCGGAATCGTTCCCCTGGTTGTCGGGGGTACAGGCTTTTATCTGCAGGCCCTCGAAAGCGGGATTCCGCAATTGCCTCCGGCGGATCTCGCCCTCCGGGCGAGGCTGAATCATCTGTCAACGCCCGATTTGCTTCGGGATTTGGAGACCCGCGACACAGTGGCCTCGGCTCGGATTGACCGGCACAACCGGCGCCGCATTATCCGCGCCCTGGAAGTATGCATCTTGTCTGGAAAACCATTTTCCAGTTTTCTCAAGAACACCACTCCTTACCCGGCAATCGCCCGCATCGTTCTTGAGCGGCCTCGCCCGGTTCTTATGGAAAGAATTAACCGCCGCGTTGACGAAATGTTCGAAAATGGGGTTGTTGCTGAAGTCGCTGCCGTCGACGCAATTGGAACGACTGCTTCGAAGGCCATCGGCTTTCAATTGATCCGTTCGCTGCTTGCGCAAGCCATCGACATCTCAAGCTGCAAAGACGCAATCAAGCAACAAACTCGAGACTATGCGAAACGCCAAATGACCTGGTTCCACCGCCCGCCGTGTGATCTCGTTACCGCGGAGTCTTCTGTCGATTTCCTGATTGCGACCTTCCATCGTCGATTTTCAGAAAGCTGAAGTTGTCGGTGACTGTGCCCTCCGCGCGAGACTCGGTCGATACGACGGAGCCAACGATCATCGAGCAACCCCTTGTTCACCGCTTTTCGGCACCTCACTGACACCGGCCCTGGCGGCTGACTTCTTCTTGTCGATTTGCCCGCCGCCCAGTTAACAATAACAAATCGACCTCATTCTTTCTCAACAACCGCACCTTGCCTGACCCGAGTCCCCGGTCAGTAAGCGGCCCGATTCGAACTCGCTGCAGTCGTTTAACTTTGTATCCGAGCGCCGCAAAAACCCGGCGAACCTGTCGTTTAAGTCCTTGCATGAGCACCACCCGAACCTGCCGTGGGTTAACTTTGACTATCGCATCAAATCGTGCGCGACCCTCGGAGAGATAGACCCCCCTTTTTGCTTTAGATGAGTCTTCTGTCTGAAATTCCCGATCAAGCGTGACCAGGTATTCCTTCTCCAACTTAAATTTCGGATGGGTGATTCGAAAGGCGAGGTCCCCATCATTTGTCAGTAGAAGCAACCCCTCAGACTCCTTATCCAGGCGTCCGACGTGAGCAAGATTCGGCAGATCCCCGGGGATCAGATCATAGATGGTTTTGCGAGATCGTTCATCAGACCGAGTCACTAAAAAGTCCGGGGGCTTGTTCAGCAGGAGATAAATAAACTCCTGGGTCCGCACCAGATGCCCATCCACTCTGACTTGGTCGGAAGGAGCCACTTGCGTCGCCAAATCAGTACTGAGTGCGCCGTTAAGCGTGACACGTCCGCGCCGAATATATTCTTCAGCTCCCCGGCGAGAGGAGATCCCTGCTAGCGCTAAGAAGCGATTCAATCGCATGGTACGATCCAATTTAGAAAGCCATCCGATACCGTCATTCCGATCGCCGCTTCACCAACCGCATACCTGTGTGGTCCTCGCACAGAATCGCCCGCTGCTTTGGGCTGTGCAATTTCCGCACTAGGCCTCCGGCTTCGTTTTCGGCAAACCTATGACTTTATCGCCCGGCTTAAACAACCCTCGCTTTTTTAGCAACTCCACCCTCTCAAAGCGCTTCAGCACATTTCGTTTCGTGGTAATGGTGCTTGCGCCCTTCAAACTCCGATGCTGTGACATAAAAACTCTCCTAAAGTGAAATAAAGGGGCGGACAGTACGCTGCAGCTGGAAAAAATTCAACTCCGGACTCCCGGGCTTCAACTGCCGCGAAGCCGTTTTTTTCCGAAGCGTCCCAAGCCACGGACCGCTGGCCCACTGCCTTTTTTCAAATCAGCCCCAGCTTCATCTTGCCGGCTTCGCTGATCATATGCTGGTTCCAAGGCGGATCCCATACCAGTTCGACGTCCGCTTCGTCAACCCCGGGAATTGTTAAGATCTTGGATCTCGCATCCTGAGCAATCGAGGGACCCATGCCGCAACCTGGAGCGGTAAGCGTCATCTTGACTTCCACTTTTGTGCCGGTGGCAGGAGCGGTGACTATCTGGCAATCGTAAACCAATCCGAGATCCACGATGTTCACCGGGATTTCCGGATCGTACACGGTGCGAAGCTGCTCCCAGACATCTTCCTCATCGACATGCTCGTCCACTCTTTCAATTTTCTCCTCTAACCCGCGAGGTTCGAGGCCAAGGGCGACTGCATTTTCTTCGCTGACCCGGAACAATCCATAGTCGCACGCAATCGTGTAGCTGCCGCCAAGGCTCTGCGTGATAATGACCTTTGTTCCCGCCGGAATTGTCGTTTTCAGTCCAGCCGGAATCTGGATTGCTTCGCAATCCCGCTTTAACTCGATTTCGTGATTATAACTCATTTTGAAGGTCCTGGAATTATTTTCCTTTTTTCCTGCGCCGGCGGTTGCATCCGCTGCAGCAGTGTCGGGGCGACATTCTTCTCCTTGGGAGGCTGTGCATCAGGAGCTAAAGCCGACCGGAGCGCTTCCTCAACAAGTTGCGCACAATGAATTTTTAACGGTGGCAACGAACCAAACGGAGCCGACAAATCTTCGCCACTCATCGTGAGCGCTTCTTCTACGGTCTTACCAGAAATCAGCTCCGTCGCAACGCTTGCGACCGCGATTGCTGTTCCGCAGCCAAATGTTTGGAATGTCGCTTTATCAATGACTCGCTTTCCGTCGACTTCTTTAAATTTCACCCACATACGCAACATATCCCCACAATCTTCGCTCCCGACCGTCCCAACCGCGTCGGCCCCGTCAAGCTCACCCAGGTTTTTCGGGTGTTTGATCGCTTCCTCAATCCTGTTGCTAAAATCATCTGCTGGATTCATTCACTTATCCCAAATGGTATCGAGGCAAATCAGGATCAACCTCTACGCTCCAGGCGTCGATGCCACCCGTCATGGACCTCACATGTTCAAAGCCGTGACCCGCGAAATAAGAGGCAGCATCCAGGCTCCGGACACCGTGATGGCAGACGAAAATGATTTCCCGATCCTTCGGCCATTCGGACATCATCTCCTGCATCAGCTCTTGAGTGAAAAACGTGGTACCATCGATGTGAACAGCATCCCATTCTTCCCGGCTGCGCACATCAATCAATGGAACCTGCTCGCCCGCTCGCAGCCTTTCAGCGACTTCTTCTGGCGAAATCTGCGTTTTTTGATCCTCTTCGTGTGCGGCAAAAATTGTAGCGACCACCTCTTCCACCGGCAGATTATCGTTGCGCGCGCAAACAGAGGCCAAAGTTTCGCTCTCACTGAAACCGCAGCTCGCGCAGCCTCCGATGTGGTAGGCCCGGAAAAGGGCTCGTTGAGCACCGGGGTACTCCTGAAGAAGCTCCGCCATGGTCGTATTGGGATCGATTGTTCTGGTCATGCTCACGATACTCAGCGTTACATCATTTCACCCGAAAATCAAAAAGACCGGCTCCTGATATAGTGTTCTGTCCCCGAAATAGCGTGTATTTCGGAGACAGGAGACTGCCAGAACGACCCCAAAATTGTGATGGATGCACTGAATCGAGGAAGGAATAGCCTCATCGCAGCCGCGGCTCTGGTTTTGTTTGCGATCCTCTACTATAGCCTGATTTATCGATATGGCTTTAACCTGGCCGACGAAGGAAACGTCGCACTTATCAGCCAACGCCTGATGCACGGCGAACGTCCGTTCCTGGACGTTTCACCAGGATACAACGTCCTCTGGTTTTATCCGATCAGTACTCTGTTCAGGGTTTTCGGCACCCATCTGCTCCTGATGCGTGCTTATTTTTATGCCATTTCAACTGGCTCCGGACTCGTCGCTTTCTTCCTCTTGCGGCGATTGGACGCTCCATTATGGCTCGCGTTCGCTCAGGGATTGATTGTGGTTTCGATCAACGGCCAATATTTCAAGGCCTACATCCCGTTCCTGGTGCTCTCCAACCTGTTCGCGATCACTCTCTTCTTGACCAGCCAGCGGAAGCCTCTCCTGAGTCTCGGCGCCGGTATCCTGCTCGGAACTACCTATCTGATTCGGATCGATATCGGTATTTTTTTTACCGTGGTCTGGTTCTGCCTTATTTTGCTCCACGCCCTTCTGCTGGATCGCCATTTCCGCCTCAATTTGATCGCCTCCTGCAACCTCCTGCTCGGTGTCGCAGCGATGCATTTACCCTTTGTCTATGACGCCTACCACAGAGGTTTCCTGCCGGAATTCGTGAATCAGTACTCCAGCGTCGCAAGCCTCATTCTTAATCCGATACTGCCGCACAAGTCGCAAAAGCCCGCCGCGAACGAGGGCCCAACCGAATCAGTCCATCTTCCCGTTGCGTCAGCCACCATCGACCAAAATCACGCAACGACCATTGAAAAATCCCCAACCCTTCTTCAGCGACGACCGTTCCAACAGATATTCCTGAAATCGCCATCGATCGAAAAGCGTCTCCTCGCCTTTCTGACGTACATCCCGGCGCTCTTGATCTGCGCGTTGCTTATCACGGGTCTTTACCTTTGTCTGTCCAAACGAATTGCCATCGATCGTTGGCTGTTATTCTCCGCGTTATTGGCTGGCTGTTTAACAGCATTTCCTCAGTTTTTCCTGTTCCGTCCCGATCTTCCGCATTTGATTGAATTCTTGAACGGAGGCCTTGTCGCCCTCACGTGCGCCGGTTGGCTGCTCTGGTCGAGCCAAGGGAAAGATCGCATCTCAGTTCCCTACGCTGTCGCGATCGGAATCGTCGGTCTCTGTTATCTTTCGCTGACCTTCCCAAACCCATACGGCGGCACCCTCTTTCTCCGAATGAATCGACACACCAGCTTTCAAGGCGCCAACGGGGTCGACGTAATCCTCAATCGCAGCGAATACGACGAGATGAACACTCTTTTTTCGGCCACCGTGTTGAACAGCACAAAGAAAGATTATGTCGTCTGCTATCCCTATCTGCCGGGTGTGAACTTCATGACCGCTCGTCCAACCTTTCAAACGAACTTGTACATCGATAACGTGGTTCAGGCCCCAGACTGGCAGCAGACCGAGATTGCCAAAATTCAACGGTATCGCCCGGCGGTGATTGTCATCGACGACTGGAAGATCAATGGGTCCGAAGAGTCACGCTTTTCCCATTGGGCCATGCAGATGTCCAAATTCATCGGGAGCCGCTACCGACTCATCGCCACAATCGATAACCTAAAGATCTTTGCTTTGCTGACTCCAGCCATGTGAGGAGAAACGAATGATCTGTACGGTTGCGCTCCCACTGCCCTCACGATTCCCGACTCCGGCCGTTCCTAGTGCACCGTCTCGCGTATACCGCCAGTCCGGCTCGGACCGCCTTGCCGGCGGCCCATTTTGATCGCAACAACATCACCATTATATGCGAGACGGTGCACTAGCCTTAAAAGGAAACTCATACATAGTTTTCTTCACTAGGCGGCGGATTCGGAAAAGATCGCAAAGCATTCCCATGCTGTCGTGCAAAACGCGTACGCGGGATGTGGGCGAATTTGTCCAGTGCACCGGCGCCTCAACCGTCGAAAAACCCATCGCTTGAGCCAACAACAAAACCTCGACGTCAAAGGAGAATCCATCAATGCGCTGGCGGCCGAAAATCTCGTTCGCAGCACGGTGTCGAAAGCCCTTGAATCCACACTGAGTATCCCGGATTTTCAATCCGGTCATTTTTTGGGTGATCCGATTAAAGAATTTTCCCATCCACTCTCTGGTAAAGTTCTGGTGCAGCAGGATGCGAGTTTCCGGGTGCTGGCGATTCCCCACGATCACGTCAATCGATCGATCCGTCCTGAATCGCTGGAGGCTGGCATCCAGATCCTCGAGTGGCGTGCTCAGATCCGCATCCGTGAAAAAGATAAAATCTCCTGTCGCACGCAACATCCCGCTACGAACTGCAAAGCCTTTTCCGCGTTTTTCGTGATCCGTCAAGACCACGAACTGCGAGTTAGATTTGGCCGCGCTTTCGGCCAAAGCGAGCGTCGCGTCTTCACTCGGTTCGACGACAATGATAATCTCGTTGGGAAAGCTCCACGTACGCCGATGTTCTTGGATCCGCTGAAGAGTGGCTGGTAACCGGTCCTCCTCATTGTATGCCGGAATGACTAGTGAGAGGAGAGGTCGAATCTGCTTGGACATGTCGCGGTCTTTGCATATATATCTGCGCCTCTTCCCTAAAGGCTCAGAATGGCGAGACGTCAACTCCTATTTCCGGCGCTGATTCTGCTGCTCGCAGCAGTTGTTCGCTTCGCGTATCTGGATATAAAACCCCCGCATTTTGATGAAGGAATCAATGGTTGGTTCTGCGATCAGATGAGGAACTCCGGGTATTACACGTATGATCCGACCAATTACCACGGACCGCTCCATTTCTATGTTCTTTTTGTTTCGTTGAACCTGTTCGGCCGCAATCTCTGGGCGTTGCGGCTTCCTGTAGTCCTGGCAAGTCTGCTCGCCATTTTCTGGATCTTCCTGTTTCGACCGTTCTTCAGCCGGACCGTTTGCTATTTGGCTGCGCTCAGTATGGCGATTTCTCCGGGATTCATTTTTTACGATCGCTACTCCATTCACGAATCATGGATGGTCCTGTTTCTCATTGTCACTTTCTGGGGAATTCTCGGCATCTCGACCTCGAGACAACCGAGATACTTCTGGGGATGTGTCCTGGGAGTGACCGGAGTTATTTTGACAAAGGAAACCTACATCATTCATCTCGCCTCGTTTGCCGCCGCCGGTTGCCTCGCACCGATATGGAGCCGGCTGAAGAAGGAGACATCATCGAATCGACCGAGCGGGCAGCTTCCCGGTCGACACATCGCAGCGGCCATTCTGGTTGGCGTGTCGTTGATCATTTTCTTCTATTCGGGAAACTTCCGAAACTGGAACGGATTGGCGGGACTCTACCAGACATTTCTTCCCTGGACCAGAACGGGGATCGATGCGGCTGGACACGGCAAGCCCGATTTCGATCTGTTCCCGCTGATTCCTCAGTCTCTGGCAAAAGCTCCGGTTCTCGGAAGATTTGCGAGCCTCAAACTGAATTGGTACTGGGTTCGTCTGCTGGTTGACTACGAGTGGTTCGCCCTGGCTGGTTTATTGTTTTCAGTGCGATTCTTCTTCGGTGGCCAGACCCTCCTTCGATACCTTGCGATATACGGCCTGGGTGTTCTCTTTGCTTACAGCATCATCCCGTACAAGACTCCCTGGTGCATCATTTCGATCGCCTGGCCTTTCCTGTTTCTCGGGGCAGCCCTGATCGAATTTGTCGCGCGACGATTCAATCGGCTCCTCGCGGTCTTCCTCAGCGTGCCGCTGTTCGCTCAATCAATCTGGAAGTCGTACGACTTGAACCTGGTCAGATACGACGATCCAAAAGAGCGGTATGTGTATGTCCAGACGGTTCGTGAATATCACAAGCTGGTCGATCCAATTCTGGAAAAAGGCGCCAGAGATCCGGCTTCAAGGCAAAAACTTTCGGGCCTCATCCTTTTGTCCAGCTACTTTCCAATTCCTTGGGTTCTGGGCGATTTTCCCAATATCGGGTACTACGTTAAACCCGATAACTGGCCGAATAAAATCGACGCAGACTTCGTCGTCGTCGATGCAGACAAAGCGGACGAATTGGAAAAACGATTGAAAGATCGATATTTCACAGCAGACTTTCATCTTCGCGACGGTATGGATGCATGTCGCGCATACTTTCGCTACGAAGCATTTCGGGACATTTTTCCAGGTCGGCAACCGGAGTTTCAGCCAGGTCAATCGGAAGAATGAATCTCTCGCTCGTTGTTCTCTGTTGGATCGCTATTTCCACCATTCTCGGGATACTCTTTGGCTACTCGTCGGTTCAACTGACACCATCGACTGCCATTATTGCGCTTTTACTCGGTTTGATTTTGGCCGGGGTGCCATTGTTCCTGCACCGAGGCGGAACAGGGTTCAGGACACCCGATCGCCGCCAGTTTATCGCCTTTGCTATAGCTATCTTTTTTCTTGTTTTCGCTGTACGAGAATTCGGTCAGGTCATCTTTGTGGCGAATGACGAGATCCGGGTGATCTCTCCCAATAATCTCGGCGATATCTGCCTTCACCTGACGCATATCAACTATCTGGCAAGCAGCCCGCATTTCTGGCCGGAGAATCCAATCTTTGCGTTCGACAAATTGCGATACCCGATCGGTCTAAATGTATTCAACGCCGAACTGAAACTGGTCGGAATCGAGCCCAAGCTGGGCATCATCCTGGTCGGCTTGGTCGGTTCCGTGATTACTCTCCGAGCACTTTTCCTCTTTAACGGTTCATTCGGCGTCGCCGCCTTTCTTTTCAACGGAGGACTTGCCGGCTTTCTTTTTTTCCAATCTTATGCTCTGAAGGATTATCAGGCTGACGTGGCGTGGAAATCAATCCCGCTCGCGATGTTCGTGACGCAACGAGGCTTGCTCTATGCCGTTCCGGCCGGTTTGTTCCTGCTGCATCATTGGAAGACCACGTTGCTGGACAGGCGCCGAGAACAAGGCATCCCCGCTTGGGTCGAATGGTTGCTCTACTGCACGATGCCGCTCTTTCATCTCCACACGTTTCTCTTTTTGTCGTTCCTCCTGTTCTGGTGGTTCGTGTTTGGAGATCCAAACTGGCGGAGCCATTTCCTCCGATTGGTCCTGCTCTCTCTCATTCCTGCCACATTCCTTGTCTACGTTGTTACCGGGTTCGCTAAAACCGGAGCGATCGGCTGGAAGCTGGATTGGATGGCCGGCCCGAACGAGGCTCCTTGGTGGTTCTGGTTACAGAATTTCGGCCTGTTCTTGCCGGCTTCTCTCGCGCTGCTGATCTATCTCCTGATTCCTGCCAAACCCCTCGCGCGCGACGCCAGGCAGAGACTTCGTCTGTTATTCTTTCCCGCAACAGCCGTCTTTATTGCTTGTTCCATGATAAAATTCGCTCCCTGGGAATGGGACAACACCAAGCTCTTTTTCTGGGCCTATCTCGTGATGATGTTCTGTCTATGGGAGGCCTTCCTCGTCAAGTGGCACCCTCTCCTTCGGGTCCCGGTCATTGTTGGGCTGTTTTTTTCCGGCTTTGTCAGTCTGGTGGGCGGAATTTGTGCCAATCCGCAAGGTTATGGTGTTGGCGTTGCCAGCGAATGGCAACAGGTGGCAGATGCGACCCGTTTTTTCCCTCCGAGCACCGTGTTCGCGACCTACCCAACCTACAATCATCCGGTACTGGTAAGCGGGCATCGTGTTGTCATGGGGTTTCCCGGCCACCTCTGGAGTCACGGACTCAACTATCAACCAGTCGAAGCTAAACTTTTGGTCCTGATGAATTCAGAGACCGGTTGGGAAAAAATCGCCAAAGATCTCCGCGCCGATTACCTGTTCTGGGGACAATTCGAAGAAACAAATTATCCGGATTCTAAAAAGGAATGGGAACAAAACTGCCGGCTGGTTGCCGGGGGTTCATGGGGGCAAATTTATGATCTCCACAGCTTTTCCAATGCCAGCAGCCCCTAGTGTCCTGTCCCATGTCCTATTGCAGCCCATCAGATGGGCGGACGCCCTACCCTGACACGTTCCCTCCGCCCGCACGGCAGCAAAATGATCTGTTTTAATTTCCCTTTCTGCCTCACATAGAACGGAATCCCGTAGCCACCCGAAATGTGGCCGCGACCAGTAAACACCATCAGCGGGATTCTGGGCTCCCGATCCTTGAACTCTAAAATCCGGCTGGCCATCGTCTGATCCCAAACGTTTTGCGCGTCAAAAAATCGACGCTGATCCTTTTCGTTCATCCCCGGATGGTCGCCCATCATGGCAACAAAGTTCCTGTAACCCTGTTTGGTCAGAACGAATCCGGCTGGAATCATCCCCCTCTCTTCCGCCGTTAATGGTTCTCCATGAGCAATCTTTCGAGCCAATTCGGGCGGAGCGTTCAGCGCGAGATTCGGGACACTCGCGTTCCCGGCAATTTGCAGAATTTGCTTGTACACCGGCGAATAGATTCCCCAATGCTCTTGAAAATCGGTCCTTGCCAACATCGCTTCCAACGGGATCGCGTGAGAGGCCCAAAGATCCATCACGCCTTGTTGGGTCATGTCGAACATTTCCCAACCGATCGCAAATTTCATTTTTCGTTTCAGCAGGCCACGAACCAGTTGCAGCTCGTATTGGTGATGAGCCGGGTCATCATGCATTTCGCCGACATAGACCACATCCGCTTTCTCTATCGACTGCCAGAATTGTTCGTCCGGATTCGCAGACGCTTCCACCCGCTCGGTCCCCGAGCGTAACGCGCATGAAACAAGGGAAAGCAAGAGCGCGACAAAAGGTACAATACTTCGCATGGAACAAACTATGTGTAAATCAAGCGCCCCGCACGCGTGGGAGCAGGTCGGCGCGGGGCGGCATCTAAGCGCTCCCCATACCCAATCCCGATTCCTGTGGGAGCCCCAAGAAATTTTCAATTTTTCCCTAAAATCTTGAAACCCCAGACCGCAAATCCATTTGTAAGAGGAGAAGAGAAATGCGGCCGCAAACGGCCAGATCTGCAGAAACAAAGACTAAAAAACTGCTATGCAGTCTACTACTACTTCATGCCGTTTCGCGGAGCTTTATCAAAGGCGAATGAGGAAATTCAACTTGACGGTCCTCTTTGTCGCGGCGGTGGCGTTGGCGGTCGCGTCACTTCTAATGTTAATCTCTTAATTGAAAGGACCGCACCATAGTTCCACGGGAGTAAGTAAGCCGTCCCGGCTTACCTCCGGGTTGCGAGTGCTGACCGAAGGGTAAGGCGAGACGCCTTACATACAGGTTTTGATGGCTGCCTCGCTCCCCTCACTTAGATCTGGCGGTGCTTGCGGTCCAGCGAAACGCGGGACGGCTCAGTCCGCGGCGGTGAAGGCGTCGAATCCATCTTTCCCTTAGCTTTCCCGTGCCACAGTCAGCACTTCCTTGGAATCCTTGGCCAACCGGCAGCGGATCAGCGCCGCTAAGAGACGCGGAAACTCTTTGTCCGGCACCAGTTTCGCCAGCTCGTCTGCCTTCGTCGGAAGACCAAGCTTAGCTTACCCGCGGACTTCAGTTCAGCGCAGCAGCATCGGCAAATGGCTTAAGCTCCGGCCATGCGGTTTGCACTTCGCGCAGGAAAATGTCGGCGCCGACTTCGCCGATGCCTTTGCACTCCATGAGCAGCTTGCGTTCACGTGCCGGATCGCGTCCCGCCGCTTCGCGCAGCTTGCGTAAGTCGCCGTTATAACACTTCAACAGGAGGTCGGACGTCTCGGCGAGCATCCGCGAAGTCTTCTCGTCGTAGCGGGCGTAGCCGGCGTGATTCAGAACGCGCGTGCGCTCTTCCCAAGTTGCCGCAGCCATTTTTCGTGCGCTCGTCCATCCGCTCTTCGTCAAAGCACGCGCCGCCTCCGTGGCGATTTCATTCCCGATCCGTGCGCTGAACAGCAGCGAAGCGCAAAGCCATCGAAAAAGCGCGGAGGGTGTCGGGTTTCCCATTTCGATTCCAAGCTCCCTGGAAAACGTGCGGCCGTGCCGTTTCATGAGCGCCACGATGACCTTCTTCTCGTTCGGCTTGCTCATCACCCTGAATCTTCCGCGAGCTTTGCTGTGAACAGCACGTATTTACTCACTCGCTTTGCGCGTTCGAGCCGCCTTCTTCGCTGCTGCGGATCTTTCGGCTGCCGAGCGTTTCTGTGCAGCCGTGCGTGTCTGCCGCGACAACGCTTCAGGCGAAGCCGCCGCGCTGCTCTCCCGCTGCAGAGCCTTTAATGTCGCTCGTGATCGATTGGCTGAGGGCTTCTTCCCCGAGTCGGCCTTTTTCAGATCGCGCTGCGCCTTGCGGCGAGTGGCCTCCGAAGTCTTGCCCGGCTTTGGCGGCGCCAATTTCACTCCGACTCGGCGCGCTTTGGAAAGCCCGATGGCGATGGCCTGTTTCGTCGAACGAGCTCCATGCTTCCCCGCGCGGATTTCTTCGATCTCCTCGCGAACAAATTCACCGGCCTGCGTGGAGGCGGACTTCCCTTCGCGCTTATCGCGGCGCGCACGTTCGATGGTTTGTTTCTTCGGCATGATGGGTACTCAGAAAATTCGCCGCCGGGGGTTCATCTGGGTGTATTTAATCGTTGCATTCGAGTACGACGATTGATGGGATCGCCCGGGTGGAAGCGGTCGAGACAAAACGCTGCCATTCGAGCTCTCTGCTCTCTCTATCGTTATCGTCATCGTCCTCGTGTTCGTTATCGATCTTTGAACGTTGCCGGCCACTGCGCTTCTGGAATCCGATAAGACAGCCGCTTGAAGAACCGCGTAGCTGCGTCTCTTGACACTAAAAGCATCGAATCGAGGACGATAACGAGCACGAGCACGATCGGTGGGGAAGAACGGCGACCGGGTCGCTCCTTTCTCCCCCACTCCTTGAATTCTTTCCCTCCCACCGTTAATACCCCTGGTCGTGCAGTGATGGATCGGTACCGGGAGGGGTTATTCCGTTATCGCGCGGCCCCGCACATAAGCAAATGCCGCAAGCCAGGTCAGCCGCAGGGGTTCGGGGTGTCGCCGCAATTCAAACGATGCCTCGACTGCAACCCGCTGCCGATACCGCTCCAGCTCTTGAGTGGGCGTGTGTGCCCACCACGCCATGGCAGATGCTGACGACGAAAACCAGCAGATCCTTCCCTTCCCCATCCTTGTGGAATCAACCATTCCCACGAACGGTGATGTGAATCCCTACGGGGTCGCATTTGTGCCGAACGGCTTTCCGGCTGGAGGACTTCTCAATCCGGGGGATCTTTTGGTTTCCAACTTCAATAACAACCAGAATATTCAAGGGACCGGCACCACGATTATCAAGGTGGCGCCCAATGGCCAAACATCTCTCTTTTTCCAGGGAACTGCCCCGCTTGGTTTGAGTACAGGGTTAGCGGTGCTTAAAAGAGGGTTTGTGCTGGTCGCCAACTGTCCGACCACCGGCGGCGCTACGCCGATGGCACAACCGGGATCGCTTCTGGTGATCGACCCCAATGGACGCTTGATAAATACGATCATCGGTCCGCTGATCCACGGCCCGTGGGACTTCACAGTCCACGACGAGGGAAACAAGGTTAAGGTCTTCGTTTCAAACGTGCTGACTGGTACGGTGTCGCGTCTGGACTTGGCTTTGGATGGCGGTAATGTCGTCGTGAAAAACGCGGCGGTGATCGCTTCGGGCTACATACACCGGCCCGACCCTGCCACGTTTGAGGTGGGCCCGACTGGGTCGGCCTACGATCCGCGTAAAGATATTCTCTATGTCGCCTCTACAGGAGACAACGAGGTCTTCGCGGTCAACAATGCCGGCGAGGAAAACCAATCGCGGGGTCTGTGCCAGTTGATCTACAAGGATCAGGTGCATCTGCATGGGGCATTGGCAATGGTTCTCGCGCCCAATGGGCATCTGCTGGTTAGCAATAGCGACGGAATCAACCCGGATCCAAATCAGCCCAGCGAAATCGTGGAATTCACCGTGCATGGTAAATTCATCGGCCAGTTCTCGGTCGATCCGGCCCAAGGTGGGGCATTCGGACTTAACATCGTACAGGCAAACTGACGATGTGGTTCGATTCGTGGCGGTAGACGACAACGCCAACACTATCACACTCTGGAAGTTGAACACCGCAAATTTGACCGACCCGGAACAACACTAAAACCTAGCCCGCCCGAGTTCGAGAGAATCTCGGGAGATGCCGTCGTGGGCAGGGCGAATGCGTTCTCGATTTGCCCTTCCCATCACGTCAAAATTAGCGTCATCCCGCAAGATTCCGTGCAAACGGGCCCAGATATCATGAAACTGCAATTCTACGTCGCCGGCTTGTTAGCTAAGAGACTTGTGCGCGGCGAGGTCTCAACGGGCAAGACGAAAGTTTCGAGGCTGAATTTAGAGTGCCTACTGCGGGCGGAGCTCCTCGCGTTGGTGGGCGAGTTGCTCTCAACGCGTCTCATGAGGACCGTGCTGAAACTCGTGCGACAAATCCTTGAGCGACTGTGAATTGCCGTATTGTTCCACAACGTCGCCGCGCTTCAAAAGAAGCATGAAGGCAAGCATGTGGGCGGTGAGCAGTATCGGGACAAAAAGGGCTGGAATGTAGATTCCGGCACCGAAGAGTCCCACGTCGGCAGCTTGAGTGACGCCTTTATAGTAGGCGTTCAAAAGATCGGCCGTGCCCCAGAGATTCAAGATCCAGACGATTGGAATTGCAAACGCCCAACGCCACGTGAGCGCCGCAATTGAAAAAAGCGCCAAGACTGCGGCGACGAAATCGCCCCATGCTATTTGGTCACCGACCGCAGAGCTGAGTGCGGGAGATACGAATCCAATCACGATAAAGTTCATCCCCAAAAACCGAAACGCATGCAGAGAGGCGAGGATTCGTAGTGCGTTGTATCGGGGCAACGAACGAAGCGTTGGCCATACGTAGAGCTTGGCCACTACGAAGCTGGCGATGAAGGCGCCGATAACGCTCAGAACGAAGGGAAGATTGAAATGATTTGGTTGGGGCGAGGGCAACTGGGATTGCGCCACAGATGCCGCCGGGAGCATGGACATTAGTAAAGGGAACAGTAATTTCATCGTTTACCTCGATTCAATTTGGTTTGGTCAGGTTGTTGCGTTTGGACTCGTTGCAATTCCGACTGCGAAAGAGCTGTCACGAGTCCGCCTACGATCATCAGAAGGGACACGCGCTTTGAACTTGGGGAAGCGGTTGCGTGAGTTCTACCCCGATAAGGCGCTATAGCGACACCCGGCACGCCTCTCAGCCACCGTACTGCACCGTTGAGTGCGACGACGGACGCAAAGCGCGAATCCGGAAGACCGTGAGTGTGTCGCGCTTTTGGCTCATGAGTGATTTTGACGACTTCAATTGGCATAATCTTCACCAAAGATTACGTTAGTAATCTTACGCGGCAAATTTTTACCCCGCCTTTCCGGGGGCAAACGCCTCCAAATAAAATGACCGTGCTGCGGCCAGCATGCGTTCACGGCCCTGCGGGTCCGCAATCGCTCGGGCGGCGACGAGTATGCCAGCCATTCCGGAGAACAAAATGAAGGCGCGGGCTCGCTTTTCCTCAGCCGTGCGACCGGAAATGTAGGGAAGCATGCGCTCGCCATAGGCCAGCATCGATTGATTAATTCGTTTGCGGACCTCCAGAGGCTGACGGGCGATCTCCGGCGCCAAAGCTGCGAGCGGGCAGCCGGTTCCAGGGGCATTCAGGTGTTTCGTGCTAAGGTATTGCTCTATCACGGTTCGTAACCCCGCACCTTTCGGGGCAGCTTCCGCGACTGCCACCAGCCGGTCGCCCAACTCCTCGAACGCCCGGGCGACCGCCGCTGCGTAAAGATCGCCCTTGCTCTCGAAATGGCGGTAAAAGCCGCCCTTGGTCAGACCCAGCTCCTTCATGACCTGGCCGATGCCGTTCAATTCAGACCCGTGCTCCCGGAACGACCGCGCAGCCGCCGCGAGGATTTTCTCGTGGGTCTCGGCTTTTTGCTCCGCAGGGTACCTCATGCTCATGAGATTACGTAAGTAATCTTAAGGATGCAAGATCTTTTTGGAAGGTTCTGTGCAGGACGGCCTCTGAAAGTTGACGCATAACGCGCACCCGTTGACATGCCCGTAGTGCTCCGTCCAGTTGGTCGGGTACTCGGAAGTTGGGACCAAACCAGCGTAGGCTAGCATAGCTCCGACGTCGGCACGTCGGGAAGACTCAGGCTTCGCCGATCACCAAGCTTTCCCGAGCCGTTTCCACAACTGCTTTCGTAACTTCTTGAAGCGCATTGATTTCGAGAAATCGCTCGATTTGTGTCATAGTCGGTTCAGCAGGCGGAAGTTGCCGCCCGTTATCCGGATAATCGTCGCGACCGCTTCCGGGTCCCATGGCTGAGCGGGAAGATTCACCCCCGGCGGAGTCCAACGTTGTTCCAGCAGTTGGCGCGTCTCTGCCGCGGAAAGAGGTCGAAACTCATGGACAAATCCGATGCGGGAGTAGAACTGCGGGTAACGTGCCAAGCGCTTCTCGATACCCGGCATCCCGATCAGAACCAAGCCGATACCCCCGTGGTCGAAAATACTTCGCACCTGCTCCAGCCCCGTCATTTTGAGACGGTCCGCCTCGTCAATCACAAGTAAGGTAGTCGGATCTGGCACGGCTCCTTCCACCCCCATCGCCCGATCCCGTTGGTCGTAAAAAGCATTCTCCGCCGCGTCAGCTTCGGGACTGCGATAACCATTCGGGTTCTTTTGGGGGTCGCCTAATCGGTCGGCGCGGCGAAGGAGCCGCGTCATACGCGCGTGCTCGTACCGTCGTGCTCGTTTCGATCGCTACATTGTGTAACACGCCGCGGCTTTTGCTGATGTCTCGCTCCAGATGACCAGGCGAGCTAACAACAGGAGAAGTGTAGAAGGCAGTGGTACCTCTGCTCGCCTCTTTAGCGAGTGCCTTGGTCCGGTTCTGAAGATTGCAGTAGGCCTGTACTTTGTCCCAGTTCGCATAATGACGCTCTCTGCTCTCTCTATCGTTATCGTCATCGTCCTCGTGTTCGTTATCGATCTTTGAACGTTGCCGGCCATTGCGCTTCTGGAATCCGATAAGACAGCCGCTTGAAGAACCGCGTAGCTGCGTCCCTTGGCACTAAAAGCATCGAATCGAGGACGATAACGAGCACGAGCACGATCGGTGGGGAAGAACGACGATCGGGTCGCTCCTTTCTCCCCCACTCCTTGAATTCTTTCCCTCCCACCGTTAATACCCCTGGTCGTGCAGTCCCATCTCCCTATCTACGAGCTCCAACCGCGAATCATCGAATCTCTTCGCTCCTTCCCCCGCCTTATCCTTCAGGCGCCCACCGGTTCTGGGAAGTCAACCCAGGTTCCCCAAATGCTCTTGGATGAAGGACTGGCCGAGAATGGCCAAATTATCGTTTTGCAACCGCGCCGGTTACCGACGCGGATGTTAGCGGCGCGCGTGGCACACGAAAGAAGCGTCCGTCTCGGCGAAGATGTCGGCTACCAGATCCGGCTCGACAATGTTTCCACCGCAAGAACTCGCATCCGTTTCGTGACAGAAGGTGTATTGCTGCGACAGATGGTAGGTGATCCGCGCCTGGCCGGTGTGACGATTCTCATGTTTGATGAATTTCATGAGCGCCATCTCTACGGTGACATCGCGCTGGCTCGCGCACTGGAGATTCAAGCCTCGATTCGTCCGGACCTTAAAATCGTCGTCATGTCCGCGACGTTGGACACCGATTTGCTCGAGCCCCATTTGCGCCCCTGTAACGTG
Source organism: uncultured Verrucomicrobiae bacterium (assembly GCA_963782115.1). Taxonomy (GTDB): domain Bacteria; phylum Verrucomicrobiota; class Verrucomicrobiia; order Chthoniobacterales; family JAFAMB01; genus JAFAMB01. The sequence goes on from CAWAIK010000003.1 coordinate 437,111, forward strand.
CTCACTTCGCAAGGACGCACATTCCCCGTCGACATTGAGTATCTAAAGCGCGAAACGATCGATGAGCCGCCGTGGGAAGTTGCGTCAGACGCTTTTGCCCAGGCCCCGAACGACGGAGGAGACGTCTTGATATTTATGCCGGGCGCCTACGAAATCGGGCGTACCATTCAGGAACTCAAACGCTCCGATTTCAAGGGGGTGGTGCTGCCCCTTCACGGCGACCTGTCCCCAAGAGTGCAGGATGCCGCGGTCGCAACGTATCCTGAAAGGAAGATCGTGGTATCGACCAACGTGGCCGAAACCTCTTTGACAATCGATGGCGTGACTCTTGTGATCGATAGCGGCCTCGCGAAGATCGCAAAATATGATCCGCATCGCGGTATCAACACTCTCATCACAGAGAAAATTAGTCAGGCATCTGCCGACCAGCGAGCCGGCCGGGCCGGGCGTACTGCTCCGGGACGTTGCGTTCGGCTGTGGTCCGAGCGAGATCAATTGGGCCGGCGCCCGCAGGACCTACCCGAAATCAAGCGCCTCGACCTTGCCGAAGTCCTGCTTAACCTGAAAGCAGCCGGCGTCACAGATTTCGCCCGATTCGGCTGGATCGAGATGCCTGACCCCAATTCGTTAGGCCGGGCAATTGAGCTTTTGGAAGATCTCGGAGCGTTAGATCGCCAAAACGGCAAAATCACCGGCCTTGGACATCGCATGCTCTCGTTTCCGATGCACCCGCGGTATTCCCGTATGCTCTTGATCGCAGACGAACTAGGTTGTGTGGCGACGGTCGCCCTTATCGCCGCGATTACCCAGGAGCGGCACTTGCTCAGACGCAGCGAAAACAACCAGATGGACCATGACCGGGAACTGTTGCTCGGCAAAGAGGTCGAGTCAGATTTCTTCGTGTTAATTCGCGCATGGCTGTACGCTCAGGAACATGGCGCGGATAAAGCTCGCCGCCTTGGCATTCGTTATGCCATCACCCAACAAATCGCACCGGTCTTCGAACAGTTGGTCGAGATCGCCAGAGCCGAGGGCTTGAACGTGGACAAAAAAGTCGATGAGTTCGATGCCGAAGCACTCGGTAAATGCATGCTTGTGGGATTTTCGGATCATTTAGCCAAGCGCATCGATGCCGGGACGCTTCGCTGCGATCTTGTCCACCGTAGACACGGTGTCCTCGCGCGCGAGAGCGTCGTGCAAAAGAGCCCCCTGCTCGTTGCCGGCGAGATCCGCGAAATTCAGGGCCGAAATGACGAACTGATTATTCTGCTCTCCCAAGTCACGGGCGTCCGTGAAGAGTGGCTTCGCGAACTTTTCCCTGACGATTTTCGAGCGTTGGATCAGGTTTTCTTTGACCCGGTAACCCGGCGCGTGCAGGCCAGAAAAGACCTTCTTTTTCGGGATCTGGTACTTCAAAGCACAAAACTGGAGGCGTCTCCCGATGAAAGCGCATCCGAGCTCCTGGCAAAGGAAGTTATCGCCGGCCGGTGTTCGCTCGCACATTGGTCGCACGATGTCGAGCAATGGATCATTCGTCTCAACTGCTTATCGCGATGGTACCCCGAACTCGGACTGCCGACAATTGACGCAGAAGCTCGATTCCATCTGGTCCAACAAATTTGCCACCGCGCGGTAAGCTACAAAGAAATCAAGGAGCGGGCTGTATGGCCTATCGTTAAATCGTGGCTCTCGACCCTCCAGCAGCAGGCACTCGATCAATTCGCGCCGGCGCGATACGAATTGCCGACCGGTCGCCATGCCAAGCTCCAATACGTTGAGAACCAGCCTCCCCTCCTGTCCGCGAGAATTCAGGATTTGTATGGAGTCGACGGATCGTTGACGATCTGCGAAGGACGCGTCCCGATTCTTCTGCAGATTCTTGCGCCCAACCATCGTCCGATACAAACCACGCAGAATCTGTCAACCTTCTGGAAAGAAGCCTATCCCAAGATCAAACAGGAATTGCAACGCAAATACCCGAGGCACGAATGGCGTTAGAAGAAAGGTATCGGCTTGTCGCCGTTCCACTACATTTCTGCCCAAGCCGATCTATATGAGCGAAGGTATGACGACAGGTCCACGATACGTGTTTCCTGAGGCGTTTAATTGGAATTCTCCCTCCACGCTTTGCCCGACTGATAACTCACCATGCGACGCTGATAGTATGGGATATCCTGTTGCGAGCCGAGCAGAATCGCCTTTTCTTCCCACTTTTGCGCGGACCTGAAATCCCCGGCTTCGGCATACCCAGCGGCCAGAACGTCGAGCACTGTGTCATCTTTCCACTGGGTCAGTTTTGCGGCTTCGGTCGCTAGTGCAACCGCACTGGCTCCGTTCCGAATCTGCGCGTCCGAAGTCGTAGCATACAGCCATGCTGCGCCAGCTCGACAAGTCGGATCGGTTTTTGACAGTCTGATGGCACTCTGGAAATCGGTCAATGCGTCGTTCTTGCGACCGAGTCTGCTGAACGCATTCGCTCTGAGCGTATAGAGCTGCGCCAAATTCAACCGATTGGCGTCCCCTGCGTTGTTCTGAATCGCTGCGTTAACTGCCTCAATCGTGTCATTTGGTCGATTCAAATTCGAAGCAGCAACCGCTCGAGCAGCCTGAAGCCACCATCTGTCGGGATGCTGTTTTCCAGCTTTGGTTGCGGCTTTGAACGCCTCTTTCCACTTCCCGTTCTCCACCATCGCGCCAATCTGACTCGCCTCTACTTTTTCCTCCGGCGTGAACTTGTGCCCGGGTGGAAAAATCTCCTGAGGAACCTGCTCGACGGTTGGCCCTTGGGATCTGTTCGCCCGGTGATGCCTGGTGTAATGATGTTTTGAACTCCTGCCCTTATAGGTTCCATGCTTACTCGATCCCGCGTTTTTGCTCGAAGTCTTGTGCTTTGACTGGCTTGCCGATTCTGCAAGACCGGAATTGATTGCGAGAGAGAACAGGATAAAGAACGCACTAAAAATCTTCGCCTTGCGCATCGACAATCAATCAGTTGAGTCGAACTATATCGGCCACTGTTACCCGGGTCTCAAGTGAAAGCCAGCGATCAATTAATTCCCGCTGGTTCGCTTGCAACTCGCTGGAAATATTATTTTCACTCGGCAATCCAACGCGCTACAATTTTCGCCGATGATCGGGCTCGACGCACCCAAGGATGTCACCACACGGCTAAGCGGCTCCGTGTGGGGCCAGTTTGTCGGAGACGCCGCGGCTCTCGGTACGCACTGGATCTACGATCTCACCGAACTCCAAAAACTTTATCCCGGTGGCATCAACGGATTTGAGGCTCCTAAAGACGGTCATTATCATTTCGGAAAAAAGCCCGGAGACCAGACCCACTACGGCGACGGCGCGCTGGTTTTGCTCGAATCGCTCGCAAAAGAAGGCAGGTTCGACGCACGAGCGTTTGGGCGCAGCTTTGTGGAAGCATTTCGACCCGGTTCTTATCCCGGCTACATCGACCAGGCCACCCGCGGTACACTCGAAAATTTTCAGGCCTTCGCATCCTCTAATTCGGTCAACAGTTTCGATTTTCAACAAGGAGCAGACGATGATCAACTGGCGGCGGCCTCTCGCTTGGCAGCGTTGACCGTTCGATATTGGCATGACCCAAGCCTTTTGATTGTGGTCGAAAAAGCGACCCGGGTCTGCCAGAACAAGGATCGCACGGTCGCCTACATGAAGTTCAACGCTCTACTATTGTCAGAACTTCTCAATGGGCAGGACGTCCAGACAGCTCTTCGCCGCGCAGAAGAACAAACGCTTGCTGTCGAACCCCATCTTAGCGAGGAAATCACGGGCAAAACGCGCCAGGCTCTGGAGGCTATGCCGCGCGAGGTCACCGAGGCAACTTTGACCTTTGGCCAGGCTTGTCCTTTGCCCAAAAGTTTTCCCTCTTCGATTCACGCCTTGCTAAAGCATCCAAATGATTTTGAGAGCGCGATCCTCGCCACTCTACGGGCGGGTGGCGACAACGCCGGACGAGCTTCAATGGTCGGCGCGTGGGTCGGAGCACACCTCGGGATCGCCGCGATCCCAAAGGCATGGACGGCCAAATTGAGCCAGGCAGACCGGATATCCTCAGCAGTAGAAAAGATCTTGTCGGATCGGCAACACGCGTTTGGAGGCATCGAAACGGCCCAACACCGAGCGGAACAACCGACGGCTATTTCGGGGACACGCCTATAACTAGCGCCCGTAGCGCCCAAAGGAGTATCCTTTACTTGTGCGAAAACCCTTTACCGGTTTGACCGGCCCCTTGCGCTCCTCAAAAAGCGCCGTGTAGACATAGTTGAAGCCATCCAGCTTCTGCCGCGGAATTTTCTGACCCACATACCTTTCAATATCCAACATTGCTTTCAATTCTTCGGCGATCACCAAGGTGACAGCGTCTCCGACCTGTTCAGCTCGTCCGGTGCGCCCGATTCGATGGACGTAGTCTTCAGGATGCAGCGGAATATCGTAGTTGATCACATGCGTCACACCAGCGACGTCAAGTCCGCGAGCTGCTATATCAGTCGCTACCAGCACTTCATATTTGCCGGACTTGAATCCCTCCAGCGCCGTGATCCGATCCTTCTGGGTCCGATCCGAATGAAGTACGGTGACCGAATGTTTCAATCTCTTGAGTCGATCCAAAATCTCGTCGGCAGCCTGTTTGGTCCGCGTAAAGACGAGAACACTTTTATAGTGTGTCTGCTCAAGCAACGAAACGAGGAGATCAAATTTCTGCGCCGAGGCCACCGGAAAAAAAGCGTGGGTCACTGTTTCAGCCACGGAGCGGCGTTCCCCGATTTCGACGATATCGGGATTTTTTAACACCCAGGAGCACAAACTCTCGATCTCAGGCGGAATCGTCGCCGAAAATAACAGTGTTTGTCGGGGCTGCGGGCAGAGTTGAACGATACGGCGGACGTCCGGCAGAAATCCCATGTCCACCATTCGATCGACCTCGTCGAGAACGAGAATCTCGATCGAATCCAGCTTCAGCACGCCCTGCTCATGCAGATCCAAAAGCCGCCCCGGGGTAGCAACAATCACGTCGATCCCATAGTTCAAAAGGCTTTTTTGGCGATCGTAGCCGACCCCGCCGTAAAAGACGCCAATCTCGAGCTCCGTAAAACGCGCGTAATACTGGAACGCCGTCTCGACCTGGATAGCCAGCTCCCGCGTCGGCTCCAGGACCAGACATCTCGCCGCACCTCGCTTTCCAAGAAGAGTGAGCACCGGAAGCGCAAATGCAGCCGTCTTTCCCGTCCCGGTTTGTGCGGATCCGACGACATCTTTTCCCTGCAGAATCAATGGGATACATCTCTCCTGGATTGGTGTTGGCTCGTTGAAGCCCAGGGATTGCACGCCATGCACCACCGCTTCTTGCACCCCAAGGTCCTGAAAACTCATCTCGCCCTCGAATTAACGGGCATTCCGCAAAATAAGCAAATTCCTTCGAACCAGCCGGGAATTCTGGAGTTGCGCGGGCGCAGGAGTTGCAGGAGATGTCCCCAAGACGCGGCGAAGAAAACGCCGCCCATCTCAATCGATTCGAAACAGATAGACTGTACTTCTTGTGGATCCACGTTCTGAACACTTGACATTCACGGACGCGCACCGGCGAGTCCTCTTCATCTGTACTGGAAATTATTACCGCAGCCGCTTCGCAGAAGCGGTTTTCAATTACCATGCCGAGCAACGGCAGATGCCTTGGACTGCTTTTTCGCGTGGGCTAGCTGTGCACCTGGTGGAAGGCGATCTTTCTACCTTCACAGCCGAGGCGCTGAATACTCGGCAAATCGAACTTCGGCACACCGGCGCAGGACGAGCTCAACTCTCCGAAAAAAACCTCCTCGAATCAAACTATCGCATCGCCATGGATCGCTCAGAGCATTTCCGGATGATGCTCAATCAATTTCCGATGTGGGCCGATCAGATTGACTATTGGGATGTTTCCGATCTTCCTTATCGCTCCTCCATCGACGCGCTGCCGGAGATAGAACTCAACGTCATTCAACTGCTGGAGACGGTTTCACGATGAACGGAATGATTTCCGTCGACCTCCCTGGCATCCGGAAGATCCGCAGTGGAAAAGTGCGCGAGGTTTTCGACCTTGGGGAGACTCTCCTCATCGTCGCCACCGATCGCATCTCCGCTTTCGATTGCATTCTCCCCGATCCTATCCCTGGAAAGGGCGAGATCCTGACGCAGCTTTCGGCGTTTTGGTTTCAAAAATTCCACGGGATTCCAAATCACTTCATCACGGCTGATTTCGAGGAATTTCCTGAGATCCTGAAGCCCCACTCCATGTTGCTTGGCGGCCGTTCAATGCTCGTCCGAAAGTCGATTCCGCTTCCAATCGAATGCGTCGTTCGAGGTTACCTTGCTGGATCAGGATGGAAGGAATACCGGGAATACGGAACCGTAGCCGGCATCAATTTGCCCCCTGGCCTCGAACAAGCGGCGCGGCTGCCTGATCCGATCTTCACGCCGGCAACCAAAGCGGAATCCGGCCATGATGAAAATATCTCGTGGGCAAAATGCTGCCAGATCCTCGGACGCAAAAGTGCGACGATCGTGCGGGATCTCAGTCTCAGCATTTATAGCGACGGCAGTTTTCACGCAGTTAACCGCGGCATCATCATCGCGGATACCAAGTTCGAGTTCGGGCTTCACGGCAACGAAATGCTTTTAATCGACGAGTGTCTGACTCCCGACTCTTCACGGTTTTGGCCGGCAGACTGCTACTCGGTGGGTGCCAGTCCGCTCAGCTACGACAAACAATTCGTTCGCGACTACCTGGAGAGGCTAGACTGGGACAAAACCCCGCCCGCGCCTCGTCTGCCGCCGGAGATAATCGAAAAGACCTCCAAGAAATATCAAGAAGCGTTCAGCCGGCTCACTCGCTAGAGTGTCAGTGGGAGCGCCAGTGTCAGTAGGAGAAAAGAAAACGGTTCAGGGGTGGTCCCCATTCCGCTGAGAAGGGATCACCCTCCGGGATGAAAAGCAGTCGCCACTCCCCAACCCTACTTTTTCTCAGGTGCGCTATCTTCCTCTTCAGAACCACGCCCGCGTGTCCATGCAGGCGGATCGCTTGCCGGGAACGATTCTTCGCCCGCTTCCTCCACTTCAAATTCGGCGGGGGCGTCCTCGAAAGATTTCCCGTCTGGTCGACTCTCTTCCTCAGGTGTTTTCGCGCTCATCAGAGAAACTTGGAGCCACGATACGGCTTGGCAAGCACAACCTTCAGAAACAACCCGGCCAGCCTGGGAATCTCGAAGAGAAAGAAGTACTCCACAAGGGATTGACACTAGTGTCGGTCTTATTGAGCGCGTCGCCGCGTGCCAGGTTTCCTTGCGGCTTGATCCAGTGAATCCTCTTCCAGGACCCCCGTGCGATACTTCTTTTCTTCCACGAGATTCTCCAGTCTCGCTGCTTTCTTCGTTGAACCCTTGCCAGAATTTGTTTGAGTGCCGGGTTCCGGATGTCTTTCGAAATACTCAAGACCGATTCGTTTTCGCGGGCTCGTCGGGGCCGGTTGGTCACGCAACACGGGGTCGTCGAAACGCCGATCTTCATGCCAGTTGGCACGCAGGGTACCGTCAAGGCAATGACACCGGATGAGCTTTGTTCTGTCGGCGCTCAGATTATCCTCGGTAACACCTATCATCTCTTCTTGAGGCCGGGTCTGGATGTGATCAGTCATTTTGGCGGGCTTCATCGATTCATGAGCTGGGACCGCCCAATCCTGACCGACAGCGGCGGATTCCAGGTTTTCTCACTCTCAAAACGCCGGCGAATTACAGAAGAAGGCGTCCAATTCAACAATCACATCGACGGGGCCTCCTGCTTTCTCAGTCCGGAAATATCTATGGAGATACAGGCAACCTTTGAATCAGATGTCGCAATGGCGTTCGACGAGTGCCCTCCCTATCCATGCGAATTCGAGTATGCTGCTGCCAGTTTAGAGCGCACACTGCGCTGGGCGCAGCGTTGCCGGACCTGGATGACGGGTCAGAGGAATGAAAGATCTTCGCTCCTCTTCGGCATCGTTCAAGGAGCGACTTACCCCGACCTGCGCGAGCAGAGCGCTCGCGCTTTGGTTGAAATGGAGTTCGATGGATACGCGATCGGCGGCGTCAGCGTTGGCGAACCTGAGTCCGAAATGATGCGTGCTATCGAGTTTAGCGAACCGTTTTTGCCCGCGGAGCGGCCACGCTACGCCATGGGCCTTGGAACCCCTGCGCAGATCGTGGAAATGGTCGCTCGAGGAATCGACATGTTTGACTGTGTGCTTCCAACCCGACTCGCACGAAACGGCACCGCATTCACCGAAATCGGAACGGTCAACTTGAAGAACAATCCCTACCGTCTCGACGAACGCCCGATCGAAGAAGAGTGTACCTGCGCCACTTGCCGGACCTTTGCGCGTGGATACATCCGCCACCTGGTCAAAGCGGAAGAAATTCTCGGGCTTCGTCTGATCACGGTACATAATCTACATTTCTACCTGAACCTCATGCAACGTATCAGAGCGTCGCTTGAAGACGGTTCTTTTCCCTCGTTTCGTGAACGGTTCGTCGCCAACTATGTTCGGCATAGCGCCGAGAATTAAATCCCAAATTCTTCCCGCTTTACTTCTGTGTTACGCTTGTTTGCGATGAAACGAAAATTGTCGCTATTATTGTTACTTTTCGCCTTAACCCTGCATGCGCAGGAACCCGGCCCGGACGGGAAAATCATGCTCACGGTTGTCATGCGCCACGATCAGTCAAAGACGGTCGACGAAATCAATGATCATCTTGAAAAGACCGGGTTTCGAAGAAATTTCCCGCCAGAGGGTGTCGAGATTGTTTCCTACAACATCGTCATGGGCATCGGACACCTCATCACCCTCCGTTTGCCACCCGATAAACTCCGCGAAGTCAATCTTGCATTCGAGCATGGCGTTTGGGGAGCGTTCCGAACAGAGTTCTACCCGACCTACGATTACCTTAAAGCCTTCTACGAATTGAAACAGAAGGACACCGGATCAGCCACCTCGAATCCCGCCCAAAATGAATCGGAAAACGAGAAGAAGCCGGCGGAATCAGCAACGCCTTCACCCGCAAAAAAGCTCCACAGAAAAAGTAACCAATGAAAACTCCTCTCATCCCCCGCACGATTTTGGAAGCTTCCGTGCTGCAGATCTCGAGGAATTCCTTCTCGCAGCCGTAGTGACCCCTACGGCAAAGGTTGGAGCCGCGCTTTCACAGATGGATCAATTCCGCTGGATGCACGTCACGTTCTTGATGGGGCTCTATAATATCAGGCTGCCCGACTCCGTCAATGCGAGACGGTACACTAGTAAGGGCTGTCTTAATGACCAAAGCAGTCCGATCAGGCGATACCGGTCGCGACATCTTCGAGCCGGGTCAACTGCGTTGACTCGATCTTCTGGACGATCGGCCCATCTTTTTCGCTGGCCTCTTTAGCATCAATCCATTCTTGATCGCTGTGGAAGCTGTTCCAGCTCGATTCCATGGACGAAGCGGACTCCCATTCCAAGACGTACCAGATTTGGCCAGACCCTTTAGCGTCGATCCAGAAGTTCATGATTTTAAAGCCCTTTTTTCTGAAGATGTCGAATGTATGGTTCTTAAAGCGGTTCAAGATTGCAGTTTCCTTGCCCGGTACCGGGATATAGTGGCGCAGCTCGTAAATCATACAGGAACATGTTGCATCCCCGCTTGAGGCTACGGACACCAAGGCACCGGCGTGCGCCATGATACTACCGACGCACACCGGCCCGAAAGCAACTCCTTTTTGGCGGGAGTCGGATCGCTTGCGAAAGCCCTGAAAAAATCATTCGAGAGCTTGCCGCCTACATCAGCCGCATCTTTTTAGAAGCATTCTCGGCAACATAGTGGTTGAGTTCGGCGCCGCGATTTAACGCTTCTCTCCCCCCGTATCTCGTTCGACGCGGGTAGTCTTACCGCTTTCATCGACATCAACGTCTTCGCGTCGGACGTTCTCTCGAATTGTCTCCTGCTCGACGCCTTGGGTCTTCCGCAGACGTACGCCACCGGTAACACGAGTTTCTTTTTCAACGACGGGCTCTTCGCGGTTTAACGGAACCTTGATCTGCTCTTCCCGAAATGGTTCCGTGCCACTTGACTCAACCTCGTGGGCGGCAACGCGTTCAACAACAATGTCTTCGTGCTTCAGTTCAACAGGCACGTTGACCTGTTCGGTGGTTACGGTCTTGTGGAGCTTTACTTCGCCAGCACCAACCGTTCTCTTGCCGACTTTTACCTCTTCTTCCGAGAGAGGCACCTCGACAGTGTCACCTCCCGTTTCTCGTATTGGAATGTCAGCCGTTGTCTCGGATACCTCATGTTCGGCCCTGTACGGCCGGGTTGCCACTCGCTCTGAGCGGGAGCCCGATGTCGGACCAAGACCCAAATCGGTGCTCTCTCCTTCACCGATCTCACCTCTCCAACCACCCGTCTCGCGTCCTCTTTCTTCCATATAATCTCGGAACCGTTGTAGGTCTCCTTCAATGCGTCCCGACGGAATCCCTAAGGCGTCGCCAGTTCTCTCCAACAACCCTTCAGGCTCGTACCCGATCGTTGCATTGACTCGCGTCAAATCAGCACCCAATTCTTCGAACGTTATAGTTCCTGAGTTCGGACTTCCATCGACGCTCTCCCAAGCGATTCTTTGGTCGGGAACCTGATCTGTAATTTCGGCCTCCCATTCTTTGACTTTCCCGGCGATCTTCGCTTTCCAAAATAAAAACTTCTCGCCTTCTTGACGGACTTCTTCAACGCCTTCCATGAAGTGTGGAAATTCTTCAAATTGAGTCCATTGATTGTAGACCGCTCTGAGCGGTGCATTGACTTCTATAGAGTGAGTACTAACTCCCATGTTTTAACAACTTTCCTTTAATTTTTTTAGGCTTGTTCCAACTTGTTCGGATGCTGCTCTTGAGTCGGCCCTATTTATCAACAAGGAACTGCTTATAGCGTGGAACCGAACTGATTAAGTAACGAAGAGGTCAAAGAAGGTCTCTGACCTCTTAGGAACAAATCCCCAGTCAAAAGGATAAGACAAACCTAAGGGTAAGGAATGAGCGACCGTGAAAGCTCCTAGCATGATTTCATACTTGAGCTTTACCAGCGAACCCTTAGGCGCTTCCACAACGGCGTGAACGGCACCGTCCTCGCTGTACCTCGGCAAATTGGATAGAAGATGAGGATCTTTGTTTTTCATTCTTTCGGAATTCAACTTTTGGCTCTAGGACTGCCGCCGTGTCGGCGTCTGGTGCCCAGTTTTTGAGTCCAAGGAAAAAGATACCACAAGCCAATGAACATCAGGATCGTAACGACACCGACAGCGGCGCTCAACGTCGAGTTGTCCAGGATGAATCGAGTAAGGAGGAACAGATCTATCGTAATGCTGAGCATCAGCGGAAGCATGGCGCACTCCAGAAAACGAGAAGCAAGTTCAACAAAACGGCGTGAGACCATTCCTCTCTCCGCGATCCGATGATACGCGGCCGGAGTCATGATAAGGGCAATTGAAACGGCCAACAAAAGGAGAGCAATTAGGTGAAGAAGCTGTTCTGTATGCGTGAGATCTTGGAAACGATTATTAAAGACAGCAATTAACTGAAAACCGAAAAATGCCTGGATGCCGGGAAGGACCATTCTGGCTTCTTCGATCACCGTTCTTGTTTCTTCTTCGAGGCTCGCTGGCCGAGCTGCGGACTGCTGATATTCGGGTGGCATTCTGAGTCTTCGTTCTATTCGCCCACGATTCCTACTGAAATGCAACACTCACCTGACAATCCTTCAAAGAACCTCGATCCGTCACCGATTCGTTACGAGTTTCGCGCCCAAGGAGGCGGACGCCGGCGAAGAAACCGGAAGGATGAGCCCCTAAATGCGTCAGAGCACCCAATTTTGGCATCACGGTTCATTGGCGAGCACCGCTTGACTTCATGCAAGATACATTGATTTAATTGCGTATCGATCTCTCAACGCAAAAATTGCAGGAATTGTGCGCTGTCTTGAATGAGTTCGCTTTGCCCAGAGCAATTGTGGATTTCGAGCGCCATTCGTTTGTAGCTTGGAATCCAAGATTTCTTGAGGATACGGGCTTTTCCGAAGACGAACTGAGAACTTCCAAAGCGGACGAATTGCTCACTTTTGGGGAATCTTGGTTTCCGCTTTCAGACGAGAAAGAAGGGCAGACAGTCGAATATGTTGCCTGCGCCGCGAGTCGTCCTTTTGGAGGGCGTTCCGCACCGGGATTTGCAGTCAGGTCTCATGGCAAAATCTGTTACGTGATGCTCAATGTTTTCGACTCTCCGTCTGCACAATTTGAGCAGGGCCGGAACGTGGGCCGAGAAGAAGAACGTAACCGAGTCATTGAGACCTTTCATGAGGAAGTTTCTTCTTCAATAATCGCGGCTCTCTTCCTGATTGAAACGGCTAAAAGCGAACTAGAAGAGGCGGGGTTGCCCCAAGCCGGGGCCGTTGCAAAAGCGTCAGACATTCTCGCCGAAACCACCGAGAAAATAGCGCACGTGATCGGAAAAGAAGGCCGAAATTCAGGGTAAACCGCTGCTCAGTCGTTGAGCACTGTCAGAATCATATCCAGTAACTTGTCTGGAGTGAATGGCTTCGGCAAACAGCCCTGGAATCCGGCATCCAGTATGCGAGCGCGATCTGCTTGCGAGACGAAGCTGGTCATACCGATCATCGGTACACTGCCTACACCATCGGGACCAAATGCTCGTATTTGACGCAGCAACTCGAAGCCGTCCATGCCAGGCATTTTAATGTCGGACACCACCAAATCCGGATGGTTCTCTCTTATCGCCTCAAGGCCCTCGAACCCATTTCTTGCCGTCACGACCCTTGCACCCAAGTGACGCAAGAACATGCCCAGATACCTTCGGGCGTCATCATGATCTTCGACCACGACAACCGTGAGATTGTTGAGACGGTTGGGGGACATAAGGCCAGCCCATTACGATGTCTTGCCCATTGTTAAGTTCGTCCAGATAGCACTCAGCGGATGTTCCAAATGCCAAATTTTTTCTTTACCACAATTATTGGAGATTCGAGCGGAGTTTTCGCTGGCTCCCTCCTTAAAAATCGGTGCAAGTATCATCGACCGGATCATTAGTGAAGGATTCGGAGGTGATCGAAGGCAGAATGTGACAAGGACCTTGCCATTACGGAGTAATCGACATGGCCCATATGTTCGCTTGAACATGCCCGATTGAGGCTCAAACCGGACGTTAGGATGTGCGTTCAACCAACCGGGGACAATGAGGTGTGCGCAGGGGATCACCGGCGGTATTTAGCGCTTGGTAATCCAGGCCCGTTGTCAATAAATCCAGCACAGATCCGGTGATTCAGGTAACTTCTAGTACTCTGAGCTGTCTGCGGCCGTAAAATACAAACGCAGACCACGTTTTTGCTGTTTGGCAGTGATTGCGACCATAACCTGATGCTATGCCATCCCCAGACATTTACGTGCAAATGACTGTTACCGCGCATGACCGTGCATCTGGACATCCTTCCGACAGTCCCCAAACAGTGATCGTCGAAGTGCCCAGCGCCCGGATCGAAAGGTATCGGAAACAATCGCCATATGCAGGCGAAGCCACCGACGAACAGCTTGCCGAATATCTTGCAGGCGAAATCGGTCCGCACGTGTTGGCAAGGACTGGCTTCCACCAATCCGGGCGTTGGTGTATCGATTCCATCGCACTTCCCAAACGCCCACAATGGATCGAAGCGCGCCAATCCGATTTCAGTTATGACAGCATGAAGGCGTGGCTGCCGACGCGCCAGTCCTTCGTTTAGGGATTCTCCAGCTCAGGAAGAAGAGATTGCTCGGGCTTTATCCAACTCGCCGTAGTCTACGGTTGTGAATCCACCTCGGATTTCAGGGCAAACGGGCCTGACAACGGGAGATCCTGTGACGAGCCGCCAACCAGGATCTTGTAAGTACCGGCTTGTGCGTCCCACAAATGTTTGGTGGTATTAAAGAATGCAAAAGAACGCTGGTCCAGATCGAGGGTTACTTTTCTCGACTGGCCGGGCCGCAAAAACACTTTCTCAAACCCCTTTAACTCTTTGATGGGCCGATCTATTGGCGAGTTTACGGGGGCAACATAGAGTTCGGCGATTTCTGCTCCGGCACGCGGGCCGGTATTGCTGACCGTAAAGGTTACTTTTACGAGGCCGTGATCTTCGTTGTCGTCCTCAACTTTGCTCGCCGGAAAACTAATTCTGGCAAGAGGTTGTTCCTGGCTTTCATCCTCTTTCCCATTGAGAGGCTCGATGTCTAGATCCGAATAAGCAAACGTTGTATAGGACAATCCATATCCAAACGGGAATTGGGGCTCAATCTGGTTTTTCTCATATCCACGATATCCCACATATATCCCTTCGGTGTACTGAATCGTTGAGGCGTTGCTGACCAGAGGGTAGTTGGTGGTTGTCGGATTATCCTGTAAATGTTTCTCCAATGTCACCGGCAGCTTGCCGGAAGGATTTACGTCAGCGAAGAGAATCTGAGCCAGTGCGAGCCCACCGTTCTCCCCGGGATACCAGGCGTGAATCAGGCCGGGGACCGCATTGATCCATTTTTGCATGTCGAAATTGCTTGGGCCATGCAAGACGACGATCGTTCGCGGATTTTGGGTAACTACGCTTTGAACTAATTCATCCTGATATTCAGGTAATATGAGGGCCTGTTCGAGGACGCTTAAGCCTTGGTCTTCGAATTTGAACGATAGGTCGAGACCTTCTCCATCGTATTCATTGTCAATCCCCTGACACATCACTACGGCGTCATAGGTTGAGATGAGCGGCGGTACTACCAATGGCGTCCAACTAAGCTGAACACCTTGCAGTGCTCCACTATCGCCAGCGAACCCGCTGGTCCGATGATACTCCAACCGCACCGCGTAGGCCTGACCGGCTTGCAAATAGATCTTTGTGAAGGTGGGAATGGTCGTTCCATAGACCGGGGGCGGCATCGGAGAAAGGAATGTGTCGATTACGAGTTGCCCATTGACATAAAGGCGAACTCCTCCGTCGGCGCGGACCTTGAACAGGTGATCCCCCGTATATTGGGGGCGTACCCGACCCGTCCAGCGAGCAGAAAAGGTCGCCTGGTTTTTTGATACAGGAACTGCGCCTGCCATGGTCCAATCAAAATTCACCTCGCGATCGACTCGGGTCACATCCGGTGAGCCCGACAGATCACTGCTGTTGAAGTATTGAGCCTGAAGACCGGCTTCAATAAAACCCGCCGAATCGAGAAAGTCCCAGACCGCAGTCGCTGGATTGGGCGTTCCTGCATCAAAAAAATCGACTCTGACTTTCTGACCAGCCTGGTATTGAATCCCGTTCAGTTCACTGACATAGTTGAGGACCTTCACGAAGGAGCTGCCAAATCCGGTTGGCGGCACCCCTGGAGCCATCCGGCCCAAGACAGCAATCGAGCGAATCTTGTTTCGATCCAGCGGCAGAATGTTTCGATCGTTCTTCAGGAGGACAATCCCTTCCTGGGCTTCATAAAGAGCCTCAAGTTCACTATTGGGATCATCCAAGGGGATCGAACTATCCAGTTGCGGACGGTCCAGGAACCCGAACGACACGATCTTCCGCAAAAGGCGGCGCACCTTATCGTCGATGTTTGAAAGCGGGATCAAAGGAGTTTGACCACCCGTGATATGCGGAAGTAAGTTGGTGCTGTTCATAAACATGCCGTTGGGCATATCCAAGTCCATCCCTGCCTCCGCAGCTAGCACACCGTCTTTGATCGATTGGTAATCAGACATTAAGATCCCATCGAAATCCCATTCCTGCTTAAGAATCTGCGTGTCGAGAATTGGGTTCTGAGAGCAAAAGGCACCGTTTTCTGAGTTAAACGCGGCCATGACGGTAGCGGCGTCTCCCCGCGTAACCGCCGCCTCAAATGGAGGCAAATAGATTTCGCGCAAGGCACGTTCCGTAACTTCGATATCAATATTTTCCCTCCTATATTCTTGATCATTGCAAACGAAGTGCTTCACGTTTGCCCAGACACCTTGTTGCTGCATAGCCTCGACCAACGGAACCACAAGCTGGCTGCCGAGATAGGGATCTTCTCCGGTGCTATATTCGAAGTCACGCCCACCTAAGGGGGTACGGTAAAAATCTATCCCAGGACCTAAATCAGCATAAAAGCCACGAGCCCTGGCATCTTGCCCGATCTGTCTTCCGCGTCCGCGCGCTCGGTCCGGATTCCAGGTAGCGGCGAGCGCCAATCCCGCTGGATATCTTGTCGTGGGCTCGAACGGCTGGTGAGCAATACCCAAAGGCCCATTCTCCATAAAAATTTGTGGCAAGCCTAGTCTCGGAATCGGTTTGATATCCCAAAAACCGGTACCCCCGATATAGCTAAGCTTTTCGTCCAGGGTCATTTGGTTGAGGATATTTTCTACCCTTAGTTCTACATTCTCTTTGCTCTGTTCACCGCGCACCGTTAGTACGCAGATAAATAACCCGGCCAGAGTGGCTACACTGAGTTTAGCTATTTTCATTTGAGGCTTCTTCTCGCCGAAGAATGGATCGCGGCGTTGCGTTAAAAATTTCCTGGTTACCCCACTACACGAAGATGGATTTCGGCCCAAACCTTGCAAATTTACAATACTATTTTTGTTTTGTTACCATTGCTTTTGACTATGGCGATCCACCGGCAACCCATTTTCAACGCGACCCTCCGGGCCGCGGCCGGTCGGCTGTTTTTCCGCGTATGAAAAAACAATATTCCGCCCTTGCTGTTTTTCTTTTGGCGTTAGGAGCATTAGCTACTCAATCGTGCGAGTCTACAGACGGTCGTGATTCATATTATAACCGAGGCCCTTCCGGCTACTACCACGATGGTCGTTACGCTGAAGACACTGGCTATTATCACGAACGTCGTTACAACAATGGTGACAGCTACGAGTCGGATCGCCCCACGATCAACCTGCATTTTTGATCAGATGTCGTTGGCGATCGGCGTTGATTATTCAAGAGAAAGCAAGTCAGAAAGAAACCCTTTTAGATTATAGTCACTCTCAGGCTCTTGAGAGAGCGCTTCGGAAAAGAAGCGCTCTTTGCCGTGCAGAGTTGAGACAGTCTCTTCGAGGCTTCGTGCAAAGTTGATCGAAACCCGACGGGCCAAAAGCAGGGTATCTGTTTAGCGCGGTGTAGGACCTCTCCCAATCGTCCGAACTGTGAATAAATTTGTAAAAAACGTTAACGGACCAGCTCAGATGTCTCGATCTTTGAACGTTGTCGGCAATCGGCGCGTTTCCCCCGTCCATAGAAGTCGAGAACGACGACGATTACGATTTCAGAACAAGAGGACGAGTGGGGATTAAGGGGCGTTTCATTCGTTGCTGATCGAGATTTAGACAATGCAGGCCCACATGCCTCCGATGGCGATTAAAGACAGTGACTCTTTGTGATCTTTGCGATCTTCTGTTCAAAAATGACTTTTGCTTTTTTTCTGTCTTAGTGCCGGGGACGAAGAAAAATCATTTGCACAGAAGATCACAAAGGTCACAAAGACAATCCTTTCGATAGAAACGGCCTACGCCCGGAGCCACATCTAAGCCCCCGATCAGTGCCAAAGGCCCAGTAAATCCCGGGAACTGCTTGAACCCCACGAAGGCGATAAACGTTATGTCCGCCGCAAGGCGGACGGCACCTTTGGAAAAACCGTCGATGTCGGCAAATCGCTTTCTGCCGACAAACGCACCGGGGCCAAAACGAAGGTCCCTAAAGGTCAGGCGGCCGGCGTTCTGGCGAAAATCGAGCCAGAACGAATCATCAATTTTATGACGCTCACGCAATTGAAAAAATGGCTCGATGGTCTTCGCGCCAGTTGAAGTGACCCGGCCTCCGGCGGGGAACCCCGGCACTGATGAGTTATTCTTATTTTTCGCGAGACGCCCAGGGACCCCGGTCGCTATCGCTGTCAGTAATTATGGTATTTATAAAACTTGGTTTCTAGGCTAAAACTCCTTGACAAATCCGCGTTCCCTCCTCACTTTCCTCCTCCCTCTGCCATCGGCATTCTGTCGGGTAGAGGTAGCCTAACTATGTCCAGCCAACTTCTTGAGGAAGCTTCCAAAATCATTCCCAACACCGCTTTGCTGGTGAATCTCGTGTCCAAGCGCGTGCGGCAGTTGACCATGGGTCATCGCCCCCTCGTCGAAGTTGGACCGCGGATGTCCAACGCGGATGTCGCGTTGAAAGAAATTATTGACGGCAAACTCACCTATGAGTTCCAGCCGGAACCAGCCGCCAAGGTCTAGAGGATCCTTCGAGTGCCCTGGCACTAACCTCTCGCGGTAGTGACTTATGTCCGCTGAGATCGCTTCCAACCGCCGCGCCTTCCACAACTATCAGATTCTCGAACGGATAGAGGCTGGCATCCAACTGCAGGGAACGGAGGTTAAATCAATCCGAGCCGGCTTGGCGAACCTCAATAACGCCTTTGCGCGAGTCGACAACGGCGAGGTTTATCTCTACGACGCAGATATTCAGCCGTACGAACGCGCGAGCCATACCCAGCACGAACCAAAACGCCACCGCAAACTCCTGCTCCACAAGTCGGAGATTGCCAAACTATTTTCCGCCAGCGCGGTGGAGGGCCAGACACTTGTGGCGCTCCGGCTGTACTGGAAAAACAGCCGCGTGAAAGTCGAAATCGGCGTGGGGCGAGGAAAGTCGACCATCGACAAACGGCACGACCTCAAAGAGAAAGCTGTCAAAAGAGAAACCGATCGCGCCATGTCCGCATTCAACCGCCGGCACGGATGAGTACGCCCATACGGCAAACGCCGCAGGTTAACCGTCTCGCTTTGTCCTAAAGAAACAAACGGGACGCGTCCCCGACACGTCGATACGCTGCTCCACCTACCTTCGGCTTGGAAATTTAGCAAGAATCTGGTCCACAGCTTCCTTCGCCAAGGCCTGAAGTTTCTTCCCCGACTGTTTCAGATCAACTTTAGTCTTCGCCCAACCTCGCCACAAAAGTACCTTCTTCTTCGGATCGACGAAATCGATGACCAGAGTGCCTTTGGACGCCTCTCCAGGGTGATTCGGATCCTGAAATCGTGCAAGGTCCGCTTGAGCCGCCTGGCCTGCCGTCATCTCATAACCTAAATAATTGTCCAGAGTCGTCACACTCTCGTTGTCCACCAGCACGATGTGGAAGGCGACCAAAAGATCGGTTTGGCGATTCGGGAAAAAGCGATATCCCTTTGCATTCAGCGCTGTGAGAATGTCTTGGCTAATCAGAGCGCGCCAATCAAGACCGCTCGAAACCGCTTCTCTGGCCGCCTGGCTCTTGTCCGGGACAAATCGAAACGTTGAACGCCGCGCAAAGTTAGCGTTGGGAGCTTGTTCGCTGCCGGTTTCAAATTTCGTGACACAACCCGCAAACGCCAGGGCTAACAAAATGCCCACAAAAAATCGGAAATACGTATAGCTCATACCAGAATAAAATTGCACCGGGATCATTTGCCTGATGTTGCCGTCTCTTAAACCCAGACCCCTCGTGATTGTCAAGCGCGGAGCAGAATGTGGATTGTTGTCGATTGTCTCGCCAATCGTTATCTTGTCGTCGTTATCGTGGTCGGCTTCTTTGGAAGGTTCAGCAGCTTCACTCAGCTCAACCCGTTTTAGCCGGAAACGGTCAAGGATTCCGCTATTTTGCGACCGATTCGGTCCTCCGCTTCCCGCCTGCGGCCGGAACTCGGCGGCGCTGCAGAAAAGCAAACGCAGGAACCATGTAGAAAAACGTCGTCAGCAAACACCAGAAAACTCCAATCGCGCAAACGATGCCAAGGCCGCTCAACGCCGGATTCTGCGCCGGAATCAGCACCGCAAAGCCGGAAAAAGTCGTCAGGCCGCAGATGGAAAGTGGCTTGAGAACGTTAGCCAGATTCTCTCTCAAATCCCCTTCGCGCCGGCTCACGACCAGAAACTGAATCCCGTAATCAACGCCGATCGCCAGAACCAGCGGAAAGGCCAGCGTATTGAGCAAATTGATCGAGACATGAAACAGTTTCAGTGAGGCCACCAACCCAAGCATCGACAGAGCTAAAGCAGAGGCATGCACCAGCCAGAGCGAGAGCTTTCGATAAACAAGCCAGAGCAACGTGAGAATCAGGCCCCCGACGATCGTCGTGAACTCAACCAGTTCCCCTTTTGCCCACGGGATCAGATCCCACAACGTGTAGGACCAACCGGTGACAATCGCGCGAGGATCAGCGGCGTGAATAAGCTCTCCGATCTTTTTCTGCTCCGATTGCGAATGAATCGGATTGAGCGGTTGCACGTAACCCGCCGCGAGTCTGGGATTGGTCGCAAAATATCGGTCGATCAGAAACCACCAGCTCGACTTCTGCGGAAAGAGCTTTGACCAATCCGGCAATCCGGTCTGCGACCGTTCCGACTGGAGCCGGTCCAGCAGCTCAAATATGTTCTTGAACGAATCCACTTCGAATCCATTTCGCTCTAAACTCTCTCGAACAACTGCCTTGATTTTGTCGAAATCCAACTTCTTCAGCGCTTCACGGTTTTCTTTGATCCGTGCGGGAGAAAACGCCAATGCCACCGGCGTACTAACCGATTTCAGCTGCCCATCTTTTTGAGCCTCTTCCAAACGCTGCGACAGTCGCTCCCACCGATCATGGAACTCCTGCTGATCTTTCGCGTTGACCAGGATCGTGACCGGGTCTGACTCCTGCTTCATCTGGGTTGAAAGCACCTGCAGCGCAACCGATGCGGGAATCTTCTTCGGCTGAAGCGAAACCGGGTTAGTGTCGAATTTGAGCGGAACAAACGGCGCGACCGCGATCAGGGCGCTGATAACCAATACGCCGAATGAAACAGCCAATACCGGACGCGGTTCGCGAAACATGGCGTCTACAAATCTGGTTGTGCCAATCAATATGAAGTCCGTTGTTTTTGGCGGCTTGGCGTGCCTGAAAAACATGAAAAGGAAAAGGACCATGAACAAGCCTGCGAAACCCACGCCGAGAGCGACAAGCGTCCCTAACTGCCCGAACCCGGAACTTTGGCTGAACTTCAGTACCAGGAAACCGATCGCCGTGGTGACGATCACGTAAGAGATCGCCGCACCGATATCCCGAACCGAAACAAACACCGCTTCATCATGCGACTGGCCCGCCCGACGCGCCTGCTGGTAACGGCCAAAAAGCAGAAGGCTGAAATCAACTCCAACGCCTGCCAGGATGGAGAAAAATCCGATCGCCACAACGTTGAGTTCGTGGAAGATTAACATCCCCAGCGCCAGCGCTACAAGGGCCGACAAACAGAGGATCAAAACAATGCCGATCAATGGTAGGAATCGGCGAAACGCCACGTAGAATAATCCGCTGACGATGCCGATCGAGAGAATCGCGCTCAACGAGATGTCTCCCTCCATGCTATGTGAAATCTGAGCGACAAATGCCGTTCGACCGGTCACGTAGACCTTGGGCTTGTACCCGGTCCATTCGGTCAACATCCTGTCGGTGAACTGGTTCACCTTCTCCATGACAGCCTGGCTCGACCGAGCATCCAGGCCCGGCTGATTCGTAATGATCAACGCCAATTGGAAAACTCCGTCCTGCGAAGCCAGCGCACTCCCCTGGTCCATCGAGGAACCTGAGCCAAACGGCTTCATTGCCCGGGCAAAGAGACCAAGCGGGTCGAGCGTAGCCTCCATTTGGGTCCGGATGGAATCGCCCGTGATCGTGTCCCGGATACGGGTCAACCGTTCGTCAATAGTTCCCGGCTCGAGCTGTGCCATCGCGTCGTTGAATTCGTCGGGAGGCAAATTCAGCAGAAGCGCCGGAACGATGCCCTGAATTTCGTTCAGCCCTTCCTGCGTCTCTAAAGGGATCCTGTCAAATGTCCTGAGAACCCATGGCTGCTTTCCAAGTTCATCGATGAAATGCGTCTTGAACGCCTCTGCCTCATCCCCATGACCTTTCTCCCCCAGGAAGCCGAAGACCAATTGCCGCGCCTGGGCAAACTCGCTGTTGAATTCCTTCAGTCCGACCACCGACCCGAACTTCGACGGCAAGAGGTCCAGGACTTCCGAGTCGAAGTTCCTTCGCTTGATGACGATGAAGACCGAAAGAGCCGCGATAGCCAGCGCCGCAACAACCAGCGTCTTGGTTCGACGCGCGATGATGCGAGCTAAGAACTCTGTGATCTTGGCCGCATAAAACGACAGTCCAGACCTTGAGGGAAATTTCATTCAGTAGACAGATTCGTTGGCCGGCAAAAGTGGAGATTCAATTACTTTATACCGTCACGCGTTGCAAGTGGACGCGGATGTCCGGTCCTCGAAAAATGCAGTGTCAGTGTGTCAGTGTCAGGCAGACCAAAAGAGCGACCGCTTCATCGAGTATTCCGCGATTGCATTCAAAGCTCGATTTCTTCGTCGCCGAAATGTCAACCCTGACCCGAGTTTAATTATCCGCTGACACTGACACTGACACTGGCACTGACACCCTCTCCCAACACTCGCTCCACCGCGGACACTGCCTCTTCCACCGTCACCGCCTTCATGCATCGAAAATCCAGTGGGCATTCCCGGAGAAAACATGGGCTGCACTCCACGTGATGGCGGATCACCACGTGATCCTCTCCGATCGGCCCTGTGAGCTGCGGTTCAGTCGAACCAAAGATCGCCACCGTCGGCACTCCTAGAAACGCTGCCAAATGCATCGTCCCGGTGTCGTTGGTCAGCAAGACTCTGCACCGTCGAAGTTGCGCCGACAGTTCCAATAGAGTCGTGCGACCGGTCAGGTCCGTTGCGCTGGTCGGCAACCCCTTCATGATTTCGGCTGCAAGCGGCTTCTCATTGGCGGTGCCAAAAATCAGCCAATGCAATCCGTGCCGTTCGGATAGCTGTTTGGCGGCCAAACCAAACTCCGTCCAGCGCTTCGCCGGGCCGTACTCCGCACCAGGGCAGAGACCGGCCAGCCCAGGTTCACCGGATCGGTGGTTCTTGTGCTCCAACTCCTCGTCCAGATTCGCCCCGATTCGATCCATGATGCGCAGGTAGTCAGTTGTCTGATGTTGCAATGGAGCCGGGCCCGACCGTTCAGGAATGAATTGATTCAGGAAAAAATCGCGCCACGGCCGAGAGTAACCGACCCGGCGGGGAATTCCGGCTAACCAAGTTTCGATGGCACTCCGGACGGAATTCGGAAACAGGATCCCAACGTCGAAATCGCCGCGGATCTTTGAAGCGACGCGGAAAACAGAGTCACCTGGCTCGATCGTGATCAATTCGTCGACCTCAGGCATGAGGTGCCAGAAATCCGCCAGCTTCGATCGGGTCAACACCGTTATTCGAACATCGGGTCTGCCTCGCTTGAGGCGCCGGACAGCCGGCGCGCTCATCGCGGCGTCACCCAGCCAGTTACTGGATCGCACCAGGATACGAAACGGCGCAAGGCGCCCACTGTTTTTTGGCACATAAACGCCGCGTTTGTATTCACGGAGCAGAAATTTCGGCGAGGGAGTCTTCCACCGTTGATGAAGCCAGAACCAATCGCTCGGTCGTCGGATGATCAACAATTCCAGCGCCTGATTAATTCGATGAGTCAACTCCTCAATGGACGCGCCTTGCTTTGGCACGAACTCACCGACGTCCAAACGCCATTTTCCGGGACCAACCGTGAATATTGCCACCGGAAGAAGTTCTGCACCGGTCTTCGTCGCGAGGATCGCCGGCAAAGGGGTTGTGGAGGCCAGACGATTGAAAAACGGGGTCCAAACGCCCTTATCCCCGGCATGCTGATCCACCAGGATTCCCAAGACTCCGCCTCCCTTTAGGACGTGTGTGCTTTGTGCTAGCCCATGCTTACGCTCGATCAACTCCAATCCGGTGCGTCCTCGGGCACGGCGGATATGCGCGTCTATAAATCGATTCCGCAACGCACGGTAAATAACAGCGTGCTTGCAAGTGCGGACCAACCCGGCACAGAAGATGAAAAGTTCCCAGTTCCCTATGTGATTAATCGTCCAGAGAACGCTCTTGGCCCCTTCCATTCGTTCCCTTGCCCGCTCCAGATTCGACACATCCAGATGCTTCCGGACTTCCTCCCAAGGCTTTTCCAGCAGCACAAAGGAACAGAGTAGATTCGCCATGAGATTCATGAAATGGCGCTTGGCGCAACGCTTTACCTCTTCGCGAGACCAATCGGGAAAAGCTATTCGGATGTTCGCCACCGCCAGACGACGGTAGCCACCGAGTAAATTGTACCCGAACCAGCCAACGGATTGACCCAGACCAAACACCCAACACAATGGTAAACATCCCAACAGCCATCCTACCCCCCGGTAAATAAGGTAGACGACGTAATCGAGGACATCCGCTGGTTTCAGCCGAGAGTTGCTCATTCCAATATTTAGCTACCCTCTCGGATGAAACTGCTTGTGGACCGATTTCAGGCGGCTCTGCTCCACGTGCGTGTAGATCTGCGTTGTGGCAATATCCGCGTGGCCTAACAGTTCCTGAATGATCCGCAGATCAGCTCCGTTCGCAAGAAGGTGCGTCGCAAAAGAGTGCCGCAAAAGATGCGGATAAACATTGGTTTCAAATCCGGCTGCTGCCGCAATCTCCTTTAAAATTTGCCAGATCCGTTGGGTCGTGAGCTTTTTCCCGTGCCTGGACAGGAAGACTTCGTTCCCGGACTTGCGCGCAACCAAGCGGATTCGTTCCTGCTTCACATACTGGTCGATCGCGTCACAGGCAATGTGTCCAATTGGCACCAGCCTCGTCTTTGAGCCCTTGCCTATCACCCGGATTACCCGTTCTTGCAGATTCAGATTCTCTAGGCTTGCACCAGCTAGTTCGCTGATCCGCAGTCCCGACGCATAGAACAATTCCAGGATCGCCTGGTCCCGCAATGGGAACGGCCGGCCTTGGAGATTGATTTCCAGTAGATGATTCACCTGCACCTGGTTCAACGTTTCGGGCAAAAATCGCGTTAGGCGCGGTAACGGAAGCAGCTCCGCCGGATCCCGGTCCGTCATCAAGCGCATCTTCAAAAACCTAAAGAAAATCTTCAGCGCGACTACAACGAGCTTCATGGAACCAGGAGCAAGACCTCTTTCCTTCTCTGTAGCAAGGTATTCGATCAACGCACCCAGCTCGACCTCGCGCGGTGCGGAAAGCTGCTTTAGTTTCCCTGCCCAATCCGCAAATTTTTCGAGAGAACGCCTCGTCAACAGTTGATAATTCGCCGACAACCCACGCTCAGTGGCGAGATAGAGAATAAAACAATTGATGGCCTCCGCAAACTCGGTATCCACTCCCCGCAGAATCTAGGAGATTCCGACCTCCGATACGAGGGGAAAAACGGCCGTCCGATCATGTTTCACGGTTCGTCCCACGGCCTGACGGGAAAAAACGGCTTGCGATCCGGCGACTCCATGGCAGCGTTTTGTTCCGTTCGCTACCCGCGGGCATAGCTTAATGGTAAAGCTCCAGCCTTCCAAGCTGGCCATGCGAGTTCGATTCTCGTTGCCCGCTCCAAGCCTACAAATCAACGACTTATGCAGATGTAAAGATGCTTTTGGCGATTTTCCTAACATATTTTCCCTCGAACTCCTAGGATGTCCAACTCTGTCCATAAAAAAATACGAGTTGGCTGGCTCCGAGCATATGTTTGAGCCTTCCCGTCAGAGTCGCGGGTTCGATTCCCGCTACCAGCATCTCGCTATTGCACGCAGTGATGAGCAGGACGGGCCGGCCGCGCAGCAACGGAAAACGTTTGCCCGTCCCCGGCAAAACCGGAAAGATCCCGAATCTGGGAAGTGGATGCGCACGCAGGCGAGCCCCTTTAGAACGCCTGGTGCCTCACTGCACCAGATGCACGAGGCTCTCAACCAGTGGGATTGGCCACCGTTTGGTAAACTACGTCGCTTCCGCTGTAAAATGGCCGGTACCATATTCCACCAAATTCAAAGTATTTGGCGCCATTCACTGTCACGGTTGCGGCTCCGTCGGGGATTGACGGAACCAAGACACCTACCGGCGGGTCCACAATCTTATAGCCTTCGCCAGCTTCCTCGTAGAACACACCGTTGGAGTAGGCGAAGCTTTGGTCGGCGCCATGGACCGTTGTAGACGACTCAGGAGCCGAAGGGATGACCGCTCCTTTGGGAGGCGGTACGACGGCATACCCATTGCCCTGGGGCGAAGGCGCGTAGTAAACGCCACCTGAGTAGTAGTAGGGGTTACCCTGGACCGTGACGGGCGTTGATTGCGCCGGAAGGCTGGCGACCGTTGCACCCATCGCCAAGCCAGCGGTTGCCAATCCGGCGTAGTAGCCGCCCCAAGTACCAGCCGAGCCGCCGCCGTACCAGGCGCCGTTGGAGCCGACGGTTCCGTAGGTATTTGCGTAGTTATTTGCAAAATTCTGACGACTCTGCTGCGTGTTCTGCCCATAACTTTGGCGACTTTGCTGCGCGTTCTGTCCATAACTCTGGCGACTCTGCTGCGTGTTCTGTCCATAAGTTTGGCGACTCTGCTGCGCGTTCTGCTGATTAGTCTGATGACTCTGCTGCACGTTCTGCTCATTAGTCTGATGACTCTGCTGCGCGTTCTGCGTGGTTTGTTGGCGTTGAGCCTGGTTCTGGCCGGTACTGCTCTGCCGGTTCGCCTGGTTCTGGCCGGTACTGCTCTGCCGATTCGCCTGGTTACTGCTTCTACTTTGCTGGCTTGAGCCTCTTGCCTGCTGCGTGCTACCGGTGCGAGCGCCTTGCGACGACGCTTTACCAGACGAAAACCCCCCCCCGCTCGCTGTACCTCCGCGGGAAAAGCCGCCACCTCCTCCACCGCCACCTCGTCCGCCGCCACCTCCTCGTTCACCTCCGCCTCCTCGTGCGACGGCGAAATCTTCACCCTGAATTACGAAAAACAGGACAAAAACAAGTGCTATTTGACTTGCAATCACTCTTAACAGGGATCTGTATTTCATTTCTCGCCTCCTTTCTTAGAAGTGGCCGGAGCAGCGGCGTTGCCAACCTCGGTCAGGAATTGAATTCGATCCGCGCCATTCGGCGGAGTAAACGTAAAAAGCGCGTCAGAAACTTCCGGGCCCAAATTCCAATTGGAGAGGTCAGCCCAGAACTGCGGTTGCCCCGTTTCATCTTTGTAGGTGATCACAACGCGCCTCGGCAAAGGCTCGCTTCCCTGGGCAACCCATACTTGAAAGTCTACACCTGTCGAAGTTCGCGCGGCGACATGATCGCAGGGTACATCCGTTATAGTTGTTGTTTCCACGTAGTCCGCTGAAACAACAAGCTTATCCAATTCACTTGGAAGCGTGCTCACGAGCATCAGGGCCAAGGGCACCCGGACCTTGAGATCGTCGACTGCATACTTGATTGCCTGGTCCAGGGTGCCTGGCCTGGAAACGGTGGCGTAGACATTTTTCTTCGCCGTGTAAACGGTGATCTCTTTGCCATCGAAAATGACCAAACCTTTTTCGCCATCGCTTCTCTCGATTTCAAAACGCAAGTGATCAGGACGGCTGACAGTCACTTTGCGGACCTCACCATATTCGATCTTTTGCCCGGATGCCTGAACCGCGTCATAACCATCACGAATGGTGACGCTGAAGCGCTCGGCCTTGGCTAGATATTCGCTCATGTTTTTCAGGATACTCATCGCCCGCTGTTCGGATGCCGATGGGGTCGCATCCTGTGCGACCAGGACCGGTGCCACCATCAGCATCAGGCCCACGACGGGTAAAGCGAGGTGCAAACTTTTGTTATTCATTCCAAAA
The DNA here is from genome assembly GCA_963782115.1 of uncultured Verrucomicrobiae bacterium. Lineage (GTDB taxonomy): Bacteria > Verrucomicrobiota > Verrucomicrobiia > Chthoniobacterales > JAFAMB01 > JAFAMB01. The sequence goes on from CAWAIK010000003.1 coordinate 464,973, forward strand.
ACCTTTGTTGAATTTTGCCTATCATAGCGAAAAACGCCGCCTGCTCTTCCGCATCGCGAAAATTATTACATCGCGGTTCGATAGATTTTGTGTCGACCGTAAAATCCCCTGCCGCGCTCGGCAGCGCGGCCCCTGCGTTCATAGAAAAGCCCGAGTCTTTTCACGGGAAGCTTTGGGGGGTACACCGATAACTCTTAGCGCAACGCGCCGAACGAAATTCACCTCCGCCAATATGCACCTCGGCGCTGGCTACGTCTACTGGACTTTGATTCGATAGAAGCACCAAGTTGAGAACTAGATTCTGCCAATGAATTGAAAGGCGCACCAAAAAGATGATCGCCGTCGTGCTCCCGCCAAACGCGACTCTTAAAGACCTCCGCCCCAGCTGTACTGCCAGGAGATGCCGATCACGTTGAAGTTGCTCCGGGTTCGTGAATAAACGCCGGTATTACCGTAAAGCTTTAGCGAGTTTTTCCGATCAATGGGAAACGTGAAGGTAGCGCCGAAACGCAAATTCTCTTGTGAATTGTCACTTGTCACACCGTCTTGCGTCGTTTGGCCGCCGAAGTAGTAGATAGCGTCAAGTGCACCCCAAATGCCTCGGCCAAAACTACGGATCAGGTGCCCCTGCACGGCGTAAATCGGAGCCTGCTGCAGGTTGTTGCCTCGGAAAGGCTGGTTGTTATCGGTAAAAAAGTATGCACCAGCCGCTAGCTCGACTGTCAACGGGCCAAATACCTTGGAGATACCAATCTCCGGTTTGAAAGACCACCGGTTGGTGCCAATGTTCACGAGCTTTTGCGAATCGTACTGTCCCAGGGGAGCCGTCACCTCGAGGCTCACACCGATGATAGTGTCTTGCTTGTATTCAGTGAACTCTTTTAGTGAGAGCGACGGGGCGCCAAAGAGGTTCACATAGAAGCGGAAAATTGGGTCGGCAAGACCGAAGACAGCTCTGCTCCTGGTTTGTCCTAGGACTTTCGCGGTGCCCGAGAGCCAAACCTGAATTTCTTCCCGGACTTGCCCCAGAGATCCAGGGACCGGGAATACGCGAAGACCGAGCTATCTGTCGTCAGTTTACCATTCGTGATCGGTACCGACGGATCGAATGTCACATTACCTTCGCTGTAACCATAGCCGACGATGAGAAAGTTGATCCCGGACGGAATGTTCGAGTACGCCCTTGGCTCGATATCCGCCGCGCTCAGACATGTCGCCCCGAGCGCTGTCCCCGCCAACATCCCGGCAAATAAGGAGCGGGTTGGTCCGAGAAAACGTTCAAAATGGGATGTCAGATTGGCAGATTCCAGCATGCTCGACCGCATTGCCACGTTTAACCTAAATTCCGAAATTGAGCTGCAAAATTGAGCAAATTCATGCTGCATTTTCTGTTGGCGGATCGAATTTCGGAGAAGTTGACGGTGGTCAATGTAAGAGCTTGTTAAAGAGCGGCTTTCGTTGGGAATAGCCACCCCAGTTTTTGGACATGTGGAGTACCAGGTGATGTCCGCTGCGACCAAGGATCGTACCGCAGGTGAAAAGCTCGAAACGCAGGGTGGCCGGCTGCTTGTAAGTCTTGAGCGTTGGGTCAACCGCAAGTTGAAATTCGCTCAAGAGATTGAAGCTAAAAAAGTACAGCAAGAAAGGCCGACTCGGTGGCGAAGAAGGAACGCAAACAGAAGTGATCCGCGGCCAGCTCGTTCTAGAGCTCGTCGATGCGGCATTCGACGCCAGCCCGACGGTTATAGTCGCGCCAGATCTCCAAGGCTGAGTCGCTGCGATTAGTGACAAAGACCCGGAACAAGTAGCCGGGTAACTCCATGAGCTTACGACCCACGGCCGCTCTCTTACTTTGGATCTCTTCGCGTACCACCACAAAGCGCTGTGCGCTTTTCCAATTCCAAAGTTTGAATTGGAACTCGCTCAGGGCGTAGAGAGCATCCAGAGTTTGCCATCTGTTGATCTGTCATCATCCGTTTCTCAATGGCGGGTTTTTTATGAGGCTGCTAGAGTATTAGCTGGCGGCTGATGGCGCCTCTGTTGCCCAACGGCAAGGTTTGATTCGGTAGAGGCACGTGACTTACTACTCCCTGCTTGACCCCTTCAGTCGAGCGTCGACCTTTTTGTTTCGCGTTCTGATGCGAAGCACCGGCGGCTGGCAAATGCAGGCGTAAGATTCGTTTTAACTCGCTGATGGTTTGAGGAAGAGCAAAAGAACCATGCGGGCCGGGCACGATCAATTCCGACTGGGCGCCCGCAAGGTGTGAACTCCAATAAGCGACTACGCCGTCAGAACTGTTGGGCGTATCGCCCCTACCGCGGTCGCCGATAATCGAGTGATAGGGTGCACGGATGGCGAGCGTGTCCAGGCCGCGAAGAACAGGATTCTGCGGCGAAAGGCCGTTAATGCCTGTTGGTATCCGCTTAAGGCCAAGATTTTTTTGGAGTGGTGCGGTGATCACGTTGCTGACCCCGCTCAGCATCTGGCCCGGAAGACGAATGAGCGTAATGCCGATTGAACCGATCCAGTTGGTCGCCAGATTACTCCCGCGATGCGGGACGCAAATAAACACGATCCTGGCCACCCGGGGATTCGCATCGAAGATCAGTGCCCTCTTGACGACATTATCAGGCGGCAGCCTGGCATAGAGGCGATCTGCGTCACCCTTGAACAGGCGATCCCAAAGTGCGCGTCCGGTCGTCACCGCCTGCATCTGGGAAAGCAATCCGCCCAAGCTGTGGCTAATCAAAACCATGTTCTCTGTTTTGGGATAACGTCGGTACACCTGTGTCAAGCTCTCCCGGAACCTGAGCGCCGACAGCACGATAGGGTCGCCGGTCGGGTAGGCGAAAACCCAAAACTGATAGCGGCCGCGTAACGCTGGATCGGACTCGACGGCGGTAACTGTGGGTACCCACATCTGAGGTATCGACAATAATCCGTGAACAAAAATCACTGGAATCCGCTCGGGATCATAAGGCTCGAGCATGTATAGCCCAGTCCGTTGCTCGTAGTTTTGCGGACGTATCATCGCCATCAACCCGAGTAGCAACCCGGGTTGGGGATAATAGGCGAGCGTAGCGCCGAAATCAGCTGCTAGGGGACGCTGTGCACCTGCCAGCTGGACCGCGCTTTTCCTCGTCGGATCATATAAGAAGAGAGTAACGTCACGCGTTCCCGCCATGGCTGTTCTCGATGGTCTGAAATCGAGGATGGCCGTAACAGGGCAAGCGACACCGACGCGGGGAAGAAAATATTGCCTGGGGTTCGAGGGCTTGTAAACTCCCACCAGCACGCCGCCCCAATCATTAATTCTCGCCTCCTGGTGAGCAATCTTTTCGTGGACTTGCTTCGGGGTACGGAAGAAATCGAAGTAGCTTGGATCCCAGGTTCCCTCCTGGCGCGAACCGGTCGCAAATTGCAGTCGATAAGTGATGTTCCCGACAGGAATCGTCTGGGGCATATCCCAGCGCTCACCGGTGGAGCGTAGTAAAACTGTCACCTCCTGGCATGCGCTGTCATAAATTGACTGTGCTTCACTTCTATCGCTTGGAGACGAACTGTCCATTGGCTGGAGCGCCCAATCAGCCGCTTCGAGGTAGTAGCCGACGGCAGTCCTTGGGTCGTTTCGAGTCTTCTGCGCTTGAACCAGGTTCAGCCTGGCATAGTAGACGATCGCTTGGGCGCTTGCGCTTGGCATCCGATCAGTTCCTTGCGCGCCCAAGACCGATGCGCCGCCAAAAAGGAAGAGCAATCCAATGATCTTGCCACGCAGGTCGACTGGAAGCGTACGTTTCATAAAAGTGTTCATTTTGGAAATTTGGGTTGTGAAAACCCCTTGAAGCATTTCGCCCGCTACTGGCCGAGATGCGCCAAGGCGTTGCGCAGCGGAGCGCTGGAGATCTGCATCAGTCCCTGGAAAGGCGTATACATCGCCAGGATCAAGAAGATCGCACCTGAAACCGAGAGCGCGCACAGGAATAAGGTGGCGATAACGGTTACGTTGGGAGGAGCGAAGAGGCCAAAGCTGGTGAAAACAATGGCGAGCCAGAAAACCAGCACCGCCAGCAAGGGTAGGGAGACGGAGGTGTTTCCCTGTTCGAACATCAGCCACCGCAATTTTCCAAGATCAACAGCCATGTTGGACGCCTGGGCCTTGAGTGCGCGTTGAACATCGTTCTGCGAGGATAGCGCCTGAATTTTATCATAGATAATTTCGCCGCCGGTCGCTGTGGGTTCCGTTTGGGAAGGTTGTTGAGAGTTTTGGTGCCAGATCAGATTGAGGGAGCGAGCCACGGCGCCGCGCAACAAATCTCGTGCTTCTTTTGTCTCTGGCCCGTAGTGCGCCAGGGCGCGGTCAAGCAAGATGACATTGGCAGACAACTGCGTCAGGTCGCTGCTCTGCCCGTCGTAGAAATTCTTGGCCGAAGCGACGAGCAGCCCGAGAACCAGAGCAGCCATGGTGGCGACCATTCCCATCCCCAGCCTTACAGTTTCCTTTGAGTCAGCACTCAAATGACGCTCGGGCAGAACCGCGCGAAGAAGCATACCGAGGAGCGCGCCTCCGAAAGTGCAAGCGAGCACGAACAATCGGATTACGATGGAATTCATGATCAACACTGGTTAAGACAACAAGCTTAATTGCATTTCGGCCAGCTGCGTTATTGATATCAAGCCACCACTGAAAGGCGAGCCGAAATATCGCCGGGCTGGTCTTCGTTGCTTTTTGGTTGGGGCGTTCGGCTTCGGCGGCCTTCTTAACCTGAACGCTCAGACCTCGGGTCATAACCGCCCAGAATGAACCGACCAGCCAAGGAGCAGCAGACCAGTTGCGGTGATCCAGCTGCCAACTACGCGGACCGCGACCCGCATCCACGGTCGCTTTAGCCAAATTACAAACGCGGCGACTATTGCCACCGTGACGAAGAGCGTAGCGACGGCGCCGACGAGATCCAGGGAGCTGGAATGCGTCGGTTGAATGGCCATGCCGTTGAGGCAGCTGTCACAGAACCCAAGAACGACGGCGATTGCGGCGACCGTGCCGCGCTTCAGGCGCAAATCTGCCGCCACCAGCGCGCCGGGAATGAGAAACGAAATAGCAGAGATACTTGTAAACGGAGCAGTTTCGGTTCGGCAGCCGACAAGAGTTCCTATCAGCCAGGCGACACGCAATAAGAACAATGTCAAGCGACCGGCGGCGGCTCCTCGCAGGCCTGCGAAAAGGGCCAAGGCCAAGATTGGAACCCAGACCTCCGGGCTCAACGCGAGGTGGCTGATGCCGTCGTAAACGGGCCGCAAGCCGGTCGTGACCAGGTGAGCTTCCGATTTGCTTGGACATAGCACAATTGCTAGGCTCACCCAGAGAGGCCAGTACTGAGTGCCGTGACCGGATTTTCTCATGCGATTGCTCCCCAAACGAAATAAGCACCCATCAACGCGATGAAGGCTCCGCCTGCACCCAAGGCGACCTTTCCGATCGGCCCTCGATTGACCAGGCCTAGTGCGATACCTATGGCATGTAGACAGCCCGTCGCGATTACAAATCCCATGCTGTAGAGCAATCCACTCTGCCCCGGGGGAAGTTCCGTGCCGTGAGCATGCCCGTGGAAAAGACCAAAGCAACCAACCAAGGTTAATGCGAAGATCAGCTTCGGACGCGCTTCAGCACAAACTGCCGCTCCAAGGAGTAAGGCGGAAAGGGCAATGCCGAGTTCGACCCCAGGCAAGCGGATTCCAATCAGTCCGAGAAAGCCATCACCATCGGAAAGGTTACAGGTAAAAGCCAAATGGATGGCGTTCCCAGCTGTGCGCCCCAAATGCCCACGGCGATCATTGCTAGTATATGATCGGCACCAGACCAGGGGTGTTGGAACCCGGTCACAAATCCAGCAGATGGGCCTTGCTGTGGATGGGCGTCGGCGCATTGCGCGTGCTGTCATGCTTGAAAGACAAAGCAGCTGGTCCTTGAAACTGTTCGTCAGCCTCCCGATGATGTCGATGACCTAACCCTCTGGCCTTGTCATTGGCGGCGTATTTGCCCGCGACGTCCTGAAGGACGCGTTGGCAATTGGCACACGACAGACTACGCCGGAGGACGAACCTCGACATAGCCTGTGACGAGGCATGGACGAATTTGGCTCTACTCTCTCTTTTGTTGCTAGTGCAGACGGGGGGCTCGCAATCATCCTTTGGCAAGGCGCTCCCGTCTATCGTCGCATCCTTGGGGTTTCTGAAGGGCCAAACGCGGAACCCAGAGCGCTGATCCTGGCGACATTGACCGTCGGGTTGATGCCAAGGGGCCTATTGGCTACGCACGGCCATCATTCCGTCTTTGACGCTTTCGGCCAATGTATTTCTAAGCCACATCGTGCTGTTTGTCGGTCGTCTCAGCTTTCTTTTTGAGACAGCACTCTTTACGGCGGTTATGTATATTCGGCTTCCCGAATTAGAAAAATCGATTCCGCGGCTTCTCGATCTGGTTTGCTATCAGAATCCCGGTCTAAACGCGGGCGATCCATTTCCCCTCTGGACTTCTCCACTGAAGGGACGAATGCGCGGCAAGAGCGCCGTCGCCGCGTGCGGTTTTGCTCGGCGCATTTAGTGAACGGACCAAGCCGAGCTCTCGGCTTGGCTCTACGTCTTAGGACAGTTTGTCGACCACGACCTTGACCTTGAGGAAACACCACTGACCACCGCCGATTTCAGCATCGTCGTGCCGACAGATCCCGTTTTCCCGCCGAACACCGTCATCCAAATGACGCGAGACGTCACAAATCCGACAACCAACACGATCGTCAATACGACAGCTGGCTACCTCGACTTGTCCCGGCTTTACGGATCAGATATCGCCACGGCAGCTTCCTTGCGGAACAGCTGATGGAACGTTGAGGACTTCCGATGGCGGTCAAGCGTTGCCCGTCGTCAACGATCAGTTCGTCACCGGCGACCCTCGAGTCATGGAGAACCCAGAGTTAAGCGCCATAACCATCCTGTTTACGCGCGAGCATAACTTCTGGATTTCTCAGCTCAAAGCGCAGAACCCGACCTGGACTGGGGACCAACTGGGCGCGCCACTTTTTCGGGCCAGCTTCCAAGGTAAACTACTCGACCTCTCCTACCATCCGGTCAGGATGCCCCGCTATGACTGCACGCACCCGCTGTGGCTCGCTGTCCTCTTCCAGCCTCCGATCACCTGACGGGTCATCGTGGGCCCAAGACTGAGACGGCTTGGGAGTCGGGGCTCCAGCAGTCCTCTTGAAATACTACTCGTCTACACGTAAAAAAGCGCCTCACGGAACTTTGTCTAATCGGCGTTCCTTAAAATAGATTTCCTACACGGGGGCACCAGCGGGATCCTCATCTGGCGCGTCATCTTTAACGCGCCGCCCCTTCCTCACGGCGCCTTGGCGACGACCGTCAATGCCGGCAAGGTCGGCTCGTGTTCGAGCTCAGACTCAACTTCCACGATGGCGCGCAGCGTCGCGAACGCTGCCTTCAGCTCGCGCATGTCATTAAAACAAAGCTTGGCGGTGGTGCGGTGATTATACTGCAAGTGACGCTCCATCCCGTTGAGTTCGGTGACTGAGGGTGAGGTTGCCACGATGGTTGCTGGAGTGACGCCATTGGATCGGTGCCACTTGAAGTTCGCTTCAAACAGCTCGTGAGCGCGCTTGGTACGATTCTGGAGCAAGGCTTAACGGATAGGATCCGCTGCGCTCTGCGCTGCCCTGCCAGTGAACAGCATAACCTGCTTCTGCGTAGCGATCTTGGCATCCATCGACTGCAAACGCACCTGGAGCACGTCGAGCGTGGCCCTTGCGGCGATAACCATTGGGGTCGCGTCGTCGTGCGACAATGCCTCATCGTTGAGGACGTCGTCCGCGTGCTTAGAACGATTCCTCAATTTTTGGGATGGGATTTATCGTTAGAAGTCTGTTTGACCGACCCCGAAAAGTATTGAGGAGCCGAGATACCCATGGAGACATAAATACTGGTCAATCCTTCGACTCCGAACGGTGCAGGTTTAACCCAGTCGACAGGCACGAAAAATAATGCACCTCCGAATGGCACAGGTGCCGTGGGCACCATGACTACGTGACAACGATGGCTACCGACCAAAAACGTTTCCGGCGTGGGCAGCAGGGCGAGCACCGCCGTTCTCCCCTCCCCGCCAAAAAAGCAACAGACCGGGCTCATGGTCTTTAAGTCAGTCTGCTCCTTGCGATCGAGCATCCCAACGAACCGATGCGCTAAATCATAAACGCTTCCGACAAGCGGAATGCGAGTCAGACTTTTATCGACAAAAGCCCGCAGTTGCCTCTCTAAGCCCGTCTCCACGAACACCCCGAGGCTGTAAACAGCCACAAGCACGACGACAATACCGATCAAGTACGCAGCGATTCGGGTTTCGACAACCTTAAGACCGATCGAGGTCAGGACCGTGCCAATAACGCTGTGCGGGCCAACAAATTGATCGACCAGACTTGCGACCCAGATGAATACCGCGACTGTCAATAGGACCGGCAGCACCGCAAACAACCCGGCCACGAACGTACGGATCGGGGCGCGAAAAAGTTTATTCATGAGCACAAAATAGGCACATCAGGGTCGCGGCGAAAAATACTTAGGTCGTATCCAATATTCAAGATTCGCTGCAGCGAACCCAATGCGCCCCGTCGATACTCTTTTCTACCAGATGTTTACTACTGGCGATGCGCGCACCCAAGCACCAGTCTGCGGCGCGTCCCGAAGGGTGACGAAAATGGGTAGGGGCGCGGTCCAGCGCCTCCGGGTTGGAGGGTTCCTTAACGATTTGGATTCTGATGAAAAAGCGCAAATTTGCGACGGCACATCAGAGAGAGGGATCACAAAAATGGCACGGTGGTCAGAGAAGGTCACGAAGGTTTTAGATGAGTAAGCAAAAGCTCCGGCTTTTGCCCCGACCGATTTATTACTGTTGGACATCAAGGCGGCAAACACGGTCACTGCCCTAAACAAACTCTTCAACTTGTGTCAAGGCAATGTCACTCCCCGCGCTGCTCGGCACCCGCGCTGTTCTATAGCAAGCGTTTTGCAATGATCGCGTAGTGTTTCTCGTGGCGCTCTGATGCCAGCGCTTCTCATGTTTGGCGAAGACTCTCTCAGCTCACGCTTGACGGTGGAGTCGCTTCCAACGCAGAATGCCTCTGCGAATGAATTCCAGAAGCCCCTTCCCAGACGATAAACGTTCGGATAACTCCGCTTTGGGCATGATATCCGAAAATCATAGAAAGACTTTGGCCGGCGGTGGACTTCGACCCCGCCGGCGAATGCCTGCTGGTTATCGCTCCGTGGAAGGAGCGCTCCTAGTGCCAGTCGCCTCTTGGGTTGAAACGACCGCGTCGCTTGGTTGGTGTCGTTGACGATTAGCAACCTTGCCAAAACAAAACGGAAAAAGGACACGGGGAACGAAAGTGCAGGCCAGTCGAAGTATGACGATCACCGAGGCTGATGTGAACGCCGCCCAGAAGGCGTGGTGCGATGCCCTGATAACGATCGGTCAGGTCTATAGCGAGGGCGGGGACTACAAGGCGGTTGCCGACCGGCTCATCGATGACCTTTACAACTACAAGGATGGCACGGTGTTCTTCAAGCCCACGCTTGCATTTGGCGCGAACGCCTTCCGGAGCACGAAGGAAGGCGCACTCTCCTATTTCATCGCCGATAACCCGAACTTTCCGGAGGATACGGGCTTCGCGCTGAAGCGCTGGGTGAAGGTGCGCTATGACAACAACGCGGCGGAGAACGGCATCCAGATCCATGGCGACATCGCCATCACGATGGGTAACTTCTATCTGACTAACAGTGAGGGCAAGGAGATCATGGTCGAGAAGACGTTGGTGTTCCGGCGGTGCAGCGACGGCAAGTTGCGGCTCTGCGCGCACAAATCCGCACTGCCATACGACCCCGCGAAGTGACGTCCGCAACGCCGACGGGCAAGAGATCACGTGATTACGCAAAACCATGAGCGTGAGCGATGATCCTCGGGTCCCAGCGGCGTCCTGGAACGTACGCGGCGATTTCTTCGGCGGCGTGGCGGCTGGCGTCGTAGCGCTGCCGCTGGCGCTCGCCTTCGGCGTCGCTTCGGGATTGGGGCCAGTGGCGGGCCTTTACGGCGCCATCGCAACCGGCATCGTCGCGGCGGCGTTTGGGGGCACGCCTGTGCAGATCAGCGGCCCAACGGGGCCGATGACGCTGGTCGTGGCCGGCATCGTGGCGACGAACACTCTTCCTTCCGGCGCGGTGAACCTTCCTGGCGTTGTGGCGATTATTGTTCTCGCCGGTCTGTTGCAGATCGCTCTCGGGCTGTTCCGGATCGGCGCCTACATCCGCTACGTTCCCTACCCCGTCATCTCCGGGTTCATGAGCGGCATCGGGGTAATCATCATCCTTCAACAGCTGTTCCCGATGCTGGGCGCGGAGCCGCCGTCTTCGGAGCCGTTGTCGATCCTCCGCCAGTTGCATCTGCTGGGCGGCAACATGAAATGGGCCGCCGTAGCCTTATCCGCCTTGACCATCGCGACGGCTTTCATACTTCCGCGATTCACGAAAGCGGTTCCAGCCTCGCTCGTTGCCCTGGTGGCGCTGACGACACTGGCGGTGTTGCTGGGGCTTGAAGTTTCGGTGATCGGCAAGATACCGTCAGGGCTGCCGAGCCTGGTGATGCCATCGCTCGACTTTCAGCGACTGCCGTTGCTGATGGCAGCCGCGGTACAGCTCGCGTTCCTTGGGGCAATCGACTCGCTTCTGACGTCTCTCGTCTCCGACAACCTAACGCGCACGCAGCACGACAGCAATCGCGAGCTCGTCGGACAGGGTTTGGGAAACATCGCCGCCGGTCTGATCGGCGGCATTCCCGGCGCCGGTGCCACCATGCGCACCGTCCTCAACGTCGAGGCCGGTGGGCGAAGCCGCTTGTCGGGTGTGATCCATGGCCTCTTTCTCGCCGCCGTGCTGCTCGGCCTGTCGGACCTCGTCCAGCATGTTCCCCACGCGGTCCTTGCAGGTCTGCTCGTTGCCGTCGGGATTGGCATCATTGACTATCGTGGCATTAGGCATCTCCTTAAGGTGCCTCGGTCGGATGCGTTCCTGATGCTCTTTGTGCTCGTGCTAACCGTATTCACCAATCTGATCATCGCGGTGGCTGCCGGCCTCATCGTGGCGTCGTTCGTCTTCATGAAGAAGGTGAGCGACATCACGGAACGGCAGACGACGCTCACGCCGGTCGCCGATGAACCTTGGGCGGATGAACTGACCATCCCGGGCACGATCCGCAACAAGCTCTTAATCAAGCACGTCGATGGGCCGCTCTTCTTCGGTTTTGCAGGCCAGTTTCTCGACCTCGCCCGTCAGGCGGCAGCCCAAAGCAGACTCCTGGTTCTCCGGATGGACCGCATCTCCTACATGGATCAGACAGGCGTCTATGCACTGAAAGATGCGCTGACGAGACTGCACGCGGCCGGGGTGCGCGTGCTGGTGGTGGGCCTTTCCGTGGCCCACCTCGATCTTCTCGAGAAGCTGGAGGTGATCCCATCGGTCGTTCCCGAATCCGACGTCTTCAGCGACTTCGACGCATTGAAGAAGGCGCTGCATCGGGGAGATGGAGGCGAAATCGGATGAGGGCTAGTTGTCGTGTAGTTGATCGCCCTAAAGCAATGACGGAGCGAGGCGATGACATTAACATCTCTCGGTTTGCGTCTCCGAACGCGAGGAAGCGTGTCTCTACCCATTTTAGTCGCGCAACCCATCGGACTGCGGCCAGATGGCTGGTTTTGTCGGCATTAGTTACGCTGTCGGCCTGCCATAAGAAGGCAGAGGCCACTGCCACTGAGGTGCGTCCGGTCCGAACAATTACCGTTGCCGTACAGCCCGCAGAGGAGACAGTTGTGCTAACGGGCCATATCGAAGCTGAAAACGAGGCCGCGTTAGGTTTTCGAATTTCGGGGCGGATGATTGAAAGGCTGGTCAACATGGGTGATCGGGTTAAGGCTGGGCAATCGTTGGCCAAACTGGACTCCCAGGACGAGCAGAACGGTCTTCGTTCCGCTCAGGCCAATCTTGCAGCTGCGCAGGGACAATTGACCCAGGCACGCAATAATTTCGAACGGCAGAGACGCCTTTTGGAGAGGGGGGTTTCGAGCCGAGCCGAGTTCGATCATGCGCAGGAAGGGTTGCAGACCGCACAAGCGCGTGTCGATGATGCCGAAGCCCAGCTAAAGCTTGCGCGCGACCGGTTGAGCTTCACTGAACTCAAGGCCGACGCTGCCGGAACGGTCACGGCACGAGGCGCTGAAGCCGGAGAAGTCGTACAGGCGGGCCAAATGATCGTTCGCATCGCCCGGCAGGACGGACGGGACGCGGTGTTTGATGTACCGGGCCAACTGTTGCGCTCGGCGCCGACTAGCGTAGAGATCACTGTGCACCTGGCGGAAGATCCCAGCGTGACAGCAGTTGGACGGGTGCGGGAGGTGGGCGAGCAAGCTGACCCGGTGACAAGAACCTTTCAGGTCAAGGTCGGTTTGACTGACCCGCCGCCGGCAATGCGGCTAGGTTCGACTGTCAACGGAAGTGTCCAACTGAATTCGGCCCCGGTCATAACGATACCCGCTTCCGCGCTGACCAGAAGCAATCAACAGCCTGCGGTTTGGGTTGTCGACCCATTGAAGCTAACCGTGTCGTTGCGAAACATCGAGGTTTCCCGATACGACCCGGGGACGGTGGTAGTTGGCCAGGGTCTGGATACCGGAGAAATCGTGGTAACCGCGGGCGTCCAAGCTTTGCATCCCGATCAGAAAGTCCGCCTGCTGGCACCGAAACTATGATCAATCTTTCCGAATGGGCGTTAAAGCACCGCTCGTTTGTGATCTATCTCATGGTCGCGGCAGTTGTTGCGGGACTCGTGGCTTACTATCGTCTGGGCCGCAACGAGGACCCAGCTTTCACTATCAAGACGATGGTCGTTCAGGCCGCCTGGCCCGGAGCGACCCTGGAAGATACCGTTCAGCAGCTCACTGAGCGACTCGAGCGCCAACTTCAGGAGACGCCCAACCTGGACTATGTGCGCAGCTACACCAAAGCCGGATCTACGACCATCTTCGTCAACCTCAAACAGGCGACCAGGGGAAGCGAAGTGGCCGACATCTGGTATCACGTACGCAAGAGCATCGGCGATATTCGTCACACACTGCCGGACGGCGTCGTGGGTCCCGGCTTTAACGACGAGTTCGGCGATACGTACGGAATCATTTACGGCTTCACTGCTGACGGGTTCACCCATAGAGAGCTTCGTGATTATGTCGAGGGTATCCGCTCGCGGCTTTTACAGGTGCCGGACGTCTCGAAAATCGAACTTCTCGGCGCGCAGGACGAAAAGATCTTCGTCGAATTCTCGACGCAACAACTGGCCGGTCTCGGGATCGATCGGTCCGCTCTAGTCTCCGCGCTTCAGGCGCAGAACCTGGTTATCCCTTCCGGCACCATCCAGACAGGTAACGAAAAGCTTCTACTCCGCGTGTCCGGCGCGTTCGATTCTGAAGCAAGTATCCTGGCGGTCAACTTCGTCGCGAACGGCCGCCTGATCCGTCTTCGCGACATTGCCCAAGTCCACCGGACCTATGCGGATCCGCCGCAACCGATGTTTCGGGTCAACGGAGAGGCAACCATCGGTCTTGCCATCGCTATGCGGGAAGGAGGCGACATTCTTGCCTTGGGAAAGAGTGTTAAGCAGGTCATGCATGAGATCACAGCCAATCTCCCCATTGGCATCGAGCCGACGCTGGTAGCCAATCAACCCCATGTGGTTGACCACGCCATCGGCGAGTTCACGACGTCACTTTGGCAGGCCATTGCCATCATCATAGCTGTGAGCTTTGTCAGCCTCGGATTTCGAGCCGGCACGGTGGTCGCCCTTTCGATCCCGCTGACTATTGCCCTGGAGTTTCCCGTCATGCAGATTGCCGGGATCGACCTCCAGCGCATCTCGCTCGGCGCCCTTATTATCGCGTTGAGCCTGCTGGTCGATGACGCCATGACCACGATCGATGTCATGACCTCGCGACTTAAGGAAGGGGACAGCAAGGAGCAGGCGGCGACCTTCGCTTACGACACGCTGGCATTACCGATGTTAACCGGATCGTTGGTGACCGCGGCGGCTTTCATACCAATCGGTTTCGCGAGAAGCGGGGCGGGCGAATACACGTTTTCTATCTTCGCGGTGGTCGGCATCGCGCTGATTGCTTCCTGGTTCATCGCCGTTCTCTTTGCACCGTTGTTGGGAGTGGCGCTCCTTACCAGGCCAAAGAAGACAAAATCCGGCCGGCCCCACGTGATCCTCCGTGTCTTTCGCGGGTTTCTGATCGGCGCTATGCGGGCGCGGTGGCTCACTATCGCCTCCACCATCGCTTGTTTCCTCCTCGCCCTTCTGGCCTTGCCCCATGTACCACGGCAGTTCTTTCCTTCCTCAGATCGCCCGGAGCTTCTTGTCGATCTCAGGTTACCAGAGAATGCCTCGATTTACGCGAGCGAAGAGGCGGCCGAACGGCTGGACGGTTTGCTTAAGGGTAATCCCGATGTCGAAGGATGGAGTACCTATATTGGTCGGGGTGCGATTCGCTTTTATCTGCCGCTGGCTGTTGAGCTGCAGAACGACTTTTTTTCTCAGGCCGTCGTCATCGCCAGGGATTTGGCGGCCCGGGAACGGCTCCATGCGAAGCTGGATGCAGCGCTCGCGGAGCAATTCCCGGCTGCAGTTTCGCGGGTTTCAACGTTGGGCATCGGTCCGCCTGTGGGTTGGCCCGTGCAATATCGAGTCAGCGGTCCTGATCTGAACGAGGTGCGGGATATCGCGATGCAACTGGCTGGGGTCATGGCCATGAACTCCACCATCAGAAAGGTCAATTTCGATTGGATGGAGCCGGCGCGGATGGTTCGCATCCGCATCGATCAAGATCAGGCGCGGTTACTGGGGCTTAGTTCCCAGGCCATCGCCGCGGTGCTGAATTCTGTCGTCTCGGGTA
Source organism: uncultured Verrucomicrobiae bacterium (assembly GCA_963782115.1). Lineage (GTDB taxonomy): Bacteria > Verrucomicrobiota > Verrucomicrobiia > Chthoniobacterales > JAFAMB01 > JAFAMB01. The sequence goes on from CAWAIK010000003.1 coordinate 480,027, forward strand.
CACAGGTCACCCAGGTTCGTGACGGCATCTACCTGGTCGACGTCATTGCGCGCGCGACCGATGAGCAACGCGTTTCGCTCTCGACGCTACGCACCGTGCAGGTTCCGCTGCCAAGCGGACGAACCGTTCCGCTCAGCCAACTCGCAACCTTCGATTTTCAGCAGGAATATCCGCTGATCTGGCGTCGCGATCGCGTCCCGACGTTGACAGTGCAAGCGGAAGTCGGCCCCGGCGGTTTACCCGAAACCGTAGTCGCTGCTCTCGCCCCGTCGGTCAAAAAATTGACTTCAAGCCTGCCATCGCCCTATCACATCTCGGTGGGAGGCGTGGTGGAGGAAAGCGCGCAATCCCAAGCTTCCGTTTTCGCCGTTGTACCGGTGACACTTTTTATCATGGCCACCTTACTCATGATACAATTGCAGAGTTTCAATCGTGTCTTTCTTGTGCTGAGCGTTGTACCGATGGGTCTGATCGGCGTGGTTGGTGCGCTCCTTCTATTCAACAAGGCGCTAGGTTTTGTGGCCATTCTCGGCGTTCTTTCGCTGACCGGCATGATCGCTCGAAATGGCGTAATCTTAATTGAGCAGGTCGAGGCTGAACGGCAACAAGGCAAGGAATCCTGGAACGCGGTCATCGATGCAGCCGTTTCACGCTTCCGTCCAATTATGCTTACGGCGATCTCTACGGTCCTCGGCTTGATCCCCATCGCGTCGACCATATTCTGGGGCCCGATGGCTTTTGCGATCATGGGCGGTTTACTGGTCGCAACCGTCCTCACGCTACTGTTTCTGCCCGCTTTGTACGTAGCCTGGTTCCGGGTCAAGGAACCTTCCTCTCAGAATTCTAGCTGAATCTACCTTGCGGCTTCTGGATGCGCTCCTGCGGATGCTGCTGTACTCACGGACTGAAGATCAAGATAATGTAGACAAGGAAGACGACCAGGTGCACCGTCCCCTCGAGAACGGTTGTACGCGGTCCGGAGAAAGTGAGCGTGCTGAGCACGAGGGTGAGAGCGAGAAGGGTCACGCCGGTCGGGCCAAGACCCAGGACCATGGTTTTGCCTGTTGCGAGACCCAGGCCGAGAATCGCTGGCACGGTGAGGCCAATGGTCGACGCCGACGACCCGAGACAGAGGTTAATGGATCGCTGCAGCTGATTGTCAAGCGCCGCCCGCAGTGCCGCGATCGCCTCCGGCGTAAAGACGATGAGGGCGATGAGCACCCCGCCCAATGCAGGAGGAGCCCCGAGCACGACAATGCCATGATCAATCAACTTGGCGAGTTGCTTGGCCAAAAGCACGATGGGTAACATCGTGATGACGAGCAACAGAGTGTGGCCCGCGATCGCGCGGCCTGCTGAGGCATGCCTCTCGTGTCGTGTGCTTGGGGCGACGGCCGCCACTGCGTTTGGGTGGGACTCGACAAAAAAGCCCCGGTGGCGCCCGGTCTGGATCACTAAGAAGATGCCATAGAGCACTATCGTAAACACGGAGAAAAAGGCCGATTGCGTGGTTGTTAGGCTGCCGACCGGCTCTGCCTGCGTGAAGTTTGGCAAGATAAGCGCAATCACGGATAGCGGAATGATTACCGCGAGGTAGGCAACGGCGCCCTGTAAATTGTACGCCTGCTCGTGGTGACGCAACCCGCCCAAGAGCAGAGCCAGACCGACGACGCCGTTCAGCACAATCATTAGTAGGGCGAACATCGTATCGCGCCCTAGCGTCGACACGGTCTCGCTGTTAAGCACCACCGCAGCGATCAGCACGACTTCGACTATTACGATTGAGAGTGTGAGAACGAGCGTGCCGAGGGGCTCACCGAGTATTTCGGCAAGGTGATCTGCTTCTTCGACGACCCCGGATGCGCACCACAGAATAGCAGCAAAAAGCCAGACAAAAAGCCCGGCAGCACGTGGGATAGAGCTGAGATCAGCAAGCCACGAGTCACCGGAAAAGAGGAACAACGCCACCGTTGTCCATGCAATGGCAAGACGTCCGATAAGAGTCATCCTTCTCACTTAGCTGCCCGCTTGGAAAGTTTGGGCGCAAAAACGGCAAGTTCGGAGTCCGCCATTGCCCTCAGAATCTACACTAAAGGGTCCCCTTTTAGCAGCGACAAAATGTGCGGTAATCGTTAGGTCAGGCTAAATTCTCTCCCCAATCCAAACTCATTCAATTGAGGCGACCGGCATCGACCACCCTTGTTCTGCTTAGGACCGCCGGGCTTAACGTTCCATTTCCGTCGCCCGAACTATTTGCGCTTGGCGCGTCGCCCAAAGATTGGGCAACGTTCGATCTCTGGATTGGAGCATCGAGCTGGGCACGGCTTGGAGAAGCTCCCACACTGACTTCCGCTCCCCAGGCTGCATAACCGATTGACGCAACGCTGTCTTGTCGCGCGTATAGACATGCATCGCGGCGCGAGCGCGCGACAGGCTCACGTACCAGCCTTTGGCGTCAGCGCCGTCCGGCAAGGCAACCACCTGATCGACCGTACGGCATTGGCTTGCATGTGAGGTTATGCAGACGCCTTGATCGATGCGCGCACCGTCACGGCGCATTCGCCGGCCATCTTGCAGGACAAGCTCCGTATTGGTGATTTCCCGCATCGGCCAGGTGAAGCCGGAGCAAGCCGAACGCTGGGCCGGGGAGGATCCGCGGTTCATTCGTACCTGGGCAACATCGTTGTTCTTGAACACGTTTTTCCCTTCCCTGAATCCTGCCGTAACTCGAATCTGATCTCCCACGCTGACCTGCATCGTTGAGGAAACGAACACGTCCCACTTACCCTTGGCAGTCGGCTTGAACTGACGGACCTTCCCATTGCTCTCCAGCGTCACGGTCTCGCAATTCGTTTCTCTCACGGTCCACTTCTCGCCAGGCCGAAACCCTCCCGCGGTCCGGCTGTGGAATGCTACTATCCGGCCAGGCGCATAATGTAAGAGATCCCGGCACGCTTCGGACCCGAGATCCATGCGGCGCAGAACGGTGACCGCGTGATCCTCCGCGCCTATTGCGCCTTGCGCCTTGAGTTTTTGGCGTACAAGGGCAGCGACTTTGCGCGCCTCCTCGTGGCGAGGGGAAATCATCAGCGACGTTTTGCCCGCCCGGAGTGCCTCGAGGTGCTGCTCGACAGCTCTTTCACGCAATGCTGCGTCATCGACGACCTCTTTGATGACTCCAAAGTGCTCCAGCTTCTCCCACCCGGCCTGGAGTCGGTCTGCTTTCAGATCCTCGATCGCCGCTTTGAGTGCCGGCACCTTTTGCCTCTGCGTCTGAAGTAACTCGACATACCGGACGTTGGCAGACTGTTCGAGAATGCGCAGCGCATCCCCGCGTTCGACTGATCGGTGCTGAGCACTATCGCCGATCAGGAGCACCCTGGAATCATTCTCGCGCGCATGTTTCACGAGCCACAGCATTTGCGGTACGCTCAACATCGATGCCTCGTCAATTACAAGCACGTCGGCGCGTTCCGGCCTGAGTTGGAATCCTTGAAACGTTCGCGCTTGGAATCCGGATTTGCGTAAGTCCTTTACGCTGGCGTCCGTCGGAGAAAGGATGGCGACACTCTGGCCCACAGAGACCGCTCGCTCCACCTGCTTAAGCAGATGCGATTTGCCGGCTCCAGCAATCCCGGAAATATCCATGACCAGGTCCGTTGATGCCAGGATGTGCTTCAGCGCCTTGCGCTGCTCGTCGGTGAGGCCCCCTAAATCCAATCCCAAATCTCGTCCTATCGGTTCGCAGGTATCCCATCCGCCCCGCACCAGATCCAGGAGCTGTTCTTCCTCAAATTTCGCCTGCTCAGTGGTGATATGCGAACCACCGAGCTGGATGAACCGGTCGCCTTTGACGTACTGTTCAACTTTTCGAGGAGACAATTTACCGCAGGCCCGTTTCAGAATTTCCGCCATTAGCACCCGGTCGCGTGCAACAGAATGCCTGGCGAAGTAGGGCTTCTACCGCGAGCTCGCGCGGATCCATCGGCAGCTCGAGTTGAGGCCCCTCTTTTGCTCCTGCTGGCGTCACCGTTTCCCACCGCTGCGCTCCCATTTGCTGACGCCAATTCTCAACCTCGGCCTTGCCGGAGAACAGTTTGGTCGTCTTGCTATCACGCTCCTGTTGCGCGATCAATTTCTCTTCTTCTGGCGTCGATCCTCGCTCTTCCGACAGAGTGTCGATCAGCTCGTGTCTCTTGGAGAATAATTCGATCTCCCGATCTGTGATACACGCCATCTTCCACTGATGCCAACCCCTATCCGTTCGCCGGAGCTTGTACCCGGACTCCATCAATCTCTGGGCAAGCAGCGTATGAAAATATTCCTGGTAATAGCCTTTATCGGCTATGAGTCCCCTGAATTGGCCGGCTTTCCATCGCTCTTCGATCGGATCAAATGTGGCGTTGTGAAGGAAACAGTGGACGTGCCAGTGTGGATCGCTCAGGCCATTAATCGGTCGGGAATCCCGATGGAAGAACTTCGAATACAGAAGTTCTCCCGTTCTACGATCCTCGTATCGCCCTCCCTTCCGGACCTTGCACTGCATCTCGGATTCCATTGCGCACATCGTTTCATCCACTGCCGACCTTGCGACATTCTCAACCCCCTGGTCGCCAGTGATGGCAAGATAGATGCTGAGCGACTTCGGCACCCCGAACACCAGCCCGTAGCCAACCTACCGATTGCTGACCGTCTCCCCGTCTCCCTGTCGACTTGTATTCATCCGGGCCGTTAGCCGTTTACCTGTTGTCGGATTTTCGTTTCGCAATAACGCTACGAACTGCGAACGTTGTATTGGGCCGCGCAGTCCTAACCGCTCCGCTCCGCGCCCCGCCCATATCCCGGGTTCCTTCATCAAGTAATCGCTCACCGCCAATTCGCGATCAAAGTACCGCTCCACACCCTCAGCGTTCCGGTTAACCTCAATGTTTAGCATACTATCTCGTCACACTAACTGGAGGAGGTAAACGCTTGCACCCTTACGCTTCGCTTAACCTCCTGCGACTCCCTCCCGCCGCTTCGCGTCGACCTCCCTTCAAGGGAGGTTCGGAAGGTAACTGCGGCTGACTGTTCAACGCGTTTCAACACTGTTAGTCTCTCACTTGTTGAATCGTGTTGAAGGTTGTTGAATCGTATTGAAAGTTGTTGAGAGGCGTTGAACACCGAGAAGAGGTAACGGTCGCTCCAGGGCCGCGACGGGCCCATTAATTATTATTGCTAGCAGCATCGCATATATAGGAATGATTTCGCTAAGTGGCCTGAATGGACAGTTCTCGCGAGTCGGACGGTTGATCGCAGACACTCCTCATTCCTTGCCAACTGCTAGGCTTAAATCGATTTCCTATTGGCTTTCCATGAATAAATCAATCGACTCCCGATCTACGAGACGAACTCCGCGCAAGGCGTTATCGCGCGACTTCAAGCAAATCGATTTAATTCACCTCTGCCCGAGCAACTCGTAAAGCCGGGAACGAGAGAGGCCGGAGTACTTTACTGCGCTGGGCATCCTGAGCCAGCGTGGATTTAACGTCACAGGACCAGCGTGTGTATCCTGCTGGATTTCTGTAGTTAGCATGAACCTAACGTAGCAAATTCGTTAGACTCCATTTTTTTCAAAATTTTTGTCTGTAGTGAGCCTTTATGCACCGTACTGTGCCTTTATGTGCGGGCCAATCCGGCCAGAATGGAAGGAATGGGTGTCAAATTAAATATATAAAATTAATTTGCCGCCCTCGCACCGTATCGCCAGGCGTTTAGCTTCACGACCAGCCGCCTGGGTATTTTGTTCCGCGCTGCGACGGCGCTGGCGTGCGACGGTTTCTGCCAAATTTATCCAACAACTAGGTCGGCGGCGCTCCTCGTGCGCCGTGCCAGAACCGCTTAATCACAATCACACCTGCGGCATTGTCTGGTTGATAGAAAATCAGAATGGGATCTTCCACCAGCACGCGATCCTTTTCCGTTCCTTGAACCTTTTTGCCGAGCAACGGAAACTTTTTCAGCAGTTCTGCTTTCTCGACCAGAGCAAAACCAAAACGCTCAGCAGCAACTGGATTGTCGCGGGCGATATACGCGACGATCTCCCGCAGATCTCGTGCTGCCTGCGACGTTAATCGAAGCTGGAATTCGCCCATCGATGGACCCGTTCCTTAATCTCTTCCGCCGTGTACATGCGCTCCGTCTGAGCAGAACGAGTGCCTTCCTCGATTGCATCAAGCATCTCCGGAGTCGGTTCGAAGTTTGGTTCTCCGTCCAATCTCTCAATCTGTTGATAGATCGTTCGGCGTTCTTCTGGCGTCAGCTTCGGCAATTCCTCGATAATCTCGGCTAAACTCATTTGTGCACTGAATATAGGCTGGTTTGTGTCTTTGGCTACGTGTATGGCGCGCTCGTTGGTTATGAGTCACGATCGTCAAATTCCTGACGACCGCGGGCAGGGAGTCGCGGAATCGCCGAAACGGCTTGCCGGATCGTTTCGAGTTCATGATGGGTATAAACTGCGTGCATTTCTTCGCTGGCGTGGCCGCTCAACCTGCGCCGCAATTCGCTGGAAACGCCTGAATTAGCGAGCGCTGAAATGAAACTGTGCCTCAAGGAGTGAAAGCTGCGGAGTGAAAACGAGCGGCCTTTTGTTCCAGAGCTTAGACGGGCAATGCCCGCGTCGACTTCAGCCTGCTCCATGATGCGCCTGAAGGCCATGGAGAGTCCGCTTTGACCACCACCGCTCTTGCCGGCCAGTGAATGAAAGAGGAAAGCCTGGGGATCGTCGGAGGTATTGCGAGAAAGCAAATGCTCTTCTAGTTCAGGATGAATGGCGACTGTGATGAGTTGACCAGTCTTTCCGGCCCTGAAAGTGATAAGGCGCTTCTCCAGATCAACATTACCCCATCGCAGGTTACAAACGTCTTTGAGCCTGGCACCGGTGAAATAGCCAACGAGAATTGCACCGCGCCAATCAGGATTTGCTTTCTCCAGCAGTTTTGAAATTTCTTCAGCCGTAAAAATGCCTCTCTCGATCCGCGTCGATTTCAGTGGGGGCAGACTGGCCAAAGGATTTGAATCGAGCAAGGCAAGCTTCACCGCGAGAGCAAAAGGCGAAGAAAGTATTTTGCGAACAAGTTGATCGACGGTCTGCGGCGTGCGCCCCTCCGCCAGCAATTGATTTCGGAATTCCAAGAAATCCTTTAGACCTAAGGAACCGAGCTTTGCGTGACGGCGCCCGCCCAGCGATCGCAGGAAAGCATCTTTGACCTGGACGTATTTGAGCATGGTTCGTTCGCTGATTGCGCCTCTGCGGGTCTCGATCCATTGTTCGAGCCACTCCGCGACGCTGGGCTGAATGAGGCGACGCCCTTCAACCCGCTCAAGAGTCTCGGATAGGATTCGTCTCAAATTGGCCTCGGTAACCTCTCCCTGACGCTCCAGTTGCATCGATCGTTCAATGGCCTGACAGACCTGCTCGGCTTTAAGGCGCAAATCACGAGCGGTCACCCGACCGCCGTCAGGCTTAAGGTCTCCGGCCAAGGGTTTCACACGAATCTTCGTCGTGCGCCAGATCCGCTTCAGCAGGCCGCCCGTCGAGGAGGAGCAGACACAAATCCAGTACGGCGAACGTCCACTTGGGTCTTGAATGAGACTGGCCATGTCTTGGCTGGTTTTTCCTAACAAATAATCCTAACATCCTGCACTGTCCAGCGACATTCGCTGTCGTCTATCTCCCTAGGAATCAGGCTAATACAGAGGCTCTGGATCTAAATGCGAGTTCGATTCTCGTTGCCCGCTCCAAAACTCTGGATATCAGTGACTTACGCGACAAACAAGGTTTGAACAAATGGTCAGTCAGACCATTTTGTCAGAACAAGGATTTAATTGTTCCCTAGCGTTCACTATCATATTGAAATAGGAGGCCGCCTTTTCGGGGCGATGGCGGAACAGTCGCCCAGGGTTTAAATATGTGCTTAATGGGGGCCTTTGCTCATGCCCAAGATGCCAGAACAAGGACGAAATTCTGGATGCAGCCTTCTGGCTGGACAGTTGACAGATAATGCGGTAGTGTTCATGCGAACATTATTATTGCCTCCCAGCCCAAACAGGTATTTCTCGCCAAAAGCGACGGTGTTATGTTTAAATCCACCGCTGCGATGTGCGAGGGGTTGATGTGCTAACCTGAAAATGGATTAATCACTAATATCATGGTCACGGAATTCTCTTCGCGCTTAAGTAAAGGATCGCAGGCGTCTCCTCTCGGGAAAGGAATTTACACCCTCCCAGAGGCTGCGCGCCTCAGCAAGGTGTCGTCGCGACGAATTCGTTATTGGCTGAGGCAGATAGAATCCGAGCAAGCCAAAGAAGAGGGGCAACCTGTCCTTTGGCAAGGCCAGCATGAACCAATAGACGACAAAATGGCCTTGGGTTTCCTCGATCTTCAAGAAGTCAGGTTTGTGGAGGCTTTTTTGAAGGCTGGCGTTAGCTGGCGACTCCTCCGTCTTGCTCACAGTGTCGCTCGTGATCGATACGAGACCGAGCATCCATTCTGCACTCGGCGCTTCGCTACTGACGGGAAACATATTATAGAATTTCTCGCCGTAGAAGGTTTGCTCGTAGAGTGCGAAGAAATTGCGAAGAGCCAAAAGGTTTTTCCGGAAGTGGTGAGACCGTTTTTCAAGGACCTCGAATTCTCTGCGGATGATCGGCTTTTGCGTTGGTGGCCGTTGGGCATGAAACGGGGTGTTGTTCTCGATCCAGATCGGCAGTTTGGTCAACCTATTGTGACGCAGTATGGCGTTGCTACCGAAGTGCTTTATTTGGCCGTGAAAAGTGGAGACTCAGAGGAAGCCGTCGCTGCATGGTTTGAGGTCGATCGCGAAGCTATTCGCGACGCCATAGAATTTGAAGAACGCCTCGCTGCGTGAGGTTGTTTTTAGACAATAACCTTTCACCGAAGATTGCTCGCGCTTTAGATTGTTTAACGCAGCCGAAGCACAGCGTCCGGCATCTTAGGGATCTCTTTGCGCCAGAAACTGCGGACGTGACGTGGATGCAAGAACTAGCGAGGCAGGGAAATTGGATCATTCTTTCGGCGGATGTCGCAATTAGCCGTAATCCTCACGAGGTCCGGGCATGGAAAGAGGCTGGTCACCCAATATTTTTTCTAAAGGATGCATGGCGTCACCAACCTCTCTGGGAGCAAGCTTCTCGAATTTGCCATCTCTTTCCGTCCATCATCGAGTACGCCGAAAGGGACAAGCCGGGCGATGCGTTCTTTGTTCCGTTCAAGGGCCAAATTCAGGGTCCGTAGAAGCGTTGTCGCCTCGAGTCTCTTCTCATCGAGCGGCAGCGTGAGCTGAAACGTTCGCATCTATGTTCCTAGTTGAGCATTTGAGGATTCTCCGGGATGAATTTATAGGGCATTCGACTGCGGACATGAACGCCATTTCACGCTTGCATCAGCTCGCGACGAATTGCGCGACCGCCGATCAATTGCCCAGATGTCTCGCAATCGCAGTAGAGATAGACCAAGAAAAAAGTTCAAAATTTCATTTGACCGAAATTCGTGTCCACTTTGTGAAATTTCGTGAAAAATGCACCACACACGTCGGTACACGTTGGATCACTGCTACGCACAGAGGATTTTTTTTTGGGCTGCGTGGGTGCGAAATCGGTTTTGCTTTATTGAACGCGCCATGCGTTCACAATTGTTATCGGAAATAAGTCGGAGCGGTCGGCGTCGGTGGTTACAAGTCGACGAAATGCCGTTTAGTAGGGCGATCACCTACAAGCTCATAGACGCTGGGTTAATCTTGAGCGTTGTCGTCATCTGGCCCGGAAGCAGGCGAGGTCGACGTCTGATCGAGGGTGATAGTCTGGACTCGTATCTGGAAAGCCTAACGGCAGAACAGGCCTTGGCTGAAGTAAAACGCCATGAGGCCACATGAAACGGAAGGCGACAGGAGGGGTTTCAAAGGCGTATGGCTCTGTGCAGCAATCTATGAGTCACAAGAACTCTCCCCAGTCGAGAAGCTGTTGCTGGCAGAGATCGACGCGTTGACGACTGACGCGACGACTGACGCTAACGCCTGCTATGCGAGTAATGCCCACTTTTCGAATCGATTAGGCGTCACTGTAACTCGAGTCGATCAATTACTCGGGAAACTTACTCGTCTCCGTTACATCGTGCGGGTGTCCTTCGATGGTGGAGTGACCAGGTGAGTGTTGGCGCCTGAATACAGTTCAAATCCAGGTCACTCGATTGCGCTTATGAGGAATGCTCAACGACAGATCAGGTTTGTCAAAAATAACAGAGCTGCTCTGTCCGAAAACACAGAGCAGGATTGCGATAATCGACAGGGCGGCACTGTGAAAAACAGCAGGGTTACATATATAAAGAAAATACCAAAGGAAAATACCAATCTAGAAACGACGATGACATGTAATTCAGACTCGAATGATCAAAATGGAAGTGGTGGCGAAGCAACAGCAGCATCGTCGTCGCGTCGCTTTCTTGATGGAGACAAGTCCTCCGGACCTCAGAGCGATCCGGCAGCCAAAAATCCAGCAGCTTTGGTCGATCAGCTGGTTCGAGAATACGGACTTAGCAAAAAGCAGCGGCAAACAGTGGAGGGGTACTCCGCATCGCTCGGGCTAGAGTATGTCCGGAGGAAACTCGAGATCGTGAAATCCCAGCCGCGTCGCAACGCTGCCGGAGCCCTACCAGTCGCGCTGCGCGATAACTGGCAGCCTTCGATCCAATTCAAAACTGGTGCGTTGGATGAGACGACTCGTCTGGAGGCCTCGAGGGAGCTGGCTAAACGAATGGGATGGGAATGGTGACCAGCGACTTTTCGGTTATTTCGAAGAGATTGCACACCACGACTGGTATGACGCTAGATAGGTTTTGGCACATGTTAGTTCAACGAGTTTCAACAGAAATCAACACGTTTCAACGCGATTCAACACGATTAAACAAGACCCGATGTTGAAAGCTCTTAAAACGTGTTGAAAAGGTGTGTGATTTTCGATCGTTATCCAAAGGATAAGGCGACTCCCTGAAAACGAGCGACTACTATTCCAGGGACATAGGTACGTGGTGCGGTAAAGGCGCGGAAATGTTGGGGCTCAAAGGTGAGGTAGAGAGGAAGGATTTCGTTGCGCTGATTAACAATCGGTGGCCGGGAGCTAACGGAAAACGACTCACCGCACGAATGAACAAGACCCGCCTTGAGGGCGTGAAGGACAAGAAGACAGGGCGGCCGGTAATACATCCAGAGACCGGGGACGTGCAGAAGCGTGAAGTATCCAACCGGCGCGTCGGCTACGATTTCACATTCAGCGTACCTAAATCGGTGTCGTTGTATCTGGCTGTCAATGAGGACAAGGTCTTAGAACAAATGATCGCCGAGGCCTTGGACGAAACCATGGCGACGATCGAGGCCCGGATGGAAACCAAGGTTCGCAAGGGGTACCAGCACGACAATCGCGTTAGCCCAAACATGGTCTATGCAAAGTTTGTTCACGGCGAGAGCAGGCCTGTCGATGGGATCCCCGACCCCCATTACCACATTCACGTCTTCGCGATAAACGCGACTTTCGATGAGGTCGAGAAAGAATGGAAGGCCTTGGAAGTGGGGAACACGGTGGGCGATCGCACTTACTACGAGGCCCACTTCCACTATTTACTAGCGGCAAGGCTCGACGCCTCGGGCTACGGCATCCGTAGAACCGAGCAAAACTTCGAGTTTGCCAGTGTGAGTCGAGAGCTGGTCGAGAAGTTCAGCCGGCGAACAGAGCTCATCGAGCAGCGGGCCCGGGACAAATATACGGTGCTGGAAGCTGAGGCCAGGGCGCTGATGAAGTCCACCAACATGGCTTTCGATGACGCCTTTGCGCACGTGATTGCAGAAATCGGCGGTGATTGGGACAAATGGAAATCCAATTTGGGAGCTCGGAACCGCGAAAGTAAAAGCTCGGCGAAGTACAAAGCCCGGCAAGAGTTAGTTGCACATTGGCAGAGTGAGATGACTCCAGAAGAACGGGAGTCATTGCAGCCCGAGCGTGTAAAGAGCGCACCTTCCCAAAATCTTCTCAGTGCCGGCGCCGCGAAGGAACTGGCGATACAACACCTCTTCGAGCAGGTGTCACTCAAGCGTGAGCTTCACATTGCCGGGATGCTACTTCGGCGCGGGATTGCGCGGGTGTCAATAGCCGAAGCGCTCACGTGGGTAAAGTCAGATCCGTTGTTCGTGCGGCCAGACCCCGACGGGAAGTTGCTTACTACGCGCCAAGTGCGAGACGCGGAGAACAAAATGATTCAGCTTGCGGCAGAGGGCCAAGGCAAACACGAGCCGCTCAATGGAGGAAAAGAGTGGGTGATTCGCCATCCCCTCGTGGCCGCCAGCGAGGAACAGAGCAAGGCGGTTCGTCACGTTCTTGGCTCAGAGGATTTCATGATCTCTTTCAAGGGACCAGCAGGAGCGGGAAAAACGGAATTGATGACTGAAGCTGTGACAGCGATCGAAACCTTATCGAGCAAGGGAGTCATGATCTTGGCGCCATCGTCCCCATCTGTAGAAGTGCTCAGAGCGCAGGGCTTTGAGCGAGCGAATACTTTGCAACAATTCGATCTCAATCCAGAGCTGCAGCAAGCGGTGAAAGGACAAGTCTTGTGGGTGGACAAGCTGGCTTTCTGTCCGTCCGCCAGATGCTGGAGTTACAGGAGTTCGCGGTTGAGCACAACTGCCGGCTAGTCCTTACAGGCGACACCAAACAACATCATAGCGTTCAGTGGGGCGATGCTCTTCGGAGCGCCCACCCATGGCGAGTGCCGGGCTATAGCCGGCGCTGTGCGAAAGGCGATGAAAGAGAAGGGTCTATTGTTAGACTCGGAACATTCCGTTACGCGGCTTCAGCGACTGAACCTGACCGATTCCCAGCAACGTGATGCAGTCACTTACGAGGCAGGGCAGATCGTCGAGTTTCACAGGATAGCCAAGGGAGCTGTTCGCAGAGGAGTCCAAGAAAAGCGGTTTAAGAGCGGCGAACAGTGGGAAGTCCTTCGCCGGGAGGAGGGAGCTGTCATCGTCGGAAAGGACGGCGTTGAGAAGCAGTTGCCACTCGACCAGACACGGAAGTTCAGTGTATTCGAGCGAGAGAAGATCACGCTGGCAATAGGCGACCGGATCCGATTTACGAAAAACGTCAAACACCGCGGGCACAAGTTCCTCAATAACGAGCTCCGGACCGTGGTCGGCATTGATGAGGGCAAGATCATATTCGACAAAGGCGAGATTATTCGCAACGGCGCCAGTCTTCATCTCGACCAGGGAATAGCTGTCACCAGTCACGCCAGCCAGGCGAAGACTGTCGACCAAGTCATTGCGAGCGTGCCGGTTCGGGCATTCAGCCAGGCGAACGAGGCACAATTTTATGTCTCGATGTCGCGTGCGAGGTGGGCGATGCACGTCTTTACTGATAGCAAGGTAGCTCTGCGGGATGCCGTCACCCGACCGAGCAAGCGGCTTTCCTCTTGGGAGCTCCTCGAACTGGCCGAGAAGAACAAAGCTTTGAAGGCCGAACTGGATAGGCAGCGGGCAAAGGAACGGACTCGGCAACAGGAGAAAGCTTATGAGCGATAATATAATACGGGTGCCGGCACGCTCACTGAAGGAGCAATTTTCAAGAGGCTCAGAAGCCTGGAAAGAGCAGCCCAGGGATGAATCGGGACTTTTTAAACACCTCCCAGGACTTGAGTCTCGAGGTAGAACGAATCCGGCTTGAATATGAATTACGCGACCAGACAGACGCCCGGATTAGGTTAAATTCCGCCGATTCGGCGTTGGAGTATCAGCCTCGTTTGGGCGAGTCTGCCGCACGATGGTTACTCCGCCGGGCGCGTACTCGATTTTGCCTTCCTGCTGCAAATCCTTTAGGGCCCTGCGAATTGTGGTCCGACTGACATAAAGTTCTTCGGCCAACTTACACTCGGTGGGAATCCGGCTGCCCGCTTTGATCCCCCGATCGACGATTAGCCGTTCGATCGCGTGCCTAGCCTGTTCGTGGAGTTTGCGTCTATTCATCGGAGCACTTCAAAAAAACGCAGTTTTTAGAGAGTTAGGATATCTTTGTTGGAATCTAAGCGTTTATTCCTTCGCTTGCACTCCACTAATCATTCCTCCAAATTGAGGGACGCTTCCAGCTTTTTTCTCCTAGCACAGTGCACGTTGCATTTCTACGCCAGGTCTTGTGCTCACCGGGCAACCTGTCTCAAGGGGGACGGAAAAGACATCACGGACCTGAATCGATAATCCATTGTGATTCCAATGCGGAGACTTAAGCAAACGCTTTAAAAAGTTAGAGCTCGAGTAAGTCCGAGGACAATCATACGAGGTAAAGTGTCATCTCGACCCAGCTCCATTCGTCGGCCTCATAGACATTTGACATTTAGACATTTGCTTTCGCCATTTTTGCCGGCAGCTCTTATTCTAATCTCCAGATCTATACTCAGATCCATAGCGATCGGAGAAATCCGCATTTTCTAGCAAAGATCCGGGCACTGCGAGGAATTTAGTTATGTGGTGATGGGGACCGGCCTTAGGCCGGCGGGCTGCCCATAGGCGGCCGCACCCGCCGTTTGCAGGGCTGCGTCGGCGCTCGAGGTGCGTCCCCGCAGAGCTCTATACTCCGTTGCTACATCGATAGCTTGGGCTAGATCGATGGCGTCATAACCGAATTTGGCCACTCTCGAGACGCTTTTTTCAACATCTTGACCGAAGTAGATCAACGAGTCGTAGCTGTACTTGAACATAAAGAATACAGTCTTTGAAGCGCTTTAGTTCTGCCTCGTCGATCCAAGAGAAGACAACGTACCCCTAACGAAAAGACCGGAACAAGACCAGCTCTCGGCGAGGAAGAAACAGACTACCGTATCACAATATAACTAAGGATTGTCCCTACGCAATCGGGGAAAAACCCTACCAGCGGGTAGCACTGAGTGCTAACCGGAGACCCGGCCCGGAACGTGCCTCCGATCCAAGTACCGATCCTGGAGGGTTTAGGCCTGAGCTTCGGACGAACAATTGTGTTCCCGGAAACACGGGAACGTTTAGTTTAGCTGAGCAAATGATCGGGAATCGTGACTTGGCACGCTAGCGGGACTAACTGATTCAAAGGAGGACAATTGACAGTGCTGTAACACCACACCGCATAATGCTCTCACCTTGATCACCACCATTGCCTCGAAATGCTCGTAGTGCGCGGGAAGGCCTCGGTTGTAAAGAGTGTTGCCGAGCATCTGATCGCGGTCAGGGGCGTAAACCACGGGAAGCTGATGCTGACGAGCACCGGTGAGGACCTGCCGGAGTAAAGACTTTGTCGATCTGGGTAAGATCTTGCGTGCCAACATGACCGCCTCCTCAAAAGCTCGCGCTGCAAAGAAAGCTCGAGCGACATTAATCGACGAATGGACGCTGTCGCAGAAAGCGAGCGTCAGGTTGTTTTTTGGAACCGACTGAAGCTAAGTGGAGTCGATAGCCGGTTGGCCGGAAGGTAGTGACCCACAACCGGATCTTCGTCGCCCGCGTGCATCGCCCACACTCGTTCGACAAGCTCGGTTTCGGCTTTCGTCAGGCGTTCAAACTGCCTTAGATGCTCCGCCCAAGAGCTTACGAGCATCTCTGTTCGGAAAGTGCTGGGATGTTCGAGGTTTTCGCCGACGCGGAAAAGAAAAGCGCCGTTGCGCAAAAAAATCAATTGATACTGTTTGACCAACGCAAGGAATTCTTCCCGATCTTCCGGACGGATGATTAGGTCCCGCGTGATCGTGACGGGTCCGTCGTCCGGTTCTGGTGTCAACGAAAACTCGTGCGTGGAACCGATCATCAACGACGTGGTCTTTGACGGCGCCGGATCAAGGTTGAGCGAGCTTGCGAAGTTTATTGAGAGCGGGATCGCCAAGGTAAGACTGGCCGTCAGGAGCAGGGCGCCGCCCACCAGCGTTGGACCGAGGCCCACGGACGTCGCGGTCCCACCCCAAAGGACGGCGCCGAGCGCCACCCCGCCTTGTGAGGCCATCAGGTTAACAGCGTTCATCCGTCCTCGGGCCCAATTAGGCATTGCCCGTTGTCCGGCGATCCAGAGTTCGGAGGCCTTCACCGTCCAACTGATGCCGGCCAAGGCGGTAACGGGCAAAAACATCCAGAGGTTTGGAACGATGGACATCAAGACAAGAACCACGACCAGCATGACGCCGGCCAAAATCATTAGCGTGTTTGGGCTGGCTTTGGCGCGAGCGTAAGGAAGAATCAAGGTGGCGCCCAGGAGCGATCCGATTCCCATGCTTGTAAACACCAGCCCGAGCTGGCTTGCCTGGAGCCGCAAATGCTGCAAGGCCACGACCGGCACCAGGGCGGGGACCGCCGCAATGAAAAGACTGCATACAAAATTCCGTGTCAGGATGACTTGCATTCCCGGCGTGTACCGCACGTAACGTACTAGTTGGCAAACGACTCTATAAAGTTTTCCAGATGAGGCTCAGGTCGCCGCCGGCGACGGTAACGTTGCGAAATCACCCACGCCATGGTCAGAAAAGCCAGGGCGTTTAAAGAAAAGAGCATCGCCGGGCCCAGGATTGGTAAAAGAAGGCCTCCTAAGGCCGGACCCAGGATTCCGCCCAGGTTCATCTGCACCCCGCCCAGGGTGATGGCGGACGCGAGTTCTTCTTTTTGGACAATCTCGGGAACGATAGACCCCCAGACCGGGGCGTTAAACGCGAAGCCGATTCCCAGCAAAAAGACCGTGGTTAGGATGACGTACGGCTGAACCCAATGCAGCCAAGTACAAACCGCAAGCAGCCCAGCTGCGGCGGCTAACCAGAGGTAGACCCCAAAAAGAAGGTTCTTTCGGTCGCTCAAGTCGGCGAGGGCGCCGGCCGGCAAGGTAAAAACAAAGAACGGAAGCGAAGCGGCGGTGGCAATCAGCGAGAGCAGCAACGGTGAAGCGCCCAATGCATTCAATAGCCACGTGGCCGCCGTGTCGTGGGCAGACACGCAGACGCCAGAAACCACGCTGGGTAACCACAGTCCAACAAAGGCCGGGTTTCTGAGCGCCAACCAGATTGAGCGCCAACCAGATGGAGGTATTTTGTTTTGGTTCGCTAGCCATGTGCAACAGTTAAGTTGACCCGTCTTCCTCCTTCAAGAGAAGGAGGGGAAATTCGTTCGAGCGGGTGCGGCGAAAGCTCAGCTTTCCGGTCACTAGGAAGAATGGGCTCGGACCACTAAGATTGATTCATGCATCAGGACACCGGACCCCGACTTTTTGACGCTCTCCACAGTGCGAAAACATCCCTCACCTAGCCGCAAACGTAAGTTATTTTAATGCATTTTGGCGAAAGACTGCATTGAAATTGCTTCTTTGTCTGCCCAGCGACTATTTTGGATTTTTATTTTTTGGCGGTTCGCGGTCGATTTCCCGTTCCTCGATCCTGTGTTCTAGCCGCAACATTGAAAGCCTGAGCCGGCTTTCGTAAAGGACATATGACTGACCAAAATATTACGACCAAAAATGGCTGGCGCTGGGCCGAATGGAACGGGCCGTACCGCGACGATATTCGGCGCTTTGTGAAAGGCGATCCCGGCATTGTGGGCGCGGTAGCATCGCGCATCGCCGGGAGCGCCGACATCTATCAACGCAGCGGCGGTTTAGCCTCAGGCAGCGCCTGGCCGAAACGCGGTAACCCCTCCATTGCGCTGCGAATATTATTCAATTCATCGCATACCGTGCGTATGGCGGCGAAATGTCCGGCAAAAGCAATTGCGGTTTGGAGCGGTGCAGATGCTGAAACACCGTGGTCCCGAATCTCATTCACCTTCTCCTGAAGAGCAGCAAATGCTTCATTCAGGTGACTGGAGCGCAATTTTTCGCCTGGAGAACGGGCAGTGGTCAAAATGTTGAACTCGTCGGAGATTGCGGCCAACAGCGATTCCGTTTCCTGCCGCATGTGATCGAGGAACCATGGCTCTACTCGATGCCGGCTTAGATAGAGTCCCGCGTGAAACAGGTTGATCAGGGAAACCAGGAACGCGTTGTAGTTTGAGAGGCGGGCGCTAAAGAAGGTGCTTTCTCGCGCTCCGGCTTGCAGCAGATTTCTTAGAACGGATAATTGCTGGTCGAAAGTATAGTGAATCTTTTCTGTCTCGCTGGGAGCATTCGCCGGGTCGATGGAGGCTTGCACGTGCGCCGACACGAGTTGGTTAACCGTTTTCAGTGCAGCACGCCCTGCTTCGAGAAACTCTTCCCGCGCGTAACGGGGCCAAAGCACGCTTGTTACCAGAAGCGAGCTCATAATTCCGAGCAAAATCTCCTCCGATCGATCGAGGCCGATCTGCCATGCTTGTGCTGGATCCGTGACCCCATCGGTAGCGACCGTAAGTGTGGTGAGGCCGAGCAAAAAATAGGCATAGGGAACCTGGCGTGCACCGACTTGGCCAAACTGGTAGCTGGCAAGAGCGATGACCCAGGAAAAGGACGGGCAGAAAGATCGCTGGCGTAGAAGTATAGTCGCCGACCAACCAGATGCCAACGAGGGCTCCTGCGATCGTTCCGATCACTCGCATGATCGCTTTTACGGTGATGGAACCCACGAACTGTGCGCTCATCAACACGAGAACACTAAGTATCGCCCAGTTGTCATGCGGCAATCGCAAGACCTGAGTGCAAAACAAAGCCAGCAAACCCGCTAGACCCATTTTGATCCCATAGCGTATCCTTAAGTCGCCAAAGGGATCCTGGGGCGTCCAATGCCACTTGGTCACAACGGGAACGGCTTCTGTTCGAGCAACCATACGCGGCTTGAGCGGTGTACCGGGCCCGCTTTCCAATTCACATTAACGTAAAAGCTTCAAAAGGTAACGGAGCCCACAGGACAGCTCCAGCTCGCGCAAAACACTCCTCATCCATCACTGGAGAGCTATCCAACCTTAAAATCCACTACGACTTTGAGGTCACCTAAATCTTGAAATTAAAATCCTTGGTCGTTACAGTTTGTCACAGAAGCGGCATTTGGTTGTTGGCACCCAGGTCGCCCAGGCCGAGGATGCGGCCGGCGTTGGTCACGCAGATGAACCGCACGTCTTTGACCGGCCAGTTGCGCAGTACCTCCCTGACGTGCCCCTTTCGGGTGATCGACAGATACATCCCGTGCGGACGGCGGAAGATGTGGTCGAACTTCAGGCAAGCCTCGCCGATCGTCGGGTCGTACACGATCTCGAGGAAGCGCGCTGGGTCCGACATCAGGGTGCGATAGAACAGCGTCTCATTTGTATCGAGCAGATTCATCAGGTAGATGAACCGGTCGAGATCGGTGGCCTTGTGCTTGAGCTGCAGCAAGACACGACTCAACTGAGTCTCAATCGACTCCGTCACTTCGGGAACCAGCCCGACCAAGCCGAGCGCTTGCCGCTCAGCCTCCGTAAGCCCGGTGGACTTGTTGATGCTGGGATCGCGCAGAACGTCGATTCCGCGTTTGCTGTTGCCAGTACTGGGATTGGACATTGGTTTCTCCTTTGCTGTTTTAATGTTGGACATTGGTTTCTCCACTCTGGCGTCGGTGTTTGAGTCCAGAGCTTGACCATCTACGCGGGATCGACGAAGAATTCGGACTCGCGCAGTTTATCGGTAAGCTTGATGTTCTCCGAGCGGTCAACTGGACATGCGATGATTGAGACCGTGTTGCCGCCAGCGCTCTTCGAAAGGTCCGGAACAGAACGACTGAAATGTGCAGTTGAGTATGCCTCGCAGCTCTCACGCACCCACGTTCTCGGCTACGTAGGGCTTGACCATCTTCGCGGGATCGACGACACGATCGAACTCACCTTCCGTCACGAAGCCGAGTTTCAGTGCGGCATCCTTCAGTGTGAGGTCGTTGTCCATCGCGTAGTGGGCAATCTTTGACGCTTTGTCGTAGCCAATGACCGGCGAGAGCGCCGTCACGAGCATCAGGGAGCGATCCACATACTCCTTGATCTTCTTTACATTTGGTTTGGTGCCCTCGACCAGGAACTTACCGAAGTTCGTACAACCGTCCGTGATGATCGTGATGGAGTGGGTGATGTTAAAAATGATCAACGGCTTGTAAACGTTCATCTCGAGATAACCACCGGCGCCGCCGAAACCCACCGCCACATCGTTCGCCATCACCTGCACGGCGATCATCGTCAGCGCCTCGGCTTGCGTCGGGTTCACCTTGCCCGGCATGATTGAGGAGCCCGGCTCGTTCTCAGGGATTAGTAGCTCGGCGAAGCCAGCCCGCGGGCCGCAAGACATCAGCCGGATATCGTTGCCGATCTTGTAGAGCGACACGGCCAGCGTGCGCAACGTGCCGGAGAGCTGGACCAGAGCGTCGTGGGCGCCCTGCACCGTGAACTTGTTCGGTGCACTGACGAACGGCAAACCCGTGAGCTTGGCGATCTCGGCCGCGGCCGCCTCGGCAAAGCCGGGCGCCGAGTTGATCCCGGTGCCCACGGCGGTGCCCCCGAGCGCCAGCCGATAGACTCCTTCTAGCGCATCTTCGATTCGCTCGAGATTGTCCGCCAGCATGCCCGTATATCCCGACCATTCCTGCCCGAGCGTAAGTGGTGTCGCATCCTGCATATGGGTCCGGCCAATTTTGATGATGTCTTTCCACTGCTCAGCCTTTGCCTCGATCTGGTCGTGCAGCGCCTTTACCGCCGGAATCAACCGTTGCTTCACATTGACCGCTGCCGCGACGTACATGGCAGAGGCAAATGAGTCGTTGGACGACTGGGCCATGTTGACGTGATCGTTGGGATGAACCGGCTTTTTGCTTGCCAGGGGCGTACCGGCAAGCTGACAGCAGCGGTTGGAGATCACCTCATTGACGTTCATGTTAAACTGTGTGCCGCTGCCTGTCATCCACACATGCAGAGGAAACATGTCGGGATGCTGGCCGGCGAGGATCTCGTCGCAAACCTGATAGGGCGCGTTGTTCGTCTTCGAGCTTGGCGCGAACGGCTTTACATGCCTTGACCAGTTTGTCGAACGGATCTAGTCCGAATGGTCGGAACGCGACATTGGTCTTCTCGGTGAGATACACGGCGGCGCACTGGGAGTCGAAGACGCTCACACGGGAAATGAAATCATCTTCCGTGTTTCCGGCCCATTCGCGCGAACTAGGTTCGGCACCGACTTTATATTGGATCGCGACCACGGGTGCCAACGGCGCAACCTCCGAAACGACATTTCCCAGAATTTTCTCCCGGCCGCGCGCGCTGCAGGCACTCTTGAGGATACGGATATACCCAGTCTTACCAGCGGCGTTGTCGCCGTAGACCACTGTCAGATTGGGTCCGAACTTGAGTGTTTGACCTTCCGCGAGTGCGTTGACTCCTCGGTGATGAAAGATCGAAACGAGCGACACAGGCGCAGCCCCGGCGGTCTTGTCGGGCACGTGATCCTCGGTGAGCGGATCGACTACCTGCTGGTCGACCAATCCGTACGCGCTCTTGCAGATATCTGTAAGAGCCAGTATATCGCTTTCCGAGAGCTCGCCGTTTGACACAAGGCGGCGCAGCGCATCGCGCTGCCAGGCCGGCCGGTCTTTTGACCATTCGAGTATTTGTTGCAGGACCGTCATTCTAGTTTCGATGATTCGCGTCCGTTAGACCCTTATATCAATTCACATGGAAAACACACGCAGGGTTTTTCCACAGGATAAATTTCCAGGCCATATCGCCCTGCAGCAGCCTGTCGAAATCTGAAATCGGAGGCACCCCTTGTTCATAGCGGCCACACGCAGCTCGTTCTTGACGTCGACAGTTGTGAACTTAATTACTTCAATCAGACCGACCAGAGCTTTCTAAAGCGAATAGTCGACTCGATCTCCAGGGAGAATTTCAGCAGAGCGAATAAGAAGCTTCCTTAAGTCTCTTGTTGCTTTCCGTCACCGTCCTTGAAAATGGAACTTGATGCGGCCGAATCAAATCTTTCGGAGATCCTGATCACCAGGAATTAGCCTGAGCCCGCAATCTTCAATGCCACAGTGCCCCTGGGTGAGTCGATCTGTAAGGGGCGTGCCAGCCGTTATCGATCCCAGAGCAGGCCGAGCGGAATCGCCGCGCCGCAAATGAATGGTGCGCGCTCAAACCGCGTTATACTGGGATTCTTCAGATCCCCATGGAAAGGCAGACGATGATCAAAACACATGGAATATTTGTAGGTAGACCGACGACAAAAAACTACTGTTTTGATTCCACTCGTTTCCACAGATCGCTACCCTGATGGAAATTCCCCAGGGAACACCATGGAAAATAGCGGAAAATAGAACCCTGAAACCGGGTTCAAGCCCCCCCCGAGCACGTGGCTTAAATCTATTCCAGTTCTAAGTGGCTTATACTTAGACACTTATGACAATACATCTTTTTACGTAAAAAACGTAATACATTAATTTTTTCCATTTTTTTGGTCGTCACAACGACGAAAAGTCACAACCGAGTAAAAAGTTGTCATAGTCAGCGTGGACCTTTTTCCCCTTTTTGCGCATCGCCATTGGTAGATTGGAAGGTTTGATAAGCGTTCGATCGGACTTGATGGAGTGCAGGTCGCTGCGAATTGCACTGGAGGGATGACAAAGTCTGCAGCATTCTTTTTCGACCCACTTCCCGCCGATTAGCTGCGCTCTACGCGGACCTACAGTTGAAGAAGGCTCGCTCGTCGCCGCGTCTCCTCAGAGCGCTTGCCTCAGGGGGGAACAGAACTCTGCGCTTGGTGACCTGCAGGTCATCTGACCCGCTCCGCTTGTCGTCCTCAGGCCGGACAGGCCGACAATCCCCATTTGAGAGCGGCCGCTCGCCTTCCTGCTGGCTTCGCCCGAGTTGCGATAAACGCGCTTTCGATCACATGTCCACATACGTCGGCTCAAAAATGACGCTTCAAGATGCTTAGGAAGCTAAACCAGCACACAAGTGACTCTAGATCACTTTGTCATGGTTCAAATCCATGCGAGGCCGAATATACTGATGCTCAATGGCTTACGAGGGACAAAGAGGTGTCACTAATGGCTGCCCTTTTGAAATAGTCACAGCACGATCACGGCAAAATTTCAGGAGAGAGCTTTTTCACGATGTGCCTAGGTTACTGGCGAAGTTCATAAGTTCCTCCTGCATCTCCTCTGTTGCCTTCTCGTACCATTCGATTGATCTCTATCGATGCCCTGGTGGAAGCTTCTTACGTTCCTTAGTTTGTTCCTGAACCTTGTGGGAGTGTGGCTCTTTTTTTCTACGTCCTACCTCGACGCATCAGAACAGGTGGTACACTTGGCTTTTGGCAAAGTTCCGACCCAGATCAAAAACCCCATTCGATTGGAAAGACTTTGGGACACTCTAAGCACAATTGGACTAGCCTGCGTCATCATTGGAATTCTCCTCCAGGCTGCAATTGTCTGGAATCATAGCCAGGGCAACAAAAACCCTGGCAGAATCTCGTCACACAGGACCATCGCTGTTCGATTTAAAAACAGGATCAAAAACTCTGCTGATGTGTCAACGGCATTCGCAAAATTGCCTTGCCTAACGCATATGAAACCAAATAGAGAAAAAATAGAAACTGAAGACCTGGTAAAGGAAAGACTGCCTCTTACTAAATGGGAGCTAACTCCAAAAGAAAAAGAGGATTTTGATAGGGTTATGCGGCTCATTTTTGATGCCGCTAGCATTCTGCGCTACGATCTAGAATTAGGAGAAGATGCTATCGGGAAAACCCTTAAAGAGTTAGCCGATTGGGCAACAAATTGACTAACACCGGCGCTCTGCCGTCGGCATGTTGTGTCCGATGGGATCAACCTAATGGTTGGGACCGGCGTTGCCGGCGGGTTGTCGACGTTTTCGAGTTTTGCTTACGGGACGGTCGTGTTAATGTCAGGTTCGGCGGCAAGCGTAGTAGTTGCCTCCGCCTACGTCTTAAGCAGCTTGTTCCTAGGCTACGTCGCCGTAGTTTGCGGCCAACAGGTTGCGAGGCGATCGTTCCGTTGAGTCGGATTGTCGGATCACAGGGTTGCAGGTTCGAGGCCTGGTCTTCGGTCTTCAGGCGGTTTCCACCCTTCCAAAGTCCGCGAACACGAACGGGTAACCGTCTTTCATCTGGATATTTGTAGGGAATCTTTCCGCCCAACACTTTGCGCCATTCATAGAAACCATCGACTGGAATCAGGCCTCGGCGTTTCTTGAAAGCCTCCCGGTACGATGGTGCGGTGTCGACGGTTTCAACCCGGGCGTTTATGGTCTTGTACGCAATCTTTTCATTCCTTCGACCATGATGGAATGAGACCCCATTTGAGAGCGTCGGCCGCACAAATCGTCCCGGAACTGGCGATTTTAGCTATCCAAGAACGTCGCTGTTGGTGCAATGAACTAACCACTCTACGTCCACCCGCCAACTGAACAGGCGGGGACGCCTGCTCCTTGGCGTCTCAGTCCTTTGTCCCCGCCTCCGTCAGCGTCCGTGCAGCGATCGCCGACGCGGAGATTGCCGCAGGGAAGCCGGCATAAAACGCAACATGCGTAATGAGCGCCGCCAGTTCGTCGCGAGTTACGCCATTGTCGCACGCTCGCCGCAAGTGGGCAGGTAACTGCTCCGGCCGATAGAGTGCGACCAGCGCGGCGACCGTGGCAATGCTCCGATCGCGCGGGCTCAACGCCGGATCGGCCCACACGTCGCTGAAAAGCGGGTTATCGACGAGTGCGGTGAGTTGGGGGGTGAAGGCATGGGCCATTTCCCGTGGCGATGGCTCTGGCTTGCTCATCGTAGGACATCGCACATTATAAATGAATAGGAGAGCCCCGGTTTTTAACGTCCTTCCGGCGGGTCAAACACTTGCTCATGAGACGCAAAGAAACTCTTCAACGAAGCGATCGCAGAGTTGATTGCCAATGGGGATCTCTGGGAACTTCACGATGCTCTGGTTTCACAACGCCCACTTTGTTCCCGTGGCCGGGTCGGTAAGGAACGGTCTAGCCGGAGGCTACGGAGCAATGGGCGTCTGGCCAATCAGGAACTCGTTTGCAGAAGTCTGGGCCTGGTTGGAATGTCACGCATTCCTGCTTCTTGACCACGAATCCGCCACGCAGCTAAAAATAAACCGAGGTTGCTTATGCCAATCATGAAGGCGGTAGTCATTCACGAACCTGGGGGGCCGGAGGTCCTGAAGGTCGAGAGCATTCCGATCCCCACACCACTTGCGGGGCAAGTATTGATTCGGGTTAAGGCCTTTGGGATCAACCGCTCAGAAATGTTCACTCGGCAGGGCCACTCGCCTGGAGTGAGATTCCCGCGAGTGCTTGGGATTGAGGCGGTTGGCTTGGTAGAAGAGGTTCCCGGAGATGAGTTTCGTAAAGGCGATATAGTCGCAACTGCGATGGGAGGCATGGGTCGTGCCTTCGACGGAGGATACGCCGAATACGCGTGCGTCCCTGCCGCTCAGGTGCAGGCAATTCAAACGAGACTCCCGTGGGAGATCCTGGGAGCGATACCAGAGATGTTGCAGACCGCCTGGGGCTCTCTCTTCAAGTCGCTTGGTTTAGCAGAAGGCGAACGGCTGCTGATCCGCGGCGGCACGACATCGGTCGGACTTGCTGCGGCGGCCATCGCGAAGAACCATCGGGCCTTCGTCGCAGCGACCACTCGCAATCCGGGCCACACCGAACTGCTGCGTTCAACCGGTGTGGACGATGTCATCGTGGATGCCGGTTCCATCGCGGACGAGGTCCGGCGCAAATTTCCCGGAGGCGTCGACAAGGTGCTCGAGATGATCGGAACCGTGACGCTCGAGGACTCGTTGCAGTGCGCGAAGCAGGGCGGCATTGTGTGCATGACCGGGATTGTCGGAAACAAGTGGTCATTCGATCAGTTCTCGCCCATGGAGGCCATTCCCACGGCAGTTTGCCTGACGGTGTACGCCGGCGACTCGGAGGACTTTATGCGGACGCCGCTCAATGAACTGGCCAGGCAGATCGAGGCAGGCAGGCTTTGTGTTCAGATAGCAAAGACCTTTCATTTGGATGATATCGTGCTGGCTCATCGCCTGATGGAAGAAAACAAAGCCGGTGGAAAGATCGTTGTTCTCACCTGAGCGTGCCTGCCGAGCCGAAACAAAATACCTCTTACCCCAGAGCTTCCTTGCTTTCGAAATGGTAGTAGAGCGCTCCCTTCGTGACGTTGGTGGCGGCCAGAATTGCATCTATTCCGGCACTCTGGAAGCCGTGTCTGTAAACTTCGCGAAAACCCGCTTGCAGCAAGCGTTCCCGCGTCCGCTCAGGATTGCGCAGCCTCGGCGCTCTACGTTTTGGATTCTGGCGTGCCACCAACATACCAACCCTTATGTATGTTAGCTTTCACGGTGTCAAGAGAAGGATCATCATCCGGGTTTTTGTAGGCATTTGTCGCAAAACTCTCGGTTTTGGTAGATTCTCGCGTCAACCCACCCACCCCACCGCTTTGCACCAATTCGCTAATCACGTCTGCCCGTTGACTGTGGTAGTAGCTTCATTCCCAATTTGACCATGCCCGTTGGTCAGTGCTCAAACTCATGAAGCCCATTGGTCATCCGAATGCTATTGCAGATTTCGTATGTCCGCGCAGAGGGTTGCTCGATCTTCGAAGGTGACTGATGCAGACAATTCAATAGATTCCGGAAGGAAGGCATAACATGCTGAACCTCAGTTTCCGTCGCCTCAGGGCACGATTTACGCTGCTGGCTGTAGTTGCTTTATCCGCGCTGCTGTTGCGTTCTGTGGCATTCGCTCAGACCTCAGTATCAAACGGCAGCATTTCTGGCACGGTGACTGACACCACCGGGGCAGTCGTTCCCAACGCCAAAGTCACCATAACCGGGCCCACTGGGCAAACCGTTCGCGCCAACACCAGCGACGCTGGAACGTATTCTTCCGGCGCTCTGATTCCGGGCTGTCCTCCGCAAAAAAATAGGATCCCACGATTTTGGCCAAAGCCGGAAGGGATTTGTGGCATGATTGCGATGCCATGCCTGCTGCCCGCATCTTCTTTCAGTTGATCGCTGACTTCGTCGTCTATCTCGGTCTACTCATCCGGCCGAGAAAAGCGATCGCCGCTGAGAATCTCTTTCTACGTCGGCAGCTCGCACTGTACCAAGAGCGCAAAGTGGGCCCGCGGCGAATCGATCCCGCGTACGCGCATTACGTTGGCTCTGCTCTCAAGATTATTCAACTGGCGCGATGCGCTCATTGTGGTTCAACCGAAGACGTTGATTCGCTGGCATCGAGCCGGGTTTCGACTTTTGTGGTACATTGGACGACAACTTACGCGGGCCTGAATTGGGTGGCTCGAGTTTCGAGCCCTGCCCTGATGACCAACGATTTGCCCGCTACCGCCTCCACCCCGCCAGAGACACCGGCTGAGGATGCCTTGCCTGTTCGACAACGTGCTACCGCCGCCGAAACGCGCCTGACTCCCGCTGAGTGGGGACTGCTTTCCATCCTGACGTTGATGCAGTTCAGCGTCACCATCGACTTCATCATCATCGCGCCACTCGGTCCGCAGTTGATGCACGTGTTCGGGATCGACACCGCCCAGTTCGGCCGGACTGTGGCCGCCTATGCTTTCGGTGCGGGGCTCTCCAGCTTTTCGGCGGCGTTCTTTCTGGATCGTTTTGATCGCAAGCGCGTTCTGCTGGTGCTCTTCACCGGTTTCACGGTCGGTACGTTTTGCTGCGCGTTGGCACCAGGGTACCATGCGATGCTCGCGGCCCGATTCATGACGGGGGTCTTCGGAGGCGTTTGCGGCGGCGTGGTGCTGGCCATCGTGGGAGACGCTATCCCGGAGATTCGCCGCGCTACGGCGATGGGTACCGTGATGAGTGCCTTTGCCTTGGCGTCCGCGCTCGGGGTGCCCGCCGGGCTGTGGATGGCCGAGCGCGGCTGGCACTGGCCATTCTTGATCCTGGGGATCCTCTGCGCGGTGATCATCCCCTTTGCCATCTGGCTATTGCCGCGCTCGGACAGTCATTTGCGTCAGGCGGCGAGTACCGAGTCCGCCGGTGAGCGGATGTGGGCGATCCTGGCGAACGGCAAGCACCTACGTGCTTTCAGCCTGATGGCTGGGCTGACGACTGCCGGGTTCATGGTGGTGCCGTTTATCAGCACGTTCATGGTACGCAACGTCGGCATGACCGAGTCGCAGCTCAAATACATCTTCCTCAGTGGAGGTCTCTGCACGCTGTTTTCCATGAACCTGATCGGCCGCCTCGCGGACATGTACGGACGCATGCGGCTCTTCACGATCATGGCGATCCTTTCGTCGGGTGCCGTGTTATGGCTGACGCATCTCAGCTCAGAGCCGATCCTGCTCACTGTCGCGGTGACCAGCGTGTTCATGGTCACGATGACGGGGCGGTTCGTCCCGGCCATTGTGATGATCACTGGCAGCGTGGAAGCCCGGCATCGGGGCGGCTTCATGAGCCTGAACTCCTGCGTGCAGCAGACGTTCTCGGGCCTCGGGACGAGCTTTGGCGGCTACCTGATCATCGACCAGGTGCGCCAGCCCTTGCAAAATTACGGACTGATCGGCTGGATCGCACCTGGGATCGCTATCGCCTGTATCGGATTGGCCGCCCGCCTACGTCGGCCACCTGCCTCGGCGTCTTCGCCTGATGCCGCGACTGCGGAAATCATGGGGTGAGTGACCACCCCACGGCGGGAGTTGATTCTTGCCGCGGCTTCTCTGTAGGCTGCCCTCATGTCAGCCCCGTTGCTCTCCCAACCCAAGCGCCTGCACCAGATGAACCGCTTGGAGGACGTGGGGCCCTTTCCCGGTGGTGGTTTAAATGGGAGCAACGACCAAGGTGACGGTCTCATGCTGGCGATCCCGGCTTACGCCGTTGAGCTGTTTCGGTACCGGGGCACGGCTAAGGATGGCGGAACGCTTGAATACATCTTTGAAACCGATCGACTAGACCTTCGGGCGACTGAAAGGGACCCAAGCCGTGAGGGCCAAAGAAAACTAGGCACGTATCGAATTGGCCAAGCGCCTCTTCAATTGCGGGCTGCCAAGACTCGCCGGGGATCAGATTCCAGTCGTCCAACCAGCAGGCTAGACCTGAGCACCAAGATCGGTATGCGGAGGCCGAGTCTCTTTTTAAACGAGCGCTGGAAATCCGGGAGAAGGCTTTTGGACCAGAACACCCGGACATAGCATGAGTCTCAACAGCTTGGGTGCGCTTCGTGCGCGCCAAAGCCGATTTGCAGAGGCAGAGTCCTTATTTAACTGGGCGCTGGCATGGATCGAAAGATTTTGTTCGATATTTTGGGGCACTCCGCTGTCTTCTGTGGATAGCTTAATTGGGTAGGTTTAGCCACGTATAGCGCTACGCTACGCCTGTTCAAGGTCGAATCCGGCATAAACGGCCTCCTCCCCACTTCGTGGGTCCCCTCCATTTATTCCGTTTCTCGCTTGAGCAGGCTTCGCTCCGCGCTGGGAAGGTTACTGCCTTTTGCGTTCGATAGCCCTTAGCTCGTTCCTCGCTACGGTCTCTCAAGCGCAAAAACTGTTGGTACTTTGTTCGGGGAGCAAAACAGGGGGTGGATTTGCATTTTGAGTGACCGTGGACTCAATAAGAAGGATGACACCGGAGGAACTTTTTACCGCAGCACTGGGATTGGGTCGCCAATGGCGAGTAGCCCAATGCCGCTTTGAGGGAGAACCGAAACGCTTGGAATTGCGACTCGAGCACGTGCCCGGGGAACATTTCGAGTGTCCGGTCTGCAAAGACTTGTGTGGAATTCACGACACGATCGAACGGCGCTGGCGGCATATGGACTTTTTCCAATATCGCTGCGAACTGGTGGCTAGAGTGCCACGCACTTGGTGTCGCAAGGACGGGGTCCATCAGGTGCAGGTGCCCTGGGCCCGAGAAGGCAGCGGTTTCACCCTGATGATGGAAGCGCTCATGATGCTGCTCAGCGCGGAGATGCCCGTCGATGCGATGGCCGATTTGCTCGATGAGCACGATACCCGTCTGTGGCGAGTGTTGATGCACTATGTGGAGCAAGCACACGCCAAGAGCGACTGGAGGGCCGTCCGACGGATTGCCGTCGATGAGACCAGTGCCCGGCGCGGGCACCGCTACGTGACCAATGTGCTGGATGCCGAGAACTCACGTTTGCTCCTCATGGTCGAGGGACGCAGCGCAGAGGCCCTCGCGGCCTTTGCCACGGCGCTGGTCGAGCACGGTGGCGATCCCTCCCAGATCGAGGCGATTGCCATGGATATGAGCCCTGCCTATGTGAAGGGAGCTACGGAATATTTTCCTGGTGCCAGGATCGTCTTCGACAAGTTCCACGTCATGGTACTGGCCGGCGCAGCATTTGATAAGGTGCGCTACGAGCTTCAGCGCGAGGGAGCCGATCTCAAAGGAGCGATGTGGAGCTTGCGCGGCAACACTTGGAACCTCAGTGAGGATCGTCAAGAGCAACGTAAAAATCTCTGTCGTCAGTATACCAAACTTGGCCGTGCGATGAGTCTGCGTGAGACTCTCCAAGCCATTTACGCAAACTCTGACCGCCAGGTGGCCGAAGCTGAACTTCACTGGTGGTGTGGCTGGGCCGCGCGCAGTCGCCTCAGCCCCTTCCGCGATTTAGCCAAGACCGTTCGCAAGCATTGGGAAGGGATCCTAGCCTACTTCGACACCCGACTGACTTCCGCAGCCATCGAGGCCGTAAACGGCGTCATCCAACTAGCCAAACGAATGGCGCGCGGGTTTAGAAACTTCGTCTACTTCAGAACCGCCGCCTATCACCGAGCCGGTAAGCTCAATTTGGCTGTCCCAACTATGACTTAATTCGAACTATCCACAGAAAACAGCGAAGGAGCTATTTTGGCATCCCGAGTCTTTTAACCCTTCTCCAGCTTCACCCCATCCGCGCTCGAACTTGGCCAAGGCGACAAACTTAGGTCAGTAGTCGCCCTACCAATTAGCACCGGCGGCCTTCACGAAATAAAAATCATCTGATAGATTTTCGCTGACGGCAAGGCTTTGCCGTGGTGCCATCTGCCTTCGCACTTGACGCGGGCCAAGTCCCCGATCGTAGAGTACGGCCATGTTTGTGATACTAGGAGCGAGCGGTAAGGTCGGGCGGACGACGATCAAACAACTCCGCTCTCAAGGAGCACCTGTCAGGGCCGTGGTGCGTCAGAGTTCCAACGCTGACGACCTTAGTGCGTCGGGATGCGAGATCGCGGTAGCGGATCTGAACGAGACGGCAGCCATAAAGATCGCAATTAGGGGTGCGGATGCGGTTCAAGTCATTTGCCCAGTCCAAGCGCAGGCGGAGGATGCGGCCGGAGCGATGGGAAAGACGATCGATGCGATTGCCAGCGCTCTCACTGAGATTCGGCCGGCCAAAGTGTTGGCGATCTCGGACTATGGTGCTCAGGTGAGCGATGGAACCGGGATCACTATGATCTTTCATTACTTGGAAGAACAGTTTCGCCGGTTGCCAAGCACGGTCACGTTTCTCCGCTCGGCTGAGCATATGCAGAATTGGGCCAGGGTGATCAAAGTGGCTTCTGAGACCGGTGCGTTGCCAAGCTTGCACCATCCGGTTAGCAAACGGTTTCCTACCGTCTCAGCCCAGGATGTTGGCCGTATCGCAGCACAACTTTTGACGGATGGGGTGACGGTTTCGGCGCCGCGAGTTGTGCACGCTGAAGGACCGCGTCGTTATGATTCTAATGAAGTGGCGGCAACCCTGGGCAATATTTTTGGGCGGGAGGTTGTCGCTCGCGAACTTCCTCAATCAGATTGGATCCCGATGTTGACTCGAGCGGGTGCTGGCCCAAGTTACGCGAGATTGGTTTTCGATCTTTATGTGGCGCATAACGCCGGGCGCATCGATGTCGAGCCGGGAGCTACTGATATCCGGTTTGGGACAACGGAATTGAGGGATGTATTTACTTCTTTGTTAGGGCGGTGATGACAGCGAGGATTACCGGTTGTTGCTGAAACAGAGGATCACAAAGAATCCGGTACGTGTTGCCACGCCCCACACCGGCCTGTCGGTGGAGATAGCATGTTTCAAGCGCAGAAGTAAGCGCATTCGGAATTCGGACACGCAACTCCCCTCCCCCACTGTGAAAGGAGCGTCCTGTCAGCTTATGTTAAGCCATGCTACACGCAGACGTCTCTTGCATCATTTTCAGGCAGTATCGCACAGCGTCGGGTCGAGGGCTCTCCTTTTTGCACACCCGGGGCGAACAGAAATAGTATATCCGCCGGTTAAGTTCTGGCGTAACGAGGGGTTTTGGGAGATCGTTTCCGTCGATCAGCGCGGCACACCCACAATCCAGGCGTCGCAAGGCCTGCAACAAACGCCCGGGGAGTAAATCAATGCAAACAGGCAGGGGTAGTCTATCTGCAAGCGGCGTGCCAGCGTTTGTCGCCCCCAGAGCAGGCCGGGCGGAATTGGCGCAAGAGAATGGTGCGTGCTCAAAAGCGCATTAAACTGGGATTTTTATCTCCGTGGAAAGGTAGGACCACCAATACATATAAAAACTTTGTACGTAGAGCTGCCACAAAAGATCACACTTTTGCTTCCGCCCAGTTCCACTGGTTTCTACTCCGATGGAAATTCTCCCGGGTAAAACCCTGGAAAATAGCGGAAAACAGAACCCTAAAATGGGGTTCAAGTCCCCCACCGAGCAGAGGAGGAAATCTAGCCGGCCACAAGAGACCACACCTTCAATCGATTTCCCTACCGATGGCATTTAACGTTGCGGATTGGGACCGTAAAAAAGTCGACGAACTTTATCTGGGTTGACGGCCCGGCGCGTCCGATGAGAATTGGAGCAGCGAAAGAACCTACTGAAACAATGGCAAGTTCGAAGTCCGATATCGCCGCGGAAGGCGTGCACAAAGGCGGACCCCTTTGACCAGTCATAAAAGGAGTTATGTGCACTTAAGCAGCCGCGCCCCCACGCGTCGCTCCGACACATTGGCGGCTTCGACCCGCCGGGCCACCACCATCCCCAGGGTGTCCACGAGCAGGTGGCGTTTGCGCCCTTTGACCCGTTTGTGCCCATCGAAACCGCGGGCGCCTCCGCGCTCGGTGGTCTTGACCGACTGACTATCCAGGATGACCAGCGAGGGGCAGGTCAAGCGGCCGCGGCTCAGGCGCGCCTGCTCACGAAGCGCCCGTTGCAGCTCGGCCAAAACGCCCGCATCTTTCCAGGCACGGAAGTAATGGTAAACGGTGCCCGGGCGCGGGAACTCGCGGGGTAGCAGGCGCCACTGGCAACCGGTTCGCAGCAGGTAAAAGATCGCGTTAAGGACGGCGCGCAGGTCGGTCGTGCGTGGCCGCCCACCCAACCGGACGACCGGCAGGTACGGGGCGATCCAGGCCCAGACGGCGTCGTTGAGATCGGAGTCGTAGCATCGGGTGCTCATGGCTCCGTAATCGCGCAGATGAGCCCTGCTTCGCAAGGGGAGGGTCAAACTTCTCAAACACCCTCTGAGGCATGCAGGCTAGCTCGATCGAGTCAATAAGAACCGTTCTTGCGAATTATAGAACAAGCCTTAGTTCGGTGCTAGCGTGCCTGAGAACTTCAATACTAACAGTACAGCGAACGACTTACGCGGAATTAGTTGGAGCGACTACTCCCAATCAACACGTAGTTAGCCTAGTCGTGATTGCGGTATTACAATGCAGTGAACAGAAACGTTATGAAAAGACTCCTGATTTCGATTTGCGCCAGTTTTACAATGACCGCCGGTGTTGCTCTGGCTCAGGAGTTTACGAGCACCCGGCACGTCGTTCCCCAGACGGAGCCGGCGCGGCCGCCTGTCGAACAGAATTCGAATTCCTCCTGGTTCATAAAGTTTATGGCGGCTCCAAACAAATTGCAGCTAGTGAACCCGCTGGCGCCTCGACAATATGGCAGCGGCGCGCAAGTCGTGGTTGCGGACCCTGAAGACTCACAGGAGAGGCCCTATGCCGTGCGATTGTTCTCCATCGCATTTTGACGTAAGGTCGCATTACAACATTTCGTATATCGCTATTATAAGTACAGACCTACTCGTGGCCTTCAATCATTCCCACTTTATGTACCCGCGGAAGACAGTTGGCGCGGATGCCATTTACGACGAACTGCCTCCTGGCGATGTGATTAAATCCCTTCACCTGGAACGTGCTGCAATAAATCAGGACGAATTTTCGCGAGCGGAGTGGTTTTGGAATCGGCGACCGAAGGTTCTATGCGAAACTTTGACTTTTTATTTCTGCTACATAGTCGTCTTTTGTTGTCTTTTCTATCTTGTTCCGAAAAATGTCCCGTTAGTCCTTCTCTGGTTTGTTGCAGGGGTGGGTTGCGCTTTTGTAGATTGTGTTCGTATTGACCGGTGGAGAAATGAATAACAGAGCGTGATTGATCTGTGTCTGAGCATGTACAATTGGGCGACTTTCGGCCAAACCAAGGGAGCGGTGAAATTGCATTTGCTTCTGGATCACGACGGTTACCTGCCAGTCTTCGCGCACCTGACCGAAGGAAACGTCTATGAGATGACCGTGGCTAAGAGCTTGAATTTTGCGAAGGGCACCGTTGTGGTCATGGATCGGGGCTATGTCGACTACAAACTCTTCGCCCGCTGGACCAAAGCCGGGATCTTTTTCGTAACCAGACTCAAAGGGAACGCCAATTACTGGGACTTCCAAGATCGGCCTCTACCCAAGGGTGGCAACGTTTTGAAGGATCAGTTGATTCGGCTTAATCCGATGAGCGCCGGAGCGCCCTGTCGAGAAGACTTGCGCCTGGTGACGGTCTGGGATGAGCGCAATCAATGTGAAGTTCGGCTGCTAACCAACCAACTGGAATTCGCAGCCAGCACGATTGCCGCCATTTACCGGGAACGCTGGCAGATTACAAATCAAGTATTAAACGAGTTATTTTACATCGGTCGGAACGCTAATGCGGTGAACAGTATCAGCAATCACAGTGATGAAGTTCATTGTCCTGGTTTTTGCGATCGCTGGACTGGACGTTCCTCTCTGAATCTACGGCACGCGCCGGTGTTAGCTTTGCCTTTGGATTCCCTATTCTAATCCCGTCTAGACAGGCGACGAACGGCATAGGGTCCCGAGAATATGAGAAAACCCGACGCCCGGTAAAGCAATCTCGGCACGGTCTCAACGGCGTGTTGCCCAAATAGGTAAGAAAGAACATCGATAGATAAAGTGACTACTTGATAAAATGCTGTTCCCATGATCACGCGACGGGTGCCCGCCGGATTGTCGTAAATCGCGCCGATCAGTTCCTTCTGAAATGGGGGCGAGCTTCAGTCGCTGCCCGACGAACTTGCCCTCGGGGACAAAACAGGTTTGCTCAATGAACGCGATGATATCAGCCGCGGTGACTCGGTCGGAGACGACCGGCTTGCGTGCGTGCCTAGGCACGAGCTCGGATCTCCCATGGACGCGAGTCCGGAGCTTGCTCCGAACGGGAGCCGGCCGCACGCGGCCGCAACTGGGTGAGCAGGTAAGCGATGTTTTTGGCGATGACGCCGTGCTGGCTGGCGAGCGTGGCGGCCTCCTCGCCAGCGTCCCTGTCTTGCGCTCGCAGCTGACGGAGGCGAGTTTCCTGGCGTTGCGATATTGCGCCCTGTGCCGTCTTTTGCTCCTTTGCTCCGCGTGCGCCGGGCTTGCGGGCGGCCTGACTGGTCGCCCCAAGCTTTGCCCGCGTCAGGTTTACTGTCCGGCGGCTTTGAGGATCAACCGCGTGATTTCCTCAGGGTGCGAGATCAGCGAGAGATGGCTGGCCTTCACCTCGATGGTTTGGGCGCCCATTCGCTTGGCCATGAAGCGCTCGAGGTCCGGATTGATGGTGCGGTCTTCCGTAGAAACGGCGTAGTAGCTGGGCTTGGATCGCCATGCCGCGTGCGTGGTCTTGCCGGTGAGCAGAGCCTTGTGGAATGGCTCCTGCACGGCATAGAGCACTTTCGCCTTTGCTTCCGGCAGGTCGCCGGCAAAGTCGCGCAGGAAAGCCTCTTCGGAAAGGCGTCCTTGATCGCCGTCGAATACGATGCCGGCACTGGCCGGCGGCGTCGGATATGTCTTGGCCAGGGCCGTGTAATCCTCGCCCGCATCCGGCGCGCGCGCCGCCACATAGACCAGCGCCGAGACGTTCGGATGCACGCCGGCTTCGGTGACGATCATGCCGGAAAAGGAATGACCGACCAGAACTGTCGGGCCGTCCTGCCGCGCGAGCACGCTCTCGGCCGAAGCCACCGCCTCGGGCAGCGTGGTCAAGGGATTTTGCACGGAGGTGACGTTCAGTCCTGCCGCCTGCAAGCGCGGAATCACTTCTGACCAAGAGGAGCCGTCGGCGAACAGTCCGTGCACGAGCACGACGTTACGCGCCTTTTCCGCAGTTGCGTTTGCGGCCATGCCGCGTGTGGAGATCAATGAAGCTGCCGCACCGGCAAGCAGGGTCGTCGAGAAAACGCGTCTATTCATCATCATGATTCTCTTCCTTCATCGTAAGGGTTGAGTTGGGAGTGTCTTCGCTACGCAGCGCGGGAGCCGCGCTGTGGTGCCGTCGTCCACTGCCAATCTGCCGGCAGCCAGCGGTAAGCGCTCCCCTCGCGCACGACGTGCCCGAAACCAGGGAAGGGTAAATGGTAGCTACCGACCAGGGTCTTGTCGGCCGCTGCGCGGTCGAGGAAGGCCATGCGCGCCTTAGTTCCCATTGGCGCGTCTATGTCGAACCCGAACGGCCATTCCGGATGCAGGAAGCTAACCTCTGAGTCGAACACGACGTCGCTGGTGAGGAGCATTTCTTCGCTGCCGGAACTGATGTGCACCGACATGTGGCCTGGCGTGTGACCGGCCGTGTCGAAAGTGGTGACGCCGGGCACCACTTCCGCTCCGGCCTTGATTTGGCGCAGGCGGGGGCTGGCCAATTTCAGATTCGTCTGGGTAACCACCGGCTGTTGCTTGGCGGACACTTTGCTGGGCAGTTCGGGATCGCTCCAGAAGGCGAACTCAGCCTCGCTCGCGACGAATTCGGCCGACGGGAACAGCAGCGACGCGTTCTTGCCATCGCTGATGCCCCACAGGTGGTCGAAATGGAAGTGAGTGAACAGGATCATGTCGATATCGCCCGGCGCGTAGCCCGCGGCGGCGAGGTTGCCAAGCAACCTGCCGGTCGTATTCTGGAATTTGTCGACGCCGCAGCCTGCGTCGATCAACATCAGCTTGTCGCCAGTGTTGACGAGGGTGGTGTTGATTTGCACCACTTCCGGCCGAGACGTGTGGAACGTGGATGTGAGCAGGCCTCTTGCGTCCTCGGCCCGATCGCCCCACGGCGTTTCCGTCGGGAACGCGAGCGTGCCGTCGCTGACGACGGTGATCTCGATGGTGCCGAGTTTGAAGCGGTAGAAGCCAGGCTGCGCCCGCTTGCCCGCTTCGGGCGCATGGGCGAGGGCAGTGGGGGCGACTGCAGCTGCCGCACCGGCAAGCAGGGCCGTCGAGAAAACGCGTCTGTTCATCATCATGATTCTCTTCCTTTCATAACTTCTCCTATTCAACGTGTTGGTTGGTGACCCGTCGAGCGAGCATCCTGAACCTTGCGTGTCTGCTTCTCGCCGCGGTCTCCATCGCCATCAATCTAGTATTACTCTGTTAAGTAGAATCATCGATCTTCTCCGGGAATGTCGAATGGCAATAGGGACAGTGTCCGGTCGATCTCAGTAGCCACGGCCGGATCGCTTCCAGGATCTTCTCCAACGTCAGACCAGAAGTTTTTTTTTGCCGCAAGGTAGGTTGTCAAGATGAATAGGTAGGCGATGGCGCTCATCACAAGATGGTGATGAAAGCCCCGCCAAGAGCGGCCCTCGTAATGATCTAATCCCAGGTCATCTTTGGATCGTTGGAAATATTGTTCACGTGCCATCGGGAACGGCTAAGTTTTAAGCAAAGCGCTTTGGAAGGCTCGCGATGGAAGTGCGCCAGGTAACAATGGTAAGGCTCTTTGGCTCCCTTGGGCCAATCGACCACCAACCAAAGCTTCTCCAGCTGGCCCTGTGGTTCCTTAAGTCCGCGCGCAAGGAAAACCTCTTGCCAAGCTATACGGGTGTGTTGTCTTGCTCCCGTAGCGGTTTTCCACCAACAATGCCTCCATGCCTCTGCCGGTAGAGAAGCCGCAATCTCAAGAAGGTTGCGTGCGTTCTGGGAGGTCTCTTGGTCCACGATGCGGTATTTGCCTTTGAGGGTCGTGGGCACCTCTTGGATCCAGGCTTTGTGTTCCTCGGGAGTCACCTGCAAGAAAAACTCCAAGTTGAGTTCGCGCAGGTGTGCGCGGAACGCAAAGCCGTTGCCATAGGCCGCGTCACCCAGCACTGGAGCAGGGACGACTTGATCGGCAAGCGCCTGTTCGATCAAAGTTAGGGCGATTTCATTTTTGGTGGCAAATCCCACATCGGGAGGCACCCCGGCCTTAGCGCAGCGTTGGGGATCATCAATCCAGCTTTGCGGCAAGTATAGTCGACCGCCCACCGGCGCTGCCACGAAACCGTCACTGACTACCAGTTCAACGCTTACCTGACAATTGGCCTGCTTACCGACAGCCCCGCAATATTGATGAGCGACTCCTACCGAATTCTTGCCCTGTTTGAGCCAGCCGGTTTCGTCGACAATCCAGGCCTCAATGGGTTCGAAGTGCGGCACCACTTCTCGGCGAATTACTCGCCACAGTTCGGTCTCGTCCCAAGGACTATCGGCCATAAATTGCTGGAGCCGTTGCGCCTCGATACCCAGTCTTGCCGCCATCGGTTCGATTGACTTACGTTGACCAGGCATAAGCAGGCCCTGCACGTAATTGGTGGCAGCCGTGCGTCGTTCGCTGCGCCCCAGCGGCGCGGCTAGCGGGATCATAAAGGCTTTGAAGCGCTCAATACTTTGCCGCCACAGCCTGGCATTCCACTCCATGCCCCGCAATATTGCGAAAACCGCAGCCAGTTGGCAAGAAAATACTTAACACAGTAATACTAGGCGCGGCCGGGTCATTCGAAAAATGAATTGATTGACTACACTTTATTCTGCTATGGAATTCGCATGGAGCTTCGGACGCTGCGCGTTTTCGTCGAGGTCGTGCGGCAGGGCGGCTTCTCGCGGGCCGCCAAAACCGTGTTCGCGACACAGTCGACGGTCAGCAAGGCGGTCAAGCAACTCGAGGACGAGATTGGGGTGCCGCTGCTCGATCGCATCGGCCATCGCAGCAAGCTCACAGCCGCGGGCGAGATCGTCTACCAGCGGGCCCAGCGCATCCTCGCGGAGCGGGACGATCTCATGAGCGAGCTGGATGAAGTCCGAGGATTGAAGCGCGGCTTGCTTCGACTTGGCCTCCCTCCGATGGTGAGCAGTACGTTGTTCGCGCCGCTGTTGGCAATATATCGGAAGCGCTACCCTGGCGTTGAGATTCGACTCGTTGAAAATGGTATCGACCGCTTGGAGGAAATTCTGGCCGCCGGTGATATTGATTTTGCTGCTTCAATCATCCCCGTCGCAGAAGGACTCGAATGGCAAAGCGTAAAGCTCGATCCCTTGATGGTGCTGGTTCCACGGGAATTCGCTGCAAGGAAGAAGTCTATCGATCTGACCGACTTAAAGCAGATGCCCTTCATCCTGTTCGAATCCGGCTTCGCGATAAGTCGTATAGTAGTTGACGCATGTAGACGAGCTGGCTTTGAGCCGACGGTCGCTACACGCAGCAGCCAGCTCGATCTCATCTTGGAGCTCGTCGCTGCCGGCGTCGGAATCGCTTTTCTCCCCAAGATGGTCGCCGAGCAGTGGCGTCACCCCGGCTCGCGTAGCCTGCTAATTGTTAATCCGAAAATCGAGCGGCACATCGCGATGACTTGGCGCCGAGGAGCCTTGCTTTCTCATGCAGCAAAGGTCTGGCTCACGCTCGTGCGCGAAAAGCACAGTGGCGCCTGAAGGCACTAGCGAAACAGGTCGGCGGGACGTCGGCATTTTTCAACACCTCATTGCGTTTGCAGCCCGGCGCTAAGCTCCCAACCAGAAACCGCCCCTGGCTGCTCGAACCTCTAATTCAACGATACCGCAGCGCGCTCTTTCATAGTTAGCATTTTAGGGTCGAGAATGCGGCGCCATCACAGTCGCCCTGCATGCGATCGCATCTCGGATTGCTGCCGAGCCAGCCACTCAATCCGAAGTTAAGAAGTCGGTCTCAATAACTCGCCGATGTGAATTGTTGTGAGCCTCGAGCCCCGCCGCCTGCAATCGCGCGATCACTTCGGACTAGCACGCGCCGAAGAGCACGAGCACGACGTTGTTGGGGTGCTCACACGAAAGCGGAAAAAACTGAGCACATTCGAAAGTTCGGGTCTGCGTCGATAAAACGTCACAACGCTTATGTAGTGTCACTTTGATCGGAAAAATTCATCGAGCGTACCTCGTTCCTGCCCCTTATTCTCTATATCGGTAGCAAGCCGATCGTAGAGTTGAGCGGCTCCCTCAAATATCATGGCCGCCGCCTTATCCTCATTCAAAAAGGTGGCAATCTCCCGCATTTCCGCAACCCACCGGTAAGCTTTCGGATACATGTCGGGTATCCCTATCTCAAATCTAGAGAGCAACTGCGGCAAACTCTCGCCCAGCTCACGATATAATTCTCTCGAAGCACCTGACCGGGAGGCGGCCAGCAGCATCGCGGCAGCAATTGCCGTAAGGCCTTTGCTGATACCCGCGTACGACATCTTCAGAGCAGCAGCGGCTCCGATCGGACCATCGATTTGTCTCAGATCAAGGCCCAGCGTACGAAGTACGGATGCGCGGCCGCTCTTCTCGCCACTGACGTAAAACCTTGGGCCTTTCTCGCCCGGCTGTGCCGGAGAGCCTATAATAGCCCCGTCGATCACATCGCACCCCGTTTGTGCAAGCGTAACAGCGACCTGTGTCTTGGTTTCCGGACTCAGGGCATTGCAATCGATAAAAACTGGCTTGTGGCGGCTTTCCCTAAGGAGCGTCACAAATCCCTTTGCCAGAGCGACAGCCTCGCCAGGCGGTACGATTGAAAGGATGATATCTGCGGTGGTAATCGTTTCTGGAGAGACGTCTTCCATCCCCGCTGCGCGGGCCCTTTCGACTGTGGCTGCACTACGACCATCGAGTGATGTCAGCACGCGCGCGCCATGCTCTGCGAGGCGCGCTGATATAGCACTCCCCATGGCACCCGGAGAATGGATAGCAATAACGAGGTTCATGCAGGAACAATCATAGAACATTTGGTATCATCAAATAAAACAACCTCTTTTTAGCGTCGACGGGCGACCGAAGTTGCCTTCCCAATGCATCCCCTTTCTGTGGCGCCAGCCACTGAGCGAACAATGTATCTTGGCCGGTCAACCCGGCAGACTCCTTCGATGCATAACATCAGCCAACGGGTTCTAATCTAAAATAGAGGACGGCATCGAGGGCCGGTTGTAGATCTCCTCTCCCTAAAGCTCCGACTTGGTGGCGACGGGACTCCATTATTTACGACTGTGCAGAGGAGGAGACGTCGCCGAAAATCCGCGTTGGGACTCTTAAGCTGCTTTCCTTTCCGACTGATTTGGCGGACGGTGGCGCATATGTCGAAGGTCTTTAAAGTATCTAGAAACTTCACAATACGTGGAGCAAAATTGATCCATGCTGATTTCGCGGAGCAGGCTATTGCCATCGCCACAGCAGAGGATCATCCGGAGTTTTTCGAGGGACGCTTGGGATCCAACATCGGTCACGATGTATGGACGCACGTTGGAAGAGTTTCTTCTGATAATGAAGATTTTAGGGCTGAGGAGGTTTCGTAATAATCTCCAATAGTCCGTATTTCCCCGCGATAATTTGCATTCGGAGAGCCGGGCAAAATCCTTTGGCTCCCTAATGTTCACTTAAACGCTCTGGGAAAAGAACTGGGGATCAGCCGTTCGCCTATGACTTAAACGTGATTACAGGGGAGGTCGTGACACCCTGCTCTGTAATCACGCTAAAGTCATAAGGCAACGGCTGACCCGAATGGCGCGAAGATAAGGGCGATTTGGGATGGTTCTTCACCCCGAAGGGGTCGAGAGGACTCAGCCCGGGGTTTCAACCCGGATCTTTGTACACAAATCGGAGAAACGGAGGATACCTGGAAAGCATCGCTTGATGGTGCGAACAATACAGGCTGGAAGCCTATACTACATTGCTTTCCGGAGTGTCGAGCGATCTCTGGAGGACATCCTGGCGCAATCTCCGCGAACCCACGGCAACCACGCGACGGCGTAAAGTAGCACAGGCTTCCAGCCTGTATTTTGTTCGCACCGGCGAGCGATGCTTTTCCAGCGATAGTGGCGCTGGGCGACCGCTTCCCGCCGACAAAATTGTGTATAATGATCAGGGTGGAAACCCTGAAATCTATCGCCACTTCGAGGCAAGAAACCATCCCAAACCCTGCTTAACTTCGCGCCATTCACGGCTGACCCCACGGCTGACCCCCTAATTTGGTTTCCGGCTAGATCCAATCGCCTCGATGATGAAATCCAAAAAGGCGCGGACTTTGGCCGGCGGAAGATTCTTAGATTAGAAGGGTGCAGTGCATAGAGCGGGAATAATTCATCCGTCCAATCGGGAAAAAGATTCACCAGAATCCCGCTCGCCAACATCGATTCGGCTCCCAGCTCGAATACTTGAGCGACACCGCATCCGGCGGCGCAAAGTCCAAGCTGGGTCGCAGCATCGTTCAACACCAAACGGCCGTTGACCGGGACCGTGATTATTTTTTTTCCGCGATGAAATTCCCATGGAAATGGACGACCGGTCGACGGATCGCGAAAAAGAATGCATTCGTGACGGCCGTTCGCCAGTTCGATCGCCTGATTCGGGCGTCCGCACTCTTTTAAATAGGATGGAGAAGCACAGGTCAGGACCCGAACCTGTAAAATCCGCCTTCCGATCAGCGTTGAAGGCTCCGGTTCACCAAAACGCACGGCGAAATCAAATCCTTCAGCCACTGGATCACCGAGCCGATCCCGCACCGCAATTTCTAGTGACAGCCCGGGATGCGTCTTCAGAAAACGACCGAGATGAGGAGCCAGAATTAATCGAGCAAAAGTTGGGTCAACATTAACACGCAATCGGCCGCGAACCGTCGTCGCAGATTGTCCGGCATCGATAGCGGCAGCTTCCAGGCCCGCCAGTAACGGAGCGACTTCCTGATAAAATTGTTTTCCTTCGTTCGTTAAAGTCACCGCTTTGGGTGTCCGGTCGAGCAACCGCACCCCCAGTTGTTGTTCGAGGCGTAGCATAGCGCGACTCACTCCGGATTGGGTCAATCCAAGCGCTTCCCCAGCCCGAACAAAATTGCCGGCTTCCACGATCGCCGCCAGCACGTTGAGACCATTTAGAAGGCGGGTATCAAAACTCATGACAATGATTATAAATCATTCTCAATATGAGAAACATGCAATTTTGAAATGATCAATCGAACTTAGATTCAGGCTGTATGAAAAGCAGAAATCTCTATGCCATTACGGGAATCAACGGCAAGATCGGTGGTGTTCTGGCGCGCACTCTTCTTGCCGCCGATCAACCGGTCCGTGCTGTGGTGCGCGACGCTGACAAAGGGGGCGTCTGGGCGGCTCAGGGGTGTGAGGTAGCTCTGGCAGAAATGCATGACGACGTCGCATTAACCGCAGCCTTCGAGGGAGCTGAAGCTGCTTTTGTGTTGCCGCCACCGAATTTCGATCCGGCGCCCGGCTTCCCGGAAGCGCGCGACTTTGCCATTGTGACACGGAATGCTCTGGTCTCCTCGAATATTTCAAAAGTGGTCTACCTGTCGACGATCGGCGCCCCGGCAACCAAGGAAAACCTGCTTACTCAGCACACCATCTCTGAAGCAATATTTCGTACCCTGCCGATCCCGGTTACCTTTTTCAGACCGGCTTGGTTCATGGAGAATTCAAGCTGGGATGTCGCTCCAGCTCGCGACAACGGGGTGATTCCGAGCTTTCTCCAACCGCTCGATAAACCGGTGCCGATGGTTGCTACAATCGATATAGGATATATGGCGGCTCGGTTGCTTCGGGAAACGTGGACCGGACACCGAATCGTTGAGCTGCAAGGACCAAATCGGGTGACACCGCACGAGATCGCAACCACTTTCTCAAAGGTTCTTGACCGCCCCGTTCGAGCGGAAGAGGTGCCCCATGAAACCTGGAAAAGCTTGTTCGAATCTCAGGGCATGAAAAATCCGGGGCCACGGATTCGAATGCTGGACGGATTCAACGAAGGTTGGATCGAATTTGAAGGCGCTTCTATCAAGGGCTCGACCGAAATCGAGACCGTCTTAAGAAAACTCGTCGAACAGCAAAGCAACTTATGAATTATCGGCATCCTTCCAACATCATCATGAGCACGCAAAATATCACTTCAACCAACACCCATAAACTCAGCGGCAAGACCGCTATCGTCACCGGAGCCTCCAAAGGTATTGGAGCTTCGATTGCCAAACATCTAGCCGCCGCAGGTGCGGCGGTCGTCGTCAATTACTCCTCCAGCAAAGAAGGCGCGGA
This sequence comes from uncultured Verrucomicrobiae bacterium, assembly GCA_963782115.1. Lineage (GTDB taxonomy): Bacteria > Verrucomicrobiota > Verrucomicrobiia > Chthoniobacterales > JAFAMB01 > JAFAMB01. Next base: position 524,662 of record CAWAIK010000003.1, read on the forward strand.
CAAGGTCGTAGCCGACATAGCGGCTGCCGGCGGCAAAGCAATTGCCGTGCAGGCGAACGTCGCCAATAAGGCGGAAATCGAGCGACTCTTTGCGGAATCAAAGGAGGCGTTTGGTCAACTCGACATTCTGGTAAACAACGCCGGAATCTATGGAATCGCACCCCTCGGCCAGATCACGGACGAACATTTCCACCGTTTGTTTGATCTTAACGTGCTGGGTCTTATTCTTACCACCCAGGAAGCGCTCAATCATTTCGGACCTGAGGGTGGCAGCATTATCAACATCAGCTCGATTGTCAGCGCTTCATCGCCTGCCGATCAATCAGTTTACAATGCAACCAAATCGGCCGTGGACGGGCTGACTCGGACCTTTGCGAAGGAACTTGGCCAGCGAAAAATTCGCGTCAATTCAATCAATCCCGGCCCGATTGAAACCGAGGGCACACATTCCACGGGATTCATCGATCGCTTCCAAACGCTCATCCCGACTATTCCGCTCGGCAGAATTGGTCAACCGCAGGATATCGCACCGGGCGTGGTCTTCCTCGCCTCATCTGAGTCGGAATGGATGACTGGTGAAACGCTCTACGTCACGGGCGGGCTCCGTTAATTTCACACCCTAATCGTCAAAAACTTCTAATGCATGATACTCTTCGCTACTCATAACTTTGCTCGTCGCTAGCGTTGGACAAGTGCGCTCCACCAACGTGTGAGTTTCTCTTCTCCTCTCACTTCAACGCGCGTACCTTTCGGCGCCGAGGAAATGGAGGATTTGTCACGATGGGGGTCAGCCGTTACGGCTGACCCCTCCCGATTGGACACTAGTGCTGATCAATGCGACCATGAACGCGCTAAAAGCAGCAGCATCGCCGACATCTGACCGGTCATCGGCCAACAATTCGGACCAAATCAGCGGCTTGGCTTCCGCAGGTTCCCGTGATTTCTAAATCAACGCCGATTGGCAAACGAAGCGCTTGTTGCTCGACCTAACTTCTCTAAGGCGAGAGATCTGAAATTGTCTACGACGGGTGTTCGCTTTCCCTTCTGGACAGCAATACCAATTTCAGACATTGGTATCTTGTCCGCAATCTCACAGGCGACTACCGGAGCAACGCTAACTTTGACTGCCGATGCGGGCAGAACGGCGACACCCCATGCCCGAATCGACGAGTGAGATCAGCATGGGCATCTCTCCTGCAGTCTGGCGAACGTTGGGAATAATACCGGCATCGCGAAGCATCCCGAAGATTAGATCATGAAATCCAGGGGCATAGGTGCGCTCATACATCACGAAGTCTTGGCCCGACGCTTCGCGCAGGCGTACCCTTTTTCTCTTTGCCAGTTTATGGGACGAGGGCAGGACGAGCACAAACGGTTCGCGATGCACCGGGACTACCTCGAGTCTGGAGTGCTCACCGATCGGAAGGCGCAAAAATCCAATATCGAGAGATCCGGTCTCCAGCATCTGTATTTGATCTATTGTGAGAATATTGCGAAGGGAGAATTCTACTTCTGCATTCAGCTCCCGAAACTGACGAATGATTGCGGGCACAATCTCATTGCCAGCTGTCGATATGAATCCGATCCGCAAAATCCCCAGCTTCCCGTTAGCCGCCAGCTTTGCCTTATGAACAGCTTGGTCGAGTCGTAAGAGGGCTCCGGTTGCATCCTCGCGAAATGCGACCCCAGCCGCGGCGAGTGCCGTTTTGCGCCGGTTGCGCTCGAAGAGTCTCACTCCAATCTCATCCTCAAGAGCTCGTATTTGAAGACTTAGCGCAGGTTGACTGAGATGAATCATCTCCGCTGTGCGACCGAAGTGCAGAGTCTCTGCAATCGAGAGAAATGACCGAATTTGACGTAGCTCCATGACTTTAGTGTATTTGGATCTTTTATCACAGGATACAAAACAATCAATTTCACTTATTCACAGCAAGGCATGTATTCGAGAAACATGAACAATCGAATTTCTATCCCTACGAACACCTATCTGCGATTACTCTTCATGGTCCCGGCTATCGCCGATGCCCGTTCAGGCCAAAGGGATTTGAGCAAGCGCCTCCACTCCCCAAGGCGCTCAAAAAAACCGGAGCGCTACCCTCGTGGTACGGCAGCGGTTCGCGGCGGAGTGGCATTCTAACTTAGGAACCTTATGGCGCTGATGATCGCTGAAGCCCTTGTCCCCGTCTTTTTCGTCATGTCTTGGCTACTTCGCTGGCGCGAGGCGCATAATCGATAATCAGCACGTCGCCAGCCTGAACGTGTTGGTAACGACGTTTGCCTTGCCGGCCGCACTCTTTGTGAGTGTAGCCCAAACATCACGCAGTGGACTGGAAGAGAACGGAAAGCTTGTCCTCGTGCTTGTTATTTCCATGTTGGTGAACTTCGGGATAATGTTTGCTCTTAACCACTACCTCTTCCGTTTGAGTCCGGGCCAAAACGCCGTCCAGTCGTTGAGTGTCGGTTTCCCCAATTTTGCTGCGGTCGGCTTGCCTTTGCTGGGTAGCATCATGGGCCCAGGAAGCGCGGTTAGCGTGGCAGCTTCGGTCGCTGCTGGCTCCGTCTTTATCTCCTCGCTGGCTCTGGCCGTTTTTGAAGCGCGCGGAAAGGCAACCAGCTCGTCACCTCATCCGATTGCGACCGCGCTCTTTCATTCGCTTTCCAAACCGGTCGTGATTGCTCCCGTGGCCGGCCTGGTCGTGGCACTCCTGGGCATGCACCTCAACGAAGTGGTGAGGCATGCGCTTAACCTCATTGCCGCAACGGGCGCTGGTCTCGCATGTTTTGTGACAGGCTTGGTTCTCTCAGCACAGCCCTTGCGGCTGGATGCGAATGTTGGCGTTGGCGTCCTCATAAAAAACATCGTTCTCCCGTTGGTCGCGTATGCAATCACACTCGCGCTTGGGATGTCGGGTAAGAGCGCACGGGAAGCGATTCTCCTGACGGCCATACCCGCCGGATTTTTCGGCATCCTCTTTGGGCGAAACTTGTTCGATTCGTGATCAAGCGGCGCTGGAACGGATTCCATTAGGTATCCAATAACTTTATTTGATTTGAATTTGTTATTACAGGACACAAAATAAGCCTTAACGTTGCTCTGTTGTCCGTTTCGTGCCAACAATTTCCCTTATCCGATGCTAGGCATGTAATTGGGCTATGAACGTTCTACATATCCAGTCATCGCCGCGAGGTGACAAATCGAACTCTATTGCCCTGACAAACGCCTTTCTTCGGGCGTCAAGGAAAGTCCTCCCCGAGATTAATGAGGACGTCCTGAATGTCTGGGACGAAAACCTCCCCGAGTTTGACGCCGCATCCATCGGGGCGAAGTACAAGGCCATCAAGCACCAGCCACTGACTGACGCAGAATCGCATACATGGAACCGCATTCAAGAATTGATCGGTCGCTTCCAACGAGCGAACCGAATTGTCTTGGGCCTACCCATGTGGAACTTCTCCATCCCATACAAGCTCAAACAGTTGATTGATCTGACCGCTCAGCGCAATTACTTATTCACGTATGACGGCAAAGAATATGGGCCATGCCTCAACATCCCCAAGGCACTCGTCGTCTATACGCGGGGATCTGAATATCGCGAGGATTCTCCAATACCACCGTCGTTCGATCACCAAGCGCCTTACATTGATTTTTGGCTTCGTCTCATAGGAGTGCATGAGGTTCACAGTGTGGTCGTGGATAACGCGTGGAATCAGGACCATGCCCAATCAGAGGCCAGTCTGGCTGCCGGCAAGCAATCAGTTGAACGAATAGTCAGAGGCTTCTGGGGATTGTGCGAACCTATTGAAATCGGGATCGGCGTCCGATAATGGCCGGCACCTGGAAATTCTCCCCGCTTCGAAGCGCGGCCCGGAAGATGGCCATCGTCCTCAAGGGCTCGGTTGTTGATCCCCTACTCTCCCCTTCCCCACCCTGCTCGTTGGTGTTCCATATCCACTCGCCTGTAACGCGATCGCAGAAGATTCGTGATCAGGCTAGTCTGGCAATTCCCGACGCGTAGCCATATGAACTTCGGCGGGTGGCCAAACACAATAGCCCTTTGATGAAAATCTTTGTCCTTTGATACGATTGTAAACTCATGCTGCTTCGCCCACTCCCAGACGGCGAAGTCACCCGACTCTCGCAGACCAACTGCCTTGACGTGCGTCGAACCAGGAAACAAATCGGCAACCCGAGAAATAATCCTGTCCGAGAGGTTCTCATCCAATAGCAGTTTCACGCCGGCGCCACGAAGAGCTTCCGCTCGCGGTCGGCCGCAAAGGCGAAGCAAGCATTAATGTCCTCCCGGGTAAGGTCAGGAAAATCCTCTAGAATCTGATCCCCGTCATACCTCCGGCCAAGTACTCAAAAACATCCTGCACTGTAATTCGCATGCCCCGAATACACGGTTTGCCGTTGCGCTTGCCGGGCTCGATTGTGGTGATTTTCGAGTAATCCACGGCCGGCAGAATAATTCAGCACCTATCCAGCGGTCAACGCCTCGACCTGAGATCGCTGGAGAAAGGCTAAGCCAAAAAGTAACCGAAATATATCAATGCGGAGAGCGCGCAGCTTCGCATGATCGACCTCAATCTGTTCCGTGTATTCGACGCGACGATGCTGCATCGCAGTGTTCGAAAGGCGAGCCAAATACTTTCGGTAACTCCCTCAGCGGTCAGTCACGCTTTGCGTAGGCTGCGCCAGTCAATCGGCGATGAGTTCTTCATCCCGACCGAGTCCGGCATGCAACCAACGCAACGCGCGCTTCAGTTAGCCTCAGGCTCGAAACGGAATCCTCCAGCGGATACGTTTGGCTCCAGGTCCTCGACGTTTTTCCGGGCCAACCAATCGTCGAGCGAACTTCGATGAACTCCTGGGACGATCCGGGGTTCCGCAGAGCGATAGAGGCTACCGGTAAAAAGAATATTCTCTTGTGCGGCCTCTGACATGGTAGGGCTCTATCTCAATCCACCCGAGAATGCGATCGTGCTTTGCGTGGATGAAAAGAGCCAAACCCAAGCTCTGGAACGCATTCAACCGATCTTGCCGATGAGGCCGGGGCCTCCTGAACGCCAAAGCCACGACTACTACCGCCATGGCATCGTGTCACTCTTCACCGCCTACGACGTGGCAAGCGGACGAGTGATCGGCAAATGCCACAACCGTCATTGCGAAGAAGAGTTCCTCAAATTCATGATCTGGTTGATAGCCAACTACCGCGTGAAACTCAGATTCAGCTCGTCTTGGATAATCTTGCCACTCACAAAACTCCTCAGGTGCGCAACTGGTTTGCTCGACGCCCACATTACGTGTTGCATTTACTCCTACGGGTAGTTCCTGGATCAATCAGGTCGAGCGATGGTTCGCAAAGATCACCACCGAAGCCATACGCCGAGGTAGCTTCAGCTCGGTTAAGCACCTGATTAAGGCGATCGAAGCCTACATCGTTGAGCACAATAACGAGCCTAAACCATTTCTCTGGACCGCCACTGCCAACAGCATTTTCGACAAAATAAGTGCTTCACTCGATTAATGAAATGAACTTATCATCTAGGACACTAGTGCATCGTATCATAAGTCAGTGGCATACTCCTTGGACTGCCTAATAGTGCGGTCGCGCTTTAAGCAGCCAGAACGTTCTTTGCTATCGAGGCGCGATCACGGAACTGCCCTGCTGGTCTTTCCGGTCAGGCAACTTCTGCGCGTGATTCTACATTCCGAATGCCTTGGACCTCGGAGCGCGAGTCGAAGATGTATTTTCCGATTTCACTGTTTTCGCGCGCCTTTCCATTTTCCTATACAACGCTCCTTCCCCTAGCCTAGTCAGAAGGAAATTGACGGCTGGTGAACGTTGATCTCGCCGGTGAGCTACAGCGAGTTCCGACACCAACTGAATGTCAGCCAGCGGGCGAAACACAACCGATGGGACACGCATGTAGCGGAGCGACTCCGGCACGATCGATATACCTGATCCGCCAGCCACTAGTCCGATGATCGCGCTCAGTTTCTCGGCTGTCTGCGCCACATGGAGGTCAAACCCTCCTTGTTTCGCTATTGCGTTCACATGATCATCCAAAGTCGACTTACCGTCCGGTCTTGAATACAACACTAGCTGCTCGTTCTTTAGCTCTGCGCACAATATCTTCTTCTTTTTAGCCAGCGCATGATCCTTGTTCAGTGCAACTAGGATTTTCTCTACCATTACCGTTGTAATTACGATCTCGGGCGGTACGACCGCGGGAGGCAAGCGGACAAAGCCGAGGTCAAGCTCACCTTCGACCAAACGGCTCATTTGGCTGGTGGAATCGCCTTCGGCAAATTCTAAATGAACCCCAGTCGCGCAGCTTGGAAATAGTAATGCAAGGTTGGCCAGTAGCCCGCTGAAAGGAACCGAATGCACGTAACCGATTCGGACAGTGCCGAGTTTGCCTCGGGCCACTTTCTGGGCAACGACTTTGGCTCGTTGGGCGTGCTCCAGCGTCAGCCTAGCCTCTTCTAAGAAATATTTACCCGCCTCGGTCAGAGCGACTGTCCGTTTGGTCCGCTCCAGCAAAAGAACACCTACTTCCTCTTCCAAAGCCTTGATTTGTTGGCTTAATCCAGGCTGTGAAACATGAACGGACTCCGCAGCCTCCCCAAAATGCAGTCGTTCAGCGACCGCCACAAAATAGCGCAACTGGTGAAAATCCATTTGTCTTTCCAGAAATTAGAGCAACCCCTGAGCTCGATTGCGTGTCTCTTTGCCCCAATATGGATTCCCATTTCCCCTTTCTCCGCGACGTTATTCGGACAGCGTCACTCAACGTACATACAAATTCCTCCAACGCGAGTGACCGAACGCCGTAACGAGCAATGGTGGCAAAGAGATTCAGGTCGGAAAACTCCAATCCAATCACCATAGCACTGGATCTCAGTTAAACAATCATTTCTCAAGATCGGATCAGCTCAGGAAAACGGAAATTTTCGTACGCTAAGAGTTTGTGTTGCACAGCTTTAAACCAGCGAACAGCAGTCTCCCGTGGCTGCCTATGAATCGTTGCGTAAGTGTGAGCAGTTAGTGCCTATCCCAGAACGTAGGAAGTGAATTCCATCTGGAAGAACGAGCGGATGAGATCACTCTGCTTTTGGATCGAGCGTAAGATGGCAAGCATGCTGCTTTTCAGAGTTGCTTTGCTGTCGATGAATAACTTTGCCAGTCGCCCTTTAGCATGATTCCAGACCTGTTCATCTGGATTGAATTCCGGGGCATAGCGCGGAAGATAAGCCAGCGTGACTGCTCCCTGGCTCTTTTCGGCAAAAGCCTGGACCGTCCCAGAGGTGTGATAGGCAGCGTTATCGGCAATGACGATGATGGGACAACCGGCATCGGCCAGCAACTTCTTCACGAAGGCAATGAACTTGCCAGAGTTCATCTTGTCTTGGATAACGCTAAAGCGCATGTCTCCACGGGGACTGACTGCGGAGATCAGTTTCAGGGTGAAACGATCTCCGCTGTCTTCGACCACCGGCGTCTGTCCGATAGGTGCCCAGGTCCTCCCACGATGGTGATCACTGCGCACCGCCGATTCATCGACGAAGTAAATCTCCGCCCCCGTGCGCTGCGCCAGAGCCCGCAACTCTGGAAAGGTCTTATTGAGGTAACGCTCCAATTCCTGCGGATCCTGCTTATAGGAACGATAGATTGGCCGCTGCGGGGTCAAGCCCATGTACTGCAGAAGGCGACAAACCGCACTTTTACTCAATTCCACTCCCTTCTCTTTCTTCAACACTGTTCGAACGATGTTGAGCGTCCACAGACAGAAAACCAACTGAAACTGCCTTGGATCTCCCAATGTGATAGCCTCATAGAGCCACTGCATTGTTTCGGCACTAACCTTTCTAGGTCGCCCACTGCGTCGACCCTCTTCTAAGGCGTGCCAGCCTCCAGCACGGTATCTGGCAAGCCAACCAAAGATAGTTCGCTGTGGCACTGCATATACTCTGGCTACCACACTTACTGGTTCACCTCGCATGACAGCCTCTACTGCATCCTTGCGTTTCTCATACTTAGCTGCTGCCTTTCCTACATCCATGCTCCTGACTAACATAACCTAACGTTATAACGCTAGCACTTTCGCAATAATTAATAAGTGCACGGAAATGACCTTTCACAACCCGTCGGTTCGCACGCCAAATGTAATCTCCCGTCAAATTAATGTGCGCCCAGCCCAAAGGTGAAAGATGAACCGGCAAGCTGGCTGCGACGCGCTTGCCTGGAGTCGGTTTTCGGCCACCGGAATAGGGGGTGCCCGTATCCACTCAGCACATTCCAAACACATTGCTAACCATCGACTGCCAACCGACAACTGTTAATTACCATCTCCACTCTAATAACCTCACCTTATTAGTTGCGTGGATGTGTTCTATTAGAAATTGTTTCCCTGATATCCGATCGTTTCTTCAGGAAAGGATTAGGAGAAATGATTAAGAGTTGGTTTTCAAAAGTAACAGAAAGGGCGATGCTTCAGGCTGCCGTAGTCTTGATAGTTCCAGTGACTTGCTCGATGGCGTTTGCGGCGTGCTCCGATCTCGCTGGTAACGTAAGGAGGGAACGCATCCAAACGTCAACTATCAAAAGGCTGTGGTGGGAGGACCTCAGACCGGCGACAATGTAACCATTGGCCCGACAACCTATAACCCAGAGTCCCAAGGTTTCGAAAGGCCATGGCCATTTGGTCCGGAATTCAATCCGCAGTAATAAGGAATGCCTTAGCCGGAACGAATCGGGTGATTAAAATGGACGGAATCATGATGTACGAAGTCAATGGGTGCGGCATTTACAAGCCGATCTCGTTACTCTGCCTTATTTTAATCGCTCGAATCCGGCGATGTGCGCGGACAAAGATTTTGGGCGTAACTAAGTGACCAACGTGACGAAATCCACTACGGACCGGAGAGGCTGCTGCGGGGACCGATCTGAAATTGGTCTGATTCTACAGGTTTGAACGAGGACTTCCGGATCCTCCGGGGGTATTTTCTTCGTCCATCTTCGACACAAATGTTTTTCTTCGAGCTTGGGTTTTGTTCTGGATCAAAGGAAGTAGCGGGGGCTTGAGTGCGGCTTGGCGGGGGGCTGTGTTGTGGCCTCGCCATGAACTCGCCTTCTTCTTGCAAGTGCCTCCATTGCAGAGAGTTCTTTATTCCCTGCCCGAATAGTCGACACACTCAGCGCTACTGCGCAAAATCCGATTGTCGCAAGGCCAGCAAGGCCGCCGCCCAAGCCAAGTGGCTCAAGAAGCCGCAAAATCGTTCCTACTTTCGCGGACCGGAAAACGTCGAGCGGGTGCAACGCTGGCGAGAGCGCCATCCCGGTTACTGGCGCAAAAAGAGATCGTCACGGCCGGATGCGTTACAAGATCTTGCCCCCAGTGAAGTATCACAAAATCAGCCGATTACGATTAATGAGATCGGTCTTTTAGCAGACGATTTTGGCCTCTGCGAGCCCTCGAAGCCCTCCAAGACTCCCCGTGCGGGTGCGTTACAAGATCTTGCCTATGTTCAAGTGCCTCTGCTTGCGGGAGTTGTGTCCTTGCTCATCGGTGATGCGTTACAAGATCGCTTTGCCACTTTTACCCGGGAGCTCGTAGACAGAGGCAAGCGCGTGCTGGCAGCTGAACGCTCTTGAGGCGGGCGGCTTTTGGCAGCCGCGGCAAACTCTAAGGAAACAACCCATTATGCCCACTAAACGACTTATCGATCCCAGGCGAATGCGCAAAGGCCTTCCGCGCGGATTCGGCTGGATAGACCACCGCCTGTTGCGAGAGGGTTACATCACCAATTGCACCCCACAGGCTCTGGCGCTGTATGTTCTTCTGGTCTGCGCCTCCGATGCGCAGGGTTTAAGCTATTACTCCGGCCCACGCATCGCAGAGTTGTTGCGTCTGGAGCCGGAAGTCGTCGCGGGAGCGCGCCGGGAATTGATCGAGTTGGGACTGATCGCTTACCAAAAGCCCCTCTATCAGCTCCTGAGCCTGGAAAGGCAACTGCCGGAGATTAAAAGCCAGCCTGCACAACGGACTGCGTCCGCCTCCGAACCCCAACCGATTGGTGCTATTAGCCCTCTGTCGCTCAAAGCGATGGTCGAAGACTTTCTGCAAAAGCAAGGAGGTAAGAAATGATCAACTTTGAAACCTATCACGAGGTGCGCCGTTTGAACCGGGAGTTGAAGCTGACTGCGGCTCAGATTGCCGAAAAGACCGGACTCAATATCAAGACCATCCGCAAATGGCTGGATAAACCCCGCTACGAGCCGCGCAGCAAGGGATCCAAGCGCGCAAGCAAACTGGATCCCTATAAAGATCTGATAGTCTCCTGGCTGGAAAAACATCCTTACACCGGAATGCAGATCTTTGAGCGCCTGCGCTCTGAACACGGTTACACAGGCTCAAGATCGATCCTGCATGACTTCATCGCCACGGTGCGACCAGTTCGCCACCAAGCTTACCTCAAACTGGCCTTTGAACCGGGCGATTGCCTGCAGATCGACTGGGCCACGCACGGCTTGATGCGCATCGGAGACTGTACACGCAAACTCCATTACTTCGCCGCGGTGCTCTGCTATAGCCGGTTACTCTTTGTGGAGTTTTTCCTGAGCCAAAGTATGGAATGCTTCCTGGCCGCCAACCGTCACGCGCTGGAATACTACGGTGCGAGTCCCAGGCGCATCATGCACGACAATCTTAAGACGGCTGTACTGGAGCGTCTGCCGGGTTGCGCTCCTGTCTTTAATCCGCGTTATCTGGATTTTGCCGCACACTACGGCTTCAAGCCGGTGGCGTGTAATGTCGGGCGAGGCAACGAAAAAGCTTTGAACTCATACTGCACCTCGTAAAGTATTTGATGATGAGGTTACTGGATCGACCTGATATTCACGCTTATGAGCGTACTTCGCGGGCAGGTCTTCGGTCGGGATTTCGTACAGATAGTCGCCTCGATCGTTAATGGGGTGTGCCCGAAGCAGACCGCGTCGACGCCAGAGATGGACGGTCGATAGCACGACGCCATAGCGGGCGGCCACATCTTCCGGGGTCAGGAGGCCCTGGGCTAGCAGGCGCGTGCGCCGATCGGTGAGACGATAAATCGCGCGTAGTCGGCCGACACGCGCGGCCGTCCAAGGAGTGGTCACGACGGTTCGCACACCACGCTCATTGAGCACATCAGCGATTTCCCCGTCCGTGTAGGTCTCAATAAGCCGGTCGATCTCTTTGACGACCTCAGCATCGGTGGTGCGCAGCTCCACACACGACTTCGGCAGAGGCAGATCGAGCGAGCGAGTCGCCCCGCCGACAAAGCGGATATCGACATGGAGTGCATCACCCTTGGTGAGCGTGACGTCTTCGATCAATAACCGCAGCATGCGCTTTTTCTCCTTCATCTGGGTGCGCGGATCGCGCCAGAGGCGCGGGAAGTCAGTGGCGAGAGCCATCAGTTCTGCACGCTCGGCGTCGGTCACAACACTTGCGTCGGCGGCCTTTGCTTTCTCGTACGCTTCCTGTGCCGCAGCGAGCGAGCGCAGCTTGTCATTCCAGTCCGCCTCCAGCGCATCGGCTACCAAGCGGTTGTCGGGATCGACCTTTAGGAAACGGCGCTGCGCTAGATCCGCTTCATAGCGCGCACGCTCCACGTGCTGACGTCGCAACTGGTCAGCTTCCTCGTGGCGGGTCGCGAGTTCTTGCTGCACCGTCAACGCGACTTCGATCGCCAGAGGCGTCATCGCTTCAATGACGATATCGCTGATCGCTCCATCGAGCGCGCGGCCGTGCACGGTTTGACAAAGACCACTTTCACCCCGTTGCAGCGGGCGTCGCCCGCACCAGTAGGTTGGTACGCTTTGATTGCGATGCGAGTGGTAGCGGACCGACATGCGTTCACCGCAAGTTCCACAGATCACAAGCCCCTGCAGCAGTGCCGTACCTTCGCGTGCTGGCCCACGGCACCGCTCGGGGCTCCAAGCGACCGCATTGCTCTTCACGCGCTGGAGGTTCGATTGGTACTCCTCCCAGGCAATGTAGCCGGGATGCGTATCGCGCAACAGAATCCATTCCTCGCTTGGCACCAGACGCGAGCAGACTTTGCCATTAGGCAGATGCCGCTGTTTGGTGCGACCGAAGACGAAGGCGCCGGCATAGCGCGGATTGTGGATGATCTGCCGCGCACGACAGTGCAGCAACTCGGCCCAGACCAGCTCGCCTTTGTGGACGCCGCTACGCAATCGGCGTGGAAACAGGAGCCCCTTCGCATGGAACTCCTTGACCACTGCCAAACAGGACCCGGTCCGCTGGAAGGTTTCGAAGAACAGACGCACCGACGCCTGCACTTGGGCGTCCGGATCGAGGATGACACGATCCTGCGCGTCGTGCACAAAGCCGACGGGCACCATCTGCTTGAGCTCCCCGCGTCGGGCGCGGCTCAGGATGCCGCCCCGCAGTCGTGCCTTAAGCACATGCAGTTCCGCTTCACTCATTGTGCCCTTCAGGCCCAATAGCAGGCGGTCATTGAAGTGCGCGGGATCGTACAGGCCATCTTCATCGAGGATGAGCGTGTCAGCCAGCGCGCACAGCTCAAGCAGCCGATGCCAATCGGTGGAGTTGCGCGCTAGACGCGATACTTCCAGGCCAAGGACGATGCCAACGCGACCCAGACTGACTTCGGTCACCAAACGCTGGAAGCCCTCTCGGTCGGCGGCACTGGCGCCCGACTGCCCGAGATCGCTGTCGATCACGACAATCCGATCAAGCGACCAGCCCAGCGCCAGGGCGCGCTCCCGCAGCGCATACTGGCGGTGGGTGCTCTCGGTGTTCTCGAAGACCTGGCGAAGCGTTGACTGGCGCACGTACAGGTATGCCAGCCGCGACAGATGCGCAGTCGTGACCTTCTGATGAGCTTCGCTGTCCATTACCATGAGCGATATCCTTCCCTCGATGATTGGTGCACGGCGGATCGAGTCGAGAGAACCAGATTCGCCAAAAGCGTGGTCACCTCATGCCGCACGCTTGCTAAGCAGCACACGGCCGTAGCGCTCGATGGCAGTGAACCTTCATGCGGTGTGGGGTCCGGGGCGTCAACCGCACGCGGTGTAAGCGTCGCGCGAAGCACCGTTTCCACAGTCTCAATCCATTCGGGCATCCCTTTGCTTAAAAACAGGGCAAGCCCAACTCCGCGTCGCTGGTCTGCAGCAGTATCTCCCTGAGCTGCGTTCCCCGCCAGCCTGATAACCTGCGAGCGAAGCAGTTCGTACTGCACGGTATATTGCGTGACGTCGAGCTTTACGGCTTCTACGATCATCGGCGTTTTTTTTCCTCCCGCCACAGATAGGGGCGCAGCCGTCGCAGTATACTGCGCGGATGGGCCTCGATGCCACAGCGCTGCGCCAGAACCGTCGCTAACTCCTCGCTTTTGAGCATCCGTCCAGCCTCTTCTATAGCCTCGAGCAGGACGGCCATCGCTTCGTCGCTGAGCTTGTGGGGCCGCTTTGGCCCGCGCTTGCGCGGCACCAACCCTGGCAGGCCTTCGCGCTTGAACAACTCCTGAGTGACATAGAAGACCGGGCGGGACAGGCCAAAGGCTTGGGCCGCCTCCACCACTGGACGGCCCTCCTGCTCGACGCTGCGCAGCATCTCGTACTTGACCTGCACCAGATCGTTCGGATCGAAGAATGCGCTGTCGCGAAAAAGAGAATCGCTCACAGCCTGGGGGCGCGGGTGGGTGGCACCCTGTGTGCTCAGGGCCTGCCGACGACGCTCGCGCTGACGTGAATCCGCTGTCATCTATGTATTTACAATTATGTGCTACTACATTGGAGAACGCAACCATAAAACGGTACTCATGAGCGCTAATCATCATTTTAACTGAGTATACGTGTCGCGGCCATCGCACTCGTCCACGGCGTAGCAATAATATACGCACATATTTACAAAGACATAGTGCATATAATTTGCTTAACATCGCGCCGCCTCCTTTCGGGCCATTTGTTCATCGACCAGCGTGCGCAGCTGGAGCAGCAGATCGGCACGAAAGAAGGCTCGGTCAGCGCCGATCGTCACCACCAGATCGGGCTCGTGGACATCTGTCCACTCGAGCGGCAGCGTACGCAGACGTCCGTCGGTACCCAGATACGAAACGCGATCTCCACCCCAGTTGTTGCGAACAGCAAGGAGTTCGAAGCTCTTGCCCTTCAGAGGATGGAAAGGGTGTGTGACAGTGAAAACTCTTGCGCGGAGACTTCCACGATCTGCAATGCTCAGTTTTCGCCAAAGGGCGCGTCGAGAACTCGATCGCTTACATCCAAAAGAACTTCCTCAATGGTCTGCAGATCAGCTGCCTGGAAGCACTCAATGCCCAGGCGCGCCGCTGGATGGAGCAGGTTGCTAATGTCCGAGTCCATCGCGAGACGGGCAAACGACCATGCGACGCGTTCGAGCAGGAAAAACCAACTCTTCAACCCTTGCCCTTAGCCGGCTACGATATTAGCTCCAGCCGCCGTGTGCGTGCCACTAACCGTTGCCGGGTCCTGTTCGAATCCAACCATTACACCGTACCCTTTGAACACGCCGGAGCCTTGTTGGAACTGCGCGCCACGCCCACTACGATCGCCATTTACCGAGGCGAAAAGCTTCTCGCGCAGCACCCACGCAACTACGGACATAACCAGGACATCGAAAATCCCGATCACGTCAGCCGTCTCTTAGAGGAGCGCAAACGAGGCGAGGACGCCGCTTTACTGGCCCGCTTTCTGGCCTTGAGCCCCAAAGCCGAAGCCTACTACGGCGCTCTGCGTCAGCGGGAACTTCACGCCTTAGGGCACGTCCGCCGGATCGACATGTTGATTGGTATCCACGGACGGGACGCTGTCGCTCAAGCTCTCGAGGAAGCCGTTGAGCTGTGCGCCTACGGCTCCGATTACCTCAATAATATCCTCGCTCACCGTCGTACTCTAGGCCCACTGATCGGCCAACTTCATCTGACTCGAGGAGCTGAACTGCTCCAACTCGAAGTCCAGCAACCTGACTGCTCATGCTACCAGACTAACGAACAGCAAGATAAACAGACCACATAGATACTAACGTTGTTAATCGGACTCACTCTTAGTCCATAGATACTAACAATCTATGGACTAAGAGAGCACTTGTCTATTGATCATGAAAACTAATCTATCCCAATTAGAAAAAACGTCTTCTAACGCCGCGGCCGCTACGCCAAACTCCACTCTCCAGGACAACCTCCGCAGCCTGCGTCTGACTTACGTACTCGAAAATGCCGTTCAAGCCGCCGAACAAGCCGCTGGCAACGGCAGCGGTCACCTCCAGTACCTTCAGGAACTCATCGCCGGGGAAGTCGCCCTGCGCCATGACCGCAGCGTCCAGCGCCGCATCCATGACGCCCGCTTCCCGGTCACTAAAACCATGGCCGGATGGGATTGGAACTGGCCCACCAAGATCAACCGCATGCAAGTCGAACACCTCCTGCAGTTGGACTTCATCGACACCTGCACCAACGTTATCTTTGCTGGCCCGACAGGAACCGGAAAAAGCCACCTGGCCATCGCGTTAGGCTATGCAGCCTGCCTGCGCGGCCATAGCGTTCTCTTTGCCGCCGCCATTGACGTGGTCAACCGGCTTAGCGCCGCAGAATCCAGTCGCCAACTCGCCCGAGAGCTCAAGCATTACCAGAGCCCAAGGCTTTTGCTGATCGACGAATTAGGGTATTTGCCCTTGGACAAGCGAGGCGCCGAGCTCCTCTTTCAGGTCATCACCAAACGCTACGAGCGCGGCTCGATCATCATCACGACCAACATCGCTTTCAAGGACTGGCCCCGAATCTTCGCCGGGGACGCCACCATGACTTCCGCTCTGCTGGATCGCCTCCTGCACCACGCGCAATCAGTCCTCATCGAAGGCGACAGTTACCGTAGCGCCAAACGTAAAACTGTCTCCTCTCACTCAGAGCGCTAAAGCCACCAAATGCAGGTCACTTTAAAATCGGTAGAATCAGTCCTTTTCCGCGCCGGTGCTCGCACCAGAGCGACATCGTCACCTTTGGCTACAATCGGGATGGTAAGCGGGGTCACGAACAGATGGTGATCGCTTTGCTCTGCAGCGCGGAGGGTTGTCCGGTCGGAGTCGAGGTGTTTGACGGTAAAACTCAGGACGCCTCCACGGTCCCTGAGAAGATCGCGCAATTGCAGCGTCTCTACGGCTTGAAAGAAATTATCTTTGTCGGCGACCGTGGGATGATTACCAAAACGGTGGCCGAAAAGATCAAGGGGATCGAGGGCCTGCACACCATCTCGGCATTGACCCATCGCCAGATTGTCCAGCTGCTGGAACGCAAGGTTATCACGGCGGAGCTTTTTGATGAAGGACAGATCGTGGAGGTCTTTGATCCCGAAGAGCCCAAGCGGCGCTACTGCCTGTGTCGCAACCCGCAGACCGCTGGGCGCGAAGGCAGGACGCGTGCCCGGCTTCTGGAGCGCACACGCGCAGAGCTTGATAAAATCGCCGGCTCAAGACGCCGGGCTAGCGCAAAGACACTGGGAGCACGCGTCGGCCGGGTGTTGGAGCGTACCAAGATGGGCAAATTCGTACGCTGGGATGTGATCGATGGCCGGCTCTCATGGAGCTTTGACCAGGACAAGATCGCTGCCGAAGAACTCTTCGACGGCTGTTACATTGTTAGTGGTCAGGTGCCCAAAGAGAAGATGGCTGCCACAGAAGTCGTTGCCTCCTATAAAAAGCTGGGCTTGGTCGAGGAGGCGTTCCGCAATCTCAAGACGGTGCAACTCGAAGTACGGCCCGTCTACCACAAGACCGATGATCGAATCAAATGCCACGTGTTTCTGTGCACGCTGGCCTATTACCTGCAGTGGCACTTCAAACAGCGTCTTGAACCTTTATTTGCCGCCGATGGCACTCACAAAGATCGACAGTGGACACTGCGCAACGTGATCGAGCGCCTGGCGGCGATCCGTCGCGACAAGGTCGCGATGGGTGCCGTGGAGTTCGAGAAAGTCACTACCCCCGAACCCGACCAGCAAACGATCCTCCACTATCTCAAAGTGCGTTTGTAGCCATATTCCCGAAAGCTGAAATCTGTTTAAACCCCTCTTAAACAGTTAGTTGCATGGCAATCAAAAAAGAAAATGCGTTTAGCCGGGTAACAGGGGCGGTTTACCTACCTTGGCTCGCGTAAGTGATTCTGAAATCATCCGAGGAATTTGAGCCAATCGTGAATGCTCGGCCGGGTTCCCTTGGTGGTGTCCTGCGCCCTTTGCCGACTCCTCTGACAACCAGCAACTGACTACTCTACCCCCCACCCCTTCGCCTTCTTTAATTTGGATTTTTTGCAGGGCGCAATCATAAGGGTCCTCACAATGAATACCCCAAATGGCCATCTGATTCGTAAGGCTTTCCTGACTAAGTACGGGTATTCACCGGATCTCACCTATGAGGCGATCCTCCGCGAATTTCAACAGCGTTACGACCAGGCCCAGGTGCTGCGCCAGGAAAACGCTGACTCGCATCGGATCATGCTCATTATCGAAGGGATGTCTCAAGACTCGGCTCAAGAAGAAGCTGCGCGAGAACGCCACGCTCGCAAACTCAAAATCGAGCGCCTCACCCAGGAAAGCGGTCTCGGAATACTAGAGCTGGACCAACTGGTCGAAGGATTTGCCGAACGTCTGGAAGCTAATTGGATACAGCAAACATGATAAATACAAAAAACATAGCATTTATTGAATCCCATGCCATATTAGGTCGATCATCAGTCATCTCAAAGCCATTCTAGCCTCCTATGCCCGGCATTTCTAAGCCCCAGTCCTTGAAATCTGTTTCCCTAAAATTTGGTCAAGAAAACTTCGCTCTGGGAGAGATTGCGCCGGTTAAGTCCACTGAAGGAGAATTTGTCCTGCCTCCAGTGGTTCACACGCAGAACAAGCCCCGTCTCGAAAATGGTGAGCCTGCAGCAAAGACAACTCCTCAATTGCTAGCCGAGGTTTTAGCATTTGCCAAGGGGGAAGGCATTTCTGACCTCCAGTTCCAATCTGGAAGGCCCGTCTACGCCAATGGCGGCGGTTCGACTTACCCGTGTAAGAAGTGGGGAAAACTCTCTGGAGAAGCTCTCCCGGAAATCCTCGAGCTCTTTTACTCGCACCGTACCTTGGACGGCTCTGAGTCTGCAGATAACCTGGCTGGTGACCTTTGGCAGCGCTTGATCGCCGAACGAAAGATCGATTTCGCCTCTGAAGGCAAAGAAGCGGATGGCGCTCTGGGCGTTGGACGGTTTCGCGTCCAAGCCCATTTTTCCCATCAAGGTGTTGGGATGACGGTCCGGCTGGTCTCGAACGGAATCACTCCCTTCGACAAAATTGGTCTTCCAACCAACGTAATTGAGTCCGTCTGTCAAAAGGTCACCAAGAAACAAGGGCTTGGTCTGGTGGTCGGTCCGACCGGGTCGGGCAAGACTACCACGCTGGTGGCGCTAATTGATTGGGTCCGTTGCCGCTATCACAAGCACATCGTTACCGTCGAGGATCCAATCGAATTTGTTTACGCGGACACCATTGAAGTTTCCGGGCAACTGGAACCCGCGCCGGCACTGGTAACCCAGCAGGAGGTTGGACATCATGTGCGCAGCTTCGAGCAGGGCCTCAATGACGCGCTCAGGAAGAAACCCGACATCATTCTAGTGGGTGAGATACGCACCGCCGAAACCTTGCGCATCGCGCTGGAAGCCGTGGAGACGGGCCATTTTATTCTTTCGACCATGCATACACGCGGCGCCGGGAAGACGCTGGGGCGGATGCGGCAAATGTTCAACCTCGAACAGGCGCGCGGGATTCTTCAACAGTATTCCGACGTTGCCTCCTTCATTTTATCGCAAGGCCTGATGCCGGACGTTACCGGGAAGTACGTACTTTGCTGTGAATATTTTGCGATTCAGGAAATTGAAGACCGCAACGCGATTCGCAAATACGCCGAGGGCGGATTCCAGGAAGTCGAGGAACGCCTGAACAAGCCCGGCAACCGCAAATGGAACGTGGAATTGAGAGGATTGCTCAACGCAAAACGAATTACACCGGAAGTCTATGAACAGTTCTACCAAGTCACCGGCCTTGAGAACAAATAGCTCACTTGAACGGCCTATAGGATAAAATAGCCGATTCAATGACAACAACTCACTAACAACCAACAAGACAAACAAAAATAAAAAAACTAAAATGAGCGATCTCAAAACTAATAATAAGCAGGCCCGCCAACGCGGCACCACGCTTATCGAGCTATCAGTCGTTATTGCAGTTCTCCTGCTTCTGGTGGGCGTGCTGTTTATCGGCATCACTGCCTGGAAAAGCGGCGCCAACACAGCGGCCTGCGTCGTTAATCTCTCGAGTATTCAAAAGGCGGCCCGCGGATACGCAAACATGAACGGGCTATCTACAGGCAGCGCAGAAACGTCGGCTACGTTGACGACTGCTGGCTTCTGGGCGACGGCGCCGGTGTGTCCAGCGGGAGGCACCTACACATATGGTACTACAACCCCAGCGCAAGGAACTGCGTACACAACTTGCAGCCTTTCCGCTAGCGGTCACGCACCGTCGGCGGCAAACTTAGCCAATTGGTAAGCCTGGAAATATCAGGAGCCAAAACTACTCGGAAGGTTTCCATGCAGGAGAGCGCTTGGGAAGCGCCCCAGGATCAGGAGTATTTTCCAAATACGCCTCTGGCGCCCTGCTGCACAGGCTGGGCGCCCGGCTCCTTTTACGATGTGAAGCGCTAACCTGGAGAGCAAACATTTCAAAACACGAACCATACGAACAGCCTAAAGCGAGAACCAACGGGATCTTGGTTAACTATTCACATACCATCAATCAATGAACTATCTCGGAGCTATCAATAAACAAGCTCGTCAAAAGGGTTCTACGCTTATCGAGTTATCAGTCGTTATCGCAGTTCTCCTGCTCCTCGTGGGAGTACTGTTCATCGGCATCACTGCTTGGAAAAGCGGCGCCAACAAAGCAGCCTGCGTGGTGAATCTCTCGAGTATTCAGAAGGTGGCCCGGGGATACGCAAACATGAACGGACTATCTACAGGCGGCGCCGAAACGTCAGCTAAGTTGACGACTGCCGGCTTCTGGGCAACGGCGCCAGCGTGCCCAGGGGGAGGCACCTACACATATGGTAGTACGACCCCAGCTCAAGGAACCGCTTACACAACCTGCAGCCTTTCCGCTAGCGGCCACGCCCCGTCGGCGGCAAACTTAGCCAATTGGTAATCTTGGAAGCGCCCGTGGACGCATGTGCATTTGGAGAAAATCGTCAAAGACTTCCTCCCGCGCTAGCGATGGCATGATTCAAGCCGGCGCGACAGATATTCGCGGGAATTTCCTCCGGCAGGGTGTCCTGCTCCTGATATTATCGATTCCGTCGCTGTATATCTTTCTGACTATACCGCCACTTTGGCGGGATGAGGACGCTTTCAATGAAATCGTTTCAACCTTTGCTCCCAAAGGCATCATCCATTATTTGCCGGGGTATTGTTTAGGTGGTCGGTTGATTGTTTCCGCCGGCAGTATCGTCGCCAGCTTGCTGGGTGGTCATGGCATGCCGCATCTTTCAATCAGCGCCCCGCCGCTTACAGACGCAGGAATTTGTACCTTGATCGTGGTACAGCATCTTTCCCTGGTTCTTTCGCTCTTCTATGCGGTCAGTAAGCTCAGCGATCATTTTCCCATCAGAATTTTGATTGCCCTGGTCTTCGCGCTCACTCCATGGGTCTACATTTACGCCAATTGCGTTGGGAGCGAGGGATTCAGTAACCCGCTGGTCTACCTGATAGCAGCCTGCGGCTGGAATTGCCTTCGGACGGCGGAACTGAATCGAGCAAAAGTATTTTTCTACTTTGGGCTGCTGCTCGCCGCGGCGTTGACGCGGCAGATCAACGTACTGCTGGCGACCTGTCTGCCGATCGCCTTGCTGCCGCTGGCCGGAAAGGAACTGATCTCTCGTGGGGCCACCGCAAAATTGGCCATTGGTCAATTCCGTTTTCGTTACACTCGAAGACTTCTACTCTTTGTGGTGCTCGGCTTGTCTGCGATTGGCACCTCGTTGCTCGTGCAGCGGACGATGTGCTGGATGTTCCGCGTGCCGTTTCGTTCCACTTATGGCGAAACCTTTGAGTACCGTCTAAGCTACCTGGAAGGATTGCCGGAGCAGGAAAGATCCGTGATCCTGGCCCGGATCAGTACTAAGCTGGCGGATCCAATAGCGACAGAAGCGCTTGACGCGCTAAATCGATCTCTCAACCAGGGGGAGGATTGGGCCAACATGTTTCTTTATTACAAGATCGATGAAATCCTCGCTCAATCCGGTTTCGACGAAGCGCAGAATCGGACCTGGCAGGTAGATCTGAAATTGAACCGGATCGCCGCTTGCGTCCTGCTCTCGGGCGACCCAAAGTTCCTGGAGGTTGTTTGGGCCAGTTTTATGGTTTCGCCGTTCTTCGCGCAAACGGATCTCGCGTCTGCGCCGTTTGAACTGACCGATTGGCTGCAAAAACGACTAGCTAACCCGAGATACGAACGACTAAGGGGTCTCGCCTCGTTTCAACACGAAGCAGACTATTACGATACGGCCTGGCAGCGGATTCCATACCTCCATCTTTTCGAACGGATTCCGATGCTGGAGATGGCATGTGTCACCATTGCGTTCGCCATTGCTTTCGCCGGATTGGCTATCATTGGGGTTTTCCGGGATCCAGACACTGAAGCGGGCATCTCGTACGCCTCAGGCATGATCGTCGCCGGGCTCCTGGTCTCTTTTGCAACTTGCTTAAGCACCTACTTTCAGGCGCGGCTTTACCTGCCACTCTATTCGCTGTTTCAAATGAGCATGCTGCTTGTGATCTCATTGGCGGGGAGAATCGTTCTGGACAAAGTGGCCAGTTTGAAAAAAATCGCGCAAGAGACAGGGTTTCTAAAGACTGCGGCTAACCTTGCGGTAAGAAGCATTTAATCTTCACCGTTTTTGAATTTTCGCCACTTTCCCGATTTAACATTCTCATGATATTTGATGCGCTCTGCACGTCCCTCGGAGGACGCCGTGTAATCATACAAGACGGCTGGTTTTTGATAGCCATTGGTCCTTTCGGCATCGTGAGCCAAAGCAACTGCGTTGAGCTTTCCATTTATATTTTCGAAGGCTAAACCGTCGTGATTGTAACTTTTCACAGCACTTGGAGTGTATGATTGTTGATAGGCACCGCCTCGTGTGGCAGTGGCATCGGGACCCAACTGCGCGGGAAGTGGCCTGGTCGGAACAGCCTCGAAATGTTGGGTCATTTTTGTACCTACACCAGTATCTGTCGTGATGTCGGCTGCCGGAGCTCCTGCGTTGGCGACGGTCGCCGGATTAGTTGCCAGGAAATTAGGCGTAGTTTTCTCCCAACTATATTCTAACGTGTAAGCCGAAGAAGATGGCATGCCCGAAGGTCCAGCTTTGATTTGGGCTTGCAAATTTAGGGCACTCATTGTCAGGCCGACAAATGCCGCTTGGGTCAATAGACGCTGCATAGCCGGATTTATGAGCGGGTTTTGCCTGGATCCCAAATTTTTCTCGTGGGACTGTCAGGTGTCGGCTCATTCTACCTTGAATGTAAGGCTAAATGTGGCGACTTCATTCTTTCGCTCGCCATTCTCTGCCGGGCCGCACGGTAGAAATAACAGAGAATTATTTGGATTTGAGTCATTAACCACACATTCACTCCTAAGCAGCTAAATTATGTCCGACGATTCTCATTCCCCAACCCTTGAAATCCGTTCCCCTGGTCGATGAACAACTCAGGAGTAATCAGGTGGCCATAAACCTTTCCGATCTTCGCGTGGCGCATCGTTCGGCGCGCGGGCAATCGGCCTTCAGAAGAGTTCTTTCCAAATACGCCTTTGGCAGCCCGTTGGAACAGGCGGTGCGCTGGCATCTCTTTTACGACGGGGTACGGGTGGTCTCAGTGGTGGCTCAGGGGAAAGGGGCGGCGCACTCCTGGTCGCAGGGACCGGCAATCGAGGCTGCCGATCTCGGTAAAGCAGATCGTTTGCAGGCTCTGACCAAGGAGTTATCGCTCGGCTTGAAACTTTCGATGAGTGATCGGACCAGCATCGGCGCGATCCTTCACCTCGCCGACGAGATTGATGTCGGGATTGTGCAGGAAACATTCGCGAATCCCGAATTGTTCGAACAGGCCCGCGCCTTGGTGCGGGAGACCCCGTCCGAAGTGGTGACCGATGTTTCAACGGATCAGGACCCGGCCATTCAGTGGCGATATTATCCACTCCTCAGCGGCCAGCGCGCGGTAGTGCTTCGGCACCATATTGAATTTTTAAGTGCGCTGCAAACATTGACAGATCTCGATTTGAAAGTTGCCGTCCATTCCGCCCCGATCGAAATGCTCGCTCTTTACCTGAATCTGTACGCGGGGCCAATCGAGGAAAAACCACACTGTTTTGTTTTTTTCTATGACCGGTTCACCGTAGTGGTACCGGCGAATCAAGGGGTTCTTGATATTAAGGTGCTGCCCCATCGCCAGCAAGATGTTCCTCCGGCCTTCGGCGATGACGTGTTCTCTCTGCTTGAAAGGTTCGGTCTCGTCGATGCCTGTGTGTTGCTGCTTGTTCAGTGCGGCTCCCAGGATCCGACACGCCTATTCAGCGAACTCGACACCTACGCCAAAAGAAACCAGAAAAACTGCGATGGAATCGAAATTCAGATTCCCGACAAAGAGGCCATTTGGGGTGTCTTCGACGAGTCCGCGGCCGGCAAGGTCAATTCAGAGGTGATTCATCGTCCGGAGCTTCTGACGGAATACTACGACCATTCCGGGAAAGAATTTCCGCTTTCGCTCGGGATTAAGAGTGACGCGCAACGCTTTAGGATCTTGAGCCGGGAAACGTTTTGGCTGGATGATCAGAAATCGCGCGATCAGCGATTGCCGAAGAGCCTCGCGATAGCCATCACGGCGCTCCGGGCTTCGCGAATTTTCGGCATTTTACTTCTTCTCGGTCTGGGAGGATGGCTGGTCATCTCCGTGGTCGGTGAATCCCACGGAGATCCGCTTCGTCTCTTGCCGGAGATGGTCAAGAGCAAGCAGACCGACCTCGAGCGACTTCGGGAGACACGGCAATATCTTTCTTTGTGGGACAAAATTTTGACTCCCCGCAGTCAGGCGTCGTCTGTCATGGATTTCTTTCTGGCCTTGGTCCCGGAGGGTCATGACGTGGTATGCGACCGGTTAAAGTACGCGATCAAACAGACCGAGGCAAAACCTGCGGCCACCGCGACCGGAGGATTTTTGCGCGAATGGAGTATCGAGGGATCCTGCACCGATCACGGCCGCAGCCATCTGGAGCGACTGCGAGAGGGTTCGACAATCTCAAGTATGTTCGCGTCGACCGCGGTCCGATTGACCGACCCGACTTTCGGAATAGCCGATACTCGGAGCGTTAAAATCGTCCTGCGGGAGGAGGCAAACCCGCAATTCGCCTCCGATACCAAGACTGGCGCGCTGCCCTACCAATTTCGCCTGGTTGTTACCCAAACCTTCGCGGGCAACGATCCGTTGACCATCCCTGTAATGCCGAAGCATAAGATTGGCTCGTAAAACAATGAAAAAATATCTTCAGGCCATTTTGCTCTTTGACGTGGCCCTGCCGGCATTGTGGCTTGGACTACCCTGTTGCGCTCTACTCTGGGCATTGTTGAGGTTCCAGAGCTTTGTCGTTGAAAAAGGGGTGGCACATGCCGCCTATGAAACTCAGAGTCGGCAGGTGGCGACCCTCAATGCGGAACTCGAACCGATGCGGGCGAAGACGGTGCTGCTGAAGGCGTTACTCTCGAGTACGGATATCGAGGCTAAGCTGGTGAGCGGCATTGGAGCCGGCCTGGAAAACTTCTCTTCGGACGAAGTTGAACAAACGTTGCACGACTTCCAATACGGACCTTCGACCATTGGACCGAACTACGGCGAGGGCCGGACCATGACGCTCAAGCTGTTTTCACGGTGGGAAGCGCTGAACAGCGCGACAGCGGACTGGGAAACGCGTTTTCCCAACCTGGTTTTGGAGTCCCTTTCGATTGACCTGGTGCCCGGATCAGCAGTCTCCGCCCCTTATCTGCAGTCCGCGCTCACGTATTTCGTGTTGAGCGACAACTAAACAAATTCCAGATTTGAAACCACAGAATTTACAGACTACACAGACTCGAGGAGCAAGGTACCGGCCTCGCGCCGCTTCCCAAGAGCCTCTACAGCCTGGAAATTTCGCGAGCGTTTTTGCGGTAAGCAAAGCGGGGACGCTTTGCTTACGAAACTGGTTGAAGGCGCCAAGGCTAGCGTGCGTCTTTGCTATTTTGACGTCATTACTCCCGGCGCTTGCCGACCCCGCGCCTGGAGTCTCCAACGGACAGGTTATCCGTGCTACTGCACCCGGCGGTTTTGTGACGATCAATCACCTTGGTGAACCGGAGCAGTCGACAGCTACGCGGGAGGGACAATTGCTGTCGCGCCGCCGTGCGACCGATCCTTTCGGAAATACTATCCGGGGCCCCTACAAAGCTCTTCCCCCGGTTCTCGAACATCCCACCGCGACACCGGGAGCAGCGGCTGCGGCAAGCCCGCTAGCAAGCCCGGCAGTTAATGAGCCCACCATCGAAAAAGCGGTACAAGAGCTGACGATTGGTGCGGTGAATGTGGGCGCTCACGAAATCCTGATCGGATCACGGTCCGTTCGTGAAGGAGACCTGCTGGTGTTGGAATCCGGCAGCCGCCAAT
This sequence comes from uncultured Verrucomicrobiae bacterium, assembly GCA_963782115.1. GTDB lineage: Bacteria > Verrucomicrobiota > Verrucomicrobiia > Chthoniobacterales > JAFAMB01 > JAFAMB01. The sequence goes on from CAWAIK010000003.1 coordinate 550,508, forward strand.
TCGTTGTTTGGCTGCAAAAGGTCGGCGTGCACGGAGTTTTGTTCTGCGACATCGATGCGAACAAGCCCCTTGTGAAATCATTTGGATCCGGACCAAAAGTATTACCAGAGGATTCCTTCTGGGAAATGTCGGATATCAGCAACTTTTTGAACAAGAATGCACCACCATAGTTTGGCGCGGGACTCGCGTCGACCGGACCGACAATTATGACTATTAAACTAAACGCCGGAGGGATTCGCCTGAGGCTAGGTACAGCCGCGGACTCGCGGTTAACGACCTCGACCTCTCTGGCCGCGCAAGAATCCGGGCACGTGGGAGCTTGCATTTTGGCGAAAACGATTGCCGCGCACACGGTCAAAATATTGCTGGAGGGTGAAATGCTGGACCCGACAACCGCCACAGACGAGTTGCTTAAATACGGAATCAGCCTGGAGCAGGGGCTTAACATGGGGCAAGGCATCATGCATTTTCTTTTTCCCGATGAAGGCCGCCTGGCAATGGTTCTAAACTGGCTGAACAGCCGCACCAATCTCCACGTCTGGGAGATTGCTCATCGAATCCCCCCGCCGGAAGCCTTTTACAAAACCCATCCGGAGGTTTTTGAAGCCTGCAAGGTTTGTGGAGCGGTGATCCTCGACGTGTCCACTCCGTCCACTATGACCACCGGAAGCGTCAACCCGCTCACGGGAGATTTCCTGGCCAGCTGGATTCAAACACAGCTCGAGTACGATTCGTCAGAGACGCGTCCTCGCTTTTTCTTCCACGTGGCTGTTCCGCCGAGGCTTTGGCCCGGCATCATGCGTTCTCACTTTCGACTCGACCATGTCATTTGAAATTGGCATACCGCTCTCGAAGCCGACCGAAGATCAGATCATCGCGACCTTGCGAGAGAAATTGCCGGCCTTGAAGGAATACTCGAACGAAGAGATCCCTCGGCGAGTCGAAGTCGCCGATGTCCTCGGTGCGCTCGGAACCCTCCGGCGCATCCCGGTCCTGCACAACCTGACCGGCCTGGTCGATCCCGATCTCCTCAACTCCTTCGACATTGAAGCCCTAAGGCAAGAAAAAACCATTCCGTTGCAATATGGCGCCGAAGGTCTCACGGTCGCGGTGGCGAATCCGTACGGCAACTTCAAGGTCCTGTACGAAAAGCGGTTTCCGGGGGTCGAACTGGCGCTCGTTCTGACCTACCCAGCGCAGATCAGCGCCCTTCTGAGTCAAAACCAGAGGATTCAACAAATTACCCAGGATGAGATTCGTCAGCTCGATGCCGACGACGGCCGCGTGGAGGTCAAAGATTTCGATCTCAACGCTGCTTCGGTCGACAGCGTCGTGAGAAACCTGCAGGCCATCGTCCAGGAAGGAATCAGCCGGCAAGCCTCGGACATCCACATGTTAACGGAAAAGGACCGATTCCACTACACCTACCGGATCGAAGGAGACCTCGTCGAGCGTCGGGATCTGGATCTGAAGCTGGTCGGACGGACCGACAATTTGCTCACCCAGCTGATGGGATTTGAGGCCATGGACAAAAACAAGGGGCTGCCGCTGAGCGGGCGGTTCACTGTTCGAATGGGCGACCGGCGGATTGCCATGCGAGCCGAACGTCTACCCTCCTATCGGGGATTCCACTATACCCTGCGGATCCTGGATAAATCGCATGTCAGCGCGAAGCTCGGACAGGGGTCACTGGCCCTGCATCCGACCACCATGAAATACATTAAGCAGGCGCTGAATCTTCCCGACGGCATGATTCTCATGAGCGGGCCCACCGGTTCCGGCAAGAGCACGACGCTCATCGCGACGATCAAGGAGTTATTTCGCACCCGGTACAACATCATTTCCTTTGAAAATCCGGTGGAGGAGGAGGTGCCGATGGTCACGCATGTCAACATGGAGGAGGTCAGCCACGGTCCGCTGTATATCCGGTCCGGAATGCGCTCGGATCCTGATATTCTACTGGTTGGCGAAATCCGTGATAAGGAAACGGCTGAACTGGCCATCGAGGCGGCCTTGACCGGACACCAGGTCCTCTCTACCATTCACACCACCTGGCCGGCACAGATCGTCGTTCGCCTGGTTCAGCTCGGGGTTCCCAAATTTTATGTCGCCGAAACCCTGAAAGCGGCTTGCGGGCAGCGCTTGGCAAAAAAGCTCTGTAAGCATTGCAAGCAGCCAATGGTTTTGACTGACGCGGTGGTGGACGAACTAGGATTACCTGACGTCTTCTGCGGTCGCTCCATATTCCGTGCGGGACCGGGTTGCGTTTATTGCAACCAACTGGGGTATTCCGGACGCCAGGCCATCATCGAAGTATTGCCGATCACCGACGAGGTAACCGAATTGATCATGCAACGGGACCTGACCTCGATCGAGATGGCAAATTTCGTCTACGATCGATACCAGGTTCCCTCCCTGCGCGATCTCGCTTTTGACCTGCTCTACACTGGAGCCATCGATCTGCCGAGTGCCGCCGACTCGGTTCGGCTCGGCCTGATTTCCGAAAGAGACAAGAAATGGCAACCTACGTCGTAACCCTCAAACAGGGATTCGGGAAAACCGGCAAAGCGAAGATCGAGAATCGGACCGTGAGGGTCGTTGCGCCGGACAGTAAATCGGCCCGGCGGATTGCCGAAACGGAAGGCTGGTCGGCGATTCAGGCAGTTCCGGCAGCGGATAGTCAAAAAAGACGTCTCAGTCCGTTTCCCCGGAAACCGCTGATCGTGATGTGCAAAAGTCTGGCCGCCATGTTGGATGCCCAAATCCCCCTTCCGAAGGCACTGGATTTTTATAACGCCCATCTGACTAGAGAAGATCTCCGGCTGACGCTTAAATCCATTGCCGTCGCGGTGGAGCGAGGCGACGAAGTCCATAAGGCGTTTTCCGCAACCGGGCGATTTGACTCCACTTTTATCGGTCTCGTGAGGGCCGGAACGATGTCCAGCAATTTGTCAGGGGCGCTCAGAGCCTTGGCGCGCCGGATGAAGATCAATGCAGATTTTCAGGGCAAGATACGGAAGGCGATCCTCACACCGTTGTGCATCCTGGCGTTTCTCTGGCTCATCCTGATCTATTCCATGACCGGATTAGTGCCCGGCGTCGAAAAGATGCTGACTGATATGCACGTGGAGCCTGACCCTTTCAGCGGCTCAATCTTTGTCTTCAGCCATTTTTTTACGGCTGTATATGTGCCGACGACCATCGGCATCATTGTTTTTGCTCTCGTCCTTTGGCGCAGCCTCTCGTTCAGGACGACGATCTTCACCTTCCTGCTGAACCGTTGGAAATTGCTCCGGCAGATTATCCTGGGGTTTCGACAGCTCACCTTTGTCGGCACGTTCGAGATGTTGCTCAGCAATAACGTCCCGATCTCTGACGCCTTGGAAACTTGCGCGAACACCGTGAAAAATACTCCCTTGGAAAAGGAGCTTATGACCGTTAAGAAGCAAATGGCTCTTGGACTCAATCTCGGCGAAGCGATTCGCAAGTATACGACCGTTGATACGCAACTCTCCCATATGTTGGAGATTGGAGAAAAGGCCTCAAATCTGACTGAACAGCTTCGACTCCTGCGCGACCTGTACGAAGAAGAAACCGAACAGCGCATCGAGTTTTTTACCGGCTTCGTCGGCGTGGCCAGCAAAATATTGACGGTCTCGGTAATCGCGATGATTTACATCGGTACTTATATGCCGATCATCCTGGCCGGACCGAAGATGATGAATTCAGGGCATTAAGGGAGATGCGTGTAACCGGAGCATCCCCGCTTTCTTCCGTTCATGACAAGCGGTCTCGCTCTGCTCTAGGACACGCGCATCGGCGGGCAAGCCGCAGATAGCTGATGAAAGAACTTTAGTTTCTTTGAATAAGAACGATAATACTAGTAATTATAATCATTTTGAACAAAACATTTTTTATTTTCATTTTCTGCGTCGCCCTCAGCTCCGTGGGCCTGTCGCCGGCTACGGCTCAGGGTGCTCCAACAGCCTCCCGGTTTTTAGCGCCGCCCGCCCCGGGCCCCTTTAGCCAAGCCAATCTGGCACCCGAATCACCGGGCCAGACCAAAGTTGTCCGGATCTACGGCGGAGCGGGCTATTTTGATCGTGGGCTGGCCGCAAAACTCCGTCCGATCTTGGCGAAAGCTTTTGCTTCATCCAAAAACGACGCGCCGAAAGTGGTCCCCGGCGCGGCAGTCGCCGCCCCGGCAAAATCTGAAAGTCAAAGCAAGCTGGCGCTAGCCCCTCCCCTATGAAGCTCGCTCTCGCTGGTCCGCATCAATCACTAATCGAGAGATTTTTCCTTCAGGCTATTTTACCGATTGTTAAATACGTTTTCACCCCGAACCGCTTCGTGAGCGGCTCTCCAGCCTGGAAATCTCCCGTGCGCTTCGGTTCGCGAGATTTCCACGTTTCAAAGAGCGGTTTTACGCTGCTGGAAATGACAGTGGTGATTGCGGTGATTCTCGTTCTGGTCGGAGCCGCGTCCTTGGGTGTTAAACCTTACTATGCTTTCCGGGATGGCCGGACCGCCGGTGAGATGCTCCGCTCGGTGAAAGCGGCACAGCTAATGTACCTGTCCGATTATCCGTCGACCCCGGTTGCGAATCTGACGCAGGCCGGTCTTTTGCCTTACATGCCGAATGGCACCTGGCCCACCTTACCCTCGTACAATGGAGTAGTGCCGACGATTAATTGCACCGTGTTTCCGCCAGTGGTGTCGATCGCGGACCCGTCAGGATCAACAACCGATGGCCTATGGGACGTGGGGCAATATTGAAGAGCAATAATACCTTGGGTCGTTCTGCCCGTGAAGGCGGTTGGTCGCTCGTCGAAATGACCGTGACACTCTTTTTACTGATGGCGATCGCTCTATTCGGCATGAAGACAATGGTAGCAGGCTGGATGCTGCAAAATTGGTCGATCGGGCAAAGCATGACCGATGCTTACACCGCGAGAGAAACAGCCTATGCGCAGCGATATGTTTTCACAGATATAGAAAACGGAGGAAATGCTGGGGTCAAGGTCTGGGGAGTGTACCCTGCCGCTATCACCAGCGCGACGCCGGAAACCATCGGCGCGATGCCGTCGCTATCAACACCGCCCACAGCGGCGACGGCAAGACCGGTGACGGCAACCGTCATCCGGACTTATCATAAGTATGGCCCGGACGTCGTCACGGGCGCAGTTTCTTATCTGCTGGAGTCCTATGTTCTCTATCAGGACGGACTACGGAAATATTGCAAAGTCAGCAAAGTGTATCGATCCGAATGAAGAAGCGGCGACAGAGCGGTTTCACGTTGATTGAGTTGGCACTGGTGATGGGTATTTCTGTCATGGTCGCGGGCGCGCTCGTCGGCATGTTTCAGGCTCATATCCAAATGCTAACTCAAGCGTCTAAATTCAATTTTCTAGCACAGGATGCACCGACCATTGGGCTCCTGCTGACCAGGACGATCGGGAATGCCGAGGACTATCGGATTTACGCAGACGGGCCGACAGCAAGGGCCGACGGCACGCGCGCGTTGACCGGTTCGGCTGTTCGGCTTTGGATGCGCCAACCCAACAGCACCTCTAGTGTCACCTCCCGCCAGGCCGTGGTTTCCTATGAGACGATCAGTGGTCATTTGGGCATTTACTTTTTTCTGGCGAACAGTGTCACCGGGACATTCTCCGCGACGCCGAACTGGGAATTGGCCGGCGGCCAGCTATCCGGTGTTACATTCGATGCGACGTCCGGAGTCTTGCTCGCAACCCTGAACGGATCTTACAATGACTGGTACAAGTTTGCAGCGGAAAAGAAGTAAGCACGGCGGATCGCTGATCATGTTGGTGTCGATCATCGGTCTGGCGTTTATCGTGACCGTCGCGGCGTTTCTCGTGTCAGCCTCCAACGGACAGAATACTGCCCGGCTTGCTTCGGCAAAGGTGGACATTGCGACCCGCGAAGACGCGTTGATGCGGGAGGTCCTCCAGCAAACTGCGACGGGAATGCTCCCGGGCACCGATGGTTTCACCGGCCCGATCCTGACCTGGACCCAGATCATGACAAATGCGGCGAACAACCTGCTTGCTACGAGCTACGTAGATCCGACGGAGCTTGGGGCACTCCCGGGATTGGCAGGAGTGATCCCGGCTAACATGGGCGACACCGCCGGAACACTACTAGGCATCTTCCAAGGGTACAACCAGGAGGTACCGTTCGGGGGAACATCGGGACTCGCGAACGTTGTCTCCCCGTATAATGGAACGGTGCAACCGTTATTAATGAATTGGTCGGGGAACACAAATTTATCCTCGGCGACTGCTTTAACCACTCCTCAGGAGTTCTTTCTCGGTTCTCTAAACACCGCGGGCACGCCCCCTATCCAGTCGAGCGGAAACCGTTGGGCACCGATCATCTATCCAAATATCCGGTTCGGATACAAACAGCCTGGTGACCTATTTATTGCCCGCCGCGTGTGGTGGCGTATCCCGGTAGTCTACCAAACCGCACAGCAGATCCGAGAGTACCAAGCCGGAGTTGTCGGGGGCCCGGTCGGTGTCAACCTCTATCCGAGCGTTCCGGCAAATTACGTCCTGTCGGTATACGAAATTCCCTCTCAGCTTCCGGTCTCGGGGAATGCGAATCTTCAGATCGGCAACAATGCGGATGGTACAGCTTGGGGAAGCGGGGTCACAATCACCGGCTCGATCTATGGCAGCCAGATTCGCCTGGCCGGCGGAACCTATAATAAAGGGATCAGTTCGCGTCAGCAGGTGAACGTTCTCAACGCGGCGACTGTTAACGGAGTAGCTTATGCGAGTTCGACCAACTCATTATTCGACCAGGTTGGAACACGCGAACAAATGGCCCTGACCCAAACGATCATCGGCGCGGCGCCAGTCTCCGTGGCTGGAAATGACGGGAAGGCGTTGCTGGTGCCGGTGATGCCGGGAAACCAATTTTTCATGACTGCTCCGGGCACTCCCACGCACTGGGATCTGTACGCCCGGCCGTATTACAGATGCCGGATCCGGATTATTATCAGCGGCACTAATCCGACACTAATTTACAACCCGAGCGCAACTCCGCAGCTGAGCGCGGCGGCGAACGCGGGAGCTATCAGCGTGAATGTCATTGTCCTCCCGGATACTTCGAGTAAGCCGGACCAGATTTTAGGCTTCCTAGACGGCGCTGCAACAACGACGACGTATTCGCAAGCCTCCTACGGAGACCCAGCCGGAACTTTGCCCCCCTGGATGACCTATACGAGCACAGGAAGTACGGGAACCACTCCCGCCCGCAACATCCTGGTGATCAATGTAGGGGGCATGGTGACGCTGACCGCCCCGGGCTTGGGCTCGCCAGCGCAGCTTTACTCTATTTATGTCGGCTCCAACCCAACGACCGAGCCTGTGAGCACCGCGACGGCGAATGATCCCGGCGTCGCGATTACCGGTACCAGCAATCTGAGCGCGTTTTCCAATGGACTATCGATCGTCTCAAATCAAACATTGTATCTGCTTGATGCGTTTAACCAGGTCGCCACGCAGTATGCGACGAGTATTTTCGCGCCTGACGTTCGGTACGGAATCTCTGGAGTCAACCCCAATTCGACTACACTTATCGGGCAAGTCTCCGTTGATCAGGCTTCAGCCTTAATTCAGGCTTCACCCACTCCAACCCCCGGAAGTCCGCTCCAATTCTTAGATGCGTCCGGTAATAAGATTTCGACGTCAACCAATACATTTACGCTCACTGAAATTACTGTTCCTACTCCGGTGCAGATGCCTCCGATCACCCGGCTGACGCTACTTTTTACGGTCGAAAAGGAGCGCACGAATTAACGAACCTCGCAGTTCTCGCAAACTGTCGAAATTAAATATATGTCATATCGAAAAATTATTCTTCGCAGAGTGGTGATCGTCGGCCTTTTAATTGTCAGTGCCGGGACGATCTGCAGCACGGCTTTCGGCATTTCTCCGGGTTGGCCGGCTGGTCCAATTCCGACGCCCCTCCCGACTCCACCGGCGACACCCACGCCGAGTCCGACGCCATTTCCGACTCCAACACCAGCGGCGACCCCTGTCCCGACGCCGATTCCGCCGTCTTACGTGCAGGTTATCACCGTAGAGTCACCGCAACTCCAATATCGTGACGACTCGATGTTGGCAGGCACGGCGGACCCTCCGGGCGGACCCTATACCGCTGTTGTGGCGATCTACCTTAAAGTTAATGATCCAACGCAATTCACAGTAGTCAGATCCTTTGAACCGCGTTCTCCAGGGAATGTATACGGTGCGTCTAGGTTTGTTTCCTCGCCTGGAGTGACCGCCCAATATACGAATGGCAGCCACCTAGCTACTGTTTTGACCACTTTGACAGTCTATCCGCATCCCGAAAACCCATACGGGCGAGAAACGCTTTCGTTTTACACTGCTGATAGCCAGGGAAATCCACAAACTTTGCTTCTCGCTTTCCCCATCCTGGTCTACCCGATATCAACGGCAAAGATTTTCAACTCCCTATCGAGCGTTCCCAACCCTGCTTCCACTCCGGTTTCCGGTTTTGCTACGTCTCCTCCCTCTTCGACTTCTCCCTCTCCCTATACCAGTCCCTCCCCCTATCCGATTCCCTATCCGGCCCCCATCCCCGCGACCAGTCCAACGACCTTTACTGGCGATACGGCACGATTAGACGTCGAAATAGACAACGCGTACCCTGGCGGCACCACCTGGGTCGTTGTTTATCCAGGAACAGCCTCGGCGACACCGCCGTCATCTGCCAAGGAAGTTGCCAACAGTCGTCTGACTGCACCGACGACCGACCTGGTACCGCAGCGGGACGTCTTTGTTGAAGTTGGGACGGGCACGAACACAGCGGGAGGTTTGCTTTTCCCAGCCTCCACCACTCCAACGCCCTATACGATCCAGGTGGTCCAGTTCAGGCCACCGTACGGGACGAACGGGATGGAGACTCTGGCGACAGCCAACTTTACGGTAGTTTCCAGTTCCTTCAAGGTCAACAGCCAGGTAGGTAAGCTAACGCCGTAGCCTGGAAATCTGGCGAGGCAGGGCCTCGCGAGATTTCCAGGCTGTAGAGCCGCTTGGAAAGCGGCTCGGGAATGATTTTAGGGTTAGCCGTTTAGTTAGTTATGACTAGACGGTGTCTCCTCGGCTAAGCGGCACGAATATTTTTAGAATGAGTTTTCTTTCAATATTAACCATGATCTTGAGCTGCGTTGCAGGTCTTTTCCTCATACGCGAGCTAAAGATATTGGCTGAAGGGGATGTTGAACGTTACCAGATTATCCGAGCCATCTCGTTGGTCACGATGAGCATCACACCTTATTTCATGCCTGAGCCCTGGAACAGTATAGCCGTTATCGCCGGACTATTGGGACTGGTGGTCTCCTTCTTCCTGAGACCGAAAGGTTGCTGGTAAAAAGGCAGTTGTCGGTGTCAGTTGTCAGTGTCAGTGGGTTCAGCTCTGACAATGGTGCTAACATTAGGAGCTTTGGGACGAAGAGAATGGGCGGGAATGGTGGCTCGCGGCGGATTCGGTACGCATCGAGGATCAAAGTACCCACAGCGAGGACGCAATTTGGCATGGGCTTCCAACCTTATTTTGTTCGACCGAGCGACGGGTTCTCATGACCCAGGATCGGAGCGCAGCGTGCTGCATATTCGGAATCGCTTTTGGCATCAGCATCTTCAAAAGTAAGGTAATCCGGATAGCCGCTGGTAGGACGAGGCGGGCTGCCCGACAAGCTTGCCTTACTCGTAATGCTAGAATAGTTTCTCGCAATGCCGCTGACGATCCAACTCCGTCCTTCTGAAAGACAGACTGCCTTCAATCTCAAGCGCTGGCGCGAACTGCTCGCGGACCCTGATCTTGCCCACTTGCCACATCGGATCGAGACCGACCGTCACGGACACATTCTCATGAGTCCTCCACCCGCGCCGGCACACGGTGACCAGCAGAGCGAAATTGTCTACTTGCTAAAGACCTTGCTGCCGCAAGGACGAGTTGTCACCGAGTGCTGCTTTCAACCTCTGATGGTGTCAAGGCCATCGATGTGGCTTGGCTTGCGCCGGAGCGACGTCAAGAGGTGCGTTCACTGAGCTGCTTAGTACGAGCGCCCGAAATCTTTGTCGAAGTCCTTTCCCCGTCAAACACCCCCCAAGAGATCTCCGAGAAAATCGCTCTCTACTTTGAATCCGGAGCACAAGAGGTTTGGATTTGCGACCAGGGAACATTCCCGTTTCGTTTGTCCGCCACCTCGGAGGTTCATCAATCGTCCGGGATGTGTCCGAAGTTTCCGCCGCACATCGATCTTTGAAGCTTAGCCTTTTTAATTTTCTTTTCCGCCGCTGTGGAGGCCTTCCCGAGGGACATATCCTCGGCGAACGCGTAAGCCGATGTAGCACCACGGGCAGACCAGTCGGAAAAGATCTCGATGTTCAACGCGTTCATAACGTCGCTTTCTGTTTTCGTTTCCTCAGTAAGTTTTCAGTCCGAAAATTGGGATCGGTTCCCAAGCATTATGCCCTGGGCTTCAGTCGTCGCCCTCACGCGGCTGGAGCGAAGCTTGCCGAAATCTGCCTATCCGGATAAATTGCCGACGTGAGCACAGTTACCGAGATCGAAGCCGCTATTGAGAGGCTACCGCCAGAAGAACTGCGCGCACTGGAAAACTGGATCGAAGAATACGCTGCGGCGATCGGCGCTTCTGAAACGCTGTTCGGAATGTACGACGCTGAGGAGGAGCAGAGCTCCGAAAGGCAAGCGCGGTGAGATCTGGATTGCGGATCTCGGCCTGGCTGCAAAAGTACGCCCCGTCCTGGTGTTAAGCGTCGCCTATGAGGGTCAGGAACGGGCAATCGTCGGCTATGTCATCCGAACGACCAGCCTGCGCGGTACTCAGTATGAAGTGCGTGCGTCACGAAACTCATGGCATGCCGAACGGAGCATTCGACGCGCAAGGTCTGGGTTCGATACCGGAGATCAAACTCGAAAGGCGAGTGGGGCTCGTCGACTCTGGGACATTGGCTAAAGTGGAAGCGGCCGTTCGAGCTTGGCTTAAGCTCTAGTCGCCCGTTGCCTCACCCTGGCCAGTGTGCCGTCACCAACCAGCCGGTTGGTTAAGCAAGGTGCGCGACCGGGCCTCGGTGACTTCCTGCCCAAGACCCGTCTTCACATTTCGTGTCGCCCGAGGCCAAAGACGCCCACAGTCACGGCATTCTCAAAAAATTTTCTCTCCCGCACCTTTTGTGGAAACGTCACGCCGATCTGCTCAAAGAATTGGTTGCTAACTCTGAACGCAACGGCGAAAACCTCGTGCTGACAAACAATAATCTATGGGGAAAGAACGCTTTTCTGAACGTCAGACTGCGGTTTTGAATGCGGCCGCTCGCCTGGACGAAGTGGCCGCCCTTCCGGAGACCGATGTTGTGCGTGATGCCGCAATCCAGCGCTTTGAGTTTACGTTCGAATTGGTCTGGAAGACGCTGCAGCTGTACCTTGAACACCAGGGGTTCGAATCCGCCGGCCCGCGGGCAGTGCTCAAGAGAGCTTTTGTTGTAAGATTGATATCCGAGCAAGATGAAGCTGACGTTTGGCTGCAAATGTTGGACGATCGCAACCTCACCAGCCACGCCTACGATGAGACGTTGGCCGTTCGCATTTACACGCGAATTGTCCACGACTATGCACCGCGACTTGCCCGAATGGCGGAGAAGATCCAAACTCTTGTGTGGGATTGAGCTATGCCGTTACCTGGACTTCGCGACAAAGACGTTGATATCCTTCGCAGCACGTTTCGCCATTTTTCGTTTGTGCAGGAGGTGCGTGTGTTTGGTTCCCGTGCCAACGGGATCGCCCGGCGCTCCTCCGATCTCGACCTAGCGATTTCCAGCCCAGAGGCCACGCCAGCCGAGTGGGCCGAGCTGTGTGATGCGCTTGAAAACGCGCCGATCATCTACGCACTTGACATCGTGCGTCCTGAACAAGTTGCCAATGAGCGACTCAAGGCAAAGATTGCGCGCGAAGGCGTAACGATTTACCCAGAAAATGGCGAATCGTAGATATTAGAAAACTACTGGCGAGCGCAACGTCAGGGTATATTTATGAATATACAGTGATTCTTCATGTGCTCGTTTACTGTTCGGGAGCGTTCGTCTGAAGGGGGTCTGAGCGAGCACTTGCGCAATGGTGTTTTGGTGCTGCTTGTCAGCGTTTGCTTCGGCACAGGGGCGGCGCATGCACAGTCGATCTGGCTCTTTAACCCAGAGTCGAGCGACTGGGACACCGCTGCTAATTGGGTGCCGACGAATGGGACGGCCATATTCGAGGGGTCGAATACAACGACCCTCACGTTCTCAGCGGTACACAGCCCGGTCCTTCCAGTTCAACGCCTTAGCGCCAGCGTATTCCTTTAATCTTTCGGGCCAGACTTTGGCCTTTAATGGGACCGGCATTGTCGATCATTCCTCCAACTCACCGACTTTCTCTATAACGGACGGTGCCTCCACTTCGATCTTGAACGGCCTGATCACCGGTCCGGGTTCACTGACGATGACGGGCCGGGGCACGGTGACCTTGACCGGCGCGAACATCTACAGCGGGGGCGCGAACATTAACGGTGAGAACGTCCAGAACAACTTCATCGGCATTGTGGCAGTGAACAGCGACAGCAATCTCGGGACGGGACCAATCAGCTTTGATGGCGGTACGCTTGAAGTACTGGCGACCGGCGGCGGGATTACGTCTAACAAGGTAATCGCGCTCTCTCCGTCTGGGGGCACGTTTCAGGCTGATGCTGGCACGACGTCGACGTTGAGCGGAGCGATCAGCGGCCAAGGCTCCCTGAGCAGCAGTAGTGGCACATTAAGGAAGAGTGGCCCGGGCACGTTGATCCTGAGCGGCGCGAACACGTACGGTGGTGTGACAGTTGTTCAGGGCGGAACACTTAAAGCAGGTTCGTCCACGGCGTTTTAGCCCTAATCCGGCGATAACTTACTTCGGCCCAACGCAGGGTCAGGATAGCGCGGTAGTTAGCGCCGGGATCTCGGCTCAGTTGACTGCTGCGGTTTCAATTTATGTGAACTATGATGGCCAACTGGGGCGTTATCACTATAATTCCAATGCCGTCGCCGGCGGCTTCGCCATCAGTTTTTAACCTATTGATGTTACCGAGAGGATCGGGTAGCCTCTTCCAATGCCCCTGACGATCGAGCTTCCATCCATCGAAGGACAGTTGGCTTTTAACCTAAGACGATGGCACGAGGTTCTGGCGGATTCTTCCCTGGCAAAGTTGCCGCATCGAATCGAAACCGATCGTCATGGTCGCATCGTTATGAGTCCCCCGCCGGCATTCTCTCACTCGCAACGCCAAGGCAAGATCGTCGGGCTCATGCTAAAGCTGATACCTGAAGGTGAAGCGATGCCGGAGTGCCCGCTTTCGACGTCCGACGGAGTGAAGGCAATCGACGTTGCCTGGCTCTCTACAACCCGGGAGGAGCGTATTCAAAAGCCTGTCGTGCTGGAGAGAGCACCTGAAATCTGCGTGGAAGTTATTTCGCCTTCGAACACTGCGTCTGAAATAAAAGAAAAGCAGGCACTTTATTTCGAGGCAGGAGCGCAGGAAGTCTGGACCTGTGGTTTGGATGGCAAGCTAGACTTTTATGTGGCACCCGGATACCAGATGGACACTTCCCGTCTTTGCCCCCGCTTTCCCAAAGAGGTCAGCTGACCCGTTGCGGGCTTAAACAGACGCTGCGCGTCCGTTTAAGACCACTTTTAGAATAAATGAATCGTAGCAAAGTGTTCAAACTCTTCTCCGCAAAACTATTCTCCATTAGCAAATCCAATCCACTTCCCTGATCTAACGTTCCTTTTGTATTGGAGAACGTTCTTGTTGCGTTGGTCGTAGTCCACCACATTGCCGTTATACGATTCGGAAGATGTGGAACGAACAAAGCTCTTGAAGGCTGTGCCATCGTGGTTATAGCTGGTGCCAGCGTGGGAAGCCGCCAGGACTTTTGCGATGTCCTCGCTATTGCCGTCGAAGCGTATGGCGATGAGGGGTGCCTGGGGAAAGACAGCTAAATATCCCGCGGCCGCGGTAGCCGGCTGGGGATTCGTCGTTGCGGTTTGCGCCCGCAGTGCGACGACGCTTAGCACGATTAAGAATGCGGTGGTTAGCAGCTTATATAGTTTGTTCCGTAAATTTTCTGGACAAGACGCGCCTTTCGTGGCGTCGCCAATGGCCCTCCTCGTTCTTTCAATGTGGACCTGAATAACCATAATAGCAATATCTTCTAGACAGCCTGTTTTCTTTGCGATCTTCTGTTCAAAATGACTTTTGCTTTTTTTCTGTCTTAGTGCCGGGGAACGAAGAAAAATCATTTGCACAGAAGATCACAAGGGTCACAAAGACAGTCCCTTCGATAGAAACGGCCTACGCCTGGAGCCACCTCTAGATAAGATAGATCAGCGTAGCGAACCGGAGTTGAGTCCTTCCTCGCACTCGTTCTGAAATCGTAGTCGTCTCCCCATGAACACCGGTTGGATCTCGCTGATAGTGAGGAGCTTGTAATGTTTTCGGTTTTCGACGGTTTGGGTCACAAAAAGATGGCTTGTCTTAGGTGGCAGCAGTGGCGGCAGCTGGCTGTTTTGGAAGAAGGATCATGCCGACTTTCGCCGCCTGGGCTCGCAAGTATTGGGCTTTGGTTTCTTGGTATTTGGTTTCGTAGTGTTGCATGCCTTTGTCGACATACTGGGTTCCATACTTGAGCATTCGGTAGATGAGCACGGCTAGTTTTCTAGCCATGGCGGTGATGGCTTTGGGCATTCCGATTTTAGCGATGAGTCGACGAAAGTTTGCTCCCAAAGCGCTGCGACTGTTTCGGAGCGTGCGCGCGGCCAGCCGCAGCGCGACGCTCAGTGGATTGACCACTTTGCGACTGCTGCGTTTGAGCACCTTGCCTCCGCTAATACGATGGTTAGGGCTCAAGCCCAGCCAGGAAGAGAACTTTTTCTCATCGCTCCAGGGACCGACATTGGTCCCAATTTCGAAGAAGACTTTTTGCGCAGTCTGCAAACTGATTCCGTCGATGCGGGTCAGATCCACACCGCTGATTCGATAAAGCTCCTCTCGCAGATCAAGCTGGTCTTGTTGGCTCATGCCTGGCCGTTTGCGGCAGGCTCTTAGCCGTACTGGGGGCAGGGCTTCCTGAACTAGATCCTCTTTTGCGGGGACCGATCTGAAATTGGTCTGATTCTACAGGTTTGAACGAGGACTTCCGGATCCTCCGGGGGTATTTTCTTCGTCCATCTTCGACACAAATGTTTTTCTTCGAGCTTGGGTTTTGTTCTGGATCAAAGGAAGTAGCGGGGGCTTGAGTGCGGCTTGGCGGGGGGCTGTGTTGTGGCCTCGCCATGAACTCGCCTTCTTCTTGCAAGTGCCTCCATTGCAGAGAGTTCTTTATTCCCTGCCCGAATAGTCGACACACTCAGCGCTACTGCGCAAAATCCGATTGTCGCAAGGCCAGCAAGGCCGCCGCCCAAGCCAAGTGGCTCAAGAAGCCGCAAAATCGTTCCTACTTTCGCGGACCGGAAAACGTCGAGCGGGTGCAACGCTGGCGAGAGCGCCATCCCGGTTACTGGCGCAAAAAGAGATCGTCACGGCCGGATGCGTTACAAGATCTTGCCCCCAGTGAAGTATCACAAAATCAGCCGATTACGATTAATGAGATCGGTCTTTTAGCAGACGATTTTGGCCTCTGCGAGCCCTCGAAGCCCTCCAAGACTCCCCGTGCGGGTGCGTTACAAGATCTTGCCTATGTTCAAGTGCCTCTGCTTGCGGGAGTTGTGTCCTTGCTCATCGGTGATGCGTTACAAGATCGCTTTGCCACTTTTACCCGGGAGCTCGTAGACAGAGGCAAGCGCGTGCTGGCAGCTGAACGCTCTTGAGGCGGGCGGCTTTTGGCAGCCGCGGCAAACTCTAAGGAAACAACCCATTATGCCCACTAAACGACTTATCGATCCCAGGCGAATGCGCAAAGGCCTTCCGCGCGGATTCGGCTGGATAGACCACCGCCTGTTGCGAGAGGGTTACATCACCAATTGCACCCCACAGGCTCTGGCGCTGTATGTTCTTCTGGTCTGCGCCTCCGATGCGCAGGGTTTAAGCTATTACTCCGGCCCACGCATCGCAGAGTTGTTGCGTCTGGAGCCGGAAGTCGTCGCGGGAGCGCGCCGGGAATTGATCGAGTTGGGACTGATCGCTTACCAAAAGCCCCTCTATCAGCTCCTGAGCCTGGAAAGGCAACTGCCGGAGATTAAAAGCCAGCCTGCACAACGGACTGCGTCCGCCTCCGAACCCCAACCGATTGGTGCTATTAGCCCTCTGTCGCTCAAAGCGATGGTCGAAGACTTTCTGCAAAAGCAAGGAGGTAAGAAATGATCAACTTTGAAACCTATCACGAGGTGCGCCGTTTGAACCGGGAGTTGAAGCTGACTGCGGCTCAGATTGCCGAAAAGACCGGACTCAATATCAAGACCATCCGCAAATGGCTGGATAAACCCCGCTACGAGCCGCGCAGCAAGGGATCCAAGCGCGCAAGCAAACTGGATCCCTATAAAGATCTGATAGTCTCCTGGCTGGAAAAACATCCTTACACCGGAATGCAGATCTTTGAGCGCCTGCGCTCTGAACACGGTTACACAGGCTCAAGATCGATCCTGCATGACTTCATCGCCACGGTGCGACCAGTTCGCCACCAAGCTTACCTCAAACTGGCCTTTGAACCGGGCGATTGCCTGCAGATCGACTGGGCCACGCACGGCTTGATGCGCATCGGAGACTGTACACGCAAACTCCATTACTTCGCCGCGGTGCTCTGCTATAGCCGGTTACTCTTTGTGGAGTTTTTCCTGAGCCAAAGTATGGAATGCTTCCTGGCCGCCAACCGTCACGCGCTGGAATACTACGGTGCGAGTCCCAGGCGCATCATGCACGACAATCTTAAGACGGCTGTACTGGAGCGTCTGCCGGGTTGCGCTCCTGTCTTTAATCCGCGTTATCTGGATTTTGCCGCACACTACGGCTTCAAGCCGGTGGCGTGTAATGTCGGGCGAG
>CAWAIK010000004.1:0-153411 GCA_963782115.1 uncultured Verrucomicrobiae bacterium
CTATGACGGTTTCGAAGGATCCCAGCTTGCGCGTGCTGGAGCATACGCGCCGACCGGCTTGAAAGCCAGAGCGAGCGACGCGAGTGTCGTCCTCTCCATGGGTTCACACCCTCCCGCAATTAAATCGCAGATCAACCCTCCTTTTTGCAGTTAATAAGCTCCAAAACTGCCCTGACGAATGCGTCGGGTTCAATTGGTTTTGCCAGATGTGCTTGGAAACCGGCCAGTCGGTCGCAGCGCGATCTTCGTCACGGGCTGCAGCCGTAAAAGCAATTACCGGCGAAAGCCCGAGTTTTGGCTCAAGCCGGCGAACGTTCTCCAGGACTTCATAGCCGTTCATTTCAGGCATCGTTAAATCGCAAATTAGAACGTCAGGATGAAGATCTTTGATGGCTTCTAACGCTGCTTGCCCCGAACTCACCACGGCGGTTTGGGCTTTGCTGCGTTTCAGAATGACTTTGAGGAGTTCTCGCGCGTCTGCATTGTCGTCTACAGCGACTACTTTGATGCCTTCATGCCTAGTGTCAGGCATCTGTTCTTCTTTCTTAAAGGCAAGCTTTATCGGACGTTGGTCGCTCGGATCGGACTTGGAGTCTATAGTTCGCAACTTGACCTTGATCATGGCCTCGCGGCCTGGACCCGCACTCTCAGCGATAATTGAACCACCGTGCAACTGGACGAGATGTTTGCAGATAACCAAGCCGAGGCCCAGTCCGCCCTTTTCTCTCGAGCTTGTTCCGTCTTGGGAAAACCGCTTGAAAATATGGGGAAAACCCACGTCATAACCGCGAAACATACGTGCTCCGCTCGCCATATCGCTCTGGCTTACCCCGGTTTTACCAGCTCTCATTAGCTTCTTCATGCTCTTCAGTGCCTACGTTTCCGGAACACGCGCGGTCGAGTTCGCGCATCTGGGTTTTCCGAATTACTTTCGCATCGAGCTTACCATGGCTAAAGTCATAGGCGCGCTGCTTCTGCTGATTCCCCAGGTTCCCGCGAGAATCAAGGAATGGATCTATGCGTGTTTTAGTGTCGTCCTTATCTCGGCTGCCATTGCGAAATTCAACAGCGGCTATCCGATGATGGAAGTTGTAGAGCCCATGATTGTTTTCACCATCATGGTTGGCTCGCTCCTTACACTGAATAAGCTGAACAAGGCCTGAGACATCAATTCGGCACCGCACTTGATTATGAACCTGTTTGTTCTCGGCGCCATCGGAAAACACCTGTTGGACATCTGTCGAGTCAAGCGCGACCAGCACATCCCGGCGCCAGATAACGAGATCAATCCGCGGGTTGCACGAGCGGACGCTGAACGGCACGCCCGGGAAAAGCCTGGAAGGGCTGACTTCCTCCTCGATCGTCAGCGCAGAATCCCCGAACCGGCCAGGATTTCCGCTGTTATGGAGCGGAATGATGGCCGCGCGGATTGTTGGGCTGAATTCCGAGGCCGCGGATGAACAGCCCGAGGTGAGAGCAGAGGTTCTCCCTTTGCACTCCGAGCTCTGCAGCCAGATAGTCGCCGATCATAACCGCTTCCAGGAGAGCCTGGTTCGGGGTGCCGTCATCAAGGAGCTTGTAATCGTTGCTCTCGCGGAACACGGGCTCCGTGTTGGAGAGGAGGACGGCGCGCCAAACAACTCGCCTTGTCTTCGCGCCATTCGGGAGCGACCCAAAAATTCGTTTTTCGCATTCTAAGATCAAGTATGAGCCGGATTGCCGTATTCAGTAAAATTCTCCGTTGGAGGCAGCCCCCAAAATTAATCAAAACGTAAGCCTCTCAGAGGGACAGCTTTTCCTACCGCTACCTTTACAGGTCGTTCAACAAGCGCCCATCCGCTATGCTCGGTTTCATCTTCGGAATTCAGGACCTTGCCCAATTTATCGACATCGAAATCGGATATTTGATGGGTGCCTTCCCAGCGCAAGTTAACTCTCGCCGTGCCTTCGTCCGGGTTTTCGTGAATGCTTATAACCGCTGCTTCAACTCCAGTTTTCACGCTTATTCCTTTCTTTTGTGTGCATGACACTTGACGACTCTTATCTAAACTCGTTATCCCGCCTGCGCAACGCGCGCCTCCGTTCGGAATCGCGCGCCTACCGGAGCGAAGTAACAGCATGAAAAAGCGCGTTTTATTTCTCTGCAAAGGGAATTGCACGGATCGAATGTGCAGACACGACCCTGCTCAGCGAGACTGGCGTGCTGGACGGCACGACGCTCCGAACATCATAACAGAGACCGGCTTCATTTTTCGATTTCGATTTGGTGCCTGACCAATCCTCTTAAATACTCAGTGCTCGGTCCAAATCCGGATTATTTTGGACAGTAATGATCTCCACGCCATTTCTTGCACCCTATCGGTACGCCGTCTTAACGTGCTAAAACTTCCGTTTCGTGAGGTGAGCCCGATATCGGCTTAGCTTTCAATGCCTTAGCTCCTCCGACAGGGCGGTTGGCGGCCCGCTATGTGTCGGCCGCCAACAAAATTTACCTCATTTCCGTTATGTGAACGAGAGCAATTTCTAAGCGAGGGCCGTCTTGACCGACGTGAGAGGCGCGGCGATATCTTCAAGGCCTTTGCCCTCGGCGTTGACGCCGAAGAACCAAGCCACGAGACCCCCGAAAATCATCACCCCGGATCCTAGGACATAGCCCCAGAAGAGCGGAACGCGGTCGGTGCCGTTGCCCACGAAGTTAGCGAAAATCAACGGCCCCATCGAGCCGACGACTTGGGAGATGGCGAAGAAGTAGGAAATTGCCTGTCCCCGAACTTCGAGCGGGAAGATTTCACTGACAGTCAGATAAGCTGAAGACGCACCTGCAGAGGCAAAGAAAAACGAGACGCACCAGAAGAGCGTGTGCGTCGTCGCTGTCAACGCGCCTTCTTTGAATAGATAGGCCGATATCAGCAATACAAGTCCGGCTAGAAAATAAGTGCCGAAGATCATTTTGCGTCGACCGAAAGTATCAAATAACGGACCGAGCACTAATGGTCCAAGCAGGTTCCCGATTGCAAAGGGAAAGAAATAGAGAGCCGACTCGGACGCGTTGAGATGATAGAAATTCTGCAATACCAGCGCGTAGGTGAAGAAGATCGCATTATAGAGGAAGGACTGCGTGACCATCATCGAAATGCCGAGGAAGGTCCGGGACGGATATTGTCTCAAGAAGACATCGATCACCGTCGCGAAGGGTATCGATTCCTCCGGTTTGACGAGCATGGCTCGGCTTTCATCGACCCGTTCCAGTGTGATGCCTTGTGCACGCACATTGGCTTCAATAGCGTCGACAATGCGATTTGCTTCGTCTCCGAGGCCGTGGGTGACCATCCACCGCGGGCTTTCCGGAATGTGTCGGCGTATGAAGATGATCACCAACCCGAGCACCGGCCCGACGAAGAACGCAAGGCGCCAACCGATGTTTTCAGGGATTAACGCGTGATTGAGCAGGAAGAAGCTGGAGACGGCGCCCAGCATTGCTCCGGCCCAATACGTGCCATTCACGGCGATATCGACCCGACCACGATATTTGGCGGGAATGAGTTCGTCGATGGCCGAGTTGATCGCAGTATATTCACCGCCAATCCCCATACCTGCCACAAAACGCCAGATATAAAGGAACCACGGCGCCCAAGCCAGACCTGCAATTCCAGAGCCGACCAGGTAGATGCCAAGGGTAATGATAAAGAGTTTCTTTCGGCCCCATCGGTCAGTGAGACGGCCAAAAAAAGCGCGCCACAAACCTGGCCAATCAGGTAGATGGTCGCGGTGAAACCAATGTCCTCGCTCGACATGCCCAAGGAGTCTTTAAATCCGGACGCTGAGACTAACTGAATCTCAAGACCGTCCAGGATCCAACTGACGCCGAGACCCAGAACGACCATCCAATGGAAGTGAGCCCACGGTAGTCGATCCATCCGGACCGGCACAAGGGTGCGGACAGGTTGATTTGAATGTGTTGTAGCCATTTTTCTCGAATATTTTTAATTGTTTTTGAATTGAGATATCACTTCCTGGCGCGGTTAGTGCCGTCGGGGATGCGAATTGCAGTTCAGGCTTTTCGGCGAAGCACTTGAACGTCCAGACCCCCTGCTCCTGAATCGCCCGTGTGACTTTCGGTATGAGCTGCTTCCCAGATAAGGATCTTCGGCGGTCATATACTCGAAGTTGCGCCCTCATACGGTGTCCGGTAGATCTGCGGGTTGAGCGGCGTTTGCAGATTAGAGAGTGGAATCGGTTTGACGTCAAAGAAGGGGTGCCGCCGATATAGCTGATTTTTTCATCAAGGGTCCTTTGAGAGAGGATGCTATTGACCCTCTGCTCCACGTTGTTTGAGCCCTCTTGACCGTACACGTTTAGTGTACAAGCCAATATCCAGATTGGAGAAATACGGTATAGGTCGACTGACTTCATAATATTATCCGTTTCTCGATTATGACGATTGCAATCGGAACCCCTGGGACGACTCCACGTAACACCGATGCTGGCCGGCGCCCGAGCCATATGAAGACTTCCCTTCAGCGAGAACAAAGGAAAGACTCGATTGTGAGTAAGGAGAGCGGGTCGGGCACTAGCCAGAGCGATGATTCAATGGGGAAGAACCTCCTAGTTGCGA
The DNA here is from genome assembly GCA_963782115.1 of uncultured Verrucomicrobiae bacterium. Taxonomy (GTDB): domain Bacteria; phylum Verrucomicrobiota; class Verrucomicrobiia; order Chthoniobacterales; family JAFAMB01; genus JAFAMB01. The sequence continues at coordinate 4,616 of CAWAIK010000004.1, forward strand.
CTACCAGTTATTTAGCAAAACAAATGCGCGCCAGTGCCGTCAATATAAATCTACAGCGTCGATTATTTTGGACGAACTCTGAAATGTCGCAAAGATCAATTTGCCATCTTGATCGGGGATTTAATGACAGCGCCGAGAGAGACTGACGAAACTTGGAGGGGGCGGAAGCAGAAGGACCGGTCTTAATACCTGGCTAGCTTTAGCCTGGAAGGCAATCCTGCCTGGCTGCGCTTCGATATCCTTCGCCTGATATAATAATTTGTACGGTACAAACACGACTAAGCTGTCCATGCAGAATTGGACCCAAAGGCCTCATTCGGAGGAGTTCAAGCACCTGGGTAAGCCATTTCCGATCCTACGATTAAAAAGTGTGACCCACCGGACCAAAAGCACAACTCACGCAGTCAGCGTTTACTTCTTTCGATTCGTCGCATTAGTTCTGGGTGATTGGAGCGCCGGCAAAAGATTCGTCGGACCGTATAGCAAATTCGTCAGCGAGATATTGCTCCGCTTCGGTCAGCTCGAACTGATCAATCAGGTAATATTTCCGTACGCTGTCTTGTTGGAGTTCGCCGATTAAAAGCGGGTCTAAGACCCGAGGGCTTGGATCCGGGAGGAGCACGCTTTTCCAGCGGTGCTGCTGGTCTACGATGAGGTAGAGCTTGTCGAAGTACTCTTTGGCTGCACGCGCCTTTTCCCGGGTTTCTTTCGGCAGAATACCGTTGAATTCTGCGGTGACGATCAGTTTCTTCCACAAACAAACATGGTTAAGCACGAGGAGACCCAGCAAGTATGTGAAAAATGCGCCAAGCACCCATCCTCCCACCAGAACAAACGGTACCGCCTCCCTTACCATGGTGATCGAGTGGGAGAGGAGCAAACTCAACACCGGGAATGTTCCCAGGACTATGGAGAGTCTCGCTAGCACCCCTTCGGATTTCATTCTCCGATCGTTGATCTTCTTGACGAATGCCTGGGTCGATTGAAAAGGAAGGTAAGCGGAAAGGCCACCGGCCTGATCGGCTGCGGGCAGCGAATCGATCGTGATTTCGAAAGCCAATTGATGGCTTCCTTCCAGATCGAAAACAGCGAAGACCGGTAGTTCTGCACCAGTGGCTTCTTCTCGATAAGTCTGTTCAAGACCGTGCGGATCGAACTCTTGAAGATGGAGAAGCGGCTTTGGGGCTGTCGCAAGGAGCGTTTTACCTTCCTCGCACTCTTCCTCTAGGGGAAAGAGATGATCGGTTCTTTTGCCAGTGAAACTGCCGGGCCGGCAATAATTCTGCCGGAGCAGGTTGAGATTCTCGCTCATGGGGTCTCCTGCAAAAATTGTTTTGTCGTTCTTTTCAGATCCTTGCAAGGCTTCTAAAAAGGGAGAGATTTTCTCCGATTATGGAGCGTCGCTGATATCCGAGTAAAACGCAATCGATCAGTGGTCACTTTGGCGCCCAACCGTCGTGAGAGCTGCCCACTCTTGGATGTTTGCAACGGCCTTGTCGCCCGCGTCTGTTCGCAGCCTTCTCCGACGTACCAACTATATGCTCATTGGGCCAACTCCATTGCAACGAGGCACCCATCTTCGCTAAAGTGCTTGCTTGACCTGAGAGAATCACTCATCCTCTTCGATGACCTTTTGACACATTTGAAAAGCGGGCAATCCACGACGCCTATTCACAGCTTATAGCAGGGCGCCGATTGTAATAGATTTCTCCATTCGGTCCCTTCGCTTCAAATAATCCATCGGTAAGGAGAAGCAATGTGTGCTGCGGCGAGAGCTCGCACTGGCTGTTGGCATAAACCGCGTCATAGAAAAGCGGCCAGGCTATCGATATCAGTTGCTGGTGATTCGTCATCGGTGATGAATTGAAGAAGCGCATGATTGCGAAAGAGAGTACTATTGTTGAGACCGGCACAATTAAACTAAGGAGGGACTCCACATGACCATCACGCAAATCGAAGTGCGTCCTGGATTTGACGCGACGACGTTGCAAGCCCTCATCGCAGTCTTGGAAAGGGTATAAGGCGAGCCGTTCCAGGATCGCCAGACGGAGGCTTTCTCTTGAGCGATGCCAATCAACACGACTCGCTCCTTGCCTTCCCGAGCGGCCATCTCCAGAAACGGACGCGCCGTTTTCTCCTTGTCCTGTCCTTTCTCGAAGCGCACCACCGGAATGTGGTGGGCCTTGGCATAAGCATAGATGGCTTCTACATAGCCATCCCCAATCTTACCGAAGGCGGCCGAGGAAGGGACTGGGAATCTTCGCTGCCAACGAAGAAAAGTACAGACTTAGCCCACCGTCTGTAGTTTCGGCACATAAGCCTGCAAGAAGATGCGGTCGATCGAAGGACACTGGAGTGTTACTCGGTCTCCCAGCAGAGTAAAATAGTCGGGCATGATCCACCTCCTTGCATTGGACTCAGAATCAGAGGCTACACCCGAATTATGAGGTCGCTCGCTACGACTAGGGGAGTGCGATGTCGCTTACAATGGGTCTCGAAAACGAGTGCCCATTCACTTCGAATCCACACTGTTTGAGTCCTTCAGCTCATTTCCTGGATACACAGGGGACAAATGCATACCTAGCCCTCCCCTCGACAAATCGGTCCGGAGATCCGAAATCCCAGTCGATCGATCTTGAGACCGCCTCACTATTGAAGAGATTGAGAGGGTGCACATCGGAGAGAAGCGAGCAGTCTGAGTGTAGCCTCATACAATGCAGTTTGCGTGCGCGCCAGGTTTTAGCCGGAGCGTCCCACTTTCGGGATCTCCAGTGCGACAGTAAGCGGGGGCCAATGGGGCGCTATCCGAAATGTTCTTCGCGGAAGGGCCACAACCTGGACGTAATAAACCAGGCTCGCCGGACTATCAATGACGGCATCCAGTTTCCCGGCGAGCTTCGAATTCACTAAAAAACATGCTGTTACAGAAGAGGAAATGACTGACCAGCGGCTTAAGGACGTATATGCATTAGCTGTAGATGATGATGCCGACACTAGAGTTCTAGCCGCGATGTACTCGTCAGATTTTTCTTCTTTGCGGACGAACAATTTTTATTTATATGAACGCGAATCAAAAGCCGAAAGAAGATCTAGGTGAACTTGGGTCTGAGAAACAACCTTGGACCGAAGCCTGGGAGCTGGCTTGGGAAGGCTACCAAGCTCAAGAAAAGCTAGGCGGAGACGAAAAACTCACTTCGCTCCGCAACCGCGCGAAGCAGGAAAATGATGCTAGATATCTAGGACCGATATATCTCAAGGTTTTTGAATATCTCCCCAAAGCCGACCGCCCCAAGGCGCCTTAGGTTAAATCTCCAAGCAATTTGCGATTCAGTCTGTTCGAAACTCAGGCGCTGACCGGATAACCGACATCAGCAGGATGGCAAGAGCCGGGCACTTTCTTATTTCTCCTCATTGGCTGGGAACTGGATGGAGGGGGACAGCCGAACAATCCTCATAAAAGTGGTCACGGCACGATAAAGGCAGAGGCCCTTCTATTCGCGTGGCCTCATTCGCCAGGATTCGTGAGAATCACTTCTTAAATTGCGGTTTCTCACCTGCCGGGACCGTTCGATTGATCCCAAAATATCGAAGGCTGCGAGAAAGCACATCGCCGCGTGCCCATCGCAACTGGCGGAACACACTCGAACGTCTTACCGGTCCCGAAGCATTCACGTCTCGGTCTAGAGTCTCATATTCCATAGACCACTCAGACATTGAGTTGTCGCCAATTGAACTCTTTGGGAAGAACAATCCTGGCTTTATCTCTTTGTAGGCGCAAGCAGCCGCACCCAAGATTGTCGACTTGCCACCACCGTTAGGGCCAATGAGCGCCGTGACAGGGAATTCAAAAGTAACCTGCCCGCCGAAAAAACCTCGCACACGATGAAGCCGAGCCACCTTTAGATATTTGTGATAGTTGTTCTTTCGAACTTTTTCCAAGAGACCTTGAATAGTCGACTGTCTAATTTGTGGGTGACTCATACGCGAACGTAATTCGAACGTAGGTTCCTTCTTAGGCGACGTGACCGTCACGTTTATTGGGACGCACATGGCGACGTCGAACGATTTCAATGTGGTCGAAGTTGACGTCGTTTGACGAAAGGGGAAATAAAGTACGTTAAGCCCAAGGCAAAGTCTGGGTCGAGAGGATGACCGATTGACCGATTCCGGGGCAGGCACTGCAATTACCGACAAATCCCCGGAGACCCGGTTTTTATTTTGTCTGCCACTGAACGGATCAAGATGCTGCTGAAATGCTCGGTGTGGTCGTCGGGAGCGGCGCCGCCGGCCACTCCTGCTTTTACCGCCAAAAGGAAACCCGGAATGGCCGCACAGACGCGGTTGTGGAGTTAACCAGTAAAGTATCCGCTGCAGGGTACTCCTGCGGATCTTCCAAGTATCGCCCCTACTAAAAATGCATCAGGGCCAATGCCTGGCGGTGGGTATGTCGTTTAGTGAGAGGAAGAAGAATCTTTTTGCGGGACATTTGTTTAGCAATTTTTTATCCTCGCGGGCGTGAGTAAAACTCTGCGACTGCCTAACTGCGACCAACAAGCCTTATTAGACCAAGTCCAAGTGCGGCTTGTGGAGCGCGCCGAACTGGAGCGTTTCAAACAATTGCTCGATGAGCATCACTATCTGGGAAGCCTCAAAGCGGTGGGCGAACGCCTCCACTACGTGGCCACCGATGCCCAAGGTCAATGGCTGGCCTTGCTGGTCTTCAGCGCTCCAGCCAAGCACCTCAAGCATCGCGACCAATGGATCGGATGGAGCGCTGCTCAACGCCACCGTCGCCTGAGCCTGGTGACTAACAACAGCCGCTTCCTTATCCTGCCCGAGCGCTCCGTGCCCAACCTGGCGAGCAAGGTGCTGCGCCTGACCCTGGATCGCCTTCCCACCGATTGGCAGAGCTCTTACGGCCATCCGGTGTTGGTGGTCGAAACCTTCGTCGATGTTGCCCAGTTTTGCGGTACAGTTTATTCGGCCAGCGGCTGGAGCGAACTGGGCCAGACCGACGGCTGGGGCCGTCATCGGCGCGATTACTACGTTAAACACGACCAGCCCAAACGCCTCTTCTGCCGCCAACTGTTCAAAAACGCCCGCCGCAGTCTTCAGGCCGAACATCTCAAGCCAGCGTTGGCGGTGGTCGAACAAAAGGTGTCGCCACCCTGCACGCGTACGGTGAAGGAAATCCGCTCGATGGTCGAACACTTCAAGGCCGTGCCAGACTTTCGCGGGCGCTTCGAGTCCTATCCGCTGTGGTCGATGTTAACGATCCTTCTTTTAGCCACTCTCTGCGGTGCTCCGCGCGGGCAAAAGGATATCGCCAAGTTTGCGCGGGGCTTGAGCCAAGCGCAACGCCGGGCTCTTGGCATCCGGCGTAACCCAAAAGGCAAGTATCCTGCTCCGACACAGCCGACCTTTTGCCGTCTGCTCCAGCGGGTCGATGCCCGTAGGGTGGAGGAAGTCATTTTAGCCATCCAGGAGCAAATGCGCGGCTCGGCGCCCAAAGATCAATTGATCGTACTGGATGGCAAGGAACCCAGGCACGGCAGCGGCGCCTCGATTTTGAGCGCGGTCACCGTACCGAGCCAGCATTACTTGGGCAGTGCACTGGTCGACCAAAAGACCAACGAGATTCCCGTGGCGCGAGAGTTATTTAATCGCCTGGAGCTCGAAGGCCGGTTGGTCTCGTTGGACGCCTTACACACCCAGGACGAAACCGCGCGCGCGCTGGTCTTGGAACACGGGGCCGATTATCTGCTAACAGTCAAAGGGAATCAACCCACCGTGCGCGAACAGATCGAAACCCTCGTTGCCGCCCCTCAGGGCGATTTTCCCCCCTCATGAGCCGACGCCCACCAAGGCTCGCGTGCAGGAAATCAACAAAAGCCGCAAAGAAAGCCGCAGTATTGTCACCGCGCCAGTCACCGGTGAACAGGTCTGCTTCCCATTGGCCGAGCAGGCTGCTCTGCTGTTGCGCCAGACCGAAGGACGCAAAGACGAACTGGTGGCGCTGATCACCAGTGTCGAGGCCTCACGACTCCATGCGACAAACTGGATGCGTCTGAACCGGGATGCCTGGGGCATCGAGAGCGGTTTGCATCAGCGCTTGGATATCTCCCACAACGACGACCGCTGCCGGGTGCGCAACGACAACGCTATGTTGGTTCTCGGAATGATCCTGCGCTTGAGCAATAGCCTCTTCATGCAATGGAGTGGGTACAAGCGACGCCCAGACCATGTCACCACCACCGATTTCCAATCCGCCTTGTCCGAAGACCACCACCGTCCGGCACTCTGCCTAGCCTTGAGCAAATATCCCAACCTCAAACGACTCTCATGAATTGGCGCTGAAAATGCATGAATAGTAGCCTTCGAAACTTGTATTACCACCTTCGGTGCCTTTAAAAATGTCACTCCATTTTCCGAATGAACGTATCTCATTGCCGACTGCAGTTACCCGATCGACCGTGGTGAAATAATTGCCGACCTGCCAACCCTTGAACCAACGTCCATACGCTTTTTCTATGCCCTGCCGACCGTGACCTGGGGACACTTTTGACTCAGGGATTTGCCCAACCCGGTCTTGCGTGTAGAGAGACGCGACGGCGGCCGCATCGTGTCTGTTGATTGCCTCGTCATACTTCGCAGCCAATACACGAATTTGCTGTACTATTTTTGGATCGACCGTGTCTTTTTGTTGGCGAAGGTCGGCAAAGCAAAGCTGATTGCCAGCCGAGGACAAGCAGTAAGCGGGTTTTCATTGTTTTCTCCCACCGGGGCGGACATGGAGAGAATTCGGTATTGAGGTCGAACCTTGTGACCGCCGCGGAACGTCGCCCTGGAATTGCGTCTCAAATGCGTAGTCGCCCCATCGTTTCCCTTCGACAGAGTGAGCCCTTTGTAATACGTTCACGTGAACAATCAAGAGGCGATCTTTTACACCGACGTCATGAAAATGTATGATAGCCCCTTGCGAATCGCATGAAGACTGAAAGATTTTTCGATGACGAAATGCTGCGTTGGAGTGAGCATGAAAGGAGCCAGGCTCAGTTGTTGCGTCTGGGTCGCGCTGGCGCGAGGGACAGAGACCAAGTCCCTACCGAGGAACAGAAGGCGTTCAGCCGGCAACTCGACGAGATGATCGAGAACGCCAGACGTCCGGCACTCCAGCTTCCAGACAGGTAGGCGGGTCTCATCTCCGCCGCGACGAGGAGCTTGTCGGGGAACGCCTTTGGTCAAAGGTCCTGAGCGACATCCCGAATGGACGCCTCGCCGATTGCGGTGTCAATGAGAAACGATTCTGCATTGACTTCGAGTTCGTTTTGGTTCCTTGGCCATGGAAGCCCGGCGACTGCGGCAGAGAATGTGAAAATCAAACCGTGCGGATTACCTTACTGGACATTTTTTGGTCTGCAAACAGGTTCTATAACGCTCCAAATGCGCTCAAAGCGACGCAAAGTCCGTGGTCAAGAGCGTCGCGCCATTTTCCGGCGTGGGTAGGATCGTTGATGAACGGTTACCTGAGAGGGTGAGTTCATCCGACCCGCTCGGGAACAGCGATCGTTTGTCGGCTTGAACTCCTTAACGGAGGTTTGCGAACCCCTGTGGCCAGACCCCGATTAAGGGCGAGGGCCCTTTTGCGTAAGGACGCGGCGTACGGAGGTGCGACCGACATTTAGTCGTTTGGCGATCTCGCGTTTACTGAGTCCCCTGGCGAAGAGACGTTTAATTTCGGCACTGCGTGCTTTGACGGTCGGTGGTCGGCCATGAAGCTGACCTCTTGCTCTTGCTTGCGCAATGCCAGCCTTCACACGCTCGCGCAAGATTTCGCGCTCAAACTCAGCGAAAACGGCCAGCATGCCGGCCAGCGCTCGCCCGCTTGGGGTGGTTAAGTCAAGCGCTTCGCACAAGGAGACAAAGCCGACGCCCAGCGTCGAGAGTTCTTGAAGCGAACCGATCAGATCGAGCAAGGATCGCCCCCAACGATCCAGGCGCCAGACCAGAATCGCATCAATCTGACGGCGCCGTGCCGCATTGATCAGTTCTTCGCGTTGCGGTCGCTCACTGGCGCCCGAACCCACATCTTCGACGGCTTTGACCACTTTCCAGCTGCGCCGCCTGGCGTACTGGCGCATCGCCTTCACCTGCAAAGGCAGCGTCTGCTGATCATGAGTCGATATCCGCGCATAAATGCCAACGCGAAGCGGTTCTACCCTGGCCAAAAACCCTCCTCGAGCACCACCCCGCAACCCCCTCTAAATGCAGGGGGCACTTTGCTCAAAAACGCTATGGCGTAAAACATTAGTTAAAGGTCATACTATGCCCGATTTCTCGTCCAGGAACAGCTCATGCCACGCAAAGCCGTTTTGAGTGCAGCTCAGCAAGCGGCTTTGATCGCATTGCCGAGCACAGATCACGACCTCCGGCTGCACTATACGTTGAGTGAGAATGATCTTGCGATCATCCGAAGCAAGCGTGGCCCGCATAACCGACTCGGCTTCGCCATCCAGCTGTGTCACATGCGCTTTCCGGGCCAGGCCATGGCCCTGGAGGCAGAACCGTCGGCCGAGCTCTTAGCGCACGTCGCCCAGCAAATTCAGGTCGCTCCCGACACCTGGACCGAATATGCCTCGCGAGACGAAACCCGACGCGAGCATGCGCTCGAACTGCAAAGCGTCTTTGGCTACCGGCCGTTTACGATTGCCGAGTACCGCCGGCTACGTGGGTGGTTGACCGACCTTGCCCTGCAGACCAGCAAAGCCTTGGCGCTGGCCGAACAACTCATTGAATCGTTACGCAGCCAACGCGTCATTGTTCCGGCGGTCACCATGATCGACCGGCTGTGCGCCGAGGCGCTCGCCCGTGGCGTAAAGTTGCTCTATCAACGGCTGACCCAATCGCTCGACGGGGACGGCTGCGCCAAACTGGATGCCTTGCTGTTGCCGCGGGAAGATCTGCGCACGGTCGTGCTTACCTGGCTTCGACAACCGCCCGGAGAGCCAAAGGCCCGGAATGTGCTCGCCCATCTCGATCGGCTGCATCGAATTCGTGAAGTACAGACCTCACTAAATTCCGGTCTGAGGGTAAAAATCAGACGCAGATTTAATTCCTGGAAAACTGGCTTCACAGCGCCCCCGGACGGTGGTTCGAGGGGGGCGCCGGAAGCTTCAATCACTCCTGGCGATGGAGAGCCGCAGCTCGCTGCGGCTGGCCAGACGCAACCTGAATCGTCGCCCGCTGCCGTCGGGGAACACCGGTTCTTTGGCATTGAGTTCTGCCAACAGCTCGGTGATGATTCGCCGCACTCGTGGAGGGTAGTTTACCCGCGGCATCAGATGCACCACGATCTGCTCTGCTGCGACTTCCAATACCCCGCTGCACTGCGTCAACTGTCGGAACTGATCATGATCGTCGCGGTAATTGTTATAGGCCTTCTTGAAAGGTCCCAGCGCCGCGTAGAACACGTTGCGGGCGATCACTCGAAAGTTGTCCATCAAGCGCTTCTTGTCCGGATCCAGCCGGACCATCTGCTCCTCGATCAGACGTTCCAGGCGTGACTCGGTCTTTTGCACCGTCTCGGCCCTAACTTCCAATTCGGCCAGTTCCCGGCTTAGAGCCTCAATCTGTTGCTGGCGCTCCGGCTTGTCGCTTTGCCAGCGGATTTGCGCCTTGCGCAAGCGACTCAATTCCTTATTGGTCTGATCGGCAACTGGCCCCGGTTCGAGTTCTTCTATGCGTTTGTGGCGCAGTGTGGCTGCGTGCTCGCTACGGGCCTGGAGCAATAACAGCCGCCCTTGCCCAGCCCGAAGCTGGCGGCGTTGCTCCCCTAGGGCTTTGGCTTCAGCGCTGCGCACCTGTCGATCCTCTACATGCTCGGCTAACTCCTCGTAGCCGACGACTCCGTAGCTGGTGATCTGGTTGATGCCAAAATGCTTGTCCAGATACTTGAAATCGTTCTCCTGGACCCAGCGGCAGAATATCAACCGGAGAATCTCGCTCGCCTCGCGCTGGGTGTCGTCGGTCAAAACCGCCACTTGAATTGAGTGGCCACTGGGGTTGGTCGCTTGCACCACGATCTGGCGCAGCCGCTCGTCTTTGGGCCAGCGCCGGTCCCAATATTGCAGATGATAAGAACGGATGTCATCGGCGCGATTACGCGTCCTCTCGATCACCATCGAGCCGCTCACTCCCTCTGCGGGCGGCCAACTCTGCGCCTGATAACCTTTCTCCCAGGTGATCAGATGCATCCTCTCATCGCAGAGCACCTTCTCGAAGACTTCCTGCCCGAAAATACCTCGGTCTGCTACCCAGCTCATCGCCCGCTCCTGGGGCCACTCCAACACTTGGCGACAACGCTCCACGAGCTCGAAAAAGCGCTGACGCAGATCGGAAAAGTTATCGCTCGTCTCAAAGTAAAGCGGTTCTCCGGCTGCCGTGTGGATAAAATCGCTGTGCATCGCCTTGTCCGCTCCCCGAATAGCCGGACACCATCCTTGGAGCACATTCTCCTGGCCGGTGTACTGCTTGGTATGCGGATCGAAGTAGAAGTCGCTCTGCTCGCCGGCTCCCAAGCACCGGGCATTGAAGCAGGCCAGCCTTTGAAAGCTCGCCTGCGTCGCCAGCCGTTCCAATTCCTGGCGCTGGGGGTGCGGAAAGCGCACCACCGAGCCCAAGAGCTGCGCCATGTCTTGCCAGTTCAGGAACTTGGTCTGTTCGATATTCAGCGCGCCCAACAGCAAACTGGCCAGCCATTGTGTGAAGCGTGCCTCCGGCGGATCGAGCACCTGCGCGATGGCCAGCAAGCTCGGCGCAAAGACCAGCACCCCAGCGTGATCACACCACACCGTCTGCGGCGCTGCTTGCAGTGCCGGACAACAACCGCAAGTAATCTCCTCGCTTTGCGAGCTAACCCTTTGATTTTCAGGAGCATTTTGCCCAGACTGCTGGAGACCGTCTGCGGTTGTTGGCTCGGCCCCAGACTCATTTGGCGACCCAGTCGCTGCTTGCTCGGCTCCGTGGGTGCCTACCACAGGCTGGCGCTTTAACTGCCCGATCAAAGGCCGCAGCGTTTCTTGGCAAAGCTTCACCGCGAAGACCGACTCAATTTCTTCGCGCAGCCGTTTACCAATCCCGTAGGTTTCCGAGCGGCTCAAATCCGCCCACCGTGCTCGCACGTAGGCCTCAATCTGCGGCGTCAGCTTGCGCCCGGCCCGACGTCCAGCCAGCACTCGCACCAATTCTTCGCCATCACGGTTGCGTAGCGCTGCTGCCCAGCGTTGAATGGTTTTTAGATCGACCCTGAAGGTCTCTTGCAGAACCCTCCGGCTCAATCCGGCGTTGTACAGTCGGCCCACCAGCATCTTGAAGCTCGGTGCGTTCCGGTCCGCTGGCACCACCTCCAGCAATTCCAAACCGTAGTAAACGTGCAGTTGCTCCTCGCCGTCATCTTCCTCCCATTCATACACCGTGAAGAGCGCATTGCGTTTGTCGGTCCCCAGAATCAGTTGGCCAGTGGCGATCATAAGCCTCCATTGGACATCTCATCGCCAGGCCGACGCCAGCACAACCTGCCGCTTTAATGGCGCCTATCGCGCCGATCAAATTTGCACGGAATTAGACCTGCGCTTCCCTGTTGCCCGAAAACCCGCTTTTAGTGAGGTCTGGAAGTAAAGCTCCCGGCTAACCTTGGCCACGCGGTCCATCAGGGACGCCTAGCGCAGCTTGCGCGTGAGGGCGCGCAAATGAGCGCTCAACACTTACGAGACCTGGAAAACCAACGACGGCATGCCACGCTGATTGCCGTCTTACTCGATACCGAGGCTACGATCACCGATCAGATCCTCGACATGCACGACCGCATCGTGGGGCGGATGTTCAACGAGGCGAAGCGCAAGCATGAACAAAGCTTTGCCGAGTCGGGAAAGGCGATAAACGAAAAGGTTCGCCTGTACGTTCGAGTCGGTCATGCGTTGATCGACGCACGGCAAAAAGGCCTCGATCCCTACACAGCAATCGAAGCCATTGTGGCCTGGGACCGCTTCACTCAAAGTGTGGATGAGGCGGAGCGGCTGGCCGAGCCGGAATCCTTCGATCATCTGCATCTTCTCACCGAAAGTTACGGTCAAGTGCGCCGTTACGCGCCAGCGTTGCTGGAGACATTCTACTTTGGTGCAGCGCCCGCCGTTGCTCCCTTGCTGGCGGCGATCGACACGTTGAGGGGCATGAATCGCAGGAACGCGCGCAAGGTGCCCGACGATGCACCGACTGGTTTCCTGCGTCCGCGCTGGAAACCCTACGTCCTCACCGAGGCTGGTGCGGATCGCGCGTTTTATGAACTGGCGGTGCTTACGGAGCTCAAAAACGGGTTGCGCGCCGGTGACGTGTGGGTGCCCGGTTCGCGCCAGTTCAAAGACTTCGAAGCGTATCTGTTGGGGCGAGAGCGGTTCGCCAAGCTGCAAGACGCGCAAGCTCTGCCGGTCGCCATCGAGGTAGACAGCGACCGTTATCTGCAGGCGCGTCTTGCACTCCTCCAAGATAAGCTGCACCAAGTCGATCGACTCGCGGGTCAGGGTGAACTGCCGGATGCAGAAATTACAGGTGAGTTGCTTAAAGTAAGTCCCCTGAAGAAAGCGGTGCCCGAGGAGGCGGAGCAACTCGAAGAGGAAGCCTTCGCTCTCATGCCTCACCTGAAGATCACCGAGCTTCTGCTTGAGGTCGATCAGTGGACCGACTTTACGCGTCACTTTACGCACCTCAGGAGCGGCGAGTTGGCCCGAGACCGCACGATGTTACTAACCGTAATCTTGGCGGATGCAATCAACCTGGGCTTGGCAAAGATGGCCGAAGCGTGTCCAGGGACTACCTTTAACAGGCTCGACAGCTTGAGAGCTTGGCATGTCCGTGACGAGACCTACTCCAAAGCCCTCGCCGAAATAGTCAATCACCAGCATAGCTTCCCATTTTCCGGCCATTGGGGCGCGGGGACAACCTCCTCGTCTGACGGACAGTATTTTCACGTCGGTGGGCGCGGTGAACACGCCGGCCAAGTCAACGCTCGTTACGGCAGTGGTCCTGGGGTTACCTTCTACACGCATATCTCGGACCGCTACGCGCCCTTCCACACCAAAGTCATTAACGCGACGGTGCGCGACGCAACCCACGTGCTCGATGGACTGCTTTACCATGAATCGGACTTGCGAATCGAAGAACACTATACCGACACGGCCGGCTTCACCGACCACGTGTTTGGCCTCTGCCACTTGTTGGGCTTCCGTTTTGCGCCCCGCATTCGTGATCTCGCCGACCGGCGGCTGTACACCGCCGAAAAAGCCAAGCGCTATCCGACGCTTCAGCCCTTTATCGGAGGCACGATCAACCTCAAACAACTCCTGGCCCAGTGGTCAGAGATCCTACGGCTTGGTTGCTCCATCCGCCTGGGCACGGTGACCTCCTCGCTGATCCTGCGAAAACTGGCCAGCTACCCGCGACAGAATGCTCTCGCCTTGGCTTTGCGGGAATTTGGCCGGATCGAACGCACACTCTTTACGCTCGACTGGCTGCTCGACAAGAATCTGCGTCAGCGTGTGACCGCCGGCCTCAACAAAGGAGAACTCAAAAATTCGCTGGCGAAGGCCGTCTGCTTTAATCGCTTAGGGGAGCTGCGCGACCGCAGCTTTGAGGCGCAACGTCACCGCGCAAGCGGCCTCAACCTGGTGGTCGGCGCGATTATCCTGTGGAATACCGTTTATCTGGAGCGCGCAATTGGGGCGCTTCGCCAACAAGGGCGGCAAATCGACGAAGGCTTACTCAAGCATGTGGCGCCGGTCCATTGGAACCACATCAACCTCACCGGCGATTACTCCTGGCGGCAGAACAAACGCGTCGAGAAGGGCGGTTTCCGGCCACTCAGGATCTCGCCTGAACCTTAGAGTACTTTATTTCCCCTTTCGTCAAACGACCCCAAGTTGCCCAGGACGGCAAGACGCTGAAGAGCAATCGGTTGGGCGACAACTTTTTCCAGTACAGCGCGCCTACAACGCGTCGACAAAGTCACCGAAGGAGGGACGCAACGGCGGATCTTTCCCATTCGGGGTAGTGCTGGGGAGCCGCGCGAAACCGAGTCCAAGCCTCATTCAGCAAAGGAACCGGCGAGGAGACGTCCACGATTCCGGAGGATTCACTGCTTTCATTCTCCAGTCCCACCGGAGACGCTTCTGTCAGCATGTCGGCAATGGTTTGCTGGACGACCGGTCTTAGCTCCGGCTCGTAAAAGCCGTGATAGTCCTCGGTCACATGCATCGCATCCGCGATAGTGCTCCAATGAAGCTCAAGTTCTCGTGCTTGTTCCTCCTTCCCTTGCCGGCGAGCCCGATCAACTAGTAGTCGGACGCGGAGCCATGTCACCGGGTGCTCGCGACGATGGAGTTCCTTCTCCTTCACGTAAAACTGGCTGCGGCCTCGCATGCACAGATACATCGAAAAGGCATAGGCAAAGCAGGGACCTCCGATCGTGTAGCCGGCGGCATCGCAGAATAATTCCTGTGTCCACTCGTACCAGGTTTCCACGATGATGCTCCGTTTCTCTTCCTCCCGTTTCGCCTGCAGGTCATCGCGCAACACGCTGGGTAGGAGCAGTTCACCTATTTGCTCCTGCAACTCCCGCACGAGTTGGTCCATCTCGTCGCGATGGCACGCATAAAGCACGTGTCCGAATTCGTGAAAAAAGATGGGAAGATACAACAGTCCGTGCTGAGCCGAGCACGGCATAAAGTAAATCGTCGGGAGCGGCGGTACCGGCCACGAAGCGAAATCTCCGTCGCTCAGCGCCGCAGGGATGTTCCGTGTTCGCGGATGTGAGAAATGTAGCCACTGCAGAATCTTAAGTGACAACCGATCCGATTCGCGCGCTCGTAAAACCGGACTGACAAGCCAGCGGTTGAACTGGTGAAACTCGCGCGTTACGGCCTGCGTGCTACTCAGGATTTCCGGGAGGATGTCGTCGCGTAGAAGTTCAAGACGGCCCAGATTCCGGACGACCGCTTTGCGTAACGCTTCACACTTGCCGAGGACCCATCGGTGGTAAACTTCGAGCTCGGCCGGAACCGAGAGCGGTCGGATGATCACGCCGAGCTGCTCCAGTTCCCGCAGCAAATCGAGATTACTGTGGCGCAGGATTTCTTTCAAAAGTCGCCGAGGATTCGGAGTTCATCTGCCTGCACGTGCTCCTCGATCAATGTCCGCAGGTCAGCTAGAGATTCCAGCAGAGCGCGGCGCTCCTCGGCGGATTTTGCATCGAGCAGTTCTTCGGGTTTGGGGAGCGTCTTTCGGAACAAAGCGGAATGAAATCGTCGCCCCTTGGCCGCCAAAAAGCTTTTGGCCAACTGCCGCAGTCGTGTGTCGGCACCAATCACAGGCTTTGCTTCCGACGCCTCCTCAACAAACGTCTTCAAGTCGTTTAGAAACGCCGCAATTATTCCGCGAGCATTCTCCACCGCCTCAGGCGGCTCGCCATCCAACACGCCGGCGAGTTTTGATTTGATGTGGATCGCGAGCGTATTAATCGCGGCGAGCAGATCCTGGCTGTGCTGAAAACTTTGAATGGCTAACCATTGAGTGCTCATAAATTAGCTCCGGGTTCAGGTCTGAAAGCCGAGGCTTTCATCGGGTACGCCGAATCTCTTCGGCCGATTTGCTCTCCAGTTGTTCATCCGTTCGTTTCAGTTCTAGCGGCAATCGCTGGGCGACACCTGGACTTGACCAGTTCAGGTGGCTTGAGGCGCTCACCGCACGGCCGACCGACCTCATGTCAATGCTGTCGTCTCGGGAGAGCAGCATGACCGGTTCTACAGTTCCTTGTCGGAGGGTAGCCTCCCCAGTGTTGGCGACGAAGGCAGTTTTTCTGCCGACGTAGAGGACACAGCCCTCTAATACGTTGCAAACTTCCCCAGCATCTGTGACCTCCCACAATCGAAGGCCTTTGACGCTGCGTTTGTGAAAATCAACCACGTCGAAACGTGCATCTTTTTCGAGCAATCCTTGCTCGATGAGTTCGCCTTGCGCGCCGTAGATCGCGTCAAGCTCACGTCCGCATTCCCGACCGTCTCTCAGACACAGAACCGACCGTAGCGGCTGAAACCCGCGTCGACGAGCGGCTTTGAAAAGGGCGACAATCTTGTCCCGAAGATGGACCTCGTTGATGGTCTCACGCTTCCAGTCGGCTTTATGTTCCACGACTGTATCGAGCCTGAAAAACGGCTCCGGTGAGTCGTCGTGGCAGATGAGGAGCGACAAAGCATAATGCCGGCGATCCCAACCCACATCAATCGCCAGCCCAGCATCGTAACCAGCGGAATTGGCGAACGCCCAGGGAACGCAGTCCATCTGCTGCAGCACATCGAGCGCGCACATGTCGATAAATGAGCTCCAACTGCGGACACCGGGTGGCGTTTTGCCGTTGCCGCCGGATTTGAAATGCTCGTCGCGCTGTAAGCCGGCAAAGCGCTCTCGTAACAGCCGAAAAGTGATGCGCTTTAGTCGGTGACCTTTCAGCTCGTTCGCTACCGTGAAATACGCTGCCGGCTCTTCGGCGCGGAAAACGAATACCACGATGCCAGACTCGACTTTCTGCGCAATGCACGCCAGATCTTCGCTAAGGGAACGATAGCTCAGGGGCTCCAGTACGTGGATCGGCTTCTTCATCCATTTTGAGAGGCGGTCCCTAATGTCCTCTGCCAAGCGCGTCTTCATGGCGTCACTCACCGCTTCAGGCACAACTAACTGGATCGAGCGGATGCCGGCGGGGGGGACATGAAAACAGCCCGCCTCGCGTAGAAAGGATCGCCGTTGCCGGAAATGCTCTTTGTAATCCGCAACTGTGTGCTGCTTGGGGGCTCGATAATATCGAAGCTGCCCGAAAATGAGGTCCGGCGGCGGGATCTGCTCGGTCATTTTTGGCGGCGGTCTCCAAAAGCCCGGATCGATCTCGGGTTTCCCTTGCCCAAGCGGATGCTCTCCGAGTTTTTCGAAAAAGCCTTCGATCAGCCATCGGCGATCCGCAGGACTGATTTTGTCAGCTTGGTCGAACGGCTCGGGCAAGGACGCGTTCATCACGCGTAAGCGCAGCAGTCGCGCGTCCACCAGCTGAGGGCGCACTATCCCGGGAAACGATACACGCGCCACAGGCTCCTTCGCTCCGATCTGCAAATGGTGTTGGCGAAGATAGTATTGCTGAAGTGAGGTATAGTCTTTGTCTCGGATTCGCAATTGCCCGGTCGTCGCACATGTCATCCCGGGGACGAAGCTTTCGAAGTAGCACTTGTGCTTTGTTTTTTGTAGATCGTAAAGCAGCGTCGCCTTTTGTCCCTTCTGCCGCTGACTTAGTATTTCAAACTGCTTGCCGCGATCATTTTTGAAGAAATCGGCGATCGTGGAGAGGGTGTAGAATGCAGTGCTGACATCAACAATGAGCGCGACTCCCACACCTTCGATCGGGAGACTCCCGACTTCGTAGCGGCGGTAAGCGGCGAAACCCTTCTTTGCTTGGAATGGCTCGCGCTCGTACCAGATTCGGAGGCTATCCAGAATCCAGAAATTGGTCCGCTTCTTGATCTCCATAAGCAGACAGCGCTCGAAGAGCTGGCTAAGGAGCAAAGCATCGATTGGGTTCGTGAATTCCAGTTGGCGCGTGTGGCCGCTATCTCGGAGCGCCCCGCACCAATTTTCTTCTTCGAGCGTCAACGCCGCGACCGGTTCGTCCGCGAGAACGAGAATTTCCGAGAGCTTACCCGAGGGGATCGCTGCCAATCCACGTCGATGCAATGCGTTGCACGCTCGCTGTAGCAACTCGGGCGTTGTTTGATGGGCCACCAGCTGTGCGCATCGCGTTTGAACGCTGAGCTTTGCGCCGCCACTGACGATGCGGATGTTGGTTTCGATCATGCTGGCTTACTCCTTTGGGCAAATCTCCTGAAAGGGACACAGGCAGCAGATGCGTGGCTGACTGCATGGCGTAAATGCCTCTGCGCGGGCATCCACTCCATAGGATTTAAGCGAGCTCATCCGGTGGCAGTCCTGAATAATCCGTGCCGTAGCACGTTGAATTTCTCTCGGGCGCACCTTGAAAGATGATACGCTATTCTCAACCAAATGGACCCGGTAAAGATCGAGAGCGTCCGGCAGGCAGCGGGATTCTTTCAAAACAAACATCGCGTATGAAAACAGCTGAAGGCTGTCATCATCCCCGCTTGACTTGCCGATCTTCCAGTCCACAACGGCAACCCGCTCCCCGATGGGATAAGCGAGATCGATTTTGCCGCGCATCGCAAAATGCTTCTCGCGGAGATAGAGTGGTTTTTCTATGAGCGCTCGAGAATCAGCTCCACCGGCGCGAAACCGGGCGCATAGATCGCTCGTGACAAAATTGGAAAGCGCTGTCAGCAGCTTGGCTTCCGATTCACGGCAGAGTTCCTCAGCGTTTTCAGAGTCGTAGTAGAACTCCATTAAGAGCTCAGGAGCGCGAGGGCCAACTACAAGAGAATCGCCATCCTGATAACCGCGTGAATAATCGATGTCCTTGCAAAAGGTGTGCCGCGCCCAGTTCTGCAAGCGCTCTAATGACCAGATGTGACCGTCGCGCGCCCGCTGAAGCCATGTGCGAATGGTAAAGTGCAGAATATCCCCGGTGCGCAGATATCGGTTGCTCAACGACTTCAGGAACTGGAGACGCTTCTTTTGGGGTTCGGATTTAGCGAGCCGGGTACTACTGCCAAAATACTGGTAGTAGTATTTTCGCAGACACTGTTCGAAGATGTCACGCCGGGAATAAGACCATTCGAAAGGATCGGCGTGGAGTTCGTCGGCGCCGAAGGCCGACTTCGGCATTTCAAACAATTCGCACTGTGTCGCGTCCATTTTCACCCACTTCTCAAGCGCTTAAGGCGCTGGGAGAGTTTCTCCCATTCATCGTCTGAGAGACGCATCGTCTGCGCCTGCCTCATAAATTGCTGAGCTGCGGCGCTTCCGCTCACCATTTCCTTCACTGCCGTTGGCATTTTTCCTGTCAAGGCCAGCAGCTTATCCGGGGGTACACTGAGGGCTTCGCAAATGTTCGTGATCGTGTCGGCTGCCGGCGGCGGCAGCCGGTTGTTTTCCACTTTGCTGATGTAAGAAAAGTCGACGCCGACTTTCTCAGCCAGTTCGCGCTGGCTCAATCCGGTTCGTTTCCGCAATTCGCGCACCGCTTCCCCGAATGTGATTGCCATAGGTCTTCCGGAGATTAAGCGGCGTTGAGTTGACAGTCAACTCAATCTTCTCAGATGCTCATTAAAATATTTGGGTCACTCCTCGAAGGTTCACTGGTCGCAATAGCGTTTTGAGAACGAAGACGACTTTAGCTGGGTTGACCCGACGTAGAGCAATTTCTGCCCCGATGGTTCTGATCCGAAAGGAAAGAGAGGCGCGCGCGCAGAACCGCGGAACGCGGAAAATATCGACCAAAAAATCACGCAAAATAATTTGCAAAGTCACAGAGGAGAAAATTTATCCCAGCCTAACTTTAGTCCTACATAACCCCTTTTGCGGGCGGTTATTGGGGTAAGCGAGAGACGCTGCGATAAGGACCTTACAAGCCGGATCGTCTTCGTGCAGAATTTTTGCTTCTCAAATATTTAAACTAAGTTGACTGGCCGGTTAAGCGCGTGTATCCTCCAGCCAAAGTTTCCAAGGAAGTTCTCTGGGCATTTTGGAAGGCGCCTCGATTTAGGGGTAGCTGATCCATGATGCTGAGAGAAAAAATGGAAACATTAATATTCGCGTTAATCGCGTCATATAACGCTCACCGACAGCAAGAGCGGGTGGTCGCTGAACCGGAAGAATTTCAGCCCTTTGATCTCCAAGCGCTGAGAAACTCCGCAGACAACAAGCCAGTCCGGTCGTCGAGTCGGCGGGAGGCATATGTGCCACAAACCGCCTGACTTCTTCGACTATGGACTCAAAATCTAACCTTGATTTCCCCCAGACTCCCTTTTTAATGCCGACCTGGCTGCCGGTGAATTCTTCGGACGTATCCTCCAAACGTCGAGGAGGAGCGAAAGCTTGATATCTGATGCCGATCAACGGATCAACGAGAACGATTCGGACGAAACCCTCACACAGGTTAATCGCTTGCCCGAAAATAGAGTGGGGAAAGCCGTCCTCTCGGGCTCTGTGAGCTCGCCAAGCAAATCCGTACTGTCACCTTCCGTGCCGCGTCTACAGCGAGTTCTGGCCCTTGCTGGCTCGGAAAAGCGCCGCCGGGTGCAGAGGTGGTTGGAACCATCTATAGGGGTTGATTCTGTTTAGCGCATCAGAATACGCACGCGTTCTTTATCGTTGTGGAACGCGATAATAACAGACCGGATCCCTGGGAAGGATTTGTCGAACGGTGATTCTAATCCGAAGCACATCACAGCTCCGGATGTGGTAAGCCGAGGAACTATTCCGGCGTGGCGCCGGAACGTTGTCTCAAGATCTCGACCGCAATTTTGAGCGCCTGCCGCTGCTTGTCCAACGACGATATCTCCGATTCGATCCGTGCGATCGCGGCGATTAATCCGCCGTCGACGACTGGTGGTTCACTGCTCGGCTTAGCCGGCAACTCTTCAGGTGCGGCCGCAGGCACGGCGGATTCACCTGCTGCGCCCGCTCCTGCCGCTGTTGTCTTACGATATTGTCTCGACCACTTGCGCAATGACCAAATGCTGACACCCAGTTCCTTGGCGAGGTCGTTCGCCAATACGCCGCCGGTTTGCAACCGTTGCACAGCGGCGACCTTGAAGTTCTCATCGACGTTCTTTCGGGCTTTACTCTTAGGCATTGGCTAAAAGGTGGCTCCTTGCTCGAGCCACTGCAAGGCTCAAGAGGGTGTTTGAATAGGCACCGTCCAGTCTACGAATTAATTGAAAACGACATCTGAGCTCGCTCTTCCTCTCAATGAAACGTCCACCGTCGGGTACTCGGCGGCGGCTAAGCTGCCTCTCAAAGGCACCAACGCTCCCGCCGAGCAGGATCAGAAACACTGTGATGGCCCAGAATTCTATGCTCTTCAACCACGCATGCAGCGGGACCCGCTGGCGGACGAGCCCGCCCCCATAGGCCATCCAAAACATCATAAACCGTCCTGCATTCAGACAAGATGCCCGTTCACTAACTTAGTCATCTCGAACATCGAGACAACCTTCTTGCTGTCGAATACCGCCAGTAGTTTTTCGTCTGCGCGGATGCTGCGCTTGTCCTTGGGATCCTGGAGCTCATGTTTGCGGATGTACTCCCAAAGCTTTTTGGTCAGTTCGGTCCGGGGGAGTGGGTCTTTGCCGACCACTGCGGCCAGTGCGGCGTCGGGTTGCACGGGTTTGCTAAGGGCGTTTTTGGGGGCGGCGTCTTTCTTCGGGGTCGGCATCGGGCAATTAGCTTAGAACGCGCCGAGCTTGGCTGCCAAGCGAAAAATTAACCGTTGGTTGTCATTAAATCGCAGAATTGAGCCTCAGCTGTGCATTGGCAGCTGAGCGTTAAAAGGTCGCGTGGCGATCTACGCCGGAGCAGCATTACCCATTCGGGTGATGTTGGCTGAAACAACTTGTCTTAGGGCGTGTTTGTAAATCATCTATGTGAGGCGAAGGGTGAGCAGGATGCCAAGGCAGACGAAGCCCAGGAAAGTTTCGGCCAGTTTGTCATAGCGAGTGGCGACTCGCCGGTAGCGTTTGATTCTTTGGAAGAAGTTTTCTACCCGATGACGACGCCGGTAAAGCTTTGGGGAGAATGGTACAGTCGTAGTTCGGTTAGTACGACCGGGAATGCAGGTTTTAACTCCCCTGGTGGCCGCTGTCTGTCTGAGGTTGGAGCTGTCATAGGCTTTGTCGCCGATAAGGGTAGAATCCTCTGGCAGGCACTCCATGAGCTCTTCTGCCAGAGAAATGTCGGCTTCGTTCCCACTGGACAAAGCAATGATGATAGCTTGCGAACGGGTATTGACGACAGCGTGAATCTTGGTGTTTAGCCCTCCCTTGGTCCGTCCCATGGCTTGTGGAGCTTGTCCGCCGGCCGGATTGGACCCGCCAGCATGAACCTTGACGTGAGTACTGTCGATAAAGTACCACCCCGAAGCGAGCTCCGGCCCGTATTGAGTCAGCACTTTTTGTAGCGTGCCGCGGTGACACCAGCGACGGAAATACTGGTACACAGAGTTCCAGCGGGCCTGTGGCCGATCGATAGCTCTCCAGCTGCATCCTTCTGTGAGCACAAACAGAATACTTTCAAGCACAACGTACATTGACAAAGGAGGCCGACCAGCTTTACTATCTTTATTGCCGCTCCAGGGAGTCGATTTCTATGGAAATTATAGCTTCCACTATCTTCGGCAGAAGCGCCTTCACTTTTGGTCGTATTCGCATCATCCGTTTTATCTCCAGATAGGCGCGTTATCCATTAAACAGGATTTACAAACACGCCCTAGAACTAAATCCGCATGAGAAACGGCGTTGTTTGTTTTTAGTGATACTTTCGGAGGAAAGAGTAGCTAAAGACCAGAGAATTATAAATAACCAATTACCTATGAAAAAACTCTTATTAACGTTCGCTCTTGCCGGCGTTGTCTCAGCGGGGGCTACCTATAGGGCGTGTGGGTACTGTGCATTGGCTTATAACCCTGCCACGGGCAAAATAGGCATGATGTCGAACTGTTACACCCTTGAAGAGGCAAAACAAAAGCATTACAGGCATGCTCTGGTGGCCGTATTGAGTATGCTGGCGGTGACAGGGATTTCTATGCGGTCGATTACTGGAGAGACCGTATGGTCGTATCGGTATCTATTGGGAGCGGGCCAGTACCCTTAGCGAGGCCCGCCGACTCGCCGACAAGTGGTGTGCGGATCGCGGACTGGCTATTGCCAAGCGTTCGGCCTCTTGGCAAGAAACCGTAGGTTCGCCGTCCCCAGCTGCTTATGGCCTTCCATCATACGCCCATGTGGTGATCGAGAACAGGACTGGCAGGACGGTCCATTATAACTTCACGTGGGGCAGCGACTCCAAGGATGTAGAGTTGAGACCAGGTTATCACATGGACCACTCTTACAAGTATAACCCCAATGGCCTTCCGAGGCCAGAGCTGGAGGTTCGGCTCGCGCAGGGATTGATGGACTACAAGGGGTTATTGTTTGGCAGGCGATACATCATCCAGGCCGATACGAGGGACCTTGAGAACGTCACGGACGATCTCGGCCGCGACATCATGAAGGATGCCTTGAGTGCGCAGGGCCTCGGCAACCCTGTCGTTGCGGGTCAGTGATGGAAAAGCGTGTTGTCCATCATCTTCGGTGATCAATTGATCAAATTGATCAAGCCGAACTGGTAGAATGTTAAAACAAACGAAACAACAAAGAGACAAGTAGGAGCTAAAACATGAAAGCGATACAATTGATCCTAATAATCTGCGCCAGCGTGGTCTGGCTGCCTGGGAGGTCATCAGCTGCATCAAATGTGGTGATCCAGAACAAGACGGGCGGGGTGGTCCAGTTTGAGTTCAAGTGGGAGGGGGAGGGGTCGCGTCTCCCCGGGAAGGATTACTCCTTGCGACCAGGTTCTTACGAGCAGCTCTGGTGCACGTATTACACGAGTCGCCCTCCGACGCCAACGGTGCTTTTTCACCTCCACGAGGGGCTGGCAACCTACGGCTTACCGTGGGTCGGGTTTGGCAATCAGCCCAGGTGGTTCGCCATCGTGGCCGTCAATCCGGGCAACGTGTCCTGGTACCCTCCATTCTGATACTTGTTGGGGCTAATTGTTGGCGAGCGACGTTCAAAATTGTAATCTTGAGGGAGCGAACTTTAGTTCTGCAAATCTGAAAGGCGCAACGTTCCTGAACTGTAGTCTGCGGCAGGTGCTACTCGACGATTCCGTTCTTGAGGACGCAGATCTCTGGTCGGCGCGAGATCTGACGGTGGACCAGTTGTTATCAGCGAAATCGCTTTATAGGGCAAAACTGGCCCCGGAGCTCGCGCCGAACCTGCTCAGTCGGGTGAATACCCCACCGTAGGCCTTCTTGGATTCCTGTTGCCATTCCGGAAGAAAACGCACCCGGATTTCGCAACCACGTCGTCGTAGGAGAGAGGAAGTGGTCGCAGTTTGTTGCGCAACCGGTGGGAATCGCGCCATCTCTTCGCACAACGAGCATCGGGGGATCGAACCCCCCTCATTGTGCGCTCGGGAGGAGCGAAGCTCTTTCGAACGCAAAAGATCGTTACTGCCGCTGGCGAAGCTAGCCGGAGTCAAGCGGCCCGGACGATATAGGAGAGCGGGAGATTCCGTGGGTCTGCAGGCCACAACGAATTTGAACGGCGGCGCTAGGCCCGATTCGTTGATCATTGGACTCGCTCCCGAGAATTCCCTTACGAACGACTGATCCCCCCGGAATCTCCCGCTCTCCCTCTACAAGCGATCCTTTTCGACGCGGCACGGACTTTTTTTGCCGCGCGACCCGACAAGCAATGGTCGCTGACGGACTGCATTGCGTTCGTCGCTATGAATGAACGCGGCATTACCGATGCGCGGTGCTCGGATCGCGGACTAACTATTGTCGAGCTTGCGGCCTATTGGCAAGAAACCGTAGGTTCCCCGTCCCCAGCTGCTTATGGCCTACCATCATACGACCATGTGGTGATCGAGAACAGAACTGGCCAGGAGGTCGATTATGGTTTCAAGTGGAGGCAGCAACCTTCAGGTGGCTATAGGCTTGATACACTTGAACCCAGGTTATCACATGGACCACTACCACAAGTATACAAATGGCCTTCCGATGGCAGAGGTGACTCTTCACCTCGAGGCGGGAGTGAAAGGCTACGAGGCGGTACCGTTTGGGTTTGACAATAAACCCAGGCGATACATCATCCAGGCCGATAATACGGGCGACATCCGCTTGACGGACGATCTCGGCCGCGAAATCTAAGACTGATTCAATATGACGACCTGGGTACGTACGAGCAAAGGTGGGACATTATTGCTAGTAGAGACGGAAATTATGTTAGGATCGAATACGTAAATGAAGCTTGTCATACTGACGCGATTATAATTATCTTATTTTGGAAACTGCGAAACCGCTGTTAAAGGGGCGCGTGGCGATCCACGCCAGCGCAGCATTACCCATTCGGGTGATGTTGGCCGAAAGAGCTTGTCTTAGAACCAAATCCGCATGAGGAATGGGCGTTGTTCGTTTTTAGTAATATTTTCGGAGGAAAGAGTAGCTAAAGACCAGAGAATAATAACCAATTACCGATGAAGAACTATTATTAACGTTCGCTATTGCCGGGGTTGTCTCAGCGGGGGCTGCCTCTAGGGCTTGTGCGTACTGTGCGTTTGGCGTACAACCCTAACGCTCCTTTTGCAGGCTCTGGTTTTGCAGCCCCAAATTCGCCTAACGCGGCGTATGTACGAGGGCAATGCGACCGGGCGCAAGGGCCAAGACGTGCCACCAGAGGAGCAAGACGCTTTGTCCATGAAGCCCGAAGGCGAAGAGCAACGGAGGAGATGGGCGCAGTCCCAGGCGCGCGATCGCTAAGTTGAGTGGCCTTCCGGGTCTGCCTCGGCAGAAACGGTGGCTAAGCTTCTTCACGCGGAATTTCAAAGCCAACAAAATACAAAAACATGAACCATAAAAAGATGAATACAGTGGGCCAGCAAGCGGGAAGCACGCTTAAAGACCAACTGGCAGGAACGTGGATGCTCGTATCAGCCTACAGCGAGCGCCAGGATGGCAGCAAATTCGACCCACTTGGTGCCAATCCAGCAGGCATTGTCATGTTCGACGCCAACGGCCGTGTATCGGTGCAGGTCCTGGGTTCCGGACTTCCCAAATTCGCGTCCAGCAACCGTCTGCAGGGTACGACGGAGGAAAACAAAGCAATTGTGCAGGGAACCCTCTGCTACTTTGGCACGTACTCGGTCAGCGAGGTGGATCATACGCTTAACCTTCACATCGAGAGCAGTTCGTTCCCGAATTGGAACGAGACTGATCAGAAGCGATTCCTGACTCTTACCGGGGACGAAATGAAGTGGACCAACCCTATTGCTTCGAGCGGCGGGACCGGTTATTCGGTATGGAAACGAGCCAAGTAGGCCCCGCAAAAACATTCGTGCCACCAGGGGCAAAGTCGGCTGCAACTTACCCGCGTTTAGCCCGGATGGCCCTAGCGCGAGCTTTAAGCGGCTCAGCCTCTTCCGCTCGGCCCATGGACCCTAGCAAAATCGCGTAATTTTCTAAAACCGTCGCCACGTTGGGGTGCTCGGAGCCCAGCGCTTGTTCCGAGATCTTGAGGGCCCGTTCATAAAGCGGCGCGGCCTTTTCGTACTGGCCCTGGGCGTGGTAGAGCAGCGCCAGGTTGTTGAGGCTTTGTGTCGCTCTGTACTTAAATCGTAGACTGTGGCCGTTTACTGCACTTAATTCGGTT
The DNA here is from genome assembly GCA_963782115.1 of uncultured Verrucomicrobiae bacterium. Lineage (GTDB taxonomy): Bacteria > Verrucomicrobiota > Verrucomicrobiia > Chthoniobacterales > JAFAMB01 > JAFAMB01. The sequence continues at coordinate 31,093 of CAWAIK010000004.1, forward strand.
CTGACGCAACTTTGGTGCAATCCCGACTGTGTTTAACAGCGCCGATTTTCACGCCGGCGCGCATGTGGTCATGAAGCGCTGGCCAGGACGCCCTCCCAGGGCACGACACACGACACCGATGATTTCGCTGGATCGCTTGGTCTGTCGTGCGTACTCGGCGCAAGCCTTGAAGAGACGCTCGGTGAAGATTCACCGCTCGCAATCCAGATTGCCGCCAACACCAGCGACCGGGGTGCAGCCTGAGGATCATCGGAATGCTTTGGACAGGAAGGTCTTGCAGAAGACGCCAGTGCTGGCTATGGCGCAATCGCAAACGTGCCACAGGTACCGCAAGTGCACCAAAGTTGCGTCAGAACCCTTAAATCGTAGACTGCGCTCCCAGGTAATCCACGATTTAAATACAGTAAACTATTGCACTTAAATCGTAGACTACTGCACTTAATTCGTGGACTAATTTCACCTCGAACTTCGGGTTGTCGAACTGTACTTAAATCGTAGACTGTGCTCTCAGGCAGTCCACGATTTAAATGCAGTAAACCGTTGCACTTAAATCGTAGACTACGGACTTCTTTTGTGGGCCAAAATGGTCACGCGCCGCTCGAATCCGGTCACCCGCAAGCTCTGCTTTGACTTTGTGGCCATTGTTTCCCAATGACAATCCACCTCCGACGAAGTGTCAGACGCAAAGTTATTTGCGAATCGGTCAGCGCTATTTGCGAATGACGCAGAATCCTCTATGATTGCATGTAGTCTGCTGTAGGATCGACGGGGCTGCACCCCAGGACAACTGCGTATTGCAACTCCGATGGCCGCTTCGCTCAAATTGCTTCCTGGCAGTACTGTTCGATGGCGTGGCCGACGCTACTTGATTGTCGATTACGAGAGCTTAGACGCAATCATTGCGCGACAGCCGGGCAAGCGCAGACTAGAACGTATCCCGGTCAACGAAGCAGCACCGGATCATGCGTCCCATCCCAATTTGATCTCTCAACCGGATCAAGCCCTGAGGTGCGGCTTTCCGTTCGCAGGTCTTGGAAAGTGGCCAACAACTGGCCGCTGTCAGCCAACCGAGAAGATCCGAAGTGACGTGGCATCAATGCTCACACGACCGCGGTACGCCGACAGATTCGTAATCACGGGCCGGCGCTTCTGCCAGACGGAACCGATCCAGACGTAGGGCAGCAGACCAACACCGATCTTCACCGTTCTCTTCTCGACTTGAGAGGAACGCGCTCGTGCGCTGAGCGGGTTCTTCTCGCCTTTGGGGAGCTGCGCCAAACAAACATCGATCTGGGGCTCGCTGGGAACGCTCGTATTGTAGCCAACGCCGCCGATCCATTCGATACGCCAGAGCAGATCGTCATCCGGGAACGCATCAATTGCGTAAACAGCTTGGCCCACTGGCAGATCATAACCGAGTCCGAGAGCATCAAGGAGCCCCGAGGCAGATCTCGCTCTCAAAGCTATTCGCAAATAGCATTGCTACATTCGCATTTATTTCTGCACGATCAGCTCACATTCGCAGATATTTCTGGAACTGACATTTTCCATGGCGATCTCGCCGGGATCGAGAGGGGTGCGCAACCTGGAAATCAGTGACCGCTGTTTTCGAGAGCGGCAGCTTACTTCGGCAAGTGCTTCAGCAGCGTCGTCATCCGCTCAACAAGAGACGAGAACTGATCTGGATCTTGCTTCGCAAAAGCTTCAAAAATTTTCAGTGCCTCTTCAAATGTCTTTCGCGCCTCCTCTGGCCGGTTCTGGGCACGATTCAGGATACCCAGATTGTTGAGCGTCGCGGCGATGTAAGGCAAATAAGTCTCCGGCTCTTTCTGAGCGAGCTCACGTTGAATTTTCAGCGCCTCCTCATAATCCTTTCGAGCCTCGGTTAGCTGGTTCTTGTCGCTATCAAAAATCCCAAGGTTATTGAGCGTGATCGCTATTTGAGGCAGATATGTCTCCGGCTCTTTTTGTGCCAACTCACGGTAGATCTTCAGCGCCTCGCCGGCTTCCTCCCGGGCCTCGTCCCACCGATTCTGTGCATTATCAAGAAGCCCTAGATTGTTAAGCGCCATCGGTACGGATGGTAAATAGGTTACCGGCTCTTTCTGCGCCAGCTCACGGTACATCTTGAGCGCCTCTGCATATTCCTTCCGAGCTTTCTTCACACGGTTCTTATTGCTATCAAGTATGCCAAGGTTGTTGAGTGTTGTCGCCATGTAAGGTAGATAGGTCTCTCGCTCCTTCTGCGCCAGCTTGCGGTAGATTTTCAGCGCCTCCTCCAGATAGTTCTGCGCGGCCTCAAGAATCCCCAAGTTGTTTAGCGTTAGCGCCACGTAACGCAGATAGATGTCCGGCTTTTTTGTGCGCTAGTTCATGGTAGATTTTTAGCGCTTCCTCAAATTCCTGCCGAGCTTTCTCTAGCTGATTTTGATCGCAATCCAGAATTCCCAGGTCGTTGAGCGTCGCCGCTACTGCCATGAGGTGCGGGGTCGAGCATCAGCGAAAGGACGAAACCTCCCGTCAGGCACAACCCAATTACACCTACTTCTTTCCCTTCGGGATTTTCAGCGTGAATCTTTCTGCTCAACGCCCTCAGCCAGGAGGTAATCGGGCTGGTTTCGTGTGCGGCCAAGCATTTGAATTCGTGGCTCACACACACTGTGAAATGTGTTCGCAACCGTCGCGTTGTCGTTCGGTTCGCCGAAGAGAAGCGGCAAAAATACCGTGAATCCGGCATCAACGACACGCGTTGCCAAGTTGATGCATTGAGGCGTCATGCCTGGAAGCTCATGCATGATCAGCACTCCTGCCCCGTTTGCCTTGCTCCGGAAAACGGTGTGGATTATGTCGCCGTCCCGGAAGGTAAATTCTGAAAACCCAGGGGGCGCCATAGGCTACGAGACTTTGTTCGGCCACCAAGAATTTTGGGAAGCGAGCCCGTCCGCAACCAAAATGCTTCGATCCACTCCATGGAGGACTTCCCGCATGAGCTTGATCACCGCTGGCGCCTTCGTACTATCAAAGTATCCGCCATGTATCTCCGCCGTAGGGACATTTGTCAGAAACTGGGTGCAGTCCGTATCCCAAACGTTGTCGGGCGTTGCTGGATTTCCAGGAGCGGCTGTTCGATCTAGCCCGCTTCGCCCCAACCTTCGTTTCAAGAAATGCTTTAGACCGGCAGAAACGCCAAGAACCGGATCACGCCCAGAGTAAAAAGCAGTCACGCGGTACGACAGATTGGCAATGCCTTCTCCGTCACCATCCCCGACATGCTCCCCACTGTCAAAGACGTCATTGTCGACATCCGCTGCAATCATCAGCATCTGATTTACAAAACTCACCCCCAGTGGCGAGTTCTTGCGCGTCCAGAGGTGCCACAAGCCCACTTGCGCAAGGAAGTTGCCCATGCTGTGGGCGATGATTGAGGCCTTCGCCTTGCACGCCTTCGTCGGATCAATCGCCGCCATGGCCTGGTTGCGAGCGAGTATGTCGTAAAATTCGCTAAGAATGTTGGCAAAATCGTCGGCGCAAATCCGCACGTCCTGGCGGTCCGGAAGGTAATCATACACCTCACCTTTCGACGGCCAGGATAGCAAAATACAAATCCCCAGTCCGTCTTGGCCGGTGAAGAGGTCGTTAAGGAGGCCCTTGTAAAAGTTGATCGAGCTGGTCCATGAGTTGTTGTACCCGTGGACAGCAAGCACGACGTGCTTTTCCTCCTCTTGCTGCTCCGGCGGGAGGTCGGGAAATTGGCTGCACGCTTCAACGAGATCGGATTGAAATCGGTCGAAGGCAATCCTCTGCCAATTCGTAATATTGTCGATACCGTCGTTATCGCTGACCCAGTATGTTGGGCCATCGGAGTTTCTGTTTGTCCCGATGCCCCCGCTGTCGCGGAGGCTGATCATCCAGTATTTTGGCATGGTCCTCAGTTGTGTCTAATGGGAGAGAAGAATTTGGGCAGCAGAATTTCCTCTGTATGCTAAAACAAATCCGACCATGCATAGCAAGTAGAAAGCTGGATAAAAATCGAATTTATCCAAAGCTGGCCTAGTGGTTGACGAGAGTTGTAAAACTAGCGTCCGGCGTTTGAATTTTTGCCCGATTCGAAGAACGCGCGGCGCAACAGAAACAGACTCCCGCTAACTATAAGAGAACGCCGAATTTTATCTTGCAGAGCCCACAACATTTTTACCTAGCAATTCCTTGGCCACTGGCATCGAGTCATTACGCTCGCTTGCGTCACGACATCCGTGAGCCTTTTTTGGCCTAAAACCAGCAGGATGTCCCCGTAGTCCGCAAGATCACTCTCGTTACTTGGCCGATTGGGTTTGATGAGATATTCGAATCTTTCGAATGTAGCGTCCGGCCAGCAGGTCTCCTTCTTTTCGAGCTGTTTGAGAAAGCCTTCGTGTAACAGAATGGAAGTTCCAGCTTTTCGTAGACATCACTGCCGAGCAAGCCGACTTTCTAGTAGATCACAATGGTACAAAATTGGTTATACTCCAATCGCGTTAGAATGGTCCACAATTGCGGAGCTTGTTTTGTCGGCAAGATCGCAAATACGCGGAGCTAACCGAAAACCGAACAGGTGAAACAAAGCAGAGACATATCGGTGAAACTGAGCAACAGACCGCCGTTAGGTGACCCCATAACTGAAGCATTTCTGTCCGGATTATGGTGATCCCGTTTCTGTTTCGAGCCGCTTTCTGAGCGGTGGTTGGCAGGGAGTTGGGACGAACAGTGAAGCGTTCAGAAACACCTCGTCGGTCGGAGTTACGCACACAAATCGATTCTTCGAAATGGGTGACTTTCTGTCGGACAAAGCGATCAAAGGCCTCGTTCAGCTTAGCCAAGGGCTGCGACTATTTGCTCAAGCGGTGAAATCAGCTCACCTGTTTACCAAAGAATCACGCAAATTAATTTCCATAGTAACTGTCACGCTGCACGAAATTAGGAGACTGACGATCTCTGACTTTCGAGGTCTCTTTTACGGTCAGCAGATTGTGAATGGGAGGTTCGCTCACAGCTTAGGAGAAATTCAATTGTAAATCATTCTGGCCTTTATTCTCAATTATAAGAATCGGTCACTTATGTCAACACCTGGTGGTTTTCCACCACCGCCTGCTGTTTATCTGGGCCAACTTTAGGCGCGTTTAGAAAATTTGTTGTGATTCTGAAAGTGAATCTGAGGATCTTCTGTCGTTCGATAGGCGGCATTCCATGTCGACACCATAAATGGTCAATGGCCGAAGCCCCAGGGCAGTTTCAATCTCAAGGACGTGCTCCCGGCGAGTCTGATCTCGTTCGGCATAATCGCCGAAGAGTGCCGCATCGAGTCCTAGTTGCTCGGCAACAAAGGCGCATAGCGCAGCGGGTGGTTGCTCGCCTTGTTGAAGTATCCGCCCTGGGAAACGCAGATAGCAGAGCATGAGCGCGAAGCCAAGACGATTGGGATCGCCGCGGCGACGATTGATCAGAGCTAGATCCTCGGAGCTCAGCATGTAATGGCGCACCATCCCGCGCTCATCGCTCGCTGGAGCTTGGAGACTGAGCCGCTGTGACTCGGTGAGCAGTTCTCGATGTGGCATATTTGTTCCTGTTGAAGTGCGGTTTAAAATGACCAACACTTTGCCACGCGAAAATGCCCTTTTTCTGGGGTCTTTGGGACAAAGGGTTCAATTCGGACAGGCTGCAGCGCTTTATTGCCGGATATCAACCGCCGACCAAACACTGTGCCCGCCAGGAACGGGACCTACGCGCCTTCGCTAGGAAGGCTGGCTACAAAATCGTGGAGGTCTGGAAGGGAATCGCCTCCGGGCAAAGCAGGAGCGCCCCGAAACGCAAGAAGGTCCTGGCGTTGGCGCAGGCCCGCAAGGTCGACGTGATCCTCGTCACCGAACTGACCAGCTGGGGCCGTTCGGTCCTTAACGTGCTTTAAATTCCGTTTCGTGTCTTCTCCTCCGCTAGGGAGAGCAGGAGATTCCCGGGGGTCTGCGTTCATAAGGAAGCTCCAGTGTGGGGAGTATAAATGACAAACCAGGCAGACTTACCGTCACCGCCCGCATCAGCCGCAGCTTCCAGACCCCCCGGAATCTCCCGCTCTCCTACACTATCCATGCGGAAATGCCGGGCGTGGATAAATCCGGCCTGGAAATCACGGTCGACAACGGCGAATTGACTATTGTCAGACACAGACGTACCGAGGGAAATTCTGGTGAACCAGTCTATCGGGAGATCCGACGCAATGATTTCCGCCGTGTCTACGAGCTTGATCCGGCGATTGATACCACTAGAATCGCCGCTCGCATCGATCAGGGCGTACTGACTCTAACACTGCCGAAAGCTGAAAGCGTCAAACCGCGCAAGATCGTAGTGGATTGAGAATCCCTGTCTGCAGGTTAGGTGCAATAGGGGAATTAGGCGCAGATGGGTTTGATCTGCGCTTGAGGTTCGGGCTGAGACCCGGACCGTTTAAAATCGGGCCGGAGCTCGCCTTTTAAGCCGACGCACGGCCCTTGACTCATGGGCCCGGTCGCCGCATTTTGTTGGACGCCATGAAAGCTATTCGGTTTCACGCTTGCGGCGGTCCTGAGGTCCTTCGTTTAGAGGAGATACCTGTCCCTGAGGCTCAACCGGGCGAAGTGCTAATTCGAGTTCAAGCTGCAGGCGTGAATTTTCTCGATGCCTATCAGCGCATGGGTCTTTACAAAACTCCATTGCCATTCGTACCTGGAATGGAGGGAGCGCGCTTCATAGAGAAAAGCGAGCCAGAAGCCAGGCTGAAACCCGGGACTCGAGTGGCGTGGGCCGAACATCCCGGCGGCTACGCGCAGTTCGCAGCGATCCCTGCGTGGAAGGTGGTAGAACTACCAGAAGAAGTTGACGCCCGGACCGGCGCAGCCGCTCTTCTTCAAGGGATGACCGCAGAATACCTTTGCGAGACCACCTACCCGGCTCGTGCGGGCGATGTCGCCTTGGTCCATGCGGGTGCCGGAGGTGTTGGTCTTCTTCTCATCCAACTGCTGAAACAAAAAGGCGTCACTGTTTACGCAACGGTGTCTACCCCTGAAAAGGCAGCGCTGGTTGGGGAAGCGGGTGCAGACGAGGCGATTCTTTACACTGAGGTCGACTTTGTGGAAACGGTCAGAAGCTTCACCAAAGGAAACGGTGTTCACGTCGTTTACGATTCCGTTGGCAAAACGACCTATGAAGGCAGTCTGAATGTTCTCCGTCCGTTTGGGATGCTGGTGCTCTTCGGACAATCAAGCGGCCCGGTCCCCCCGATCGATCCGCTCCTTCTCCACCAAAAGGGTTCTCTCTTTCTTACTTGGCCAAGCCTTGCTCATCATGTCGCGGACGCCGCCAGCTTCAACAACCGCGCCACAAAAGTGTTAAACTGGGTTGCACAGAAATCGTTGAAGCTTCCGGCTATATCAACAAGGACATGCTGGCGAAATATGTGAAGGATGCAAAATCTCCCATCTATTACGTCGTCGGACCGCCGGGAATGGTCAAAGGTTTGCAAATGATGCTCAATGTCACCGGGATCGACGATGACGACATTCGGACAGATGAGTTCGGCGGGTATTAGCTACAGCGATGAATTGGATCCTTTCGTTATACCAAATCGTCCATCGGCAAAAAATGGAGCGTCGCGCTGACAGGCATCATCCCCGTGGCTTTACGTGAATGACGAGTACACCCGCGCGGCTTGCCAAAGATGGCGTCTCCTGAGCATTTGTGGATCGCGAGATTGGATGGTCAGCGTTCGCCGGACTGACCTTGCCTGAGCTCATAGAGCGCGCCGTCTCCATGGACAATCTCAGACGCATCTATAGGCACGAGGGCGGGTATAACGAAGACGACGAATGTTTCAGCCGCATGGCTGACATCTGGCGCGAGCACCCGCCAGTATGACGGTGTCGCACGAAAAATGCACACCTACCGAACTCGGCATCATCGGTTTCCCGGACGGATAACAAGCTCAGAAATCGTGGAGCTAGCTATGGTCGACTTTTCTTACCGCTCAGTCGCTCTTCCAAGTATGACTTCAGCGCTATCGCGTTATTATGTTCCGTGTCGTGAGCGCTATAGAGAAGCGTAATGTTACCCTGCCTGGCTGCGTCCAACAGCGGTTGGCAGGCTGCAGGATTGCCGGCCAATTCGGCCCGATACCGTCGTTGGAATTCCTTCCATTTTGCTGGTTCGTGGCTAAACCAGCGGCGCAGATCGTCGCTGGGCGCTGCATCCCTGCACCAGGCGTCCATAGGCAACGCCTCCTTTTTCATCCCGCGCGGCCACAGGCGTTCCACAAGGAATCGCGCGCCATCCTCTTTCGCGGCCAGCTCATACACGCGTTTAATCTGGATCATCGTCATATGCATCTCCGAACGTTTCGCCTATCTGTTATTTCGACGAATGGTTGTTTGCGTCGCCAAACTACTCCGTCTTTCAACCCAATGCGGCTGCAGCGACGGCCCAAATATCCAAGGAGCTAAATATTTGGCAAAAAGGTCAAAATACTCATCATCTTCGTTCTTGCCTCCTTGCCCTTCGCCCACCTCCTTTTCGCTACGAACGAAACGGATTTCTTTGATCCACTTTACCATTTTGTAGCCTAATTGATTCTCCACTCGGAGGCGCAAAGGCGCTCCGTAGATTTCAGGGAGGGGTTGCGAATTCATTTCATAGGCCAGAATGCATTCCGAGTAGAGCACCGTCGCCAGGCTTTGGGTGTCGTAATATATGCCGCCGTAAAGCCCTTCCCCGAAGGAATAGAACACGACGGTTTTTGATTCTGGAAGGGGTTTCACCAGCTCAACAAGTCTCTTGAACTCCAGTCCGCCCCACTGGGCGACGCCCGACCAGCCCTGGATGCAGTGGTGCAACGAGATGTTCTCCGACTTGCCAAGAGCACGCATATCCTCGAGTGACAACTCGACTGGTCTATTGACCCAACCTGTTACCTTTAACTTGTAGTCACGAAAGCCTTCGCTAGCCAGCCGCTGCCACTCGTCCGATTCGGGAGGCTTGCCATTCGGCCAGAAATACGGCGAAATATCTTTGGCCGTGTAGCGCTCGCGCGGTTCCAACCGATTGAAAAACCCATGGAGCAGTGGCATGGAAAGCAGTCGGTGCAGGCGTTGAATTTCTCTTGGATATTTCCAGGCGATCAAGTGGGCTACCACCCAAGAAGCAATAACCGCACCGATCCCCACCAAACCGAGAATCATTCCAACGGGACTCTCGTTATCCCTGCCCAGAACAATATGGTTCATGTTGCGCACAAACCCCGTTAAAATCACCAGCCCAACATGGATCACGAGGAAGACAACGTAACCGACCAGCAGGAGAAAATGAATGGATCGGGCCGACTGTCTTCCGCCGAAAAGCTTTGGGTACCAAGGGAATCGGTTGACAACCGCGGGAGACATCGCGATGCCGGTTAGCATTGAAAGAGGAGCCATGATGAAAACCACTGCAAAATAAGCGAGCTGCTGCAGTGGGTTGTAACTGTAAAACCCGTTGGGCTCAGGCGGCACGTGGAAGGTTACGTAGTGAACAAAGACGTTCCATGCGCCCGGAACAATATTCCACGAGGTAGGGACGAGTCGTTTCCATTGCGAGGTACAAAACAGGAGTAAAATAAAAATAAACCCGTTGAGGAGAAAGACGCAGATGCTCAAAAAATGCCAAGCGCGAGCCATCCCGATCGTGTGGCGGTAGCCGGGCAGAGCGAGAAATGGCGAGATATAGCGAGCGTCGTCTTTCGCGGTCCAAACCCGATCTAGGGGCACCTCAAGCGGAGTGAACCTGATCCAATCGGTCTTAGGCATACAATTGCGGTTCCAGTAAAGACGCGGGTGATCCATTAAAATCGACAAACCGCTTCGGGCAAGGAGCATCAAGAAAAAGAAGTTCACGAAATGGGTTAATCTGATCCACGCCGGAAACCCGTGCGGCTCGCCCGGCATAATCCGAGGCGGACTGAACGAAACGCTTGGAAGACCGAAAAACAGAAATTGAATCCAGGCAATAGTAATCGGGATCATTAAGACAAGGCCGACGACCAGAGCTTCCTTCGACCGTATGCGAATTCGGAAGCGCCGGTCTGGCGGAAAATGAACGGCGCGATGCGCCCCGCTGAATGCTCTCATGATCTTAGGGGATGGTTGATTGACAGGAAATAATGTTGGATATCCGATCGTCCGCATATAGAAAGGCTGTCGTCCAACGCGATTCGATCGATCGTCAATGCCTGAGTCACTCGCGCGAATCCAAAAATCGATTAATTGTTATCCTCGATCCTTTCCACCCGCGGGCCGTTGAATGGCAGACTACTTGGCAACGGCTCTGGTAGCGGTGATTGCCGACTCATTTGAGATGCAAAGAATTTTTCGAAGCTTGTGGGCGATATGATCGGCTAAATCGCTCATTTCCCTGGCAACATCGCTGGGCAGTTGAGCACGACAATTTGCCTGCCAAAGAAAAAGCCAGCGCTCGAAATGCTCTTCTTGCAAGCCGAGCGGCAGGTGTTTCATCGGCATCGCTCTCGCATAGGTCCGTGGTCCACCGATGAGTGTTTCCCAAAAGCTTGTGATGATTTCCAAGTGATGTTTCCAATCTTTGATCTTCACGTTAAATATCGGACCGATCAGGGGATCTTGACGTACATCAGCATAGAAATGGTGTAACAACTTGGAGACCCCTTCAGATCGACCGATGCGTTGGTAAAGCAGATTCATCGCAGAGGAAGGTGAGGAAGAGATAATTCTTTCTAGACTTTGTACGTCACGGGCTCGAACACTTTGGTGCGTTTTCAATCATTAGGCGCGGTGCCCTTGAGCGCGGCTATCAGCATTTCATCTACGATTCCTTCGAGCTGCAGCAAGCGGGGGAACACTCAACCCGTAGAGAACCGAATGATCGGCATTTCTTTGCGTTACGCAGCCGCAGTCCAATAAGGGTTCGAGATGGTTCCAAACATCGATTTGGGATAGACCGGTTGCGCCAGCGATCTGCGAAACCGTTTTTGCTCCCTCGCAGAGGGTGTCAAGGATACAAAGTTGCGAACGATTAGCCAAGTTGCTAAAGAGCTCTTCCTTACAATCTAAACCACATCCGGGTGACTCGCTTCTTCGGTTCGCGATTCCGCTGCTGGCGGAATCCTGATCAAGTAAAACATTCATATAAGATACATATATTCCGCAGTTGCTTTAAAGCAAGATATAATATACATGTTTATACCGGTTTACTTTATGCGCCTCACCTTCTCTACCGATTATGCCCTGCGTCTATTGATGCTGGTTGGACTCGAAACCGATCGCCTTGTGACCATCGAGGAGGTCGCGGATCGCTTCGCAATCTCAAAAAACCATTTGATGAAGGTGGCGTACCAGCTCGGGCAAGAGGGTTATCTGGAAACCGTTCGGGGCCGTAACGGAGGGTTGCGCTTGGGAAAGGCGCCAGACCGGATCGTCGTGGGCGAAGTGGTCCGCAAGATGGAACCGGACTTCGCGGTCGTCGAATGCGAAAATCCGGCGGGCTACTGCAAGATTGCGCCGTGCTGTACGCTGCGCTCTGCAATGAGAGAAGCTGTCCAGGCTTTTCTCGGGAAACTGGATCAATACACCCTCGAGGATCTCCTCCGACCGAAACTTAAACTGCGGCAATTGCTTGGTGTCAATCAGGAGAGGGCGTTTGCCCATGGTCGGTAAGAGTGCGATTCAAGGCAGACCACCATGCAGGAGAGAACGAATCCGTCCGGCTGACACTATTTGCTCAGTCTGAACAGACACCGCTGTGCGCCATTGCGAATACACGCCTCCCGCACGGGCGCGCCAATGATTTCTGCCAACAACGTCGCGGCGACGACAGAGGCCAGCGGACAACTGAAGCCTCGGATGACGAATATCATCACGCGTGTCCTCCAGCTCCGCCAAGCCACCGAGATCCTGCAAGACGTCAACTGCGATTTTCAGACGCTTTCGAAGCTCGGCCTCCCTCGAGACCGTGGAAAGCGGAGCCCGAACGCCCGCAAGACGCAGACCAACGTCGCGCAACAGTTCGCCTTTCTCTGCTGGGGTGATTCGTGATTCCAGCGAATGGAGGAGCTGGTTGAAAAGCAGATCATAAGCCTTAGGAAAAAGCTGTCCGGCTTCCGACGTAAGAGAGTAGAGCACCTCCGGTTTACGCACGGCCGTCCGCTTGCCCGACTGCCTGACAAGTCCATCACGTTCCAAGGTCGAAAGATGTGACCGGACCGCGTTGTCAGTCAGGTTTAGAGCCTCGGCCAACTCGTTGACGGTCGCCTCGCCTCGGCGCAGGAGTTGCACGACCTGGCCGCGCGTGCTGGAGAGAAAGCGATTACTCCAATGTTCCATCATACCTTCCATCAGCCCGAGACCGAAGAAGAAGAACAACAACTTGCCGAGGAGCCTTTGGGCGATTGCTCGGGCCGCCACTGCCGCCCGCATGCGCTGGACTCCATTTAAAATCGTTCCGTAATCCGATGTCTTGCTTCAAGGAGTCTCGAGATGGATAGTTGTTCAACTGTGAAAATAACTCTCTACAAAAAGGCAGGATGTCCTTGGTCAGCCGCAATCATAGGCTTCTTGAACGAGCTAAACATTCCTTACGAGATAAAGAATGTGACGAGCAATCCTGCTTACGCAGAGGAATTAAAGGCGGCATCGGGACAGTGCATGAGTCCAAGCCTCGATATTGATGGCACGATGCTGGCGGATGCCAGTGTGGAGGATGTGGCAAAGATTCTTGAAGAAAGAGGGATAATTATTTAGAACGACCCACTTATGCCCGGTGCACTATCGTTTGGATAATGGGTATTGGCAGCCATGTTGCGCTCCTCGGATAGTATGAGGCCCCTAAGATTAAGAATCTAAGACTCGCCACCGGCTCGTTTCACTTCTGTCAATTCTTTCACGCGGATCGCCGCAGGGCCCCGGATTGGAAAATGCATCAGATAAACTCTCGAGCCGCCGATCTCCGTCTGCCAGCCCCAATCGCATTTGCGGCTGTTGTAAAATGTTTTGAACGCGATCTTTCCGATGAAGCAAACCACTTTCGGCCGGTAGGTCCGAATGATTCGTAACGCCCGTCTTACACCTGCCTGCTCCTCGCCTTTTTTCAGTTCGGTCACGTCTATCGTGGGCCGATCCACGAGATTCACAAAATTCAGCCCGTATTCCGGCAGGAACTTTTCGTCATAGATTCCCTTGAGCAATTGGTCGTTTTTCAGATCCTTTTCTGCTTCCTGAAGTAAACCGACCCGGTTCAGCAGATACCAAAACATCTTGTTATTCGAAAAGGGCACGCCGCGCCGGTAAGAACCGGGATGCGGATTTATGCCCACAAATAGGATTCTTGCATTTTTTGATATTTTGTAGGCGATCATCGGTGGGATCGTTCTGTCTTGAGGGGCCCCGACCGATGGCGTTTAGGCGAGGCTTTTTTTTGAGGTATCTGCGAATCTTGGGCCGGATAGGTAACAGTGGTGCCGCACGCTTTGGCAAATGGCGTAAGAGTGTGAATCCGACGGCGAGTTGGACTCATGATGTCCTCGGTGCGAATATTGCGAACGGTCAAGGCGTCTGCGATGAGGGAACGATGGCAGCGCCATGACACCGCTTCGGCGCACATCAATGCGATCCGGCCCTGGTTTGCCAACCGGATCAATTCTTCGAGGCTCTCCGCAAATTCCGGGGTCTGCATGTAATCCGCATAACCTCGAAAGGATGCATTTCGCCAGCCCAGGTTGAGCGAATCGCGTTTGGCATGACGCAGCCCGCCCAGTCCCGGCCTGTGAACGTACTGCAAGCCAGCTTTCTTCAACGAGTCTGGCAACGAATCCTTATTGAACTGTGGGTTGTGCCGAGAGCGCGGTACCGTCCGCACATCTACCACGCGCGTCACGCCATGCGCCTGAAGAAGACCGATGAACTCCTCGAGCGTGCGTGTGGAATGTCCAATCGTTAGCACGATTGGCGAAGGTTCTGCCCGTGGCATTCTTTTTGTTCGAAGACCGGATGTCTTGATACTAACCTGCCTTCGCGATCTCCACTCAGATTCTGTATTAACCAATGCGGCTCGAATACCTCGTTACTTCGCGGAACTCGATGCGCTCGATAATCTGAGAAAACTTCGTGACCGCTAAAATCGTTCGCAAGTCTTCCATATGAACACGATCAAAGCGATGAAAGCGGTGACACACACCGCCAGCCAGAAGTTGCGCCATCCAAGTACTGTCCAATCGATCACGGTCGTCAAAATGGCAGCGAGGGCGAAAATGGTTCCAGACAAAGCGGCCAGTATGAGTTGGCTCATGATGGCCTTTTCTCTGGTTGCCGTTTCCGAGAGTGCCTCAAAATCTACAAGAGGGCTTTGAACTCTAGCGACTTTACTCGCTTTAACATTCGCGCCATACGGCGCGCTTATTTCACGAGCGCGATTCGTAGAAATAGAAACATTCATATTATATACATGTATTAGAATGCGGTAATAAGCAAGATATAAAATACATGTTTTATGGAATTAGGGCCTATAACTCTGGATCAAAGTCCGCTCTATACGCAAATCCGCGTTCAGAATGGCGGCGCGCGCATGGCGCTTCTGGTGAGGATCGGCTTTCCGCGCCACGATCGGCGCATCAGCCACATTTTCACGAGTTGTGTCAGGATCACGTAGCAGAGCAGCGTGAGGAAAAGGATTGGCCAATATAGCGGTGGCAGATGAGTGAAGCCTAATGTTGCGGCCAATGGCGAATACGGCAACCACATGCCGATGCACATGATCAAGACTGTGGTGACAGTAAGCGCCCAACTGGCACGGCCCTCAATAATAGGCGGCTCGTGTATTGACGTTGCGTATCGGGACCGTAAAAAACTCGAAGAACTTTCTCCTGGTTGACGGGCCGGCGCGTTCGATGAGAATTGGAGCTGGGAAAGTTTGGGCTGCAACGACGGCAAGTTCGGAGTCCGACATTGCCCTAAAATGCTACACTAAAGGGTCCCCTTTTGACCAGTCATAAAAGGGGTTATGACGGGCTAAAGTTAGCCAAAGGCTAAGTTTTCTCCCTGTGATTTGGGAAATTATTTTGCGTGATTTTTGGTGCGATATTTTGCGCCCTATGGTCACGCCTTACCGCCGCTCGAATGCGAATGACCGAGCTTGAGAATCTGAATCCCCGCCTCTTCGAAGCCTCCGACCACGCAATTTACCGGACAAGAAAAAGCGCAAAATAATTTCCCAAATCACATTCAACCTGTTGATTCTTTGGGCGATATTTTGCGCGCTGAAAGTTGGGGCAGTACTTTTCGCAATCGTCTGCAGCTGGCACGAAATTATTCCTGAAGTCATGGAGAAATTCCACCGGACTGATTCGGTTTGCATCGTTTTCAGAGCGTACCTTCAAGTTCGAGCAGGTGGAGTTGGCCAGTAGCGTCTCCAGCGGCAAATCTTTTGGCGGTAGGATGGCAGGTGACTGATAGCACGGATGCGCCAGCCCAATACTCACAAATCTCACGGCCATTGGAGCTATCCCATATCTTTAAAAACCGGTCTTCCGAGCCGGAGAGAACATGTTTTCCGTCTGTAGAGAAGGCGCAGGCTAATACCGAGCCTTTGTGCCCAGTGAGATCGCACTGCGGTTGACTACTGCTCATGTCCCACAGTTTGAGGGTCTTGTCCATGGAGGCCGAGACGATCTGTAATCCATCCGGAGAAAAGGCGCAGGCGCGGATCGCGCAAGGGGGTGTGCCATGCCCGGTCAGCGTGAGCAATTCCGAACCAGTATGCACATTCCATACTTTTAGAATGCCGTCCTCGCTGCCGGAGACGAGCCGGGAGCCGTCCGGTGAAATAGTACAGCTGCTCACCAGATCCTGGTGTCCAACCAGCGTCCAAAGAAGTTCACCGCCTGCCGTCTTCCATATCTTGAGAGTCTTATCCTGTGCACACGAAACAATCCCCTTACCCTCAGAGGAGAATAAGACAAATTGCACCCAGCCCTCGTGTCCTGTAAGTGTGGTCAGCAGGGCACCGGTTTCTGCATTCCACAGCCTCACCGTCTTGTCCCACGCGCCCGAGACGATTTGCTTTCCATCCGGCGAAAAGGCGCAGCTTATCACCGGTCCTGTGTGACCGGTCAGCGTTGCGAGCGCTCTCCCCGACGCAACCTCCCACAATCGGAGTGTGCAATCCGCAGAGGCGGATATGAGCTGCCTGCCGTCCGGCGAGAAGGCGCAGGCGCGGACCGCGTCCTCATGGCCGCGAAGAATGTACTGCATCTTTCCACTGCCGTTGTCCCACAGCTTCAGCGCGTGCCGGTGGGAAGCCGAGACGATGCGCCTCTGGTCCTGGGAAAAGGCGCACGCGATCACGGAATCGGCAGGCCCGAGAAGGTATCCTAGTGGAGCGCCGGTTTGCGCGTCCCAGAGCCGCACGGTCCCGTCGATGCCGGTCGAGAGGATCCGCTTACCGTCAGGAGAGAAACGGGCATCCTGAAGCGTGTTCGTGTGCCCGATCAGTGTGACCGGTTCGTCCGGTCGCTCCAGATCCCAAACCTTCACGTGTGATCCCAGGAAGAAGAGACCACGCGCTTACCGTCCGGAGAGAAATTGCAAGAATCCACCTGCACCTTGTGTGCGGCAAGGTGCTTAAGTTCGCCCCGCGTCGCCACGTCCCAAATTTTCAATGATCCATCGCTCGAAGCCGAGACCAGGCGGATGCCATCCGGCGACAAGTCGCAATACCGTAATCCCGAATGTCCGGCAAAAGAGCCAGCCGACGTTTCCAGGGCCACATCCCATATAACCAGCCTTCCATCTTGAAAGCCCCCGATGATCCACTTGCCATCGGGTGCCATGGCGCAGGTTTGAAAAGGGTGTTCTTCCTCCCCACGCCAAGCGCATCGTGGTAGTACGCCTGTGTCGCTTTTCTCCCATACCTGGATTCTATCGGGCGAGCAGGAAACAAGCAGCTTGCCGTCCCGAGAAAACGCGCAGTCCAGGATTTTTTTCATCCCCGGCAGCACAGGGCCTTCCCTCTGTTCCACAGTGTCGAACAGCTTCAAAGACCCGTCCCACGCGCCCGACAGGATCCATCTCCCGTCCGGTAAAAATTTGCAGACAAGGATCCACTCCCGATGAAGATCGAAAGTCCCCAGTGCTGAGCCAGTCGCGGCGTCCCATAGCTTAACGTTGCCATCCGCCAATCCTGCAGCGTAATACGCTCCATCCGGGGAACAGCTACAGGCGCTGATCGGTCTTCCGAGCGAAGCAGCCTTTCCCTTCGTAGACTCGACGGGCATCTGCTGGGAGTTGCGCTCGGCCTGCGCCTGCTCCGCGGTCTTCAGATCCCACACCTTCAACGTTGAGTCCCATGCGGCCGACACGATGCGTGTTCCGTCCGGGAAAAAGGCAAGCCCCCAGATCTGGTCCGTGTGGCCCGTCATTTTCGCCAGTTCTGCGCCCGTCGCGATATCCCAAAGCCTGATACTGCCGTCGTCCGATCCGGACGCAAGTCTGGTTCCGTCCTTGGAGACCGCCAGACACCAGACCGGCTTTTCATGACCTGCATAGGTTTTTCGGAGTTCACGCGTCCCGGCATCCCAGTGCTTCAAAGTGCAGTCTTCAGAAGCCGAAAAGACTGACTTGCCATCTCGGGAAAAGGCGCAGCTCATGACAGGCAGCTCATGGCCGTCGAAAGGTTTGAGTTTCTCGCCGGTTGCCGCGTCCCACAGCTTGAGACCGCCATCTCCGCCGCCCGACACGATAAGCTTGTCGTCCGGCGAGAATTCGCAGGAGTAAACTTCGCCCGCGTGCCCGCTCAGGGTGTGAAGCTCGGATCCTGTTTCCGCGTTCCAGATCTTGAGCGTGTTGTCCCCCGAACTCGAGACCACCCGTCGTCCGTCGAGAGAGAACTTGCAGGTTGCAACGCCATCACGATGCCCCGGAAACGAGCGCAATTCATTCCCGGAAACCGCGTCCCACAGCTTGATCTCACCATTCCGGGCTCCGGAGATGATGCTCTTTCCGTCCGGAGAAAAGGAGCAGGTCTCCACCGATATGCTGTGCCCGCGCAACGTAAGTAGGTCTCTTCCATTGGCAACGTCCCAGATTTTGAGCTCCTTATCGGAGGAGGCTGAGACGATCCGTTTGCCGTCGGGGGAGACGTCGCAGCTGTTAACCACATCGCTGTGCCCGAACAGCGTAAGTACGCAGGGCGAGATAGTTTGCGGTTTGTTGAGCCAACGAAAGCGTGGGCGAGTTTCGCGTTCAGCGAGATCGCCCGCTGTCCGGGCCTGCGCGGTCGAATCAGGCTCATTAAGTGCTTGCTGGAAGGTAAGGGCGGGATGCGCCGCCAGCAGATGGCTCTGCGCATGTAAAAAACGCGCAAAGTCCCCGAGACGCGCCTGTTGATCTTCCCGCAGTATCCCCGATTCGAGCGCGGCGTCATAATCTGCCAGCAGGTCATCAATGAGGCCCGCCGTGCATTTGGCTTCGATGAATGAAAGGTCGCAAAGCGTGTTTTCAAGTTCGTCCGGCATTCTGGCCTTTCGCAGTTGATACGGCAGTTCGGATAACTTACGCAGATTGAGACTCAATCTGCCAGCACTGTCGAACTGCAGCTGTTGCTGCAAAAAATATTCCGCCAGTGCACTATGACGCCTTATTTCGGTTGCTTCATCGAGATAGACTTTTGCCACAACCTCGCTGAATTGCTGATGGAAGAACGCAAGCAGCGAGGTGCCGTCGGCGCTTCGTTCACTCAGATAATTTTCTAGATCGTAGAATAACCGGGACCAGATCACTACCGGCAATCGGTCGGTCTTCGGAGACTTCGGAAATCTACGGCGAAAATCCTCCATGACGCATGCATCCTCTGAAAGGACATCGGTTAGTTCGTCTTCTGTTAGCCCGTTCTTCGCAGCCGCCAAAAAACCAAGACTGGCGGAAACCAGCGATCGCCCGTGCTTGGCAGGTCGTGAAAGGCGCTCGAAGAGGCCCTGCACGAGGCCTGGGATGTGGTTTTCCAAATCACGTGGCCCATCGCCTGACCGCCAGCGTCGCGCTTCTTCGAAAGCCAATTTCAGATAAAGTGGCAGCGGTGCGCGTTCGAACCCTTCGAGCACTTTTGCGCGCTGTAGAGGCTGCAGCGTGCGTTTGGCTTGGGATAACAGCCTGCTGAGCAAGTCGCCTCCCTCGTCAGATGGCATATTGCTAAGTTGAAGAAGATCGTCTTTTGCCAGTTGCCTTTCCAACACAGCATAACCAGGCGAGTCCGATAACATAGAAACGACGAGTCGAACGTTTGAACCGAGTTTAATCGGGAGCCAATTCAAGCTGCGCGCGTTGTTCACGTCGGAAAGCCGGTCTAACGCATCGAGGAAAAGGTACAATGGGTTGTCAGCCGGGATTTTTGTCAGCTGGTCTGAAAACTCCTGACTTAGCTGGACGTAATGCGGAAGGTTATCCGTTGGAACAGTTCGTTCCATTCGGTAGGCTCTTGAAATCTGGCCGCATAAACTTTCCAGCAAAGCCCGTCCATGCGTTGATTCCGGCGTCACCCCGATAAACCGGGAGATGACTTGGGCTTGAGGATGTTCTCTTTGCGCAAGTGCGCCTTGCGCAAGTGCGCCAGCCCGCGCCATTAGAGTGGATTTGCCGCTGCCGGATGCGCCGCACACTGCCAGGGGAGGCCTTTCCGCTTTCAAGTAAGCGCCAATTTTTTCCAACACCTCTGTCCGTCCGAGCAAGTCGCTTCCCTGGTCAGATGGCATATTGCTAAGTTGAAGAAGATCGTCTTTTGCCAGTTGCCTTTCCAACACAGCATAACCCGGCGAGTCCGATAATATAGAAACGATGAGTCGAACGTTTGAACCGAGTTCAATCGGGAGCCAATTCAAGCTGCGCGCGTTATTCACGTCGGAAAGCCGGTCTAGCGCATCGAGGAAAAGAAACAGCGGCTTGTCAGCCGGGATTTTTGTCAGCTGGACTGAAAACTCTTGAATCAACTCGACGTAGTCCGTTGGAATAGTGCGTCCCATTCCGTAGTCATTGGAAATCTGGCCGCATAAACTTTCCAGCAAAGCCCGTCCATGCGTTGATTCCGGCGTCACCCCGATAAACCGGGAGATGACTTGGGCTTGAGGATGTTCTCTTTGCGCAAGTGCGCCAGCCCCCGCCATTAGAGTGGATTTGCCGCTGCCGGATGCGCCGCACACTGCCAGGGGAGGCCGGGGAGGCCTTTCCGCTTTTAAGTAAGCGTCAATTTTTTCCAACGCCTCTGTCCGTCCGGTGAATAGCCTTTCGTCGGCGCGGCTATGGAGGAAATCGCTGTGATGCTTTATTTCTGGGTCCAGAAGGTCCGCTTCCACCGGCTCCAGCTCGCAGCGGATAATTCCGGCGAGAGAGTCGTAGAAATCCTGGCAGAAGTTCGGCTGGGGCTTGCGTTGCGCGACTTTGCTTTGCGCAGATAGGGCGCTCCCTTCGTTCTTATCAGCGACCGCGCCGATGTGATCGGCGGTGACTCCCTCCCCTGTCCAATCCACGAGATATTCGTGGATATTAGCCTCGGGAAGACACCTACGAAGTTCTTCCTTCAGGCGCTTCAAACGCAAGCAGGCTGAAACGTCATCTTCTTGACACCCTTGGAACCGAACCGGTTGAAGGTTACGAATAGTGCGGAAAAAAGCATGGACATCTTTGCCGGTGTCTTCTCTCAAAAATACTCCGCAAGCGATTTCTTGCTCGGTGGCGGAAGAGCCCAATTTTAGGATCTCGGCCCCATCAAGAGAGAGGCTGGAGCAGGCCTGTTGAAAAATCGCAAGCACTACCTGCTCATTTTGCTCCCATACTTTTGGGTCTCTGTGCTTCCCGTTCCGTGGCTTCAGCCAGTACACAGGCGGCAGAGCGTTATCGTCGCGATCATACCTTTCGTGGAGCAAGGCTAGCTCATCAGCTCCGATTCGCTCCTTCAGCTGGTTACAGATTTTCTCGAAAAGACGGTCGGGGATTTCGTCAGGCACCGGGCGCCAGCCATAGCGGTCTCCCAAAAGAATGACAAAATTCGGGCGGGAAGTGGCTCTCTGGCAACGGGCGATCTCTTCCAAACAGATATTCATAGTCTGCTGCTCATGCGCGGCTTCATCACTTACTCCCCATCGCAAATCAATTGCTTGAAAATGCGCTCCGTGAAGCCGGCACAACTCGCGCAGCTTCGGAAAGACCAACCTTTGCAGCGCGTCTCGCTCCGCTTTAAAATCGCTAAACGTAGAACTGACAAACACGCGGAATGTCTTGTTAGTTGAGAGCATACCAATACCTTACTTTCCTATGATGGCCGTCCGCATCCTTCCCAGAGATTGCCGCCAGAATGGCCGATCAGTTTCGGCACAGATTGAGACTAACTCAATATAGCGAGCAGTCGGGATGAATGCCTCCGGATATAACACTTGTGTCGCACGCATCTCCGCTCTGTTCAGGCTCTGCATTCAGATAACGGCTGCTTGCTTGTGTGAGAGCTAATCGCATCCATTGGAGACCAAAAACTTCTAGCGCGAGGATCGATGGACGCATCTATTTTTTCTTTTCGTCGAGCGCCGTGCTACGGTTTACAGGCAGCTTCTAGCATTAAACCTGATCGCCAGGAAGATGATTGAAGGCTTTGCGAATCAAAGCACGTTCATTAGCACTTGGCTTCAGCTTCTCCATAAGCCGGCAGGCCTGTTTCCAAGTCGTTGCATGCGATCCAACTTCCGAACGCGCTGTAGCTACGGCTGCATCATAAACACGCCCCGCCTCTTGATACTTCTTTTGAATCAGGAATAGCTCGGCGACCGTCGCCGTGGCCCAATAGTCGCCAGGATGCGGTTCCGTACCGACGATACGCTGCACCATTTGAGCGTATTGCGCCGCGCACGCCAAATCCTCGTCATTTCCTAAGAACACGCTTTTTGCCGCAGCATTGATCCCAGTATAGTAGTCATCTTTGGCTCGATCGAACGCCTCGACATAGAGATCTCGTGACTGCTTTAGATCGTTCACGTCGCCCGATTGTTCGTAGCGATCCATCCACGTCCTGCCGTAAATTCCAAGGGTCTCAGGATCGCGCTCGCCTTGGTAGTAAAGTTCGCCCAAAACCTCCTGTGCTGTCGTTAGGTCTCCTGGCGCCCCCCGCCTGGCCAGAGACAAAGCACGCAATTGCTTGGGGCGTATGGCCTTTGGAAAGCGTCGCTCGAGCTCTTCCACTACAGAGAGAGCCTTGTCATGATGAGCGAGTTTGGTTAGACCATCTACGACTTTGCATCCCAAAGCTGCCGCAGTTTCCCACGCTAACCCACCCTCTTTAAATAGTTGGACCAAGCGATCAGGATCTCGATTCTTAATCGCTGCCCCGATTTTCGTACCTGCGTTTTGTGCTGTTTCGTCCTGTTGATGAGCAAAATGTACGGCTTCTTGGCTCAAAGGGAGCCCCACCAAGGCATGGAGGAGCCGCAAAAGCTCACCACCATTCGGCCCATCTGGATACGAACTGAAGTCGAGGAAGACGCGGCTTTCTACAAACTCTGGGAGTTCAGATGTATCGAGCTTAACCGGAACGAATTGAAAACCCTTCTTTTTGGTCGCCTGCCGTTCTAGTACCTGGTACTCACGCCTAACCCAGTCAGAATCCCTAGTAGCTGATGACCAGACGAGCACCCCGGCCTGGCTCGTGCGGAGCGCGTCCTCAAGTCTGGTCTCTAACTCATCTCCCGCCTTTAGGGCGCATTGATCCAGAAAGACTCTGTGCCCTTGATGCCGCAGGACATCGTACAGGTTAAGCACCCAAGCTCTATTCACAGAGCGGTAGGAAAGAAAAACGTTCCACTGATCGACTCCAGTCAGTTCCATCGGCTTCGGCGCGAAGCTTATCCATTGCTCTGGAAGGCTCATAACTTGGTTGATGGAAAAGGCGTCTCCCACCAAGGTTTCCGGTTTAATCCATTAAAGGTGATGGGATCTTATTACTCCGGACGTTAAGAAACAATAACCCGTTCGGGTAAGTTCGGATAGTTCATTTACTACAAAAACCAGCCAAGATCCTATGCACGAATCCGACTCACAACGATCGCTACGTTCATTTTTCGGGCTGTCGACTCGATAACGTCGGCCCGACACCATCGCCTTCCGAAGTTGGATGCGTTGAACCGCTGGAGGAAACGCGCTAGCCTGACTGCTGAGATTCGTGGAAAGTAAGGCGCCTCATGACGCAGGGAAATCAAGAACCACTCATAGCACAGAGATTAAGTTGGACTCCGGTCTCGGGGTGCCGCCGCGGAGCCTTTCCAGTTCTCGTCGCGTTGCTGTTCCTCGGACTGGGTTGCTCGACTGTGCACCGAGAACTCGCAGTTCCTAACGTGCGACAAGCAACAGCCTACACCTGCGGCGTAGCGGCCCTTCAGGGTGTGCTCGCCTATTACGGGATGCAAACTCGCGAGGATCGCCTCGCGCGGGAAGTCGGTGCTGATCCTGACAAAGGCGTGAACCCACCGGCGATCGTCAGGGCCGCACGGGCTCGTGGTTTGACCGCTGAACTGCGGGAGGGAATGACAGTCCGTGAGATAGCAGAGATCGTTCGCACAGGATCGCCTGTGCTTGTCGCGCTCCAAGCTTGGTCGGACAAGCCACGTTCGAGCTACCGGGAGGATTGGGACGACGGTCACTACGCGATCATCGTTGCCGTCAACCAGGACGTTGTTGTTTTCGAAGACCCGTCGGTACTTGGCAGCCGCGCAGTACTGAGCCGACGGGAATTCGAAGACCGCTGGCACGATACGGACGGCACGCGCCGCTACGTGCGGATGGGCATTATCTTCAGCGGCAGGACCCCTGCTCCGCCGCCGGCTCAGGTCCCGATGGAGTGAAGGTTCTCGCCGCATCGCGTAGTTTGCGCGCAACATCCTGGGGACAAAAACCAACGTTACGTGAGTGCGCCATGGGCGGTGTGTGGAAATTCCGCCCCGCCTCCAAGCTTGAGGGGCTGGCCCAACGCTCAGTGCATCGCCATGTCCCAGCATCGGTGTCAATAAACGCTCGAAACGTGGGTTGAACGAAGCCGCTACGCGGAGTCCATGAGTGGCGGGCGTGAGCGGTGAAGATTACGAGCCAAATACATCCGGGACCTGGTCATTCATGGCCGCTCAGAACACACTCAGGAAGCCTATACAAGGTACGTCTGTGATCTGGCACGCTATTATCGCCGTTCGCCAGAGCTGATCTCCTACGAGGAAGTCACGGGCTGGCTGTATCATCTCATCAAGGAGCGCCAACTGTCAGCCTCCAGGTGGCTCTTTCTCGGCAAAAAAGCGGACTGTCATGACCCGCTTTACCCTGACGTTGCGTTCGCCAGTAGTTCACTAACTCTTTGAGCAAACGCTCGCTTAGCGGCAGAACGCGTCCCTTGGCGCCCTTGCCGTCACGTACTCGCAACTGCATACGGGCGCGGTCGATGTCGCTGGTCTTGAGCTGTGTGGCCTTCGAAATTCGCAGCCCGCAGCCATAGACGGTCATCAAGAGCACCCGGTGGCGCGGCTGTCTGGGCGCAGTCAAGATCGCTTCGACCTCGCGGACTGACATGGAGACGCTCTGTCCATCGGTGCAGAGCAGCGCCGAGGCTGCCCGTGACCAGTTAACCTTGGGCGGCATCCTGCGCGCTTTTTTACCCCTTCTGCTACATCTGCTCAAGTTGGGCGCCCACAAGCTGCGGGTGCTCTGGCAGCTTGCTGCCTGTGGTACACCGGCATTGGGCGCCAATCTTTTCCATCCCCTGCCAGTAAACGATGCAGGCCAGGATCAGGTTCAGGCAGCTGCAGGTATTCATCTGCTCCCACAGCTCGCGGGCGTCAATCCGGCCCCGCCGCCCGTAAAAGACATCTCTGGCCAAGGCGTGGGTTGCTCGACCTTGAGAAGGCCGCGGCGGATTCGGCGGCGCAGCTCTGGCTCCGAGAGGTACCGGCGGAACTCAATTCCCTGATGCTAGCCAACCAGCGCAAACTTTACCCGCTCTTGTTCGACTGCGCCGCACTGGCCAGTATATCCTCGACCGAAAGCTCGTCCGCCAGCGCCGTCGCACAAAAAGAGTCGGCCTTAGCGTATAAAATTACACGAATCTCTCTAGTACCCTCGTTACCCCAACTTGCCATTGGCAGGACTTTTAAAACTTCCTCTAAGCGTCCAAAATCGGCTGAAGAAACATACGCCAAAACCTTTGTTGGAATTTAACCCAAGCCAACAAAGCGGCGTAAACCCCACGGGAATCTCCCGCTCTCGGACGCGAATGCATTACGGGCAATTCACGTGCTCAAATGCTTTTTGCACCAAAGCGCGCTCCTCGGCACTCGGCGCGAGCTTTTCCAGCAGACGCAAAGCTTGGACCCAAGTGGTCGCGTGCGAGGCGACCTCCTTCGGCGCCATCGCCACGGCCGCGTCGTACAGCTCGGCCGCCTTCGCAAAATCGCGTTGGATGAGTAAAGCCTCAGCTACCGTCGCGGTCTTCCAGTAGTCGTTCGGATGCTTGTCGGTGCCGACGATTTCTTGCACGCCGCGGGCGTAGGCGACGCCTTTGTCCAGCTCCTCCGGACTGCCGAGCAAGACGCTCTTCGTCGCGGCGTTGATGCCGGTGTAATAGTCGTCCTGGGCCGCCTCGAACGCTTCGGCATACAGGTCACGCGCCTGCCGCAGATCGGCGAGGTCGCCGGATGCGTCGTAGCGGTCCATCCACGTCCGACCGTAAATGCCGAGCGTTTCCGGATCACGCTCGCGCGACTCGTAAAGCACGCCGACGATGTCCTGAGCGGCCATCAAGTCTTTCTCATACGCAGCATCTCCCGCCTTGCGCCGTTGCTGGGCGCGTCGCGCGAGCGCCAGGGCGCGAAGCTGTTTGGGCCGAATCGACCGGGGGAAGTCCTTCTCAAGCGCATCGAGCATCTGAATTGCCTCCTCGTTGCGGCCGAATTTGGTGAGCCCTTCCGCTGCCTTGCAGCCAAGCGCGGATGAGGTCTGCCAAGGCGGCCCATCATCGCTGAAGAGTTGCATGAGCCGGTCGGGGCGCCCCTGCTTGATGGCCGCGGCGATTTGTGCCGCAGCCAGTTTGCTGGCCTCATCCTGTACGTTGGCGAAGTGCGCCGCCTCCGGGCTCAATGGCTGACCCACGATGGCATGCAGCAAGCGCAGCAGCTCGCCGCCATTGGGCCCGTCCGGGTAGGTGCTGAAATCGAGGAAGACTCGAGTGGTCGCGAAGGTGGGCAGCTCAGAGGCATCAAGCCGGACGGGCACGAATTGAAAGCTTGGCTTTTTCGTGGTCCTGGCCTCCATGGTGGAATACTCGCGGAACACCCAGTCCGAATCGGCCGCCGCGCTGGACCAGACGAGAACGCCGGCTTGGCTGCTAGTGAGTCCCGCCTCGA
Source organism: uncultured Verrucomicrobiae bacterium (assembly GCA_963782115.1). GTDB lineage: Bacteria > Verrucomicrobiota > Verrucomicrobiia > Chthoniobacterales > JAFAMB01 > JAFAMB01. Next base: position 57,560 of record CAWAIK010000004.1, read on the forward strand.
GGTTCTTAATCAATGGGTCTCCGGCCTTCAGCACGCATTGATCGAGAAAGGCTTCGTGCCCGTGCGCGCGCAGGACGTCGTAGAGATTGAGCACCCACGCCCGGTTCACCGAGCGATAGGAGAGGAACACGTGGTACTTGTCACCGCCGGTGAGCGGCCGTGGCTTGGGTACGAATTTCGCCCATTCGATAGGAAAGCTCATTGCATATCTCCTTTCGCGCGAGAAGGGACGGACACCCCGTGCGCCCGCTCACGCGCTCTCCGCTTGTAGAAGAGAGCGCAGCGCCGCGTCAATTTTCATCCACTACGCCGCAAATGGCAAACGCGACGGCACCCGGCAGCCGGGCAACGCGAGGTTTTTGGGTCGCAAGAGCGGTTTACGGAGGGTCCGGGGGCGGGATTCGCTTCCCTGAGGTGCAGTCGGGAGGCTTTGTCCAGCCAAGCCTGGATTTCCACACCTCCCAGGGAGGACCCGATCGGGTGATGCTGAGTCCATAGCAGGGGTACTATGAAGCTCACGCCAGAAAGCTCCCGCAACTCCTGTTTGAGATTTCAATCCAGATCAGGGAGAAAATTGTTCTACGCTTGGCCTGTTCGTCAGCGGATTAGGCTGATAACATCAGCCAACGGGTTCTAATCTAAAATGGGAACCGCCCGGAGAATCCGGTTGCCGCTCCCCTGCTCTCCTGCTCTTCCCTTCCCCACCCTCCTACCTATTTTCCCGGCGACTGTGAAATGTTCCAATACAGGAGCGAGCGTCCGTACGTATCCGCCTCGAAGCTTGCCGAAATTTGACTAGCCGGATAAATTGCCGACATGAGCACAGTTAACGAGATCGAGGCGGCTATTGAGAGACTGCCCTCAGACGAACTGCGCGCACTGGTAAATTGGATCGAAGAATACGCTGCGGCAATCGGCGCTTCTGAATCTCTGTTCGGAATGTACGACCCTGAGGAGGAGCAGAGCGGTGCCGAGAGCCTGGCCATATGAACGACGGGGTAGAAGCGTTTCGGTTTCGACTTCAGAAGGAGCTAGGGCTGTCAATCAGTCCGAAAGATCCGCTCCTGGCGCAGTGGCTATCGCAAAAGGAGTTGCTGGAAGAAAATGCCGCCGAACACCAGCGATTGCTGAGCGAGTTTCAAGCTGCACTTGGCCGGAATCAAACCGCTTGGTCCGAGCAGGCGAAAGCGCTCGCACAGCAGAGCTTAAACGCCGGGCTGCAGGCAGCTCAAAATAGCACGGCGTTACTGCTTGAGGAAGCGGCCCGGATGAACGCAGCGGCGGTGCGCAAGGCGATCGACGAGGGCGCTAGCCGGATAGAGCATTCGTTGGCGGCCGGCCGCCGGATCGCTTGGCTGAGTTTGACGGCCGCGGTCATGGCTTTAGCAGCGGTGGTCTGCGCCATCGTTGTGCACGTGATTCACTGAATAGGATTGGTTTGAAAAAAATGCGAGACGAAAGCAGCGGGAGGAGTGCCGTTTGACAAAGGAAGTGGAACGACGGTGCCTCCATCGGCTTGGGTAGCGTAGCATGGCTCAAACCGACAACATCCTCGATTACATTCGGGCTGGACCAGATTAATGAGAATAGCCACTTTTCCTTCAGGGTGGCTCTCGATGGAGTTCGGTTGATTCCGATTCTCAACGCGCCGTCTTTTTCGAGCAGGAAGTCTTCCCTTCATCGCGATCCATAGCGATAATCTGGCCAAGTGGATCGGGGCCACCGTATGAAAAGTCTTTCTTTCCCATAGCACGAATGATAAGCAATTCGTGCAGAGCCCCTCGCTGACGAACTCAAACGCGAGCCAGATCGAGCCGTGGCTCTGCGAGATCGATATTGAATTGGGCGATAATTTCGTTGCAGAAATCGAGGAAGGTCTGCGCGACCACGCCCTTATTGCGGTCATGGTCTACAGCTTCGCTCGCGTCTCGGCCCGTCGTGGGCCTGAAAGTGGAAGATTATTTCCCGCTCAAAAAAACTGTTCCGCGCTGCTATTGGGAGGACGGGCAAGCTTTCCGACCGGCCGATGTCGCGCGTCGATGCGTGGTACATGGTGCGCAGGCGCACAGCAGATGTCGGAATCGACGCGGCGATAGGCAATCATTCCTTCCGCGCCATCGGCATCACTGACTATATGGAAAACGGCGGGAACATTACCATTGCGCAGTGCATGGCCGGACACGCCAATATTAAAACGACGCAGGTTATGACCGGCGCGCTGATAAGATCAGTTTCAGCGAGATTGAGCGGGTGGGGATTTGAGAGCGAACTTACGGTCAGGATTTGAAAGGGCGAAGTCGCTGTATTGCTGAGGAGTTGTCGACCGTCGAAAGGCTAGGCTAGGCCTGGTTTATGAAAATCGGGCCGTGCGCGTTTGAACGAGTCAAGCCTCATCGACAACGATGCCGGAGTCGTCGAAGCTGAAAACCTCATGCTCGACGTTGTCGGCCCAGAGGGATCACTTTGTCGAGTGTGTCGACGAAAGAGGGGTTAGTGGCAAAATCTGTGCCTCGACTGGCTGGCCATAGCGTCGTGAGCCAATTCCCCAAAGGCCTATGTCGGCGAAGACTGTCCCAGTAACAGCCGGCATCTGAGTGAACGGCTTAGGCAGAAGCAGGACTTGGCCAACCGTTTGATCACCAACCAACAACCCGTCAGGCCCATTAGTAAATGTCCACTGGGAGACATCGTCATTCGACCCGGTGGTAATCAGCAAAGGACTTAATACTTTAAATCGAAGGCGCATCGCAATGTCCGATGTAATCGAAAAGTCAGCTTTTAAGCCACATGCCGTGAGAGCGGCTTTAATCCACGACATCCACTCGTTCATACCTGGATATGTATCGGGTTTATGGACGTCAGCCATGTCATCAGACAAAGGAGCCGTTACGCCCGTCGGTCCGAAGCTGCCACGCCACTCCGCTGAGCCATCACCAGCTTGCAGCAGAGAAGTTTCCGGAAATACGGAAGCAACTCTCGTCCGCGGAGAATCCTTTAAGGAAACCCTCAGCCCAAAGCGGCAGACGTTCCTTATGTCTCCTCGGTTTTGAATGCCAACCGTGTACAGGATTACCCAGGGCTCGAAGGCCTGAAGGTAGTCGGCGTACTTGTTCGGAAAGCGCTTGCCTCCTTGTCGGGCGGCCCAGAGTAACGGAAACGCTATTGGGCGTCTGCCAAAGCGAAGGCTGATTCCTCCATCATAAATGTCGTCCTCCCCGGCGGCAGCGACCTTACCGAAGGTAGCTCCCTTACCGGGCAATCCGGGCGAGAGGGCCTCGAGGCGTGTAAAATCAATAATTTCCTGACTAAAGGATTTGCAGATCTCGTTATTAGTTTTCATGGGGAAAAAGTAAGGATGGCCGTTTTTCCGGAGCTAGCTGACCTGAATGATCAAATTCTGGCGCAGTTTGATGAAAGCTCGAGCTTCTTGGTCAGTGAGAGCCGATTTCTCGAGGTTTGTTAAAGCTTGACTGATCAGAGCTTCTAACTGAATTGCTTGCGTAGGGTGTTTGAGTGCAAGTGCCTGGCCTATTTCATGAAGAAGCTGAATTGCTAAGTTGGCCGAAATTTCTGTGCTAAATCGGACGACAACGGCGGCACCGCAGCGTTTAATAAGCGCCGAGCAAAAAGCGGCATCTGTGGCTGTGCCGCACGAATTAAAGAAGACTGCTTTGTCTCTAAGCACGCCTGATTTTGCTAATTCTTGCGCGCAGTTTCGAAGGTCAGCATTTTTATGCGCGCTTAAGACCACAACATTCTGGCTGATGAGTTCAGAAGACGTGGTGGTCGTCGAAAAACCTGAACTGACAGCAATTGAAGGCACATCAAAACCATGCGTTACGAAACTGCCGTCTGTGTAGACAGAGATATCACTTTGAGAACGAACCAGCGGTCGGTTCTCGATGTGCTCAACCGCTGCTTGCGGATCGCCATCAACAAAGACCGGAAGTCTGTTCGCGGTCTCATCGCGAATCTGATCATGAATAAAACGCGTGATTCTGTCCAAATCGGCTGCATCCTCGTGCTTCCAAGGCCGTATTTCCTGAAGTACGACGAGAGCGCGACTATTGTGGAATTCGGTGCGCAGGGCGCTTCGCCATTCGTCTTCTGTCAACAGGGTCGGACTGGCGTCACCTGGCAAAAACAACAGCGTCGGACTGGCGTCACCTTGGGAAAACAAGTCGCTAAGCCCCTGTAACAAGAAGGCGACTTTGTGCTGGGTACTGAGTTGCTGCAACAAAGCGTTGCGTGATTGGCTGTACGCCTTGAGGAAGTGGCTTAAGGGCTCCAAGACTAATGACCGCTTGGAGTTATTATCTTCAGGGTAGGGCGCCGCCTCACCGTCGCTTGCTATGCCAGGCGTTTTCGGCGGCTTACCGCTTCCACCGCCGCTCGAGTGCAAAACAAGGAGATTTTCTTCGCGATCGGAAATCAGCCACGCAGGAAATTCAGCTAGCTGAAGGAGACCTTCGGGTTGATACCGATCCATTTCACGCATCACCGCAGCCCGAAGGTCCAAGGGCGCCACTGGATGAATACCCAGCGCGTGAGCGATATCATCGATGTTCACCCCGGAGTGGAGAACACTTTGCACTAATGCTGATGACGTAGTATCGGCCCATGCAGCCAACTGCCAGTCCAACAGTGACTTGGCGGTATGTTGCGAGATTTTTATTAAGGCTTCGGGGTACAGGCGGGTCGCCGGATCGTCCTCCATCCAAGTGTCGACGGCAAGAGCGACCGGACCGGAGATGTGAATGCTCACTGGGTGAGTGGTTAAACGCGTCTTCTTTTATGATTTGACGCGAGAAGCGCTTCAGCACTTAATCCGCAGCCATTTCCGATTTCATTTGTAGCCATACATTTTGTATTTATTTAGTTGATCTCAACTGATTAATTTGCTTTTGTAGTAGCCATCAAACGCAAACCCCTTCCCCTTCATCTCGAAATTCAGCGCCACCGCGGTAATCCGGTCGGCCTCATCCGCTCTTCCTATCGCGAGAACGGCAAAGTCAAACATTCCACCCACGGCCGCATCACCGGCCTGAGCTTAGAGCAACTCAAATTGTTGCAGGCGGCCTTCCGCGGCGATGTGGTCCCTAAGGGCTCCGCAGAGGAATTTCCAGATCCTCGCCTCCAAGGAATACGGGGCCAGCTATGCACTGCTGGAGTTGGCCAAAGAACTTGGACTGGACCGCGCTCTTTACTCGCGCAAAGAAGCCTGGGTCCAGGATTGCCTGGCGATGATCGTCGGACGCATCGTCTACGCTGGGAGCAAATTGGCGCTCTCCAACCAGTGGAAGAACACCGCTCTGTGGGAACTGTCCGGCGTGGAAGGCAAAGTCGATGTGGATCTCCATTGTTACCTGCCGATGGACCGGCTCCTGGAACGCCAGAGCGCCATTCAGCGCTCTTTGGCGGCTCGTCATCTCCAGGATGGTCACCTGGTGCTCTACGACATTACCAGCAGCTACTTTGAAGGAGCCTACACCCAGAGCGACATCGTCATCTTCGGCTACAATCGCGATGGCAAGCGGGGTCACGAACAGATGGTGATCGCTTTACTCTGCAGCGCGGAGGGTTGTCCGGTCGGAGTCGAAGTTTTTGCCGGTAACACTCAGGACGCCTCCACGGTGCTTGAGAAGATTGCGCAGTTGCAGCGCCAATACGGATTGAAAGAAATTATCTTTGTCGGCGACCGCGGGATGATTACCAAAGCGGTAGCTGACAAGATCAAGGAGACCGAAGGTCTGCACACCATCTCGGCATTAACCCATCGCCAGATAGTCGAACTGTTGGAACGCAAGGTCATCACGGCGGAACTTTTTGATGAAGAAAAGATCGTTGAGGTCTTTGATCCCGAAGAGCCCAAGCGACGCTATTGTCTGTGTCGCAACCCGCAGACGATGGGGCGCGAAGGCAAAACGCGTGAGCGGCTCCTGGAGCGCACCCGCGCAGAACTTGACAAAATAGCCCGCTCAAAACGTCGGGCCAGCGCCAAGACGCTGGGAGCACGCGTAGGCCGGGTGCTGGAGCGTTCCAAGATGGGCAAATTCGTCCGCTGGGACGTGATCGATGGACGGCTCTCATGGAGCTTTGACCAAGACAAGATCGAGGCCGAAAAACTCTTCGACGGCTGTTACATCGTCAGTGGTGAGGTGCCCAAAGAGAAGATGGCTGCGAGCGAAGTAGTTGCCTCCTATAAAAAGCTAGGCTTAGTCGAGGAAGCGTTCCGCAGTCTCAAGACCGTGCAACTCGAAGTACGGCCCGTCTACCACAAGACCGATGATCGAATCAGAAGTCACGTCTTCCCGTGCACGCTGGCCTACTACTTGCAGTGGCATCTCAAGCAGCGGCTTGAACCTCTATTCGCCGCCGACGGCACCCACAAAGATCGACAATGGACAGTGCGCAACGTGATTGAGCGCCTAGCGGCGATCCGTCGCGACAAGATCGCGATGGACACTGTGGAGTTCGAGAAAGTCACCACGCCTGAACCCGACCAGCAAACCATTCTCGACTATCTCAAAGTGCGTTTGTAGCCATAATTCCGAAATCTGAAAATTGTTTAAAGTCTTCTTAAACAGTCAGTTGCATGGCAAACAAAAAAGAAAATGCGGTTAAATTGCTGAAGACGACGGGCAGGCCGCCCCAATAGTTTCCATTTGGGTCGTTCTCATGCCATTCGCGACTCTCGAGTTCGCTTAAACCCCTAAGTTCGACAATCCCATCGTCGAGTGCCTTCTGGAGGCTCATTCGTGTGCCGCCATTGTCAACATTGGCGTTTTCTACCCCCAACAAGAGGTTTCGATACCGACTCTGGTCATAAGGCGCAGGTAAATTCTTGTCGAGGCAGATAGCCTTCGGCGTTTTTTCCGAGCCGGTGCTGCCCTTTGGCGAAAGAACAATATCTTGGGGGCCTTCCAAGGCCGCTCGTTGAACCTGAGCGAGTGAGCGCAGCTCAAACGTCATTATCGAGCATATCAGCAGAACCCAATATCTCAGCATAATATGCTAATATTCAGATGTAATATTATCCGTCAATAAAATTTAAATGCTTATTTTCGATTTGAAATCGGCTTACGATATGATAGCATAATGCTATGGACAGAGTTGGACCGCCGGAGCCTTCTGAAATTCGTACCCTGCGCCGCAGGCTAAAAGAAACCCAAGAGCAATTCTCCGAGCGGTTCAGCGTTAATAGTCAGTCATCAGTAGCAAATTGGGAAAGGGGTAGAACCAGACCCGGATCGGAAGACGCCATCAAACTTTGGGAGCTTTTGCGCAATATGCTGCCGAGTAATGATAATGCTGATAAGCCGGTAGGCAGCGTGAGTTTACCAGAAAGTGGAGAAACCGCTCTGGATGATCCAGGGGAAAACTTGTTCATCGAAGCAGTTCGCAAGATCCAGGAGATGTTCTCAAGGCTTGATAGACAAACGACCCTGCAGCTACGCGGAGACGAAATGATGTTTAAAGATCTGGGAATAAACCAGATCAAACCGCTAACGGGTGAGCCGGTCTTGACCGCCGAGGATTTCATATTCCATCAACTACGGGATGCGCTTCGGAGCTCAAGCCGAGAAGTCTGGGAGAGTGCCTTCCGACTTGGACAACGTTCCGAAGAACTCTTTAAAAATTATCCTTCGCCTGATAGGGCCGCTTTCGTTCTCAATTTGTCGGTTTTGGCAATAAAGTGCGGTCACCCGACTTTCGCGTGGGAGAGGCTGCGCATGGTTAATGAGGAGTTGGACAAGAATTCAATCGACGATCAGAAAGTCGGCGGCGTTAAACCTGACCAACCTGTCCCAAAACTGCGAGCCTTAGTAAAACAGAACCTCTCGATGGTTCACAGCCGTCTCAAGCGCTTTAAACGAGCACACCGTTATGGCGAGGAAGCGGCCCAGCTTTGGGGTGAGCCGGACATCTGGATTCTGCTGACTCGGCTATGCAATTACTCGTTACACGGAGAAGTCGCTACCGTGTCTGATGAGCAACCGAGTTTAGCGTTTGAGGTTGCGCCATTTGATGATGACACTCGTAGAAACATGAAAGGCCTCCTAGATGAACTTCTTAGGGAGAATTCCGAACGAATTTTTACGGCAAATTCGTCGGTGCGTAACCTATTAAAGTCCGATCCAGATCTCAGTTTCGCACGGAAATTGGTTGCGACAGATTCAGAATTTTCTTCATTCCGAGAACTTTTTTAACTCGAATTTCACAATTTATTATATATGTGTCATACTATGCGTAATCTTATTGTCATAATTTTCTGGCTTTTATCTGCAGGTATTGCGGCCGCTCATGTGATGAGCGGCGTTTGACTGGAGATACTGACCGCTCGCGAAGGCAAGATGGCCCAGTTTAATCCCTGCGATGAGCCGCTAGCCTTTTCGGCGTCCCTCCGGGGTTATGTCGGATCCAAGCCCGTGAAAACTCGCTCCAACCGTGTCGTCATCGTCACTGTGCCATTCAGACCGCAGCTTCACGATAGCGTCATAGAGCGCCACGCATATGCGGCGGCTCATGCAGACGATTCATCGTTTTGCCTTCGAGCGCGGCGATCTGCGCCTCGAGCGCGCGGCCTCAGGCGTTGACCGCAGGTGTGGATCAAGCCGTTCGGGAGAAGCTGGACGCGCTGATCAAGGTCGCCGACGGCGAGAATCGCCCCGCGCTTGCTTGGCTGCGGGAATGGCCAGAGGCGCCCCTTCAGAAGAACCTCGCCGGGATTGTCGAACGGCCTACAAAGCGATTCTCGCTTCGATTCGAGACAGCAGGCAGACAAGATGCTGAACTCGGCATCTCACGCGAGGCGTCGCTGGACGTAGATCGTGGAGTGCCACGCAGCGCGTAGTTCTATCAGGCACCTCAAAAAGTAAGCTTGGATGGTTGTGATTATTTTCACAAATTGCCGGCGGTACGTCCTAACTAACTAGGCAAGGGCTTCCCTCCATTTATTCCGTTTGCTCTCTTGAACGAAGCTCCACCTTCTGCTCGGGGTGGCTGTAAACTTTTTCTCAAAGAAAAAAGTTCTTTTCTCTTTCGGCAACAGCCGCTGCAGGCTTGCTACAACAGGCTGTCGCAGAGGCGTTCACCGGCTCTAAGTTCCCGGTATCTAACAACACAGGATCAAGCGCGATGAACACCTTCTACGAACATCACAAGGATAACATAAAATTCGGCTACCGCTGTTTTGATCGGATTCTTTTAAACGGATTGATCCAGCCTTTTCAGCAACCCGAGCGAGTGATCGGTTTTTTTAATGCTTATCGCCAGGGCCAGCGGGTTACCCGAAATCTCTTGCGCGATATTGCTCAGCAATTTCAGAACTGGGTCAATAATCGTTGCCAAAAATGGGGCACGCCGATTCTGGATGCGCCGGAAGGAAGGCGTGACGACTTTGTCGATCCCTACTTTAAGCACGGCAAGAAAGATCAGGTAGTGGTGATTCTCAAAGCCAGGGAACCGGCCCGGATCATGGTTGCCGTCGGGGCAGAAGACCGCTGGCACCTGCAGTTGGTTCAACGTTGGATCGCGCAATATAACTTTTACATTAACGATCAGCGTTGGGGTCGGATGTTCGTCCGCATCTGTCCCTATCTGCCCTTTTCCGCACGCGTTTGCCTCAATCAACACCATTGGCTGGCTAACCGCATGCGCACCGAAGGCGTCGATTTTAAGCAATGTTCCAATGCATTCCTGAAATGCAGTCATCCGCAGAAGCTCCAGGAACTGGCAGATTCCTTGACCCCCAACGATCTGCTGAGCTGTGGGCAAAAATGGTTGGCCTGTCTGACTCCATTCTTCAAAGAAAGCGAACGCAGAAGTTGCGGCTGTCAGCATCGGCTCTTTTTCTCCCAAGTGGAATATTGTGACAACCTGATCTTTCACCGGCGGGCCGCACTGGATCAACTCGGCCAGAGACTGCTGGATACTAACCGTACGATCGGCCAGCCCAACAAAATCACCGTGATCTTCGGTCGCAAGGTCACTAAACAATACAAGGGGAAGCTTCAGACCGTCATCGAGGATCTTGATCTTCCTAACCCAGTGATTCGTAGCCACTATGGAAACGGCTTTATCAAACAGTACGTACGCGATCACCTGCTGTTGCGGACCGAACCGGCCACCAACAATGTCAACGATTATGGACTCAAAAAGGCGGTGGAGAATTTGCCCAAACTGCGCGAGCGACTGGAGTCAATCACCGACAACTACCTTAACGTTCAGCAAGACATTTTAGAAACCTTCCTCGACCGCGGCCAACTCAAAGCTCTGGCTCAGCCCACCATCTTACCGGGTGGCAAACGCATCCCAGGACTCAAGCTCGATCATCCTCGTCAGTTGGCCTTGATGCACGCGCTGGTGCGCTTCGCTCATGTGGCAGCCGGCAACAGCTTCCGCACTTGCGAACTTCACGCTCTCACCGCCGAGGCTCTGGGATGCTCACTGTCCGAATACCGCCTTTCTTCATTGCGCTACGACCTATCCAAGCTGAGGGCTAAAAGTTTGGTTGAGAAAATCCCTGGCTCGCGCCGCTATCGACTGCTCCCCCAAGGCTACTCCATCTGCGTGGTCTTCCTGAAACTCTTTGAGCGCATCTACGCTCCTCTGACTGCCGGTCTGCTTCGACCCTTTAGCCCTGACCTAAACCTCCAAGAAACCCGCCGTTCACAGCTCGACCGCCTTTATGCCCGCGTCGTCTCCAGCCTCGAGGAACTCTTGGTCGCAGTCGGTCTCAAAGCCGCTTGATCAACTATGAAACGAGAACAAAATCCCCGTCACGTTCCGCATAACTAAAGGACGAGAGGACGAGAAATCGGAAGCGTGGATTTGCGTTCATCGTGCCTCAAATAATTTGGAAGGCTGCACCAAGAAGATCCCCGACTCGAATCGGCCAGCAATATTTTTGGCGCTCAGGGAAATGAGTGTCATAGCATTTAATATCGTGAGTTCAGCAGTTCACCTGTGATTTTTGTCGAAGGACAGACCCTGATGATGAATCAATGAGAGTGCGACAGGGAACGGCTATTTTATCCGCTACCGACTTGGCAAATCACTTTTCATGTCGTCATCTCACCACCTTGGATCTCCGCCTCGCAAAAGGAGCGATTACAGAGCCCTCGTGGGAGAACCCACATCTCCACGTGCTCCAGCAGCGCGGATTGGAACACGAAAAAGCTTACGTCGATAGCCTGCGCTCCAAAGGTTTCTCTATCGTCGATCTTTCGAAAGTGGTGGAGGAGGCAGCGGATGAAGCAACGGTCGCAGCCATGAAGAGCGGAGTTCACGCCATTGTTCAGGCCAGCCTGGGAAGCGGCGATTGGAGAGGCCGCGCTGACGTACTGATTCGAGTGGAACGGCTCGAAAAGCCGAGCGGCTTGGGCAACTGGTCCTACGAACTCGTGGATTGCAAACTGGCGCGTGAAACTAAAGCTGAAACCATTCTTCAACTATGCCTCTATTCCGAGCTCGTCGCGCGGAGCTGCAGGGCCTGGAGCCGGAATTTTTCCACGTCGTCCGACCGAACGTTGGCTTCCAGCCCGAATCCTACCGGCTGGCTGCCTTCGCCGCCTATTACCGCGTCGTCAAGAGAGCTCTACAGGAGGCCGTGAAAGCCGGTTCCAGTGGAACATATCCCGAACCCGTCAGTCATTGCGAAATTTGCCGATGGTGGAAGGAGTGCGACGGGCGCCGGCGCCGCGATGATCATCTTTCGTTTGTAGCCGGAGCCTCCAAACTGCAACGCAAGGAGCTCATACTGCAAGGCGTTCCCGATCTCGAATCCCTGGCAAAGCTCGCACTTCCAATTCCTTTTAATCCGTCACGTGGCGCACGTGAAAGCTATACGCGGATTCGAGAGCAAGCCCGAATTCAGCTGGAGGCCCGTACCGAAGGCCAGTTGAAATTTGAGTCGCTCCGCCGCGAACCAGGTGAAGGACTCTTTCGGCTCCCCTCACCCTCGATCGGCGACATCTTTCTCGATTTCGAAGGCGATCCGTTCGTTGGAGAGAGCGGACGTGAATACCTCTTCGGTGTGGTGACTACTAACGGCGTGAATCTCGTCTATCAGAGCCGCTGGGCTCTGGACAGGGGACAGGAGCGGGCCGCTTTCGAGTGGTTCGTCGATTTGACGTTCGAGCGCATGACTCGCTTCCCCGACCTGCATATTTATCACTTCGGAACCTACGAACCTGCCGCAATCAAACGACTGACGCTCCGCTATGCCACACGGGAGGAAGAGGTTGATCGGCTCTTGCGCGGGGAAGTATTCATCGATCTCCATAGCATCACCAAGCAGAGTGTTCGGGCAAGCGTAGAACAGTATTCGCTCAAAGAGATGGAGAGATTCTGCGATTACCGACGTAGTGTGCCGCTTCCAGAGGCGAACCAGGCGCGGCATTTCATTGAGCACCAACTAGAACTGAGCCCGTCACCGACACTCACCGACGAAGCGTGCAGAGTCGTTGAAGGCTATAACGAAGATGATTGTCGAGCGACTGAACGACTTCGACACTGGCTCGAAAGCCTGCGCGCCGAGTTAATAGCAAGCGGAACAGAGGTTCCTCGACCGGAAGCGAAGGATACATCTCCGAGCGAAGAGGTCACGGCTCATCAGCAACGCGTGGCTGCGTTGTTTGACGCACTGACTAAAGATCTACCAGAAGAGCCAACTGACCGCAGTCCCGAGCAGGCAGCCCGCTGGCTCCTCGCGCACGCTTTGGATTGGCATCGCCGCGAGGAAAATGTCAAATGGTGGGAATTCTTTCGACTGAAGGGCCTGTCAGAAGAGGATCTCTACGATGAGAAGACTGCAGTTGCGGGGTTATCTCTTCGACAGCGGATGCCGAAAATGAGCACGAAGGAAAGGGCTCCAATCGATCAGTACCACTATCCTGCCCAAGAGTGTTCGATCAAACTGCGTGACACACTTTACACATTGGATGGGCAAAAATTCGGTGACATCGTGGCCGTCGACCCGGTGGCGCGAACTGTCGATGTGAAGAAGCCAATCAAGCTTGATGACTTTCACCCGTCCTCTGTATTTGCTCATTCACGTTTCCCGACCGACGAGCAATCTAATTCAATTCTTCGGCTCGCGGACTGGATCGTGGCGATCGATAGCCCTGGTGATTATCGTGCAGCACGAGATCTCCTGCTCAGGAAACCTCCGCGTCTCACCGCAGGGCACTCACTGACTATAGGCCGAGACGAGGCCGTGGTCCAAGCGTCTTGTCGCGTGGGCCTCGCGTTGGATCGTTCCGTGCTTCCCATCCAAGGCCCTCCTGGCGCGGGGAAGACGTTCACCGGCGCTCGCATGATTTGCCAGCTGGTAAATCAAGGGGAAAAGGTGGGAGTCACGGCAGTCAGTCACAAGGTCATTCGCAACCTCCTTGATAAGGTCCTGGACGCCGCCCGCGAAATGAATGTTGCCGGGGTAAATTGTGCGCACCAGAAGAAGGGTGCTGATCCCGACAGCAGACCGGTACGCGAGATTGGTACGCCTGCCGAAGCGCTGCAAAGCCTGCAGGGGGGTGCTGTGAATGTCCTTGGCGGTACTCCGTGGCTTTGGTCTGGAGAGGAGTCCCGCGATTCCGTGGACGCTCTGTTCGTCGATGAGGCGGGCCAGATGTCGCTGGCCAACGTTCTAGCTTGTGCACCGGCTGGAAAGAGCCTAGTTCTGCTGGGTGACCCCCAGCAGTTAGAGCAACCGCAACAGGGCAGCCATCCGGAGGGTTCGGACATTTCAGCCCTGGCTCATCTACTTGATGGCAGGAGGACGATCAGTGAAGGACAAGGCCTCTTTCTTGCCGAAACCTGGCGTCTTCACCACGCGATCTGCAGCTTCACATCAGAGCTGTTTTACGAAGGGCGGCTCGTTTCACTTAATGGTCTTGAGCGACAGAATATTCAAGTACCTGCACCGTTCTCTGGAGCAGGTCTATGGTTTGTGCCTGTCGTCCATGAAGGCAACCAGAGCTATTCAGCAGAAGAAGTCGACCGGGTCGCCGCGATCACTGAGATCCTCACACAGGCTGGATCTAGCTGGACTGACCTGGGAGGCAACCAACGACCCTTGACCATCGACGACATCCTGATCGTCGCGCCGTACTCGTCGCGCCGTACAACAATCAGGTCAATCGGCTCACAGATCGGTTGCCGGACGCGAAGGTGGGAACTGTCGACAAGTTTCAAGGGCAGGAAGCAGCAGTCGTTATCTACTCAATGACGACTTCGACACCCGAAGATGCCCCAAGGGGCATGGAGTTTCTCTACAATCTCAATCGCTTCAATGTCGCCACTTCACGCGCTCGCTGCGCGTGTATTGTGGTCGGTAGCCCACGACTTTTCTCGCCGGAATGCCGCACGCCGCATCAGATGGAGCTTGCAAACGTGTTGTGCCGTTACGCTGAGATGAGCGACACCATTGCGTTCGATGCCCAAATCCCAGGTGCTACCCAAGCCTGTTGGGAAAAGGCCTAGCTAGTGCTTCTGCCTCGGATCTACGCCGCCGAAGCAGCGCGGTGCTTCGCCAGCACATCTTTAATATCTCCCGGATTGAACGACACATCCCACGACCACTGGCCGAACCCGCCGTGCGCGTTCACAGCGCTTACCCATTCAGCCAGGAACCGCCGCTTTGTCTCGTCCTGCTCAGTGTCCTTCCCCTTCGTCTCCAGTACGAGGTAGTTCCCAGACTTGAACCGAATCAGAAAATCCGGTCGATATTTGCGCACAACGCCTCGATAAACATAAAGGATCTCAAAGCTGAGGTGATCGTTTTTCACCCATGCCGCGACTTCCGGGTTATGGTCGAGCTCGAAGGCCTCGGTCGCCTCCCATGTGCTGTCATAGACGCAGAAATTGATGTGCGAGCGGTTCGTGCGTTCACAGGGCTTCCCTGTATACCACGTGCCCATGTCGCTGGTTGAGCGAATCGGGCGATCCCGGTCAAATACAAGCTCTAGATTCTCTGTGTTCTCGAAGCGGATCGCCTCCCAGATGTGCTGCACCACTTTCGTCATGTTGAGCGTGATGATCAGGCGGCGCTTGAGATCGTCCTTACTGAAAAGAGCCGGGAGAACGGTGATCTTGTCCGAGCGGATGAACTGCTCGACCAGGTGAACAAGGTGCGCAAGCAACGCCTCCTTCCCGCCTTTCCAGTCCTTCTGCATCTGCTCGTAAACGTCCCGGGCGGCTTCGAAGATGATCTTCTGGGTGCGGAACTCCCGCGCGAGGCGCTGAAGATCGATCTGGGTGACCTTCGTCACGTCCGGCTTGCCCTCCAGGATGGGCGCGAGCTCTGCAAGCTTAGCCGTCTGGTCGGCGTTCAGTTCCAGCGGCTTCACCTTGGCCCAATTGAGCAATAGCTGGGGCCTGTAGATGTGATCGATGCGGATGACGTTCGGCCACGGAATTTCGAAAGAGGCCTTTGAAGCATCCGGCTCTATCCCTGTCTTCGGCTTTGGTGGAGCGGGGATCGTGCCCTCCTCCGATTCATGGGGTAAGAACGTGAAGGGCACGCCGAAGATGTTGACGTACTCCGGGTCGAACAGCCCCGTTTGAGGATGGAGCTCGTAAGCCGTGCGGCGAAGGCCACGGCCTACCACCTGCTCACAGAGGAGTTGGCTCGTAAAGGCGCGCAACCCCATGATGTGCGTCACGGTCTTAGCGTCCCATCCTTCAGAAAGCATACCGACCGACACCACGCTTTGTATCTGCTCGCCGGGCTTGCCTGCCTGACCGACGGTATCGACCTGTCGCCGCAGAAACTCAGCTTGCTGCTTCTTCGTCAGCTTGCGCTTCGGCACATCGACATCTGTCTCTTCCTCTTCTTCTCCTTCTCCTTCCGTTTCCACCTCCGAAATCGGCTCCTCGGCCGCCTCGGCCTCATCCAACACTTTCGAATCGATGTGGAGCGTTCGGTTGGGGTCCGCCAGTTCGTCGATACGGACCCTCATTGGAAAGCGCTCCGGGATGCCGGCGAGCTGACCTGCGCCTACTCCACCTTCATGAAGCGACTCAACAAGATTTGTCGCCGGCGAAGATTTTAGTTACCTGTTTGAGAGCGAACCCGGGCAACGTTTTCTGCAACTGGCCAAGCCGGCGATTATTGAGATGGAAAGACGGCTCCCCGATATTGTAAGCAGGAAGGCAGCGCCACAAAATGAGCATTGCAGACCGCTTAGCACAGAAGGATTTATCCCTTTCAACCCCTCCCAAAGAGCCGGCGTCAAACGGCGCGGATCACGCGCAATTGGTTAAGGACATCGAGGACGCCAACTTCGCCCAGCATCAGCGCTTCATGGCGGACTTCAAAACCGAGATTAGTCGTTGGGAAGCCCAACTCACCCAACAGCTCAAAGAGTGGGAAACTGGCTTCGATCGCAATCAAACCGCTTGGAGTCAAGAGGCCAAAAACCTCGCAGAGAAAAGCTTGAACGCCGCCTTGCGGGCAGCTCGGGAAAATGCGGCTCGATTGTTGGAAGACTCCTCCAGGGAAAACGCCGCGCTGATCCGCAAAGCCTTCGATGATGGTTTTGGCCGTATGCGTGAAACGCTGGCCGTTGCACAGGTAATTGTCTGGCTCGCTCTGTCGGCAGCACTCGTAGCCCTTGGCATCACGGCTTGCTACATCTTGCGCCTCCACTAAACGCCAGAAAAAGAAAAAGAGGAGCGCAGAACCAGCAAGCGCGCCGGACGACCCTGGCGCGGTTTCCGCTCCAGGCGACCACCGGGCCCGGCCCTTGGGAACGGCGCGTACGATATACTGAATGCCGCCGTTCATCTGCCCTGCCGCTACCGAATCCTCTCCACCAAGGATCATTGCATCGCTGGCTTTCGCCTCGCGTCGCATAGATCGCGCCGCAGATCGGCCATGCCACCGCGCAGCTCGACCATTCCCACCTGAATCCCGTGGTTCGCCAGTTTCAGCCATGCCGCCATCCCTTACGGTTTGGGGCGGCACAACACCGGCTCGGGGACTATCTCTCGCTGGACATTGATTGCCGCTGCGGAAAGTCTCGCCATCGATCGCCATATGCGACCTCGCATCTTTTCAGCGCGTCAGATCTCGCCCAGGCATAGCCGATCAAAATGCGAGAGTTCTCAAAACTCGTAACAAGGGTGTTATTTCGAGAATATCGTTTCAAGAGAGGTTTTTGAGAAGAGTAAGTTCTTCATCCTCTGGATCTGCCTGCGCATGCGAATGGACTCTCGAAATCAGTCGTTTTCTAGATTCTTGCCTCCAAAATCATAGACATAATTGGTCGAAGATTTGCAAGCAGCAGTATCACGCAGCATCGAGGAGATTGACAATGTCTTGGATGGCCCTGTCCGCCTTATAATAGGCAGCTTCAAGTTTGCTCTTGGGCCGATGGTCGGTGTCTGGTTGGTGGTGAAAGCGACTGTTAGCAAGTGGACCGCACAAACGCTTGTGGAAGAATAAAAACAGCAGAGCGACTTGGAAGCCTTTGCTGGTTAGGCGATAGGCGTATCGTGAGCCGTCACGTTCGATCAGGCCGTGGCCCTTGAGTTTGCGCAGGTCGTAGCGAAGTTGGTTGAGACCGTAGGCCTTTTCGGAAAGTTGGAAGCTCTGGAGAATGACTTGATGAATGTGCTTGGCGCTCCAGCCGCCGAGATTGTTGCCGGCATGCAGAAGAACCTCCAAGAGCCGGATGATGCGGGTCTCATGGATCTTTATACCCGCGTAATAGACCGAGCCGGTGACGATCGGCAAGGCCATGCGCTGGAGCAAAGGAAAGTCCACGTGGACGTTTAACCACTGGGCCTGGAGTCGGGCAAACCGATCCGTGATCGCCAGGAACTTGGTGCGTACCGCGTTCAAATTCTGCAGGCCTTTCTTAAGGGCAAAGTCGGAGAGGTTATTTGAGCAAAGTTCATTGCGCAGCAAGGTGCAGAACTTTTCGTACTGCTTCAAAAATGCATTCTTCCAGTAAGCACGGAAGACATGATGACCATGTTCAATCTGATCGATGACGGTGCCCAGTTTACCGCCCAGTCGCTTATGGAGTCGCACGCCGAAGAGTTCCGAGATCCGGTTGGCAGTCAGTCGCCAAAGCCCGATCTCGCAGCTGCGCTCGAAAATCTTATGGATCGGGAAGTTGCGCTTGAAGATGAAGTTGCGGCAGTACTCTATCTGCCCGATGGCGTAAAAGCGCGACAGGTTGATCTGATTGCGCTCGGCGCGGGAGAACTTCGGTCCCAGGATCAGTGTCCAGTAGTCGAGCTGCTTTTGAATGATCTGGGGACTAAGCCGATCGGCGGCAGCCTGCAATGCCGCGACATCGTCGATGGCTAGAAATGCGTTATCGTTCTTGCGGAAGGCGACCTGGGCTTTCTTGAGCTCCTGTTCGATAAAGGAGTGGCCGTTTAGATAATAGGTGGCCTGAAAGGGCAAGAATGACGCTAAGCGCATGACCATCGCTCCAAGCACTTCATCGTAAATGTAGAAGTAGTAGTGCGTGAAGCGGCTGCGTTGAGGCGCCAGGATCCGGTGGTTGGGGTCCTTGGTCGGATACTTCGGCACGCTGATCCGGAAGGTGGGCCCTTGTTCCATGCTCTTGAAAATGAAATAAACTCCGTAGGCGTTCTTCTTGCGCATTCGGCGCAACCAAGGCAGCACATAATCCTCTTTACGGACACCTTTTTCGGCCCACTGGATGGGGATCTGGTGGTTGGCGGCAAAGGCTTCCACCCACTTCTGGTAGTCATTGGTACGCTGAGCGATCACCTCCTTGCTCAGGATGGGAACTGCGATCACCTGGCGAAAGAAATGAACCACTTGCTCGGGCCGAGACAATCCGCTCAAATAGCCGTTGATGACGATCCGATCGAAGCAGTGGTATACAAAGAGCAGCAGCTCACCGAAAAGCTTTTCGAACAGTTCCATGGGAACTTGACTCTACTCCGAAACTGGAGGACAACGTGAACCCTAAAAAGATCAAGAGTGGACCAGCAAAACAATGGATGAAGGGCAAGGATTTTCGCCTGGCTAAGGAGATAAAATACATTCAGCGTCAGGCGGCTGAACACGACGGACGCTTTGTCACCACCGGACCGCTGGTATTCTTTTCGACCCAAACCGGGGATGCATGGATGCTGGACCCCTCATGTCAATTTGCTGCCCGACTCGCCCGCGATGGGGATCCGGAACCCATCGACTTCGAGGAAACAGACACTCACTACGCCATCGGCTGGAAAGGTAACTACCGCATTGAGGGCCGCGCATTTGTCTACATCGATCGCAAGTCCGGCCGGATCATCACGGTCCTTGGCTATCCCACTGCCAAAATTGCACAATTGGGCTAAATAGAAAAAACTGGTCGCCGCCTGTCCGGCAAAACGCAAATCCCCGGGTCGCCTTCCGAACAAAGTCCCAAAAGCTTTTGCAGGTTGACAGCCGCAGCGAGGAACGAGCGAAGTGCTGTCGAACGCAAAATACCGTTACCTCCCAGCGCGGAGCGAAGCCTGATCAAGGGAGAAACGAAATAAATGTGCAGGGGCCCGCCTCCGGCGGGAAGGATGCCGTTTATGTCGGATTCGACCTTGAGCAGGCGTAGCGCAGCGCTACGAGGGCTGAAGCCGCTAACCAAGCTACCCACAGGGAATGGAGAGAACGTCAGAAAATTTCAAATATGTTTGGTTAGATCTAGAATGGGACTATTCCGTGAATTTTCCGTCTATCTTGTGTTTCAAGGCATTAATGACCACTTCTGATGATGCGTTAGGGTCACCACACTTTTGTCGCGAAACGTCCCGGCTGCCTAATGGCCATCATTACATTACTCCAACGCTCCGATTAAAAGCTGATTCTGAATCCGCCGGTTACAGCATTTGAATCGTAGTTCCCACGCCCAAGCTGCCCGTCGTAGTTTACATAGGTTGAAATAGCAGGTGTCAATTGAGCCGAGACCCCGGCGCTCAGCACCGCGCTGTCGTGCCCTTCGTTGGGCCCGAAGAAGGTCGCCGATGGCCCGGGAATCCCGGCAATACCGGCAGTGATTGGAAGTGCAGAATACTTGTACTCATGTTCCCAGGCCGCTTTGAGCGATGGCTCGATCAGGATCTTTCCGATCTGCCACTGGTAAAAGGCTCTGAAACCGAAGTCGCTCCGTAGAGACTCGGCGGAGCCCGAATGGATCGCTAAGGGCGCAACCGAGCCGTTCTCGCTGAATCCGTCAATGTTCATGTAGGTATATTGAAGCCCGGCGATTGGACCTACGCTCAGATGACCAAAGTGGAAATCGTACCCGCCGCTGACAAACGTGCTCCACTCGGCGCCCTCGGTGCCGCCGGTGGCTAGCCCTCCCAGGCTTGAGCGGTTCGACTCATAGTTGTTGTGGCCTCCATAAATAGCGCCATTGAGATAAATCCCGTGGTTGAACCAGGTAGCGTACAACCCGCCTCGTCCACTATTGACATCGATATCACCACTCGGATTGAGAGCGGTCCAGGTATGCGAGTACTCGCCCATCACTCCGATCGCCAGTTGATCGGTGATGCGATAATCGACGCCCAGGCTTACCCCACCGGTGGTGAAGTTGTAACCATTTGCATTCCCATCCCCGTCCACATTGACAAAGTCACCGAAGCCACTCACCCACACGCCCCATCGGTTTTGAGGTCCGGGCTGGAGGATCGGTTCCACGACGCCTTTGGAGGATTTTCCGTCCACGCCGGCTTTGTCCTCCAGATTTACCGTGACGCCGTTGACCTTCATGTTGGAACTGAAACCGTTGGATCCGCTACGGATATCGTCCAGCCGGCCTTCCAGGTTCAATCTTTGAATGTTCGCGTTCGAAAAGCTGATCTCATAAAATGCTGTCAGACCATCGGGAGAAATTTTCTCGAAGTCACCTGGCAGATTGACGACGGGCTCGTTGCTTAGGAAGGAAATCAACTGTGCCTCGCGTGGATCCAGTGCCATCTTGTCGAGTAGTTTCGCCACAGCAAGCTGGTTAGAAGTTTGGGCGAACGCTGCAAAGTCCGAGCCGAACTCCAGCACAAGAGTGTTCGGCCCATAAATTAAGTCCAGGGTTATCACCGGACTGAACTGATCAAGAACACTGTTAAACTTTCCCGAGATCCCGCCCCCCGCGCTCACCAGGGTTAGTTTATCAGAAATCTTCGGTTGAAAACCATTCAGTGAAATCAACTGCAACGTGCCGCCCAGAGTCGCATGCCCACTCACGTTCAGGAAATCGTATTGGCCGGCTGCGGTGCCTCCGATACCCAGCTGCAAGGTACCGCCTGCGTTCTGCGTGTAATTGCCCTTCACGTTGATCGTCTGTGAGTCGGCCCCCAAGACTCCTCCATTAACTACTACATCGCCCAGGCCTAAGGCTTGTGCGCTGGCCACCACCAATGTGCCTGCATCGAGTCCGGTGCCTCCGGTGTAGGTGTTGTTGCCCGAGAGCGTCAGCGAACCGGCACCGATCTTTGTCAGTGAGCCGGAATTGATGATGTCGCCTGAGAAGGTCGCATTGAAGCCGTTGGTATCGATCGTCCCGCCATTGGCTAGTAGCGAAATCGTTCGCGAGGTGACCAGGTCTCCGGTGGTTTTCACGGTGCCTCCGTTGAAATCCACGAATTGTCCGAAGCCCAAAGGAGTTAACGCCGCGTCATTGGCGACTGAAATGGGACCTCCTTGCGCCACGATGATGTTCGGCCCAACGAAGAACCCGAAAGCAATTGGAAAACTTCCCACCGCAATGGGCGCGCCAAGCACGGTGTTTGTTGCCGTATTGATCACCGAGACCGTGCCGTCATTGCTGTTGGTCACATAAACATACTTACCATCTGGAGTAACGTCGATGCCTAGAGGCTTATTTCCCACCGTAACGGAGCCGACCACCGTGTCCGTCGCAATATCAATCACCGAAACCGTGTTGCTGTTGACCGCGCCGCTGCCATTGTTGGCAACATAGGCAAATCTACCATCTGGAGTGATCACAACGCCGGCAGGGTCATTCCCGACCCCGATGGGTGGGCCAACCGCCGAATGCGTTGCCGTGCTGATCACGGAGACTGTGTTGTCGCTATTGTTAGTTACAAAGACGTACTTGCCGTTCGGCGTGACGGCAACTCCAACAGGGCTATTTCCTACTGCAATGGGCGGACCTATAACCGTGTTCGTGGCCGTGTTGATCACCGAAACCGTAGTGCCGTGATTGTTCGCAACATAGGCATACTTGCCGTCCGGAGTGATGGCCACGCCAAATGCTCCACTTCCCACCGTAATGGGCGAACCAAGTACCGTGTTCGTCGCCGTGTTAATCACGGAAACGGTGTTGCCGGCAAAACCCTGAATATTTGTATTCGTCACATAGGCATACTTGCCGTCCGGGGTAACGGCAATGCTTGCGGGTTGACTTCCCAGGGTAATGGACCCGATTACCGTGTTGGTCACGGTATCAATTATCGAGATCGTGTTGCTGCCGTTATTCGTAACATAGGCGTATTTGCCGTCCGGCGTGACAGCCACCCCTGCAGGTTGACTTTCCACCGTAAGGGGCGAGCCAACGACCGTGTTCGTCTCGGTATCGATCACCGAAACACTGTTCGAGCCAGCATTTGAGATATACGCACTCACTTCGATTTGGCCATCGCAGGGGCGGGAGGCCCAAATGCAAGTCCCGACGAAAACCGCGAATACCCATGCCGGATTGTCCAATCTGTGGCTGGCTCGTCTGCCACTTTTAAACCATCCAGAGGTTGCTGATGCACAACCAAACAGCTTCCGCTCTTTCATGCTTTTCATTTCCATTTTGTGAAGTTGTAATGGCCGTCCCTGGAGCAGTAATTCACCGTTGGGCGGTTCAATCGTTCGATGGCTGGTCTGCGGCTATCGACTGACCTGGGGCTTCCACTGACGCCGTGTTTAAGGGATTGCCGAAGAGCATCGGCACCAAACGGGCACAAAAAGGACCGCCACATATGGAATCGATTCCTATCTATGGAAAATTAATAAAGCAACGATTTCTATGAAAAATTCACTCTTGCAACTGTTAGATCACTCGCCGGCCGAGCCCCAGCCCGAGTTCGTTAAGCACCACGTTCAACCCGGACCGAGGGTTAAGCCGCAGCCGGTTGAGGGCAATGCGCGATATCTACCGCCGACGCCGAATTGACCAGCTCTTAACTGGTCACGGCCAGGTGCAATCCAGAACGTGGTTACGCTGGGCAATAAGTTTGAAGCAACCGCGAACCAGTTTCACGGGTCAAGACCTGTTAGAGGAGCCAGGTCGATTATGCCAAATAAAGCGCAAAAAGTTATGCCAAATAATTCCCAAAGTGACAATTTGTTTTGTACCCATCTGCCCTACTCTTACAGCATCCCAACGTAGTTGACATAACCGCCTCATTTATGTACTAATGACTAGTCGAATCGACCAATCTAACTGGTGTTTGTCATGCGCGAAGTTCAGGCCTCCGAGGCCAAAACCCATCTACCCCAACTCCTCGACGACGTGGAACGCGGCGAGACCGTCGTCATCACCCGCCACGGGCGGGCAATTGCCCGGATCGTACCCGAGGCGCACCACCGGCAAGAGGAGGTTGACCGGGCGATCGACAGTATCAAGGCGCTGCGCAAGCACACCGGTAAGATCACGCTGGATGAGCTGCTGTCGGCCCGACACGAGGGGCACAAATACTGATGCCGTTCGTTCTCGATGCCTCTATAGCTGCATGCTGGGCCTTCGAGGACGAAGACTACCCCGCTGCAACCTTGGCACTGGAACGTATTCGGACCGATGAGGCGCGGGTTCCAAGTCTGTGGTGGTTTGAGGTGCGCAATACCTTGATCGTCAATGAGCGGCGTGGGCGGCTAGCCGAGGCCGACACCGCCGCCTTCCTGCGCGGGCTTTCCCGGCTTTGGGTGACAGTTGACCGATCACCGGACGAAAGTGCGGTCCTCACACTCGCACGCAAGCACCGGCTCACCGTCTACGACGCAAGCTACCTGGAGCTTGCGCAACGCGAGACCCTCCTGCTTGCAACGCTTGACACAGACCTCGTACGCGCGGCACGCGCCGAAACGGTGCCTCTTTTCGATCCACGGGGCACACCATGAACCAGCTATCGTTACCCCTGCCTCTGCCTTGCTTCCGGGCCCAGCTCTTCGCGCCAACGCCAGAGGCCGCGAAGCGCGTGCTTGAGTTTTTCACGGCCCAGATCAACAACGACCACACCCGCAAGGCCTACCTGGCTGCAACACGACATTTTGCCGACTGGTGTGGCCTGCACGGCATCCAGCAGCTCGAAGACGTGCAACCGTTCCACGTCGCCGCCTTCGTCAAGGATATGGAGGGCCATGTTGCGACGCCCACGGTCAAGCAGCACCTTGCCGCCATCCGCATGCTGTTCGACTGGCTGGTGACCGGCCGCATCATCGACGTGAACCCGGCGCACGCGGTGCGCGGCCCGAAATACGTCGTGAAGAAGGGCAAAACTCCCGTGCTGACGGCCGTGGAAGCCCGAGAGCTGCTTGACAGCATCGAGGTCGTCAAGAATACCAAAAACAAGGAGGGCGCTGAAACGGAGGAACCGGACTTAACCGGCTTGCGCGATCGCGCACTCATCGGCGTGATGGTCTACACCTTTGCCCGCGTGAACGCGGTCATCAATATGAAGGTGAAAGATTACTTCACGCAAGGAAGGCGCGGCTGGGTCCGCCTCCACGAGAAAGGCGGCAAAGAGCACGAAGTGCCCTGCCACCACACGCTGGAGCAATATCTGGACGAGTATATTCAGGCGGCCGGAATCGCCGGCGACGCGGACGGCCGACTCTTCCGCACGACCGGCCGCAAGACCGGCGAGGCAGGGGCAATGTGGCAGCAGGATGCTTACCGTATGATCCAGCGCCGCTCCGCGGTCGCAGGCATCGAGACAAAAATCGGCAATCATACCTTCCGGGCCACCGGCATCACTGCCTACCTTAAAAACAAAGGCGTGCTGGAACACGCGCAAACTATCGCCAACCACGCTTCCCCGCGCACAACGAAGCTCTACGACCGCAGGTCGGATGAGATTTCGCTAGATGAAGTAGAGAAGATCGCGATTTAACAGACTTTCCTACTACGCCATATCGTCCTTTATGTCGTAGTACTCAGCCCTGCTCGTCCCCCCCGTGATACCGGCGGCTGGTTGCTATCCGCAGCGCCGACCTCGCAGACTCGTCCATGCCGCCGCACCGTGGCAAGCGAGCGAGGAGCGTGGTATTACTCTAATACGGCGTCTTCAGCTTGGAAACGCCACGAGCAGTTCACGATTCGTCGCGCCCAGGGCATCTTTTGCAACTGATCCTCCGCGGAATCTAATCGGCCGCGTCTCCTGACGTGGGAAAAGGAAGCTGATCTGACCGGTCCTTGGATCGCCCCTACCCTTCTGAGCTATTTGGATCAGCAACTCGGAGTGCGAACATTTAACTTCTAAATGCCACGTCCGAAAGTTGCCCTCCCGATAAGCTTGGCTTTCGCCGTCATCCTCGAAACATTCGCATTCGAAGCTCCCTTCATTCTGCTTAGGAAACACGGCAAACCCACGTTCATCGGCCGGCTTGGCAAAGTGCTGGTCCGCGACGTTCAATGGGATCGCACAACCTTCCTTAGCCAACAGCGGTGGGCGATCCCAGGGAGCAGGTAACAACACCTCCTGCCCTCCGGGGTAATAGTCGCCGCTCCAAAAGTCGTACCATCCGGACCCGGCAGGCAGGTAAACGGCTCGTGCACGCTGACCAGGCTCCACGACGGCGGCCACGAGCAAGTTTTTACCCAGCATCACATCATCGTTTTCCACGTAGCAATGTTCATCCTCTGGGAAATCGTGAAAGGTCGGTCTAATAATCGGAGCGTAGTCGCGGTGGGCGTGCCAGATCAGGTCGTAAAAGTAGGGAATGAGCCGGTACCGAAATCGAATCAGATCGCGAATGTAAGGCGTGATTTCCGTATACATCCACGGCTCATTCACCGATTTGTCGTCGTTCCACGAGTGGATGCTGAAGCGCGGCATGAAAATCCCAAATTGCACCCAACGCAGGAAAAGTTCAGGTTCCGGCGCTGGTCCAGAAAAGCCGCCCACATCATGGCCGAGGTTAGACACTCCGGATAACGCCAAACCAATTCCCATCTTAATGTTGTAACGAAGCGTTTCCCAAGATGTGTAATTGTCTCCGGACCAAGTCTGCGCGTACCGGTGCAAACCCACGGCGCCAGCCCGGGTGACGAGGAACGGGCGTTTCTCCGGTTCAAATTCTCGTTGCGCCTCCCACGATGCGCGCATCATGAGCAACGTCTGCAGCGTCTTAGCCTCAGCGGCCTTCCGCTTTTCACCGAAGCCTTCAATCCAGGCGTTCTCGTTCCAAATCTCAAACTCGTTGTTGTCGTTCCAGGTTGCCGCAATACCGTATTCCAACAAAGATTTCGTCACCCCGGCTTTCCACCACGCCACCGTCTCCGGGTTTGTGAAATCAAGGTAGGCGCCTACTTCGTCCCAGAATTGCACCATGGTCGGCTTGCCGTCCTCTTCTTGGATCAGGAGCCCTTTGCCGGCCACTTCTTTGAAGCGCGGGTGATCGCGTAACAAGCAGGGCTTGATGTTCGCACAAAGCCGAACGCCATGATCCCGGTAACGCCTCACGAAGCCTTGCGGGTCAGGAAACTTGCCCCGGTCCCAATGGAACACGTAACGCTTTTCACCAATGGAGGTGTATCCGGAAGAGAAGTGGAAGGAATCGCAGAGGATGTCGTTCTCCTCACAACGCAAAATGAACTCGTTCATCTGCTCTTGGGCGTTAGGTGCGTCCGTGTAGGTCATGGTGGACCCGGAATAACCTAGGCCCCACTTCGGCGTAAACGCGGGGCGCCCCGTCAACCAGGTGTAACGTCGCACGACGTCCGCCAAGGTTGCACCCGCGATAAAGTAATAATCCAAGTCGCCGTGGTCAGCTCGAAAATAGCGATAATGGCCGTGGTAGTTGTCGAGTTCACGTCCCAGGTCAAAGATACAATCGGAGACCGTGTCGTAGAAAAGGCCAAAGGGGACTTTGGTCTGCTTCTTCCAAGTCAGGTAAAACGGGATGTGTTTGTAGAGCGGGTCGGACGTTCTGGCATTGTAACCCATCGCATCAAGGTTCGTCATCCGGTAGCTCTGCCCGGCGCGGTTGGTCGCTCCCGCTCGCTCCCCGAGCCCGAAATACATTTCGTCCGCTTCCCTCTTTAGGTAATGGTAGACACGATCATCCCACCAGCCGAAATTGTAACTTTGCGTGGTCCGATCGGCGGCGGCAAATTGCCAGTGGCCGCCCTGCCTTACCTCCCACCGACAAAAAAAGCCCCGAAGCACGATGGTTAAGCGCACGCCAGCGGTGGTGATGCGCATTTCGTCCACCCCTTGAACAAGCTCGAAATCAGGCATGGCGAATGCCGAGTGGTCGAAGCGGTCACGCCCCTCGTAAGGGACGTCCTCGAGACCCGGCGCAACGGCCCAAGTGCGGGGAAACCGTAGTTTCCCCCCAGGTAAAACCATTATACGCAGGATATCTTCCTCCAGCACGGAAATGTGGGCAACGTGGCCTTCTGCACTTTTCAGGGTTAACCGACAACCTACTCGATCCGCAAAGCTGAACACAGGTATGAAATCCATTGACATAGTAAGTTTGTTAAGACTGCATTCGTAACCACGTTAGACTGTCCGAGACAGCGTAACGAGGATTTTGTTCTCGGTGTAGTGGGATTCAGGTACCTTTGAGGCCAACGGCGTGAAGGAACTAAGGAACTTATCGATCGGAGCATACCTCCGTGGACGCCGCTGCGACATGAACGAGGATGCAAACATGGACGGATTCAAGGGCGAAATCCTTGGCTAGCTTAGCTAGTTAGGCGAGGCTGTCGACCTTATGAGGCCCTACTAGCACGATCACCACGATTGCCCCGATGATATCGAACAGCGCCAGGCAGGCAAACAGCGGGCCGTAACCAACCGTAGTGGCCAGGGCGCCCACGACTAAAGAAAACCCTAACCCTCCGGTCCAAGCCGCGGTGCCGGTGAAACCATTGGCCGTCGCCACTTCATGAGGATCAAAGACGTCAGCACTCAAGGTATTGAGCAGGGCGGAAATCATCTGGTGAGCAAAGCCTCCGATGCAGAACAACGCAATCGCGATGTAAGGGCTGGCGACGAGTCCAATCGAGCCGGGACCGATCATCAGGAGCGCGCCGAGCACAATCCCGACGATGCGAGAATGAATGAGCTGGACCTTGAAAAACTTCATCACCAACGGCGAAAGGTAACCGCCGAAAATTCCGCCAAGGTCCCCCGCCAGGAACGGCATCCAAGCGAAAATCGCAATCTGTGTAAGGTCCATGTGACGCACCGTGGCCAAGTACAACGGAATCCAGAAATTAAAGGTTTGCCAAGCGGGTTCGGCGAGGAACCGTGGAATGGCGATTCCCCAGAACTTCGGGGCGGTTAAGATTTCCCGGACCATCGGAGGCCTTCTCTCACCAGCGGCTAAACTTTTTTCCGGTTGTTGGCCTTTTAGAATGTAGGAACGTTCCTGGTCGCCCAAGAACCAATGGTCTTTTGGCGAACGGTAGAACGTCCACCACAAGGCAACCCAGATAAAGCCTATGCCGCCAGTCACCACAAAGGCCATTTGCCAACTGTGCTGCAACGAAACCCAAATCACCAACGGCGGTGCTAACAGCGCTCCGAGCGATGTGCCGGCATTAAAATAACCGACGGCGACGGAGCGTTCCTTTGCTGGAAACCATTCAGAGATCGCCTTAATCCCAGCCGGGACCGCCGCCGCTTCACTCAAACCCATCAGCCCCCGGAAAAAAGCGAGAGCTAACCAACTCCCGGCAACGGCGTGCAACATGTTGAACACGGACCAAGCCACTCCAAACAATGAAAACCCGAGTCTGAGCCCCAAAACGTCCAAAAAATAACCGCAGACCGACTGCATGACACAATAGCCGATTTGGAACGCACCAACGATGTATGAATATTCCGCAGTGGTGAACTTTAACTTCACTTGCAGTTGCGGGGCCAACACCGCCAGCGAATTGCGCGCCAAATAATTAATGATCGTGCCCAGGCAGATCAGCCCGACAATCCACCAGCGAAAGCCTTTCAATTTCATGATGCGGAATCGGCAAAGTTTCAGCAATCGCCTGAGGACGGAGATAGCTTTGGAGGGATCTGATGCACCCACATGTTAAGTGGGTTTGTTCTGATCTAGCGAGTGTTTTTGCAGACGTTATCTGGAACGATTGTTCCTGATAAAATCAGAGTCATCAACCCAACTCGACAGTCAGATTCGCCGCCAAAACGGATTACTCAGCCGTGAACTGCTCCAATTCGCAGAAATTCAGTTGCCCCAAGAAATGGAGCCTCAACAAGCCGAAGCCTTGGCGGCAGTGATAACGAGCGCTCCAGGCCTTCGGAACGGATCGGGTGCTCGGCCACTTTGGCGGTGGACTTGAATATCGCTTTACTCCCCACATCGGGATCTTCGGCGAAGCTGGTTACGACCTCGTCAATGGGGCTTCAAACAACTTTATCCAGGCCAATTTCGGCCTCAGATACGCCTTCTAAACAAAAATAAAGGGCAATGATCCACGGCTGCTGCAATAAATCTCTTGCCGCGTCATGCGCCCCAGTTCACCAACTCTAGGTTAAATTCCGTACGTGGCGGGCGCCAGAGCGCCCATCAGAGCCGCTAGCTTGGAGCTGTGGCAGAGCGCTTCTACGAACGAACTATTGGCATCAATCGGAAAATCCCCCACCGGAAAGAGGGCGCGAATCTCGCCATTCTTGGCCTTTCTAGGCGGCGAAGGGCCAAAACAATCGGTATCCGATCAAGACTTAGCGGCTCTGCAGAACTGGGTGATTCAAAGAATAGCAAAGCAGATGCGCTTCGTGAAAAACCCCTCCATCGCAAGCCGGCGAGACTCGGGGCTGATCGCCGCATTATGCGCCGCGCCTGCTAGAGGAACACCTCGAAAATGGCCCAAAAACTGCCTTAAAATCACGGACACCGAAGTGCTTCTATGGGAGGCGGCAATCCAGGAACCATGCTTCGCTATCTCCTTGCGCTTTTGGCACGCCTGGAGAGAGCGGCTGACCCGCCCAGACCAACGGCGGCTCTACCGCAAATCGCTCAAATGGAGCCAACTCAAGACTCCTTTTTCCCGGGCCCAACGGCGCTCCCTTGGGTCGCGCAGCCCTGCACAACGCTCTGCGGCGACTCATCGTGGCAGGAGAGCGCAGCAGCAGTAGCGACCCATCACTCCGGAAAAGATCAGAGTCGCTTTCCTCTGTGGGAATCCTCTTAAGTGAGGGATCCATCTCTAAGGCTAAAGGGCTCCCCCCGAGGGTTCCGCGCCGCTCTAATTCGCGTTTAAGCCGCCGGGAAGCGAGCTTGCTGGTTCTCTCAAAGAAAGGATCCAGTTTCGCTATTCCCAGCATTTCTTTCGTATCGAACCACTCTTCGAGCTCTTTGAGCGCGGGGATATCGGTATGGGACCGCAATCCAAGCGCTCGGAACCGGACACCATGGACGAGCTGTGCCGGCGATTCGCCGGATTTTTTCACTACGCAAAAATCCTTGAAATGGTTGCAGCCGGCATTCAGTCAGGTGCGATTAAAGTCCCCCAGTAAGTCAGTTATCATATTTCATGTTAACAGCGGGCGTAGCCAGCTTTCATGTTCCGCCTCAGCCGGACTTTTGAAGGAGTTCGCCTTACCGCTCTCCATTTTCGCCTCGAAAGACGTCCGTGCTTTCACTATAGTTAACGGAATTCATGAACAAGCGTCCTCCCGCCAAAAAGCCTCAGAAAGATACAAACGGTAAAAAAGCAAATCCCCGTCAAGAAGATAGCCCCTGACAGAATCGAGGAGCTCGTAAAAAAGCACCTTGGGAACATAGGGGAGGCCGAGAACACCTTTAAGAGCGCTTCAGCGTTGCTCGAGAAACACAAGACCAAGTATCCAGAACTTGAGCAATATATAGAGCACGTATCCGCATCCGATCGCTCAATCCAGATCCTGGAGGATATCAAAGACCCAAGACGAGCTCACTATATATTCAAAATCCTACTTACTGGCGTGCAGCCGGCATATCAGGTCGCACATCCGGGAGAAAAGGATCATACTAACGTGGATCGCGCGGCCTGGATTTCCACTTTTGAAGAGGCTCTGGCAAAAGCGATCGTTCAGATCGTCCTTTCACGCCAAGCCGAGCAGGCTTCTCAAGCGGTAGGCTCCCCAAAAGAATAGAATCCCAACCCCAAGCCGCTTTCTTGGCTTGCGCTCGAGGGCGGAAATCCGGATGCCAACGCCGGAAGGTGTTCTCCCACTCCAGCGGAAGGAATCTACTTCATCATCTGGCTGTTCAGGTCAGTTCCCAGTTCTCTCGACTCGGAAATCAAATTCATGTAACGGCAGGGGATCATGTAACGGCAGGGGATTATGATCATACGAGACGCTGAACTGCGTGATGCGCGCGGGATTGCCGAGGGGCTACTATTCCGGCGTGGCGCCCGAACGTTGTCTCAAGATCTCGACCGCCATTTTGAGAGCCTGCCGCTGCTTGTCCAAGGACGACATCTCCAATTCGATCCGTGCGATCGCGGCGATTAATCCGCGGTCGTCGACTGGCGGCTCGACTGGTGGTTGACTGCTCGGCTTAGCCGGCAACTCTTCAGGTGCGGCCGCAGGCACGGCGGGTTCGCCTGCCGCGCCCGCTTCTGCCGCTGTTCTCTTACGATATTGTCTCGACCACCTGCGCAATGACCAAATGCTGACGCCCAGCTCCTTGGCGAGGTCGTTCGCTGGCACGCCGCCGGTTTGCAACCGTTGCACAGCGGCGACCTTGAAGTTCTCATCAACGTTCTTTCGGGCTTTGCCCTTAGGCATTAGCTAAAAGGTGCCCCCTTGCTCGAGCCACTGCAAGGCTCAAGAGGGTGTTTGAATAGGCGCCGTACAGGTCGATGTGCTTGAGGAAACCGACGTGAGCGTACCTGTGTCGCTAACCGCACAATCAGTTGAAGATGTCACGCCAACCAATTGGTGTTCGTAGGCTTGTGACGGCCTTCTCGTTCAAACTGCTCAGTTTCTCAAGCCCCCACGGCTCCTGGAGCAAATCAGCCACGCTATTGGACCCTAATGCGTCTTGCGGATTAAGCCGGATGGCTTCCTGGAAGGCTCGCTCCGCTTTCCTCAAACCGGCCCCGTTCCTTCGCAAAACGCCCAAAATATAATGCGCCTCTGCGTTTTGCGGATAAAGCCGGATGGCTTTCTGCAAGGCTCGTTCGGTCTCTTCAAGCACCGGCTCTTGCAGCCGGCCCAACGTTTCCAACGCCGCCTTATGCACGTAGCGACGTAGCGGGTGTCGCCTTCTTGCTGTAGTTTTGCAAATTGACCTTTCCCACTCAGACCACCGTCGGGTACTCGGCTGCGGCTAAGGCGCCTCTTAAGCCGTCGTCGTTTCGCGCGCGGACCCTCATGCGCCGCCACCCCGGAGAGAAAATTGCGTACGGTGCCGATCGCTCCGACACCGACGAAGAAACATAGGGACCAATCGATCGGGTGCGTTTTCGTACCCTCAAAGACACCAACGCTCCCGCTGAGCAGGATCAGAAACACTGTGATGGCCCAGAATTCTATGCTCTTCAACAACGCAAGGAATCGCTTTTCCGGCATGTCGTTCCATTGTTGCCAGCGCTTAAGAACCTCAGCCACGATGGCGCCAAAGGCGCCGAAAAGAAACGCGAGAAACATCCCTGAAGAAAGCCTGGAACCACAAAAAGGTCGAAGACGCATGTTGTCTTCCAAGACTACGCGAGGCGACCCCCCGCGATGTGAGCAGATCAACGTTTATTAAGAAAGAGCGGCCGCTTTGTCGGCGCCAAATTCGGTTGGAGGCTTTATTGAAACCGACGCGTGCAGCGAGACCCGCCGGCGGACGAGCCCGCCCGAGGCCGACCCATAGGCCATCCAAAACATCGTAAACCGTCCTGCTTCAGACAAGGTGCCCGTTCACAAGCTTAGTCATCTCGAACATCGAGACGACCTTCTTGCCGTCGAATACCGCCAGCAGTCTTTCGTCTGCGCGGATGTTGCGCTTTTCCTTGGGATCCTGGAGCTCGTGTTTGCGGATGTACTCCCAAAGCTTTTTGGTCAGTTCGGTCCGGGGGAGTGGGTCTTTGCCGACCACTGCGGCCAGTGCGGCGTCGGGTTGCACGGGTTTGCTAAGGGCGTTTTTGGGGGAGGCGGCTTTCTTCGGGGTTGGCATCGGGCAATTAGAACGCGCCGGGCTTGGGAGCCAAGCGAAAAATCAACCCTGTTTTCAGCGGTTCGTGGGAGCGCCTTGACGAATCTCAGCCGATAGTTGTAGCGAACTGACCCCTTGAACGGCCGTGCGCCGGTTTCGTCCTCATTGATGATGGAGAGGCGAGGGGAGGGTGGGGTAGGGGAGCCGACGCAGCTCTGTAAGGATTTAATTAATTACTGGAGACCGGGAAAAACCGGGGGGCTAGACTGGATTGCTTCTGCCTCGGTGTCGATGGAGGGATGCCAGCGTGACAGCGTTTGGGGCGGAACCTAGTAGAGCAAGATCAGCTTCGCCGCCCTCTCAGCCCCCGGTTTTTCCTGGTCTCCTTCTGGCGTGACTCGTATCGCGTATCTTCTGATTAGGTTGGGGAATAGTTCATCCGGATAAGGTCGGCAATCAGTCGGGGCCCTGTCGGATGCCAGCCCAGTTTTTCCCGCGTAATGGTGCTCGATGCGGGAAAGTCAAGACTGGCGAACATGCCTAGCCATCCAAAATGGGCTGGCGCCTCTTCCGGTCGGATGGATTTCACCGGCACCTTCAAGCCTCGCCCAATGACTTCGGCAATCTCCCGCAAGGGTACACCTTCCTTCGCCACGGCGTGGTATTTCGCACCGGCTTCGTGCTTCTCCAGAGCAAGCCGGTAGAGGTGGCCCACATCCGAGATATGCGCGGCAGGCCAGCGGTTCGCACCATTACCGACGTACGCCGAAACTCCTTTCTCCCGCGCCACGGCGATGGCATAGGTGACAAGCCCCTGCTTCACCGTATCGTGAACCTGGGGAAGGCGCATAATCGAGGCGCTGACGCCCTTTAACGAAAGGGCCGTTTGTTCCGACACCCGGGGAAACGGTGATTTCGCCGGTACGACGTGCTCTTCGGTCGCCACCTGACCGGGCGCGGATAGTCCCCCGGTAACTGATGCGACGATGAGAGGCCGATCGGACCCGGCGAGCACGCTTCCCAGAGCCTCAATGGCCCGTTTGTCAATCTCGCAGTTCTCTTTGAATTTTGAGAAGTCGTCAATGAAGGCGAGATGGATCACTCCGTCGGAATCCGCCGTGCCGCGGCGCAGGCTTTCCAGGTCCTCGAGCGAACCGCGATGAACCTCAGCTCCCGCCGCCGCCAGCGCCTTGGCTCCGGCATCCGACCGGGTGAGACCGAGCACTTGGTGCCCCGCCTTGAGTAATTCCGGAACGACCGCAGAACCGATGAAGCCAGTGGCCCCTGTAACAAATACTCGCATGGATAATCTCCTGGTTGATGGTTGAAACAAGGATGTAAACTAAACCGTACCGTTTACAATGTAAACTCTACCGTACCGTTTACATCTTGTCAAGGGTGAGAGAAAATACAGCCATGTCAAGACGAGGCGATAAACTTCGGGAGCATATCCTCTATGAGGCCAAGGACGTCTTCCTTGAATTGGGCTTTGAGCGTGCGTCAATGGATGTGGTCGCCAGCCGTGCGGAAACCTCAAAACGCTCCTTGTACGCTCACTTTGAGAGCAAAGAGAAGCTATTCCTTGCCGTCATTGAGCTCGTGCGAGGACTTTTTCTCAGCAAACTGAAAATGCCCGGCGATTACTCAGAGAAACCTGCGGAAGCCCTGGTAATGTTCTGCGGCCGGTATCTTGAGATACTTCTTTTCGCCCCATCTATCCGAATGTGCCGCTTGAGCATTGCCGAAGCCGCAAGATTCCCGGAGGGTTCCGCACAGCACTTTGAGGTGATTTTCTCCGCAGTCCACGAACGTTTGAGTGTGTATCTGAAGGGAATATTCGGGTTATCGGCGAAGGTAAGCGCAGAAGCGGCGCGGAAACTTCTCGGTGAAGTCATTTTTCCCCGCTTCCCGCGCGCCCTGTTTGGCATGGACGAGCTGGCTGAAAGTTTTGACGATGACGTCATAGCAGAGAATTTCGACCTCAAGCCTATCCGCAAAGCAGTCGCCAGCTTGCTCGAGTCTCTAGGACAACATTAGGGTTCCAGGCGCGACACCGGATTGGTATTGATAAACGAGCTTCGCGCCAGTGATGCACCACTGACGAGCCTGCCGAATTGTCGGTATTAATCTGTTGACCAATTTAGATAGAAACTCCACCGACATTGGCCGAACTGATGCAGGACGGCTCTCGACCAATGGAAAGCTTTCCCAATTCATTTCGGATGCCGTCAGCCGGTGTCAACTTATAGTCGCCGGGCTTGCGCTCCGCGATTCCGTACCTGGCATACGCCTGTTTTTTGAGCCACTATTAATGCCCAACCCCTCGAAAAGGTAAAATTAGCGACTCTTCCTGACAGTTACTCATCGGCCCAGTCCTAATCCGGTCAGGAGCCGACCTGATCAATTTGACTCAGCTTGCGCGGTCTCTAACGTGGAAGAGCTTGTCGGGTGTCATTAGTGAGCCTCTTATTCTTCGAACGAGGTATTGTCAAAAGTTGTGTACGGGAAGTAGACGCATCCTCGGTTGATAACTTCAGGCAGCTTGTTCTTGTAGTTCCTCTCCGTCGATAAATTGGACGCCGGTGACTACCTTGGGGAGCAGAGCTCTTCCGTTGAGTCGGCGCCATCTGGCTTCCATACCGAGTTTGAAAACCATAGTTAAAGTCGCGATCCTTGAGCCGCACCCCTTGGTTCGCTGCGTACGAAGGCGCACGGTAGCGAAGGTTGATTCGATCGGGTTAGTAGTCCGAAGATGGGACCAATGTTGAGCCGGAAAGTCGTAAAAGCTGAAGAGCCATTCTTTGTCTTTTTCCAGGCACTCGGTTGCTTTTGGGTACTTGGCTTGGTAACTGGCGATGAACTGATCATAGGCTTCAAGAGCGGCTTTGCGAGTTGGCGACTGATACATTTCGTGGATCAACTCTTTGGCACGCCCCTGAACGCTCTTGGGCATTTTATCCAGAATATTGGCCGTTTTATGTACCCAGCAACGTTGTTGTGGTACCGGTCCATATTCTTCCTGAAGCGCGAGCCAAAAACCCAGTGAGCCATCCCCAATGGCCAGTTTAGGAGCCACTGTTAGCCCGTGGCGCTTGAGCTGCTGGAGCACTTCACGCCAGGATTGAGTGCTTTCCCGGTAACCGTCAACGACGGCCAGCAGCTCTTTGGTGCCATCTTCGAGCGCTCCGATCAAAACCAGCACACAGCTACGTTCTGCGTCGAGCCGGACGTTGAAATAAATCCCATCAGCCCACCAGTAGACGTAGTTTTTGCCACTCAGGTCGCGCCTGCACCAAGCCTTGTATTCTTCCTCCCATCCGGCTTTCAGCCGCACTACATTGGTGGCACTTAATCCGCTGGCTCGCTCGCCCAAGATCGCCGTCAACGCGTCCATGAAGTCCCCAGTCGAGATCCCTTTGAGATAGAGCGCGGGAATCAGCGCGTCGATGCTGGGTACCCGGCGCATGTAAGGTGGCAAAATCGCGCTGCTAAACTTCTGGCCATCTCGATGACGAATCCGCGGCTGTCGAACCTTGATCGGACCAATTCCACTCACCAGTTCTCTTTCCGGATGGTGACCATTACGTACGATCGCCCGTTGGCCGGCATCGGTGCGCCGGCCTCGATGTTCTTCTAGATACTCGGCTACCTCACTCTCGATGGCCTCTTGCAACAACTTCCTGGCTCCTTCTCGCAGCAACTCTTCCAGGTAACTCTTGGCTCCATCTTGGGCTCGCTCTTCGAGCGAAATCACTTTATTTTCCACTTTAGGTGCATCCTTTCTTTTTGGCGTCTCGAGTGAGTACGCCTTTTTCTTTTGGTTACTGAAAGGATGCGCCTTTTTTTATCCTGTCATCCACAACTTTCGGTTATAGCTCTCTTCGAACTGCTGGTTTATCTAAGGTGTTCTAGGCTGTTCCCCACTTCCGCGCGAACTTCTCCGCAGCCCGATAAAGGCCACCAGACGAATTCCGGTTTTTCCGCACAAGGGACAACACATTCCGCTACAGGCTGGATCTGCTCCCCTGCTCACTCCCGATGAAGCCATGCGCATGAAAGGCGCGCGCAAGAATGCTCAAGGGATGATCACCGAACCCGGTAACAGTAAATCGTCAGATAGGAGAGCGCGGTAGATAGCACGCTGCCAGCTTCTTCTGGCGGACGGTTAAGCTGATCGCGCACGGCGCTGGCAACGAGGGGATGGGTTTCGCCGCTATCGTGCAGGTAACAGAGCATTTCGGTCCAGACATCAGAAGCTTTTTTCTCGGGGTCGGATAGGAGCCGGTCGACCGCTGGGAGCGTGGCTGGAGTTTGCTCGCGCCTGGCCCGATAGAGCGCGTGTGCGATAGCCCCAGTAAGCAGCGAGCACGCGGTCTTTTGCCAGTGCGTCTGCAGGCCCCTTCCATCCGGGTCAACGATCAGGTTCGCGAGGTTTTGAATATCGCCAGTTTCATGCTCACTGCCCACGCGGATTTCATCAAGTGGATTGAACGCGACTGAGTGCTGCGAACTGGCCGGCTCGAATCGTAAGATGCGGTTGTTGCCCTCGGCTTGCCGCCATCCGGCCGTCAGCTCGTAAATCTCGCGCTTCAGGTCGGTGACAACGGCCGAGTGCGGCCAGGTCAACATGGTCGGCACAACCAATCCTACGCCTTTACCGCTGCGCGGCGGAGCGTAGCACATGACATGCTCTGGACCGTTGTGACGCAAGGTGTAAATTCCGTTCTTCCATTCGCCAACGTAGACACCATCACCACTGTGAGAGCAACCTGCGCTGGCGTTTCAACCCGCGCCTTTGGGGAGAAGGTCATGCCTGCTCCTCGGATGGGAAGAGATTCCCCAGTTGGAGTCAAAATCTCATGAGCGAGTGGCGTTCCCGCTACCATGGTGACGGTGTGCTAGTCTAGTCTATTGGCACGTCGAAACCCAATTACCGGCATACGGGGATGGATCTGCGCGACGAGCTCATTAGGCTCGCCTGTGATAATCGTGCAAGTGCGCACCCACTCCCCAGATTCGGGATCTTTCCAGTTTTCCCAGAGTCCGGCAAAGGTGAACGGGCGTCCGTCTTTCATGGCGATCGCGAACGGCAGCTTCGGTTTAGCCGTTTTGCGCCATTCGTAGAATCCGTCCGCTGGAATCAAGCAGCGCCGTTTCTTGAAAGCTTGCCGATACGAGGGCGCTTTATCGACTGTCTCAGCTAGCGCATTGAGGGTCTGGTAAGCGATCTTTGGATCCTTCGCCCAATATGGAATCAATCCCCATTGCAACGCATCGAGCGACCGTGCCTGAGCCTCGGGATTGACATTTCCCGATTTGCCAGCCCGTGAGATGAGGGCACCGGCGCAGTGAACCAGAGATGGTCAAAAAACAAAACGATTCCAGGCCGATGACGAGCTGCTTCGGTTCCTGAGCTCGCTCTAATAATGCTGCTTGCGCATGACGGGTAGGACGGCGCGGGTGACGTTCATCGGGCCGATGAGCCCCGTCGCAAGCTGCCGCTCGATCTGCTCCGGCGTCAACTCCTCGAAGTAGCCTCCATAAAAGTTGGCGCGTTATTGACGAGCACGTCGATGCGGCCGAACCGATCAACCGCCGCCTTGACGGCGGCCTCGGCGTCGGCGCAGCTGGTGACGTCGAGCTTGACGACCAGCAGGTCCTCCGCCTGGCCGACGGCCTTTGCCACCGCGTCAGGGTTGCGGCCGGTGGCGACAACCGCGTGGCCGGCGGCCAGGGCGGCCTTGGCAAAATCGGTACCCATGCCACGGCTGGCACCCGTAATGAACCAAACTTTTTTATCCATCATCGTAACTCCTTCTTTCCATTCTTCATCTTCACAGGGGGTTGTTGCCTCGCCTCATCCGGGTGCTGTTGCGCTTTTCTCAGTGATCGAGCTTAGCCCCTGAACTCACCGTCTGCCCCCCGTCGACGACCAGGGCGTGCCCGACCACGTAGCTCGCCCCAGGGCTGCACAGCCAAAGCACCGCCGACGCGATCTCCTCGGGCCGGCCGATTCGGCCGATGGGCGCGGATTTTGACAGCGCCTCGAACTTCTTCTCGTCCCCTTCGACAACCGCGCGGGCGATCGCCGTGTCGATCGTGCCCGGGCAGAGTGCGTTGACGCGGATGCCTTTGGCGGCGTATTCGAGGGCCGCCGTCCGCGTCAGGCCGATGACCCCGTGCTTCGAGGCGATGTAGGCCGGGATGCCCGGGTCGCCCCTGAGGCCCCCGACCGAGGAGCAGTTGACGATCGCGCCGCTGCCCTGGCGCGCCATCTGGCGCAGTTCGTGCTTCATGCAGCTCCACACGCCGCGCAAGTTGATCCCGATCACGCGCTCGAACTCCTCCGGGGTGCTGTCGGCGGTCGGGGCGATGCGGGCCATGACCCCCGCATTATTGAACGCGGCGTCGAGTCGGCCGAACTCGGCAACGGTGCGGTCCACCATCGCTGCCACTTGGGCGTCGTCACTCACGTCGCACCGGACAGCGATGGCCTTGTGACCGGCGTCGACCAGTTTCTGCGCGGCCGTCTTCACCGCCTCCTCTTTGACGTCGGCGAGCGCCACAGAGGCCCCAGCCTCCGCAAACGCCTGGGCGGTCGCCAGCCCCATGCCGGAGCTGGCCCCGGTGACGAGCGCAACTTGGTCGTTAAAGTTAGGGTAGTGGTTCATCTTCGGTGTGTGGTTCGAGGCACTCTTTCATGGCCTCCAAAAATCTTGCACCCGAGAGGGAGGGTTTGCATCAGCCGAACCCGCCAAAATCCCTGCAAAACGCGCCAATCGGAACGCCCGAGTGGCGCGTTTTTGTTCGGGGCGGCATCTAGGCCTCCCGTTCCGGGTTAGAGCCCGCCATCCGGCTGCAATCGGAGAGAATTTCTCTGTCGTTTGCATTTAAATCGCAGAGCGGCGCATTCGGAGGTGGTTTTTGCACCCAAATCGTAGAGCAGGCCGCCGCTTTTGCAGCGAAGTCGTGGAGCAAATGCAGGTCGGCTTTCTCCCTTCCAAAGCGCCAATTTTGGCAGCGCACTCCATTCAAGCCCAGTACCCCCGGGTCAGGGATGCCGCCACGGTGGGTGTGGTGCCTACGACGACGCCGGACGCTGCGTGGCTATCGCGCGGGTGGTTCGTGCAAAGGAACGCGGCGACGTTTGTTCCCGCCGCAGGGCGGGCCTAACCCGCCGGCAGTAGGCATGATCACCAGGTCGCCGGCTTTGAGCGTGCGAACGTCGGGCCCGACGGCTTCGACGAGGCCGATGGCCTCGTGGCCCATGCGGCCGCCCGGCGTCGCTGCGTTCCATTTTGTTGTAGGGCCAGAGGTCGCTGCTGCACATGCAGGCGCGAGTGGCGGTAACCAGCGCGTCCGTCGGATGGATAAGTTGCGCGTCGGGGACGTTTTCGATCCTGGCGTCGCCGGCGCCAAACTGATGGTTGCGTGCATGGCAATTTACCTCCTGTTAACAGCGGGCTCGGTCTCACTAATCGCTTGTGGCATAGAAGACATTGGGCTCAGCCAGAGCCTCAACCACCTTGCGGCCCCTGTCGGATTCTTGCGCAAAAAATGTGCGCCCGCTTCCTTTGCAGGTTCTGCCAAAAAGGTTGCTACTCGCAGAGCCGTTCGAACTGAACGGCGTATCTTGCAGCGCCTTTAACGCCATGTCGATGAGGAACCGATACCGGACGTCTTTGTTCACAACCCGCTCGTAAGCCCGATTGATGTCTGCGGGGATCAACTGGAGTTTTTCCATAACCAAGACCCTGATCCTCGGCACCAACGGTCAAAAAAACCAGAACCCCGCTGACCGGAATATCCGAAGAGCGAGGTTCGCCTGATATCACTAATGAAGTCTACGGATTGGAGGTTAGCTCGCTTTTTAGCTTAAACTGGCCGTTCAAACGAATGTCCTCAGACGAAGCCCCAACCAGGATGTTGTATGTGTCTGCCAGGGCGTCCCATTGTTCTGTAGCCGTGTTGAAATAAGCGAAAGAGCGCTGGTCAAGCTCAAGGGTTATTCTTCTGGACTCGCCAGGCTGCAGAAACACTTTCTTGAACCCTTTCAACTCCTTAATCGGCCGGAGAACAGGCGGATTTTTTTCGCCTACGTAGAGTTCAGCGATTTCAGCTCCGGCGCGATCGCCCGTATTAGTTACCGTAAAGCTTACTCTTACGAGATCACGGCCATCATTGTCGTGTTCCTTAAACCCGGGTTTCTCGATATCTTTGTTGGCAGGTTCGATATCGAGATCTGAGTAATCAAATGTCGTGTAGGACAGCCCGTAGCCGAAGGGGTACTGCGGCTCGATGCCGTTCTTGTCAAAGCCGCGGTAGCCCGTGTAGATGCCTTCCCGGTACACCGCGGTGTTGCCGGTGGGATCCACTGACAAATCGGCCGGGTAATTGGGGTAGGCGGGGTTATCCTGGAACCGTTTCTCGAAGGTAAAGGGCAATTTGCCCGAGGGGTTGACCTCGCCGAAAAGGATTTCGGCCAGCGCCAAGCCGCCGTCCTGGCCCGGGAAGATGGCGTGCACCAGGCCGGGGACCTGGGCGATCCACTTTTGGACGTCCATGCTGCCGCCCCCGTGCAGGTACACCACCGTGTGCGGGTTGGCTGCGGCAATGTTCTGGATGAGGTCGTCCTGGTACTCCGGCATCTCGAACGAACCGGGTCGGTCGACCTGCACCGCGGCCCGGTCGGCGCCCTCGCCCTCGTAATTTTGGTCAAAGCCGGCCGCGATGACCACCGCGTCGTAGGTGCCCAGGTTGGGCGGCGGTTCCAGCGAGGCCCAGCCCAAGCCCACCCCGCTTGCGCCGCTGAAATACGCGGCCGGGGCTTTGACCTCGAGCGCTACCGCGAGGGGTTGACCCGCCTCCAGGTGCACTTTTTGCGTCACGATGTACGGGAAGGCGACCAAATCCACCAGCTCGGAGGACCCCGTTTGATCCCAGTTGCTGAAGATTTGCTGGCCGCCCAGGTAAAAGCGGGCGTTGGTGCCGGCTTGAAACTTAATGACGTAGTTCCCTGTGGTGGGCGGCACGATCTGGCCGCTCCAGCGGGCGCTGGAGGGGCCCGTGCCCACCTCCGGCGGCGCATCGGCCGGGTAATTCAGCGACAAGTGAGTTTCCTGGCGGGTTACCACCGGGGTGCCCGACAAGGCTTGGTTGGTGAAGTATTCGGCTTCCAAGCCCGGCTGGCTTTGGCCGCTCGCATCCCTGGAGACAAACTCGGCCACCTGGAAGTCGAGGTTGCCTTGGCGCAGGTAGTCGATCCTGGTGCCCCGGCCCACCAGTTGGAGGCCTGCGAGCTCGCTGGTCGAATGGACGGCCGCCACCGCCCCGCTCCCGGCTTCATACGGGGGCTCGGCACCGGCCAAGCGGCCAATGACGGCGATGGAATGGCCCCGGCCGCGCCGGAAAGGCAACACCCCGCCGTCGTTTTTAAGCAGCATGATGCCCTCGCGCGCGGTGTTGAGCGCCGCCTCGGTGCTAAAGGGATCGTCCAAGGGGATGGAGGGGTCGAATTGCGAACGCTCCTGGAAATGGTATTCGACGATGATGCGCAGGATGCGGCGCACCGCGTCATCCACCACCGCCAACGGGATTTGGCCGGCCTGCACCGCCCGCAGCAAGGCCGTCGTATCCGGGCGCGTCGGGTAGTAATACAGGACGTCCTGGCCCGCGTTGATGCCGGTCACCTGAGCTTCCAGGGTAGACCAGTTGCCGGCCGTGCCGTAGTCGGACACGGTGATGTCCTTAAAGCCCCATTCGCCCTCCAGCACCGTCCGCATCAGGAAGGCGCTTTGGGCGCAGAAGACGCCGTTGAGCCGGTTGTAGGCGAGCATG
This sequence comes from uncultured Verrucomicrobiae bacterium, assembly GCA_963782115.1. Classification (GTDB taxonomy): domain Bacteria; phylum Verrucomicrobiota; class Verrucomicrobiia; order Chthoniobacterales; family JAFAMB01; genus JAFAMB01. The sequence continues at coordinate 100,698 of CAWAIK010000004.1, forward strand.
ACCGAACCGACGTGGCCTTTTTGGACGGCCGCCTGAAAAGGAGGAAAGTTAATTTCGCGCAGCGTCCGCTCGTCGACGACGGTGTTGACGGTGTAACGCTTGTACTCCTGGTCGTTGGCCACGAAGTGTTTGGCGGTGGCCACCACGCCTTGAGATTGCGCCCCGCGGATCTGGGCCACCGCCAGGCGGCTGCCCAGCAAAGGGTCTTCGCCGCAGAGGTATTCGGAGTTGCGCCCGCCGACGGGCACCCGGTACATGTCGGCGCCGGGGCCGTACCAGATGTGGAAGCCGCGGGCGCGGGCGTTGCGGCCGATGCCGATGCCTTCATCGGTGGAGCGCTCCAGATCCCAGCTGGCGGCCAAGAGCAGGTTGGCCGGGTAGCGGGTGCTGGTGCCCCCAATGGCGCGCACGCCCATGGGGCCGTCGGTGTTGCGCAGTTCGGGCAAGCCCAGGCGCGGCACCGGCGGGATGTCCTCGTTGGTGGAATTGGGCAGCGTTGGATCGGCAGGCGGCGCGCCGACCAAATAGTTGACCTTTTCTGCCAGCGTCAATTGATTCAGCAGGGTTTCAACTTGGGCTTCGATGCGGCGTGAGTCCTGGGAGGGGGCCGGCGTGGCCGTGCCGGGTTGCTGGGCCGCGGTCAGGGCAACCGTACCAGCAAACAGCCCGCTCAAGAAAGCGAGCTTAAGCCTGAGGAGGCGAAGGAATTTCCGATTTCGTGGGGGTTTCATGGCGGAGTTAAGTAATTTAAGGATCACGGGCAAGGCCCGACGGCTGCTGGCAGGGGCTGGCGTTAGCCAAGCGCCACCCGCACGGCCAAGCCGTACAGGCCGCAACCGGTCAAAGGATGGCGCTTGCGCTACCGGATCTGCCAAAAGCTCGGCCCAGCATCGCTCAGCGTTCGCGCGCCGTCTTGAACGTCCGTGCGCGCCGTGCTTGTCTGTTTGTGCGCGCTTTGGAACCGGCCGGGGCCCACCCCGTAGGCGCGCCGGAAATGCCGCGTCAAATGCGCCTGGTCGGCAAAGCCGCATTCCAGGGCCACCTCGGCAATCGAGCGCCCTTGGCCGACGGCCAGCAGTTCGCGGGCGTGCCGCAACCGGCAGCCCACCAGGTACCGGTGAGGGCTCACCCCCACCACCCGATGAAACAGCCGGCTGAAATGGAAGGCGCTCAAGCCCGCCGTGGCCGCTAACTGCTCCCGGCTGAGCCCGCAGCCGAAGTTGGCCTCCATTAAGGCAACGGCTTGCTGGATGCCCCAGAGCTGCGCCCCCGCGTCGCCCGCGTCCGGCAGCCGCGGGTCGCTTTGCGACGCCACGGCCAGCAGCAGCGCCGCGGCGAGGTGCTCAAAGTAAGCCCGCCCGCCGAGGCCGCCCCGCTCGGTTTCCTCCAGGAGCAACCGGCAGAGCCAATCCACCCGGTGGTTGATCACAAAACGCGGCGGGGGCATCGTCCGGAACCGGGCGGCATCCAAGCCGGCCCGGCGCAAGGTGTCCTCAAAGAAGCGCGGGTGGACCTCAAAGGTGCCCATCCGGCCGGCGGCCCCCTGCCAGCGGATGACGTACGGTTCGCCCGGGGGGATGATCGAGGAAATGCGGCCCATGGTCAGCGTGAAGCCAGCCTCCTCAAAGCAGAGGCTCGTGTGGCCTTTTTCCCGCACCGGCCGGCAGGCCAGCATAAAGCAGGCTCCTCCGCGCCGGCCGGAGCCCGCTTCGCCCTGGTCAGGCAACTCGCGCACCAACACGCGGAAGCCCTCAAAGCCGATGCGGTCGCTCGTGAAGCGGATGCTCTCGGGATGGAACTCGCTGCGCATGGGAGGGGACCTACGGCTCCAGGGGCAGCTCGAACTGGCGGCGCGCTGTACTGCCACGCGAGGCGGCAACACCGGCAGCGCCAGCGCCGTTTACGAGGGAACCAAATGTGCTTTAGGTTCCGTTTCGTGCGCGGACCCCTCCAGGCGGCGCAGTAGATAAGGGCTTGTAAGAAAATAAGTATTACAAGTTAGGGTTTAGTGGTAGAATGAGGGTAATGGAAGACTTTGATGCTGTCAGGCAACGCTTCTCGAGAATTTCCGGCGCTCTCAACGAACGGCTGCGGCGATTGTTCGCCGCGACCGAGGCTGAAGTTCTTGGCTATGGCGGCGTTTCCTTGGTGGCTCGCGCGACAGGAGTATCGCGACGCGCTATCACGGAAGGATTGGCGGAACTGAGCAGTGGAGTGAGTTACGTCCCGGAGAAGACGCCGGAGTGGATTCGCCGTCCGGGTGGAGGGCGTAAAAAGGCAGTGGTGCTCGATACCACTTTGCAAAGTGATTTGGAAAGCCTCATCGAACCGCTCACTCGTGGGGATCCACAGTCCCCGCTACGGTGGACTTGTCAAAGCTTGCGCCAGCTCGCCACGCAACTAACCGCGCTCGGGCATCCGGTCAGCCACACCTTGGTGGGCGAACTACTGCGCAAGATGGGTTACAGTCTTCAAGCCAACCAGAAGACCAAGGAAGGTGCCACACACCCGGACCGCAATGCTCAGTTCAAGTTCATCAATGCGCGCACCAAAAAGGAATTGGCGGCCGGCAATCCAGTCATCTCGGTGGACACCAAGAAGAAGGAGTTGGTGGGCGATTTTAAGAACCACGGACGCACTTATCGAGCCAAAGGCAACCCCGAGAAGGTCCGCGTGCATGACTTCAGCATCCCTGAACTGGGGCGTGCAAACCCCTATGGAGTTTATGATCTGGCCCACAACATGGGCTGGGTGAGCGTCGGCACAGACCATGACACGGCTGCCTTTGCCGTGGAAACGATCCGGCGTTGGTGGAAATCGATGGGAGCGACGCTTTATCCCAAGGCACAGTGCTTGCAAATCATGGCCGATGGGGGCGGCAGCAATGGTTCGCGGGTGCGGTTATGGAAAGTTGAACTTCAGAAACTGGCCGAGGAACTGGGCTTCCCCATCCAAGTTTGCCACCTACCACCGGCGACTAGCAAATGGAACAAGATCGAGCACCGGTTGTTTTCCTTTATTAGCATGAACTGGAGTGGAAAGCCCTTGGTCAGCCATGAAGTGATTGTCAACCTGATCAAAGCGACCAAGACGGCGCAAGGTTTGCGAGTGGAAGCCGAAATTGATCACACCATCTATCCCGCCGGACAGAAAGTGAGCGACGAGCAGATGGCTCAGATCAACCTCACCATGGAGAGCTTTCACGGTGAATGGAACTACACCATCGCACCCCTCCAACAACAACTCAAGTTGTAACATTTATTTATTTACAGATCCTAAGTGGTGGGCATTGGCATGCGGCCAGCCGGCGCTGGTGCTACCACACTTGGCTCGCGGCTGGCGGCGATCTGTGAAGCACCGGCAAGCCCCAGGGCAATGCCTGCTGATACCAGCGCCATCATCAGGTCAATGGATGCCACACGCTCGGCGATTAGCGGCTCGTGATCGACTCGTCATGCTTCAGGTTGTCCCGGAAGAACTTGGTCAATTTATCGAACGGGATGAGGTTCACGCGATCGTACAGATCCACATGGCCGGCACCGGGGACAATGACGAGTTCTTTGGGCTGGCCGGCAAGCTTGTAAGCCTCCTCGCTGAATTCACGAGAGTGCGCGTTCTCACCCGCGATGAACAGCATGGGACGAGGCGAAATGGTCTCGATGTCGTTGAACGGATAGAAGTTCATGAACCTCACTTCAGCGGTGATCGGACGATTGGTCGTCAGGTACAGCGACGAGCCTTTCGGAACGTACTCACCGCGCGACGTCCGGTAGAAATCGAAGAACTCGCGCTCGATCGGGCCAGCGTCCGGCCTCAGCGTTTCGAGCATGCCATCAACATACTTCTTCTTCCCGCCCGTGAATTCCACGTAACGCTGTTCCGCAGCGGCAGCGAGGGCTTGCTTGCGCTGTTCAAGTGACTGTGAGTGATTGAGTCCGCTACGGTTGACACCACCCATGTCGTACATGCTGACCGTCGCAATGGCTTTCATGCGCGGGTCGAGCTTGGCCGCGCTGATGACGAAGCTGCCGCTGCCGCAAATACCGAGAACGCCAATCCGCTGCCGGTCAACGAACGGCCGGGTACCCAGGAAATCCACCGCGGCGCTGAAATCCTCGGCATAAACATCGGGCAAAACGGCGTTGCGAGGCTGGCCCTCGCTCTCGCCCCAGAACGACAAATCCAGCGACAAAGTGACGAATCCCTGCTCGGCCAGTTTTTGCGCATACAGATTCGCGCTTTGTTCCTTCACCGCTCCCATCGGATGGCCGACGATGATCGCGGAATTCTTGGCGTTCTGGTTCATGTCTTTGGGAATAAATAGATTCCCTACGACCTTCATTTGGTATTGGTTCTTGAAAGTGACCTTCTGCGCGATCAGCTTTTCGCTCTGGTAGAAGTTGTCTGCGCCATTGGACATGTCTTGACCCATTGCGGTGAATGAGCTGATCAGAAGGCCAAATGGTAGGATTAGCTTTTTCATTGAACTTTCCTCATTTTGATGACTAACTGGAAATCGACAGGGCACCTTTTTTGAGCGGTTGCGATCAACGCGTCTAGTGACGCACCGCCTCGTTCTCCGGCTCTGGTTGGTTCACGTGACGGCACCGCCAACGGTAGGGTGAGACGCCTTCCTGGTGCTGGAAGGCGCGGAAGAACGAGTTGGCGTCGGCAAAGCCGAGCAGGTAAGCGACTTCGGTGAGTTCCAGGGATGTGTCCGTGAGGTAATGATGGGCCAACTCCTGACGGGCTTCCTGGAGCAGTTGTTGAAAGGTGACGCGCAGGCCGGTGAGCTGCCGCTGGAGCGTGCGGGTGCTCAAGCCCAGGGCGCGCGCCACGTCCTTGAGCGTGGGTCGTCTGCCGGCGAGCAGGCGCTTGGTGGCGGTTTTGACCTCGTCGATCACATCGTGCCGAGATTGCGTCGCCGCCAGCTCCGCGTCCATCTGCGGGGTGATCAGGGCCAACAGTTCCGGATTGTGCGTGATGAACGGGCGGCTGAGATCGCTGGATCGGAACACCAGCGCGTTGCGCGCCGCGCCAAACTTGACGCGGCAGCGGAAGTGTTCCTCCAGCGCCTCGCGGTGGGCGGGCGGACGGGTCAACTCGACGCGCAGGGGATAGAACCGCACGCCGGTGCCGCGCTGGCCGATGTCGAGGATCCACGCCAGGCACAGATCCACGAGGATGGGAGGCTCTGCGCGCCCACCCAGCAAAAACAAGAACTCCACGGCGCATTCGTCCCCCGCGCGGGTCAACCGTATTTCTTCCGGACACGTCAGCTTTTTATAGCGAGCGATGCGCTGGATGGCGTCCAGGAACGACTCGCTGTGCAACGCGGCAATGGTCTGCGGCGTGCCGCCATCAATGGAAAGATTCGGCCCGAGACGCAGGCCCACCGTCGGGTCGCCGCTTACCTCTGCGACCGCCCGCCAGAACCCGAACAACTCCTCGGTGGTCGCCAGGATTTTCTCCTGACGCAGCCAACCATCCCACAACCCGGCCCGTCGCAGCACCGCCAACTCCGGGATGCCATGATCTTTGAGCTGGCGCGCCACCAGGCGTGAGACACGGAAACGGTCGCTCATACGAATCGAAAGAGGATGCTGATAAGATTGTTTTTGAATGCTTTCAGCCTTTGAGCGAGACCATGTCGATGACGAAGCGGTACTTCACATCCTGCTTGAGCAGGCGCTCGTAGGCTTCGTTGATGTAGTCCATGTTGATCATTTCCACGTCCGGGACAACGCCGTGCTCACCGCAGAACTTGAGCATCTCCTGGGTTTCGGGGATGCCGCCGATGGCCGAGCCGGCGAAGTTGCGGCGCGGCAAGAGCAGGTTGAACACGCCCACGGGCAAAGGGGCGGGCGGCGCACCGACTTGGCAGAGCGTGCCGTCGAGCTTGAGCAAGGCGAGGTAGACATTGACGTCGTGCTCGGCGGAAACTGTGTCGAGGATGAAGTCGAAACTGGCGGCGTGCTTCTTCATCTCGTCTCCGTTCTTGGAAATGACCACCTCGTCGGCGCCGAGCTTCTTGCCGTCCTCCACCTTGCCGGGCGAGGTGGTGAAAAGGACCGTGTGCGCGCCGAACGCGTGGGCAAACTTGACGCCCATGTGTCCGAGACCGCCCAGGCCGACTACGCCCACTTTCGAGCCGGAGCCGACTTTCCAGTGGCGCAGGGGCGAATAGGTCGTAATACCCGCGCAGAGCAGTGGCGCGACGGCTTTCAGCTCGAGGCTCTCAGGCACGTGGAGCACGAAGGCTTCCTCCACCACGACGGTGGCCGAGTAGCCGCCGAAAGTGTGACCGCCGAGAACTTTGTCCGCGCCGTTGTAGGTGCCGGTAAGCCCCTCGATGCAGTACTGTTCCAGTCCCCGCTGACAGTTCACGCAGGTGCGACAGGAATCGACCATACAGCCGACGGCGGCGAGATCGCCCGCCTTGAACTTCGTGACTTCGGGGCCGACTTCCGTCACCCGGCCCACGATCTCGTGGCCGGGTACGCAGGGGTATAAGGTGCCGGGCCATTCGCCACGCGCGGTGTGCAAGTCGGAGTGACAAACCCCGCAGTAAAGAATCTCGATGGCCACGTCGGTCGCCCCCGGGGCGCGCCGGGGAATGGTGAAAGGTGCCAGGCGCGAAGAGGCGCTCTGAGCCGCGTAGGCTCGGGTTTGCGTCGTGTTCATGCGATCCATCTTGCACCCAAGAGGGAGGGTTTGCATCAGCCGAACCCGCCAAAATTTCTGCAAAACGCGCCAATCGGAACGCCCGATTGGCGCGTTCTTGTTCGGGGTGGCATCCAGGCATCCAGTTCCAGGTTAGAGCACGTCATCCGGCTGCAATCGGAGAGCATTTCTCTGCGCGGACGAAGCGCACGGTTTGCTTCCAGTTGGAGTCTCTGCAACGACCTTTCCAAAGCCTTCTTTGCGCTTTCGTACCCGGCATCCTGAATCCAAAGTTTAGTGGTCACAAAGAGTTCTTCTCTTGCTACACCGCTTCTTTTGATCGCCTTGCCGACCGCTTCTTCTTTCCGTAAGCAGCCGCGGTATCAATCAGACGATAGCCAGTCTGTATCGCCTCATAGACGCTTCTTTCACATTCTCCGGCATCCGTGATCTGGTAAACGCCAAACCCTAATAGAATAGGGGCATTTCCACCCTATTATTCAATACAACGTGTTTCATCACTTTCCTTTTATAGGTTGACAGCGTCGTTGGGAAAGACGTCGGCCGCGAGCGGTGGCGCATCTATGGCGACCCGCCGCCATCGACCGTTAACCAATTAAGGAGAAAACCAATGCAAAAGCGCAAACTTGGAAACAGCAACCTGGAAGTTTCTGCCATAGGCTTCGGCTGCATGGGGCTGAACGGCTTGCGACAGCGGCGCGCCCTGGATGTCGGTGGTGGTGAAGGCCTCGTCGATCTCGCGCAGATCTTCGATGGCGGCGACCGGCAGGTTGTCGTCGAGATGCTCCATTTTCGTGCCGTCGGGGATCGGCGCAATGTTGTAACTGATCGGCAAATCAGTCTGGCTCGGGATCGGGATGTGATAGAGCCGCGCGAGCTCTTCTTCGGATGTGTTCGACGGTATCGGCCGCACATAAAGTTGGAAATGAATCACAAGTATGAAGGAATAAAAATCCCGAGGGTTAGGATAGCGGACGCATCGTCGAACGCGCTGTAATCGAATTTTGGAACGTCGTTTTTGGCGTTGATGGGCCAAGTCAGCCGCTTTTTGGCCTTTGGCCGGCTTGGGGCAATTACATTTTCGGACGGCAACGTCCGGATACGCGAGTCGAGGATATGTCGTAGTATTGGCGCTTTTTGCTGATGATGACCCTTCTGCGCCAGCTAACCTGGACCCACAAAATTCAAAGAATCGGAGCTGTCTACGATTTAAGTACAGCTCGACACACGGTAATAAGCGGCGCGTGTGTGCGCATTGCGGATCGGGACCGTAAAAAACTCGAAGAACTGTTTCCGAGTTGATGCGCCGGCGCGCATCATAATGGTTGGACTCGCGGAGGAATATGATGGGGATGAGGATGATGGCTCGGGTGAGGTGCTTCGGCGTTTCCGGGAGTAACTTTGATCGCCACAAAGATATCCTCCGGGGCTTTCGGGTTACTAGCAATCCCGGTGCCGTTGCCTGCGACGCCTCCCGAACTCACGACCACGCGGCCTTGGATAGGCTTGTAGAAATAGTTACAGGTAATCGTGTAAAAAACGGTTAGCAAACTATGGCTCCTATTTTGAAACTAAATATAATACCTATAAAAAGGATAGGGACAGGATACGCGAGCCCATACAGGGTAAGAGGAGTCCACCTGCTGCCACTTTGTGTACGGACCGTTTGTGCTGAATTGATTATCTAGCGGCTCCGAGAATGTAGAAGTACGGCCTAGCCTATCCAGACGACTAACCATGTTAGTAAAAGAGGTGCTCTGATCATGAAACATGTCGTCGCGTGTTGAAGACCAGCTCTTCTGGGATGCTTTCTTCTCTTGTTTTGCTTAATAGCCCCTGTCGCGATCTGAGATCAGTAACGAATCCTTTCCAAATGTCGAGTACGGTCGGCGGCGTCGGTGCGCACCAGCGGCAGGCGCGATAACTTGCCGGTTTTTCCGATAGAGGCCGGGAACAAAGGAGACTGCGGCTCCTTCTCTAAGCCGGTTGCTTTAAGCTACTGATCGAGAAGCTTTTCGAGTCTTGTGGTGCACGGGGACCTCTTTCTCTTTGCCGCCCTTTTCCTTGAAGCGGAGCAAAAAACCGTTTACCGGAAGGATAATAGTCTTCGACCTTCAGGTTCACGACGGCGACGATCCGGGCGAACGTGTAGGCGAGTACCCCGAGCAGAGCGCGACGGAGGCTGTTGTGCGTGAATGTCTCGACCGCGTCAAGAAGCGTTTGAACTTCAACCATCGACGAACGCCGGTGTTTTCCCTTCGGTTCGTGAAAATCTCTCGGTCTTGACTTCCCGGGCCGGATTCATGGCGAGCACGCCTTTTTCAGTGAGCCAGGAAAACATCATCCGCATGGCGTCCATGTGCTGTTTGACCGTGGACGGCGCGGACTGGCGCTTAGGATTTCGATATAAGCCGCGACCGTGATGGGTTCAATGTCTTCGAGGTGCTGGTAACCGGCGCGCTCTGATTAGGCTAAGACTGGCCGATTGCTCGATAATAAGCGGTCCATGGCCGGCGATAAGAATTGCATCATGGATTGTCATAGCCGACTTTTCTTCCAGTTTATCAATCCGCCAGCCATGTAGACATCGACCTGCCGGTCCGACAGACCATGACGCGCGAGGAATGTAAGTTTCCTTGTGAGGTCTTTCACGGGAATCGTCGGACCGGATTTGATCGCGGCGTGAATACTTTCCACCCGAATGATATCACCTTGCCCAACGCGATCATAATCGGCCACATCCATGAAGATAAGAGGCAGAATGCCGAAATTCACGAGGTTTTGCCAGTGAATCCGTGCCACGCCCTTGGCGATGACCAGGTGTAAGCCAAGAGAACGCGGGGCTAGTGCGGCGTGCTCACGACTAGAACCCTGGCCGTAATTGCGTCCCCCCACGATGGCATGCCCGCCCTTAGCGCGGACCACCATGGCGCGATCGTGGTAGGTCCCATCGACGATGTCATACGAGAATTTCGCGATCTGCGCGATGTTGCTACGGAAGGGAAGAGCGCGTGCTCCTGCGGGAGAAATCGTATCGGTTGAGATGTTGTCGCCGAGCTTCAACAGGATCGGCAGCTCAAGGACATCTGGAGGCGGTGTTAAATCAGGCAGTGAGGCGATGTTCGGCCCTTTCACGATCTTCACCTTGCGCGCCTCTTCAAGACCCAACGGTGGCAGGAGCATTTCTGTGTTGATGATGATGTTGTCCGGCTCGCTGACGCGTGGATACTCAATCCCCAATGTAGCTGGATTCGTAATGACTCCCTTCAATGCCGATGCCGCAGCCGTTTCGGGGCTGACCAGACACACTTTGTCTTCGCGTGTACCCGATCGTCCCGGAAAATTTCGAGGGACTGTCCGTAAGCTGATCGTATCGGTCGCCGGGGCCTGGCCCATACCGATGCATCCGTTGCAACCCGCTTGATGGAGGCGCGCCCCCGCATGAATGAGCAGGCCGATATACCCGTCACGAATCAGATTCTCGAGAATCTGTCGCGATGATGGATTGATGTCCAAAGAGACCCGCGAGTGGACTGTCTTTCCGCGCACCATTTCGGCGACGATCGCGAAATCCCGGTAACCGGGATTGGCCGATGAGCCGATATAGGCCTGATAGACTTCAGTGCCGGCGACCTCACGCACAGACACGACATTGTCCGGATTTGAGGGCATCGCAATGAGCGGCTCAAGCTTGGACAAATCGATCTCGTCTTGAAGATCATAGATTGCGTCAGGATCGGCTTTGAGTTCGATCCAATCCTGTTCGCGCTTCTGGCGTTTCAGGAAGCGGCGTACCTCGTCGTCCGAGGGAAATACCGAGGTGGTCGCACCAAGTTCTGCGCCCATGTTAGCGATAACATGGCGGTCCATCGCCGATAGGCATGTCAGTCCTGGTCCATAGTACTCGATGATTCTGCCTTTGCCGCCGTCGGTCTTGTGACGGCGCAGCATCTCCAGGATGACATCTTTGGCTGACACCCAATCGGGAAGCGTTCCCGTGAGTCTGATCCCCCACACCGATGGCATTTCGACATAGAACGGCTCTCCCGCGATAGCCATAGCAACTTCCAAGCCGCCGGCGCCGATGGCGAGCATTCCGATCGCTCCTGCTGCCGGCGTATGGCTGTCGGAACCGAGCATTATCTTCCCTGGCTTGCCGAATCGTTCCTGATGCACTGGATGGCTGACGCCATTGCCGGCCCGGCTATACCAGACCCCGAACCGCTGACATGCACTCAGAAGAAAAAGATGATCATCGGGATTTTTATAATCCTCCTGGATGAGATTATGGTCAATATACTGGCAGGACAGTTCCGTTCGCGCTCTGTCCAATCCCATCGACTCCAATTCGAGCATCACGAGCGTCCCGGTCGCATCCTGTGTGAGTGTCTGATCGATGTGAATACCGATCTCCTTCCCTGCCGTCATCCCGCCGGAGAGCAGGTGCGACTTGATGAGTTTCTGCGCAACACTCAGCCCCATGTTGATATCCTGAGCTAAACAGGAAAATATACAAGAATCGGCGGCAGATGCCAACGCCAGAGCAAACGTAGGCTTCAATCCCATTCAATTCAGATTTCGATCTGCACCGAAAAAACTTAACGGAGGTTTTCGGTTGATATTCCGAGTTCCGGAATATTCCGAGTTGTCGATCGTAGCGATGTCCGGAGCCGATGAAAACAGGAGCGCAGAGTTATTAAGCTCGCAATATTCCTGTCAAGCAATTTGGCCTCAGCAGTACATGGAGCACACCACCGGAAGTTCAAATCCCTTTGGCTAACGCTAGCTTTCACCGGCAGCAATCACCAGGACGGGCGTGCCCTCTATGTTGCTGTGCTTCATGTCGCGCAGGGCACGATTGGCATCCGCCAAAGCGTAAGCCGTCGTGCGCGGCTGGACGTGGGCCTCGACGGCCTCGGCGAGGAGCGCCCGGGCGTCCTCGCGAGTATTGGCGGTTACGCTACGCAGTTCACGTTCCTGGTAGAGGTGCCGACCGTAGTCGAGGATCGGCACGTCACTGAGATGAATGCCGGCGATGGAGCAAGCCCCGCCGCGATCGAGCGCCTCCAATGTCGGCGGGACGAGCTTGCCAGACGGCGCGAAGAGCACTGCCCCATCGACCTTGTCGGGTAGATCTCGGAAATCGGAGCCCGCCCACGCCGCGCCCAGCTCACGAGCCTGCCGGATGTGATTCTCGCCGCGCGTGACCACAGATACTTCATGCCCGCGGTGCAACGCGATCTGGATGACAATGTGCGCCGAACTGCCGAAGCCGACCAGCAGCAGCCGACCATTCTCCGGTACCGCGGCCCGTTGGAGCGCGCGGTAACCGATCAATCCACTGCACAGCAATGGCGAGACGTGTTCGTCATCTAGGCCTTCGGGCAACTCGTAAGCGAAGTCCTCAGGGACGACGGCATATTCCGCGTATCCGCCATCGGCGTCATAACCGGTATAGCGCGAGTCGCGGCACAGATTTTCGCGTCCACGGCGGCAGAATCGGCAGGTGCCGTCCACATGCCGCAGCCATGCGATGCCGATCCGCTGCCCGACCCGCAGGCGCGTCACACCGGCGCCGGTTTCATCCACTCGCCCGACAATCTGATGGCCAGGAATGACCGGCATCTTGTGAAGGGCGAGATCGCCCTCAACGATGTGAATATCGGTGCGGCAGACCGCACAAACGCTCACTTTCACCCGGACCTGACCCCGCCCGGTCCGCGGCGCGTCCATTTCCTGCTGAGCCAGCGGCGACTCGTCCACACGCTTCTGTTGTATCAGGATCATCGCGCGCATAGTTGGTTAAATTCCCACAAAGGTAGCAAAACTCTCACGGGATTTTTCACAACCTTCTATGCTCGAAGAGCTTTTCTGCAATTCTGCAGCTCACGAAAATTGGCGCATGTTTTCTCGGCCCGATTTTGGGGCTTAATACGCTCAAGAGGTTGGTAGCCCAAGGCTGAAGAATCGAGATAGTTGCTGAACACGAAGTTATTTTTGATCTTCTGGGGAAGGGTCAAGGGTGATGAGGCTAGACGTCCTTTGCGGGCCGCGTCCGGGCGACTCAGTGGGATCAGTTGCAACGGCATTGGTACCCAGGAATGGAGGAAACATGCGATGCGAAGGGGGCGTAGCCCCCGGTTTTTCCCGGTCCCCGCTTCCGTCCTGAGCACGTGAAGGAGCGCTAGATCAGACGAGCAAATGATAGTTCATGGCCATCAGGATCGGGCATATGGAAGTAACGTTCGCCCCACGAGGCATCCTGCGGATTCTCTGGATGAAAGCCTTTTTCCATGAGGTACGCCCAGAAACGGTCAACATCAGAAACGCGAAAAATCAGCCGCCCCCACTGGATACCAGCATTACCGTGTTCAAGGTTCAGAATCGTATCCCCGCCTTTGTGCGGAGTGAAGTGAAATATGAGCCTTCGCCGCCGTAGATGATCTCCAGTCCCAAAACATCTCTGTAGAAGCGAACGGATGCCCGCATGTTCGCAACCCGAAGGGTAACCGCAGAAATCTTCTCAACCATAGATGTGCCTCCAAGGGAATGGCAGTACGTCCAGCATCGTTCTAGAAGGAGAGCGTCAAAAGGTTGGGGTAGGTACCAGCCATGCAAGGCATCGTGCAGCTCGTCAGTCGGCATTCGGGGGCGCACACTTGCTTATTACAGAAACAGGCCCGGCAGATTACCGCCGACTTCTTGACGCTCTCCCTCCTCCGGCTGCTCAGGCGACGCGAATCCGGTGCTCGCCGCCTAGAGCTGCCCCATTTAAGCTCTGACAAATCGGACAATATTATCACGTCGTGTCATCCGGGGGTATTTGTGTAGCCCGCAGGGCGAGGGCTTGTTCTTGTCTTCTTGTCGAGCGTAAGTCTCTACCGTTCTGCGACTTAAGGTGCTGGCGGAGCGCAGGATTTTCTGGACGTGTTCGACGTTAAATGAGATAGTCATAGCCGCCGCTTATTAAGCTCGTATCGGCACGCTTCATCGAATCTTCGTCGGCGATCTCCAGAGCGATTCTCGAACCCATGGCTGCGCGCTTGAACAGGTTCGCAAAAACGTGGTTAGGCGCGAACGCTGACTCGCGCGGGTGCTTCTGGTTCGCCGTTCGCTGCGTTGGTTTGGCCAGGCAGTTCATTGTCATTTGGTTCGATCACACTCAGCCTTCGCCATTGTTTCCGAAGGCTTCGACCGGACATCCTTCCATGGCTTCCTTGCACAGCGCCTCCTCCTCCGGGGTGGTTGGTTGCTTAAACACATAGGAGTAGCCGCCGTCGTCGCTGCGCGTGAAATTAGCGGGTGCGGTTTCCCGGCACAGATCGCAGTCAATGCACTGGTCATCGCAGTAAAATTTTCCGGACACGTTTTCCGCGTATTTATTCGCAATGTCGGCCATCGATTCTCTTTCGTTTGATGCAGACGGAAATTCGATTAGAGCGGTTTCATGACACCCGGCTATTCTCGACCTGCGGACTTCTAAAGCTGCACTAATTCAGAAGGCTACTGAGGCGTGCGGCCTCATTCTCCGCAGGAAAACTAAATCGACAAGCGTGCTTTATTTCCCTTCCGAACGACCCATTGTAAGGCGTTTTGACACGCGAGGCAAAACTAGGGCTCGCTTCAGGGCGCCGCCGGCGCTGCGGCGCGAAGCGTCAGGCATTCAGAATGTCCTTGGAGCCTGGCGCGGCTTGATAGAAGATTGCTCCTGCTCTCCGCGTTAAAGCTGGCCGCGGGAAGTACACCTTTCTCGCTTCCGAGATCAACGGTCGAAGTAAGGTTACAGTTTCCCAACCAAAAACGAAATTGCTCGGTCGCATCGCCGCGCACAATGAAGTGGTCCGTCACCTAACCTTAACCTACAAACCAAACGTAGGCAGCCGCCTACGGTGCAGACTGCAAGCACAGCGATCGAATATCTTTTCGTATCTTCCAATTCGGGGCCGGGTTCAACTTCTAGCATGTAACGTGCAGGACCGCATTGGTCTCGTCTGGATTTTCCTGCAGCGCCTTGATAGCTTCGGTTGTCGGCAGTATGGCCAATCTGATTTTGCGGCGATGCGCTTCGCGTTTCACCTCTTCCATGACTGGCAAGGCCCCAGTGCCCGTACCGATCACAAGCTGCCGACACTTCCAGGGTATCTCCTCCTCTATCGAGAGCGGTGTATGCCCAAACCTGTCACGGAACTTTTTGGACGGTTTTTTCTTGCGCTTGCGGATGCGGCCACGGTCGATCACGACGTCATAGCCGTAAGTCGTTCCGTCAATGCAGATCGAGCCAAACGAAAATGCTTCGAAACGCATGTGCACCTCTCATTTCTCGTATCGCTGTGTGATTACAGCTGCACCGCACTCAGGACTCGCAGAAACATCGACCTTCAACCGGTGGAAGCAAGTGATCTCACGACGCGCTTTTCTGTATGAGGTAAGGACAAATTTCGATGTATACATCCGATGAAATCGTTCGAGTAACGGAGACAAGCGCGCTCGTGGGGCAAAGAGAACGTTCTGCGTTTGCTCGGGCAAATGTCACGCTGCGCTATTGACCAAGTTTTTCGATCTCAGCTCATAACATCAGCCAACGGGTTCTAATCTAAAACAGCGGCTGACCCAAGAAGTTCAGTCTCGTCCCCCACTCTCGCCAGCGTGCCTCATCCACCTACGTGCAAAGGCCAGCAGGCGAATTCCGGCTTTTCCGCACAATGGACATGGTTTTCGAGAACATCGACGTCATATTTTCGAACTTTTGTGACTAAGCGATCGATTTTCTTCGGTCCAACCACCCTAAAAATGCTCATGAAACTCTTGTCCACAATCACTACCGAAGATCGCTGGGTCATCGGTTCCATCGCCTTGACCCTGAGCGGAATTATCCTGGGCGCCCTGCTCGCTGAGCCACGGGCGTTCGGCGTCACTGCCCTGACCGTCATCGGCCTACTGTTCATCGCTTGGTCTGTCACACACAGTCCGCGACTTTCCTGGCTACTCGTGTTCGGCCTGGTCGCGGGCGTGCTGGAACTCTGGGCCGACTGGGTGCATGTCGTTTACTTCCATTCGCTCGTCTATACCGACTACTTCGGCTTCCACCTTCTCGCCTCACCCTCCTATATGCCTATCGCTTGGTGGCTGACCGTCGTCCAGTTCGGTTATCTTGCACTACGCCTGGCCGACCGTTGGCCAACCTGGTCTGCTGTTGGAGTACCGACAGCCCTTGGGATGACTCTGCCGCCTTGGTACGAGGAGTTCGCGCCATCAGCCCGAGCCTGGTATTATCCGCCACATGGGGTGATGCTCTCCCATACGCCGCTCTGGATCATTTTTACTTACGGTGGCTGCATGTTCGCTATTGCGTCCTCTGCTGTGCTGTTATATCGACCGCAGGCCTGGGGCCGAGCGGTGATAGGTGGCATATTCACTGGCGCCGGCATTATGTTCTCGAGCGTAATATGGTTTGCTTTACTGGGAGGAGCTGAGAGCTGAGTCGGTCGTGACAGAAGGGTCGTGTCTGCAGCCACCCAACCAGTCGCTGCATAACCTGTACTCCGGATACGCACCCTGCAGATAATGAATGTGTTGGACAAGACACTGGACGCCCTCCCCTGCTCCACCCTCCCCTCTCAAGATCGTGACGCATCGGTGTCATAACGCCTCGAAACGCGGGTTATGACAGGCTAAAGGCTAGCCGAGACTAATTACTTCTGGAGCCGTCTGCATAGAGAACTGCGGACTGATCAAGGAGCGTCGGAGTTTCGCGTGATTCTTTCATCCGCTACACCTTGCCCCACGGTCCTGACTTCGTCTGGTATCCATCCGTCAATGCGATACACCGAAAGCTCTTCGTGAGGGCTCGGGATGAGCGCTATTGGCCTGAGCTTGCAGCCAAGCCTATTGTCTTTGTAAAGCCAGCCGTCCGTTAAGACGAAGCGAGCAAGCTCCTCCTGGTCATTCACGAATCTCGCGCAAGGTGCGATCACCAACCGTATACGCGTCTCAAGTTTTCCCCGACCGATCGTGGCAAATCTTGAACAAACGTCGCCGTTCCGTGAACTGTCTCCGATCCAAATATACCGGCGAAGGCCAAAAGATCTTCCTCTCCAATGCTGACGATGAATCTGCGACCGTTGCCGGGCGCCCATTCGAATGCCAAGGATCCATTCGGAGTTGCGGCTGCGGTAGGCGACGGAAAACGTTTCAATACATGGTCCAGGAACGTTTTGGCTCTCAGAAAAGCTTCGTCAGGAACGGCGTTCGCGCCGTACCCATCCCAGCCCGGTTCCCGGCTGTCGAGGAAGGCATCTTGCAGCTCACGGACGGCATGTGCCTGAAGAGCTTCTGCGTTCTGAAAGGATTGCAGGACTTTTTCGAGCGCCTCGGAAAGCCTCGTGGCCTCATCACTGGTCGCTCGGCTCGGGCCCGCGTCAAAACTGTCAGCGGAATATCGGAAGTTTACTGCCGTGCTCACTTGTACATTTCTACGACCTTTTCGGTAATGCTTTCAAAAAAATACTTATCTTTGAGTTGCCGCAAGGTCCCAAAGCGCTGAAGAGCGGCATCGGGATCTGCCGATCGGGACGTCTCCTCGAAAACATCAATATCCAGAATAATTGGAATTTGTCCAGGTGTGGCACCGGGAGGCTGTATCGCCTGCGTGATGCGAGCTGCCACTCCGGTCCCTGGATCCAATATCTGGATCTGTGTAAGAAAGCCCGTCAACACCGCTCCGGTTCCCTTCAGATACGGTGGCGGCGCGGTGAGGAAGGGGGTGAGGTCCACGACTTCGGCTTCTGGCAATAAGAGTCGGTTGATGTAACGAACTCCGACGCGCGTGACCTCTTCCGGATGGCCAACCTCAAAGAAAATGTGATAAAGGCGAGCCGCCTCTGAAAAAAACTGCTCCCAGTTTGTGTACGGAGCCAGATGACTGAAGGTAAAGCCATCCTTCTGAAATTGGGCGATGCGCTTCCCGTCGGAGCTATCATAGCGAAAGCCGGTGAGCCCCTGGTGAACAATCCTGCTCTTGGGCGGAACGCCGAGCTCCGCTTGAAAGGTCAGCTGCATTTGCGTCAAGGGTTGAGGCTCTTTGTACCCGGGACCGAAGCGTTCCTGCAGGCCGGCAAATACTTCAACGTTGAACTCGGCGGGCATCCGAACGCGTAAATCAATTACGGACTCTACAAGTGGGGCGTTCGTGAGGTGTGCGGGTTGAGCCATTCGCGGTTAATACGAACGAGTTTATCGATCGCGCCGGTCAGCGTCACTTTTTAGTTTCACCGTTTTGCAGTCACGACACGAAGGTGTCAGAATTGTCTGGCTCGAGAGGAGCAAATTTGGACAATTTTAGGCGTCGAGCGTGAATTCGCGGCGATTGAGCGAATGGACGACAGTGCGGAGAGCAGGCAACCGGAGCAGCCTGGCTTACTGCTATTGGGCTTGGGGCCTGCTCGCGCGCGAACAGCGTGATCGCAAGACGGAGCGGGAAAAGCCGGCTGCCGCCCTTGATATATTCACCAAACTGAACATGCCGCGGGAACGCGATGAAGTGAGAGCGAAAATGGAGAAGACGACAGGGGCTGGCACAACCACCTAAAAAGTCCGAAAGAGCGGCAAGAGTTGTAAAATCATCAGGACGAAAGTCTTAGTGTCTGCATTCGACACCCGAAAGTTGTTATGCAGAAAAAACTCCTCGGCTTGCCGCAAGTCAATCTTGTCTAGAATGTCGGAAGAACCATTCTTCAGCTGGAGCATCGCCTCAACGTCTCGCGCAACAGTCTTTTGGGTTTGGCTAAGTGGCGTTATTATAGCTGACATCCTTACCATCGGGTTCGGCAAAGAAACCCGGCGCGTTGCCGCGGCTGCGGAGATTCTTCAAATCAATTTCCTGGATCACATTATCGCCGGCCAGGATTACTTCAGTTTTCAGGAAGCTGGAGTTTTGGGATGTCCATTTTAACCTCTGGTACAGGCAGACTAGAAAGCGAATCGCCGTGCTTTGGCGACGGGATCGCCGCGCGGGCCACGAACGTTTTATCCTCGAAGTAAAGAGGCTGTCGTCCATAGATCGCCGGGTGACCGGCACAATAAATCACCATGTCCCCGGCCGCAGTAATGCGATCGTGCTCGTCCTTCTGCGGACCTGGCATCCGCTGGCATTCATCTGGCGTCAGCAGAGGCCGTTGCACTTCCTGCATCGTCCTAGACACTTGAGTTCCTAAGAACCCGCGGCCCGATCGCGTCACTTGTTCTTTGAGTAATCGTCGTTGTTCCGGTGAGCTTTGAGAGGTGCGCGGCTGTTTCCAACCGGTTAGGCGGGAAAGCAGCTTGGTGTCAGACGCAAAGTTATTTGCGAATCGGTCAGCGCTATTTGCGAATGACTTTGCGTCTGACACGAAGTTGCTTCCGCTGATGGCCTACGGTTCGTCGTTCCTGTCAGGACTATCCACGCAGGCCCAAATCCAAAGTATTTCGGCTATGAGCGCGGCGTTACTTATTACAACCTCGTTTCGGATCAGTTCACCGGTCTGAACGCGATAGTTGTGCCAGGAACTCTGCGAGACAGTCTTGTACTGTTGGCTGTCGTTCTCGAACAACCAACAGAACTTAATCCAATCGAGATCATGACGGATACAGGGGCGTACACCGATGTTGTATTCGGCCTATTCTGGTTGCTCGGCTATCTGTTCAGCCCTCGCATTGCGGACATCGGCGGTGCAAGATACTGGCGGATCGATCCGTCGGCTGACTATGGTTGCCTGAAGGGCATTGCTCGTCACCGGATTAACGCGAAACTGATCGCGGAGCACTGGGACGACCTTCTCCGGCTGGCGGGATCGCTCAAGCTCGGCGTGGTTCAGGCTACCTCGGTTATGAGAACGCTTCAGATCGGCGATCGACCAACGAAGCTGGCTCAAGCTGTAGCCGAGCTCGGGCGGATCGACAAGACAATTCACGCTCTCACCTACATCGATGACGAGGCCAAACGTCGACGAATTCTGAATCAACTCAATAAAGGCGAGGATCGTCACAAATTGGCTCGCGCCGTGTTTTCATGGTAAACAAGGTGAACTGCGGCAGAGATACCGCGAGGGCCAGGAAGATCAGCTCGGAGCGCTGGGGTTAGTTGTCAATATGATCGTTCTTTGGAATATACTCTATATCAACGCTGCACTCGAGCAGCTTGCTCGCGAAGGACATCACGTTACACCAGAAGATGTAGCTCGTCTTTCGCCGCTAGTCTTCGAGCATATCAATTTGCTCGGTCGCTACGCTTTCTCTGTCCCGGAAGCAGTTACTCGGGGTGAATTGCGGCCGTTAAGAAACCCAGCCGAAGCCATCGAAGAGGTTGCTTGAAATTTGCTTAAACCGGTTTTCTGCTCCTAATGTCGAGTTCATCGTAATGCCGAGTAGAGTCGGCGAACGCGCACGCGGAGCGGGTTTCAATAGTGGTCGACTCGGCATTATCAGAGCGAGCTCAGGAACCGAAGCAGCTCGTCATCGGCCTGGAATCGTTTTGTTTTTTGACCTGCGGACGCCATTTTTTTGAGAGCCTTCTCCTTCATAGCCAGATCCGCTTCGATATAGCCGTGAGTTGTCTGAATGCTCTCGTGGCCGAGCCACAAAGCTATGACCGTAATGTCAACTCCTGCCTGAAGAAGATGCATTCCACTTGTATGTCGAATGAGATGAGGAGTGACGCGCTTGTGGGCAAGACTTGGGCAGCTTGTGGCACTTCGCTCAACAGCCTGTTGAAGGATGTAGGCGACGCCATCTCGGCTCAAGGCCGCGCCACGGGCATTGGGGAAAGCTGTCGCTGCGCGATACCGTGCATCTGAGTTCAGTTCCTCAAACCATGTTCGCAGGGTGCGGCTTGTCGACGACCACAGAGGAACCGCTCGCTCCTTTCTTCCCTTGCCCTTGAACTGCACGAAACTCTTGGTTCCAAACTGAACCTGAGATCTCTGAAGTCCCGTAATCTCCGACACACGGGCTCCGGTGTTGTAAAGGGTGAGTAGCAACGCGTGATCGCGTCGTCCAGCCCATTGGCTCAGGTCATGTGCGTTGAGCAATGCGTCCATTTCCTTTCGCGTCAGGTAACCGAGCAGCCGCTTATCGGTCCGTTTGACCGGAATGGCCAACACTCGTGTAGCAACGCCAACACTGCCTGGATCCCGGATTGTTACCATCCGAAAAAAGGAGTGTACTGCCGCCAGCCGTACGTTGCGCGATTGTGCCTGATTGTTTCTTTGACACTCCAGGTAATCCAGGAAACTCAAGATCGCCGGGGCTTCCAGATCGAGAGTATGGAGCGCCGATGGCTCTTTTTCTGTTGTCTGTCGCAAATACTGCAACAGGAGCCGGAAGGTGTCCCTGTAGCTTTCCACCGTACGAGCACTCGCCCGCTTCTGCCCATAAAGGTAATCGATGAAGAACGCCTGGAGTAACGGCCCTACTGGCGTCAGGCCGGCGGCCATAACGGGCTTCATTGCTGAACTCCTTGTGTGTACTGGCAAAAAGCCTCGGCGGCGGTGCTCAACAGTTCAGGCGTTGCCGTCAGATACCAGTAGGTATGCGCAGGTTGAACGTGCCCCATGTAGACTGAGAGGTGGGGAACCAGATCCCTCACGTTAATTCCGGCGCGCTGCCATTCGATCATCCTACTGACGGCGAAAACATGGCGAAGGGAATGAATGCCAGGTCTGCCAGTGCCGGGGCGCTTGCAAATCCCGGCACGGTGAGCAAGCCCAGAGAAGGTCTGGTGACATGTCCGATAGCTGAGGTGAGCACCCCACTCAGACACGAAGAAAGCATCCGACAACGCATCGTAGCCCAGTCGCTTCCTTTGGGCAGCGTACTGAGCGATCTTCTCGGCGCACGAGGGATGCAGAGGAACCAGACGCGACTTTCGGAATTTGGTTTGAACAACCTGCAGGTGCGGATGTCTGCAACTGAGTCGGACCTCCTCCACCTTTAAGCGAAGGGCTTCCCCGACGCGCAACCCAGAACTGGCGAGCAGACCGATCAATGCCACGTAGGTGTGCGGCCGCAACGAATCGTTGGGACCGAGTCGCAACGCTTCCTTCATTATCATTAATGCGGCGATCTCATCGGGTGAGTAGAGATACGGCAGAGGCCGCAGGATGGGTGGCAGCACTCTCGGACCAGGCACCTCGGTCTCAAACTCGAAGGCTTGGAGATGGGACAGGAAACCGCGCACCACTCGTAACCGGTTGGTCTGTCCGGACGGTGCAGGTCCATGTGCTGGCGCACAGACCACTCGATTGCCGTCTGCGCTCGAATCGGACCAGAAGCTCCGTTGAGTTCCAGGAACCGGACAAAGTTATTGAGCAGTTTTTCTTCCGATCGACAACCGTATCCGAGTGCTTTTCGAACAGCGACGTAGCATTCCACGCGCAATAGAAGGTCGCCGGTACTCATTGGTTACCTCCAGGCCATGGCATTGCTACCTCAGACAGCGAATCCAGATCGAGCTTGGCGTAGATCTCAGCGGTGGCAAGCGACTGATGCCCCAGCACATCGGCAACCTCTTTGAACGTACTGCCTCGAGCGACCATTTGCGTCGCCAGACTATGGCGCAGCACATGGGCGCCCGGTCTGTGTACGGAAACTCCGGCGCGCCGGAGCAATTTTTGAATGAGGGTGCAGATGCTGACCGAACGACGGAGCGGGCGAAACGGAGCCTTCCATCGAAGGAACAGTTCTCGATGTGAACTGGCCGGGCGCGCCCTCTTGAGATATGCGACCAAAGCATCACCGACTTCCTGGCAAAGAGGCAGACTGCGTTCTCGGTGATTTTTTGCTGCCCGAATC
Source organism: uncultured Verrucomicrobiae bacterium (assembly GCA_963782115.1). Taxonomy (GTDB): domain Bacteria; phylum Verrucomicrobiota; class Verrucomicrobiia; order Chthoniobacterales; family JAFAMB01; genus JAFAMB01. The sequence goes on from CAWAIK010000004.1 coordinate 123,207, forward strand.
AGCAGGCATCCACAGGCCCAGTCAATGTCATCGATTCGCAAACCTATTACTTCGCATGCGCGCAACCCCAAACGAGCCAACAAAAGAGCGATGGCTCGCTCTCGCAACCCATAGGCCGAATTTGGATCACAGGCCGCAATAAATGCGTTCGATCTCATCGGCTGAAACAGCTCTGGGCAATACCGAATGCCGCCAGGTCCGTACAGAAGGGACTGCGCCAGTAAGCCCTGCCGGAATGACTCCGGTGCTGGTCAAGAAGCGCAGGAATGCGCGCATGGCCGTAACCGGTTGCCCACAACTGATCGGTTGCAGTTTGGCAGCTTCGCGTCGAACGAAATCAACGACGGCGTCCGCGCTGAGCTTTTGCCATTCGATCTCAGCATGACCAAAACACTCATCCAGAAACCGACGAGCGTAGAGCAGATAATTACTACGACTTCGCGGAGCACAGCCTAAAGTGCGTTCCAGATGAGAGTCGAATTCGGCCAGCCATTTTCCCGCGCTGGTTAATGGAGTCTCTACGGCGGGCGCTATCACCCCTTGGGACTTCAAAAATTCCAGCAACTCATGCAGACCCTGAGCACTGTGCGGCAATCTGCCGTTGGGTGTGGAAGCAGAATATAACCTCCCTCCTCCTTCGATGTAGCGATCCAGAGTCGCTCTAGTCAAATCGCCAACCGTCAGCCTCTGGTCAGTGAGCCAGACTCCAAAGTGATCGGCGGCACGTAAGTGACGCCGAATGCAGCCTCTTGAATAGCCTTCCTCATGGAGGGAAGCGGCAAATACTGGAAGGTAGGGTCCAAAGACTCCTTCCTGCAAACGACTCAGCACCTTTGGCTGAGTAAAAAATTGCTTAATCATGGTCTTCTCTCTTGTTCGGTGTCTTACCGGACTGAAGAAGCCATCTCAGGATAATGCCGAGTACATCAACTCCGGGATCGTGAGTTGGCCGAGTCTCATCACAAGCGGAGCGACTCTACTCGGCATTACGATGAACTCGACATTAGGAACGGAAAGTCCGGTTAAGCCATCGTCAGCGACTATTGCGGCGTTGTACGAGCTATTCTTGGTCAGCAATCGGATTGCGCAATGGCCGCAGTTCGCCCCGCGCTACGGTTTCGGGCATCGCGAATGAATACCGGCCCAACATGTTGATGTGGTCGTGGATAAGCGGAGAAAGTCTGGCGACATCCGCCTCGCAAACCTGGTGTCCCTCCAGGCGCAACTGATTGAGGACAGCCTCCATGTAGATTGTGTTCCACAAGACGATCATGTTAACAACGAGTCCCAGCGCACCGAGTTGATCCTCCTGTCCCTCCCGATAGCGCTGACGCAGTTCGCCTCGCTTGCCGTGGAAGATAGCGCGCCCCAGGCTGTGCCGTCCCTCGCCTCGGTTGAGCTGGGTTAGCGTGCTCCTGCGCTTGTTTTCGTCGTCGATCATATTCAGTGTGTGCAGTGTCTTATCGATCCGACCGAATTCAGCGATGGCCTGCGCCAATCGAGTCGGATTGTCGCCGACCTGCAGAGTGCGCATGATGCCAGTTGCCGGCACCCGTCCCAGCAAGAGTGAGCCGGTGAGCCGCAATATGTCGTCCCAATGCGGCGAGATGCGTTGCAGGCGGAGCCGATGCTGCGAGATGACGTTGAGCTTTCCATAATCGGCATTGGGGTCGATGCGCCAGAAGCGTGTTCCTCCGATGTCCGCTAAGCGGGGGCTGAAGCGGTAGCCTAATAGGCGGAATAATCCAAAGACGACATCGCTGTAGGCGCCCGTATCGGTCATGATCTGCGTCGGCTTCAATTCGGTTTGCTGTTCGAGCACGACCGCCAGCAGAACCAGACTGTCACGCAGAGTGCCTGGGGTCGGGATCGCGTTGAGTCCGGTGAACTGATCGGAGAGCAAGTTGTACCAAGTCACGCCTTTGAGCTGGCCGAAGTACTTTGGATTGGGACCGGCATGCACGGTGCGGATCGGCACGACGAAGCGCATGCCATCAGCGGAAGCTACTTCGCCGCCACCCCACACATGCGCCAACGCGATGCGGTTTTGTGCGAAGACCAGCTTGGCATTGGCCGCGGTCAATGTGTCATCACGGACATAGTTTTGTTTGACCCAGGCCAAACGGTCCCGGCGCAGGGCCGGATTGTGGTAGCGGATAAACGGTTCGGGGCCGGTGTTGCAGGCCTCTGCCGTCAGCACCGCGCACACGCTGGTCGTCAGATCGGCAACGCGTGCCGTACGTTCCGTGAGGTGCGTAAACGCCTCGGCAAAGCCGGTGCGGGCGGCAATCTCAACCACGATTTCCGGAATGTCGACTCGAGGCAACTAGTTGCGACTACCAGTTATTGAGCAGAACAAATGCGCGGCAGTGCTGTCAATATAAAATTTACTGCATCTTCACGCTAAATCACGCTAATAGCCACCGTCGCGGCGATTACCCTTGGTATGCTCTCCGAGCCTCTTCCGTCGCGACGCCAGCCTAAAAATGCTGTGCGTTATGCAGGACAAAAGTTATGCCAGGCTAAATTTCTTTGGCGGGTTCGCCTGTAAACCCCTCCTCCACCCTCCCTCGCCCACTACTGGCATCGATTGCAGTAAAATCGTAGACTGCATCACTTCGAGTCAGATTTTTGCAATTAAATCGTAGATCAACCGGATCAACCCTCCTTTTTGCAGCTAAAAAGCTCCAAGACTTTCCTGACTAATTTGTCGGGTTCAATCGGTTTTGCCAGATGTGCTTGAAAACCAGCCAATCGGGTCGCAGCCCCATCTTCGTCACGAGCTGCGGCCGTAAAAGCGATCACCGGCAACTGTCCGAGCCCGGGTTTAAGCCGCCGCACATTCTCCAGGACTTCGTAGCCGTCCATCTCAGGCATGGCTAAATCGCAAATCAGAACGTCAGGATGAAGATCCTTGATGGCCTCAAGCGCTTCTTGCCCCGAACTCACCACGACGGTTTCAGCCCCGCTGCGTTCGAGAATGGCTTTGAGGAGTTCTCGCGCGTCGGCATTATCATCTACAGCGACTACCTTGATGTCTTTAAGTCTGGTGTCAGGCAGCCGTTCTTCTTTCTTAAAGATGCGCTTTGCCGGACGTCCGTCACTCGAATCGGAGTTGGAGGCTATGGTTCGCAATTTGACCTTGATCATGGCCCCACGGCCTGGGCCCTCGCTCTCAGCGCTAATTGAACCTCCGTGCAACTCGACGAGATGTTTACAGATAGCCAAGCCTAGACCCAGTCCACCGTTTTCTCTGGAACTCGCTCCATCTTGGGCGAACCGCTTGAAAATATGGGGAAGGAACTCTGGTGAGATTCCTTTGCCAGTATCCTTGACCACAATGATTGCGTTTGCTCGCGTTTTTCTTAGCTGCACGGTAACTGAGCCTCCGCCAGGCGTAAATTTCAGGGAATTACCCAGGAGATTACCTAGGATTTGGTGCAGCCGTGCCTCGTCTCCCAAAACCGTACAGCTGACTGCCTCTGGAATTTCCACAAGAGTCGCTACCGCGATCCCTTTCTCGGCTGCTTGCAGGCGCAATGTTTCGACGCTTGCTCTAACGACCTGCTTCAAATCTACCTCTTTGAGCTCCATGGTCAGAGCGCCCGCAACAATTCGCGAGGTATCCAGGAGGTCTGAGATTAGTTCAATTAAGGTATTAGTATTACGTCCCAGCACTTCGAGTCCTTGCGCCATCACCGTTTCATCTTGGCGCGCATTCCTCATGAGATAGGTCCAGCCCGAAATCGCGTTTAGCGGAGTACGAAGCTCGTGAGAAAGGGTGGCCAGGAAGTGGTCCTTCGCTCGATTAGCAGCTTCGGCTTCAAGCCGAGCGCGTTGCAGTTCGAGGCCAACCTTCCGCTGAGATTCCAATAGGTCTCGAAGCTGATATTGACGCACGCGCGACTGCAGCGCGACACGCAACGCTCCAAGCAATGTGGCCGGGCGCATGGGCCGTTCAAGCACCGTCACTGCACCTCGAAGACTCAGAACTCGCGCGCGTTGCCTTGTGACGCTCGTCGGCTGGCCTGGATGAGTGAGAAAAATAATCGGCAGCTCCGACCACGGCTCCTGATGTTCGATCCACTTAGCCAGGATTGAGTATTCAGCCGGCGAGGCCAAAGATTCCTCGGTCAGCACCAAGGCCCCGACGGTATTTCCCTCCGCGCGAAGGTGCTCACAAAGATCGGACACACTCTGGCATGGCTGGGAAACAACTCCGGCGTTTCGCAAGACGGTAACTGCTATATCCGCATCCCTACCCACCGGTGCTAAAATCAGAATGATTTGAGACATCGTTGGTGTCGGCTCGCATCAATTGTCTGAGCCTTCCGTTTCTTGGTTCTCTTGCACTCCTGGCTCTGACTCCAGCACCGGCACTCCTGTCAGCACACCTCGGAATTGAAGGAGCGGTTCCCCCACCCACAATCCTTTAGCGCTCACCTTGAACTCGCGAATTGTACTCTCGTGGCCACCACTACGCTTCTTGGCTACCGATATCGCCTGGCGGATTGCGCCTCGTGCCTCGAAGTGGCGCAGAATTATTACGGTGTCCGCTAGATAGGTAAGATTCATCGGCGAGCGGAACTCATTCAAGAAGCCGGACTGAGCGAGGACCATAATGGTGACAACCCCAAGTTGATCGAGATAGGTCAGCATCTCGTGCAGCTGCAGGTTGAGTATCTTGCCATCCTGCATCGCCTTGCTGTACCCATTCAGGCTATCGATGATCACCATTCGAACGTTTTCCCGTTCGACGAAATTCAGCAACAAGTGAGCGAACTGTCCAGGAGAGATCTCGGCGGGATCCACCTGCTGGGCGCGCAGGACGCCCTCGCGAATAAACGGCCGAAGATCAATGCCGAAAGCTGTCGCCTTGGTGAGATAAAGCTCTAGATTTTCATCGAAAGTGAAAAGTGCCACTCGCTCCCCTCGCGCAGCAGCACAGTGAGCGTAAGTAATGGCAAGGCTCGACTTGCCGGTGCCAGAGGGACCTATCAGCAAATTACTTGTGCCTCTGTCCATTCCGCCTCCCAAAAGAATATCCATCCCTTCGATGCCGCACGACACGGGCTCGCGGACGAAATCGTGGTGTTGTTCTCTCGGTACAATTCTCGGGAACACCTTGACCCCGCCGGTCTCGATTACGTAATCGTGTGGACCGCCCAAAAAGCTACTGCCTCGAATTTTTCGGATGCTCAGATGACGGCGTTCAGCGCCGTAGGCCGACTCGTCGCGACGCAAAGTGATTACCCCATGGCAAACGCTCTCCAGTTGCCGATCATCTCTCGAATCGGCAGACGTGAGGTCATCCAATAAGAAAGTTGTACACGCTCGCGCGGCTAGGAATTGCTTAATGCTTAAAATCTGACGCCGATATCGAAGGGCGCTCTGCGAAAGTAGTCGCAGCTCAGACACCGAATCGAAAACGGCCCTGGTCGGTTTGATCCGCTCAACTTCGGCAAAAATGATTTTCGTGACATCATGAAGCTCAATGTCTGCGGGATCAAAAAGTGTGCTTTCCGCTTCTGCAGTAAGTTGCTGGGCAAAGTTCGAGAGTTCTAAAATACCAATGCCATCAAGCGACCAGCCGTGTGAGCGCGCAACCACAAAAAGTTCTGCGCTTGTTTCTGAAAATGTAATGTAAAGACAGGATTCGCCCCCGCGGACACCCGCCATAAGGAATTGCAGCGCCAGAGTCGTCTTCCCAACCCCTGGGTCACCCTGAATTAAATAGAGTGCGTTAGGAGGAAAGCCTCCGCCCAAAATATGATTGAGACCGCTTGTCCCCGTGTCACAACGTGCCGAGGCTGGTTCTTCTGCGGCACTCATTTCAATGTAATCTCTGGCAACTGATTTCTCGGGCAATTTTGACTAAGCGAAAGGTTTTTGTCGAGTCCATTGAAAATGTTCGCTACCGACGCCTGTTATACCGGGCTTGTGCAACGCGGCCTCGCTGGAACGGAGAAGATCGGTGGGGAAGCCGCTTTGCGAATACACTCGACTTCATTGGCGACAGGCACGAATGTCCCGAACTCTTTCTCCTCCTCTGGCGCCTTTCCCTGGCCTGAAACTTTGAAGACGGGTGGCATCTCCGGCGAAGTCAGACGTAGAAAGTGACGCAAAATGACTCCCATCCCCGCAAAAGTCCTTACTGTCGCTAAGCAGAGCAGCCAATACCATAGTCGTTCAGATCGAACTTGAGAAGTACCTGGGTTCATTCCACACTTTAAGATTCGGCGAAAAGAAACCATTCACCGGTTCCTGTCACAACGGTCAACTTGACCTTTTTTACTACCGAGATCCAGGCGTTAAAGCAGGTAAGTCGTTTCCGCTCTGGACGATTATGTGACTTTAGGTCACCGCAGATGGTTTCCCAAATTCTCAAAATTCTCGCTTTTTTTCCAGGGGCCGAGTCGATTCTCCAGATCGGCCCGAGGTTTGCCGGTGCGGTGGGTTACCGGGCGGTGCCCACCCAAGCACTGCAGAGTGTGCGGCTCTCCGCCAAAGCGATCCCGGTCGTCGCCGATTTCGGGCAGCAGACGCGGGGCAAGCTTAGGTCCGGCTAACTGCATTCAAGGCGTGCTGGCCGTTCCCGCGCCTCAGCATCTTTTTGCCCGGCGGTCTAGAAAACCTCTTTCACGTCCAGCCGCGAACATCTTGGCTATGAGATTTACTGCATTAAAATTGGATTCTTTGCGCGACCTGTTTATCGAGGAATTGCGCGACTTGTACAGCGCTGAGACGCAGCTGGTGGACGCTTTGCCAAAAATGGCCGAGGCGGCTGCTTCGCAGGAGCTAGCATCAGCTTTTGAACACCACCTAGAGGAAACGCGCGGACACGTTTCGCGACTGGAAAGCATTTTCAACCAGATGGGCGAAAAATCTTCGGGAGAGACCTGTGAAGCCATGAAGGGCCTCATTAAGGAGGGCGAACTTTTAGTGAAAGCCGAAGGAAATCCCGATGTTCGGGATGCTGGTTTAATCGGAGCTGCTCAGCGAATTGAGCATTACGAAATGGCTGGTTATGGGACGGCCCGCAGCTTGGCTCGGCGCCTGGGAGAAAATCAGACAGCCGAGATCTTGCAGCAAACATTGGATGAGGAAGGAGAAGCTAACAAAAAGCTGACTTCAATCGCAGAAAGCCAGGTAAACGTCGCCGCTACCTCGAGAGCATAATTGAGCAGCTATCAAATTCGCCTCTACAGAGCCACGATCCCACCGATGATTGTGAGCTCGTAGAGACCCATGTGCACGAAAACAATTGTGCCCGTTTTAATTAACGATCGCCAAACAAGGGCAACTCAAAATGGTCGGGCCAAAGCGATGAGCGTTGTGGCGATTCGCACATTTCGGCAGTTCCGGAGGCAAAACAGGGATCGTGTCGATATTTTAGATGTTGAAATCCAGGCTCACCTTCAAAGAAGCGATTGAATCGCCCGACCACAGTCGGATGAGCCGGCACCGGCTCAAAGTTGGGCAACGGGAGTTTTATTCCCGACTGGACAGCTTGGCCATATGAACAACGGCATAGAAGCGTTTCGGTCGCAACTTCAGAAGGAACTCCGGCTCTCAATCGGTCCGAAAGATCCGCTTCTGGCTCTGTGGGTATCGCAAAGGGAGCTCCTTGAACAGAATGCCGCCCAACAGCAAAAATTGCTGAGCGAATTCCAAGCTGCACTTGGCAAGAGTCAAACCGCCTGGTCCGAGCAGGCGAAAGCGCTCGCACAGCAGAGCTTAAGAGCCGGACTACAGGCAGCTCAAAATAGCACGGCGTTACTGCTCGAAGAAGCGGCCGGATGAACGGAAGGGCTGTCCGCCAAGCGTTTGAAGAAGGTGTTGCACGGATCGAGCAAGCGTTGACGGCCGGCCGCCGGATCGCTTGGCTGAGTCTGGCGGCCTCGGTCGTGGCCCTCGCGGGTAGGGTATCACCTTTGCCCGCACGGACGATGTTTCCTTTTTGCGCCGAAAGCGCCACATCGTCGGCGTCCAGACTTGCGCATTCACCAATCCGCAACGCGATATAACAGTAACAGCATGAGGGCGTGTATCCGTCTTACTAACCACACGGCGTAGGTTGCCGCCAGAACTCCGGTGGTTAGTTCAGACAGATACGTTTAGTCAACGCTCCTTTGGGTTGCCGGGTCGACCTACGAAAGTCCTGATCGCAACCACCGACCCTTTTGCATAACCGCGAGCGCACGCCGTTCCGCAACACCTCTCAGGTACAGCGGTCCGTGGGCTGAAAATGAAGCAGCAATAATCCCAACCCGCTCAGCACCGCACAAGCGATGAACATGGATCGATAACCAAAGGCCTGAGCCCAGGCTCCAGCCGCAGCTGCAACTGATAATTTTGATAAAAAAAATTGTTTTTTATATCCTACATAGCTATAGAGTGTTTCAAAACAAGTTCTCAATCCGTGTTTACGCAGGTGTCCTGGTCTGCTTCTTAATGAGCCCTTCGCTTACAAGCAATGCCGGGGAATATTGGTTTGGTTCGATGGCACGCCTTCTCCGGTGAGAATCTGTTTATCGGGATGAAGCAAAGTTATGCGCACCAATGAGATTGCAAAGGACCGCTCCAGCACGGCAATTGAGAAAGGCCCCTTGCATCTTTTGCTCGAAATTGAGCGCCGCTTTCGCGCCGAAGAGAGAAAGAATCTTCGTTCAGAGCGAGGAAAATCACATCAGAACCTACTGAGAATAATCAAGAAACAACCTGGGTAGAAATAATACCACAGCGATCCGCATGGGCCTTCACTTATGCATTCGCGTGACCAGCCCCTTACCTCTGCATTCCGAAAGACCGTTTTTCGTGCAACACGTCTCCCCTGCGCTCCCTAAAGCTCCTGTGTTGCGAGTCATGCCCGGACAACACGTGATTTCCGGATTTCCCTCCAAACTAACGCAACTACTTTTCCTGACGGATCTTCGGGCGGAGTCAAGGCCAGCTGTCGAGTTTGCGATCGAACTGACCAGGCTTTTCACCGCTCGGCTGATATTGATGCACGGGAAACCTCTGCAATCCGGTCCTACTTTTTGGAGGGACGGTCTACCAACCTCGCTTGACTCTGATTCGGCAAGACCGGCGCTGCTTTGCTTGATGTGGGAGGTGCGGCAACGTGGCCTGGATGTGGGCTTGTGCACCGAGGTTGGCCAGGCGCCAGAGCAGATATGGCGGACCGCGACCGAGCGCAACGTAGATCTTATCGTGCTGCCGGAAAGTCTTTTCGGCTCATTCCTTCCAATGGCGAGCCGGAGCGATACCTTTGAAACCGTCCAAGGTGCGCCCTGCCCACTCCTAGTCGTCGAGCACCACACGGTTCCCCCGACTTAATCGTCAGTTTCTACCCTTGTTGAAACTGGTCGAAAAACATAAGGCAGGAAATCGGGTGAGATACCTTCACCGGTATCAATGACTCTGACTTCCACGTGTGAGTTGACGCGTTCAAAGCAGCACCTGGACCTTTCCGTCCTTGGGAGTGAACTTGATGGCGTTGTTAAGGAGGTTCAAGAAAACCTGCTGCAGGCGATCCGAATCGCCGGAGATCCGCCCGGTAAAGGGATCCATCACGACCTGCAGACGAACGCCTTTCGCCTCCGCCGGTGGAGCGTAGCGTCTCGATTGACTCGTTCAGGGCAGCGGATAGACCGATCCGCTGCAGGTCCAGGCGAATCTTACCCGAGATGCGGCCGTCCGTAGCGCGGTGCAAGAGGGCGTCCAACACTTGAGGAGGCTCTGGTGGTGAGTCTCCGAATAGCCACGTGGAGTTTGGTCGCTGCGGCGGTGGGCGCTGGCCGCCTTTTTATGCGCTAGTTTTGGGGCATCTGGTTCACTAATAGCTGCAACCTGTTTTGCCTTGCCTTATAGAAGAGCTTGAAGCGGTCAGGCTGCAGACCCATGCCGAGCCCTCACCGTCACTGGCCCACCCGATTACCGATGACTGTCCTCATCGTCTATGGCGATGACGGTTTGCTCCGACGCATTGCGAGGTCCCTTTCGGGTCTTTCTTGCGTCACGGCCACCACGGGGGAAGCCGCACTGGCCGGGCTTGGCGAGGGCGTCCCGGACTTGATGCTCGTCGACCTGAACTTGCCCGACATGTCGGCTCAGGAGCTTATCACTCGGCAGCAGAACGCTGGCGAGCTAGTACCGTTTATTATTCTGACCGATGACGACGACCAACGTGGTGCCGTTGAGATAAGGAACTGGGGCGCGCTCGGCTGCTTGGTCAAGGATGCGCACTGGCTCGAGCGATTGCCGTTGCTCATCCGGGAAGCGTTGCACCGACTTGAGCACCACAAGCCGGTTTCCCGAACCGGGAAGGCACCGCATTCCAGCGTGCAGCGGCTCCGACCCAAAACGCGGCTCACCCGAGCGGAAGAGGCGCTTCGCGAAAGCGAAGCGCGGTTTCACGCACTGGCCGACCTGGTTCCCGACCTTGTCTGGATGGCCAACCCGGAAGGCCGCGCAGAGTGGTACAACCAGCGCTGGATCGAATATACCGGCCAAAGCTTGGAGGAGGCCAAAGGCTCTAGTTGGATGTCTGCCATCCATCCTACGGATCTGGAGCGCACGCAGTCAGCTTGGCGACGCAGTACCAAAAGCGGCGAGCCGCTCCGGATCGAGCACCGCATTCGTGGCGTGGACGGGCCCCACCGCTGGTTCCTGGTCCAAGCACGCCCCTTGCGCGATACGGGTGGCCGTATCGTGCGGTGGTTTGGGACGGCCACCGACATTGACGACCTCAAACGGGCCGAAGTGGAGCTGCACCAACGCGAGGAGCGGTTTCGTTTGCTGATCGAAAACGCGTCTGATCTCATCACGGTAATCAATGCCGAAGGCGTGATCCGCTTCCAGAGCCCTTCGGTCGAGCGCGTGCTGGGTTATCGGCCGGCCGACCTTTTAAACCGAAGCGCCTTCGACTTCGTGCACCCGGAAGACGCCCCCCGCGCGCGCGACTCGCTCCAGCGCGCGCTGTCCGCTCGGCCGGCGAAAAGGTCGATTGAATACCGCTTTCGCCACCGAAACGGCGCTTGGTTGGTCCTGCAGTCCATCGGCCGCAAGATGCCCGGGGAGGGCGACCGGGAGTCACTGGTGATCAATTCGCGCGACGTCACGGGTCAGAAGCAACTGGAAGCTCAGCTGCGCCAAGCGCAAAAGATGGAGGCGATTGGCCAGCTCGCCGGTGGGGTGGCTCACGATTTTAACAACCTACTCTCGGTGATCTTTGGCCATAGCGCTTTCCTAGCGCGGGCGCTGGCCTTGGAGGATTCGTTGAGTGAATCGCTCGCCGAAATCAACCGGGCCGCCGAACGGGGCGCTGCCTTGACGGGCCAGCTTTTGGCCTTCAGCCGACAACAAATCCTCGCGCCCAAGGTCTTAGACCTTAACGCCGTGGTGGGCGATACGGACAACATGCTGCGGCGGCTCATCGGCGAGGATGTGCGCTTGGTGACGGTCTTAGCGCCCCACCTTAGGCCGGTAAGGGCCGATCCCGGCAAGATTACCCAAGTCATCATGAACCTGGCCCTGAATGCCCGCGATGCCATGCCGAAAGGCGGCACCCTGACCCTAGAAACGCGCGACGTCGAACTGGCTGCGTCCGACGCGGAGGCCCAATGCGGCCGCTATGCGCTGGTAGCCGTCACGGACACTGGCAGAGGGATGACACAGGAAGTGCAGGCACACCTGTTCGAGCCCTTCTTCACCACCAAGGGTGAGGGTAAAGGCACCGGGCTTGGCTTGGCCGTCGTGCACGGCATCGTCACCCAAAGCGGGGGCCACCTCGACGTTCAGAGCGCACCCGGCGTTGGCACGACGTTCAACGTCTACTTACCGGTGGTGCAAGGGCCAGTGGAAAAACCGGTAGAAACCGTTTCCGCGCAGCCGTTTCAAGGCGGCGAAACGATTCTGTTGGCAGAAGATGAGGAGGCCGTTCGGCAAATCACTGCCCGGCTCTTGGAATCCTTTGGCTACCGGGTGCTGAAAGCCGCAAGCGGCGAGGAGGCGTTGCGCTTGGCGGAAGGCAGCACGGATAAGATTGACCTTCTGATGGCCGACGTGGTCATGCCGGGCATGAGTGGGCGTGAACTGGCCGATGCCCTTCGGGCCCGTGACCCGGATTTAAAGTTGCTCTTCCAGAGCGGTTATATCGACGATGCGGTAGTGCGTCACGGCATTGTACAAGCCGAAGTGGCCTTCCTGCAAAAGCCGTTCACGCCGGAGGCCCTGGCCAGAAAGGTTCGCGAAGTTTTTGATCGCCCGTAAAGCGGACGCACCCGTCGTTCTCACACCCGCGGCGGGCAGGTCCTTTCTTGCCAGGAGCGTCGAGAGAATCGGCCATATGGTACGTCAGACGAATACAGTGGCCGATCTTAGATCATCGCATTTCTCTGAGGGGCTACCGCTAGCCGGTAGTAGCATTGCCCTAGAAACCGCCAAAACTTCACAAAAGCCGACCTCCTGTCTTGGAAAGGCTAGAGGCGCAAAACTCAAATCTTCTGTTTCTCCCCGATCTGCACTCTCTCGATCTCTTCAAGGGTCAGCTGGTCCCCGGATCGATCATAAATCCTGGTGGTCGACGGACTGGTATGACCGGCGATCCGCTGCGCGATCTCAATTGTGCCGCCCGAATTCATGTATTCGGTGACGCCCGTCGCACGGAAGCTGTGACAACAAACTCGTTTCAGGATCCCGCTAGTCTTCGCCCGTTTCTCAACCAGCTTCAAGACACTCCGACGATCCAGGCGCCTCCAGTTCAATGTTTCACGATCCTTGCCGAAGGAAGGAAAAAGTGGAGCATTCGGATTTGAAGCTAGGTACGAGCGTTCAAGCCAAAGATCGACCGCTTCTTTAGCCTTTGAGTGCACCGGTACCTCGTGGTCTTTCCCACGTTTTTCTTGGAACCGTAACCAGCGCGTGCCGCCACGTTCGTAGTAGTCGGCAACACTCAGGTTGATGAGGGCGGACACCCGGCACCAGGAATAGAGCAGAACACAGAAGATCGCCTTATCCCGAATGTCTTTTAACGAATTGGGGCTTATCGAGTCTAAGAACGCGACGATTTCGGCCTCTTCAAAAACCGGAGTATGGGAGGATTCTCGAACCAGCCTCGGCGGCTTGGCGCGGGCGGCTGGATTGTACTCAACTACCCCTCGCATCATCAGCGAATCGAAGAGCAACCGGACTGCCGCCAAGTGTTGTCTCTGCGTCGACCTGCTTCCCGGATGCTGATCCAACCATGACCCCACGTGATAGGCCTTTACGCGTCCGAGTTCGAGCTGACGTGCTGAACAAAAAGCCAAGAATGAGCGCCAGGCCACCCGATAAGCGCTTCGCGTGTTGGGATTGCGCACACGCGCTCCCAAGAGCTCAAGGAAGGTCTCCGCCGTTTTGGCTTGGGTCGATTCTGAAGTGTCCGCAACGAGATCAAAGGGAGCCAGAAGTATCCTTTGCACCTCTGTCTGCGAATCCTCTTGTATCATACGCGTCCGCGCCCTGGACTACCCGATACCGCTTCAAAGTGGAGACTTCATTTTAGGCTTGGATTATTCAAAGTGATGTTTTTACGTGATAAAGACTGGCCGCAAGTTGTAAAGACAAACCATTTCCCCCCAATCACTATTTTGACTCTTGCGGACCAGCGAGAGAGCAGCGTGTGAGCGCGCAAACCAAGCCTATCAGCCAAGTCGTTAAAGATTTCGAACAATCTCTCCAAAACCTACGGCCTTCCACAAGACGGGTCTACATGGCGGGCGCCAGAGCGGCCATCAGAGCCGCTAGCTTGGAGCTCTGGCAGAGCCCTTCTGCTACCGATCTGTTGGCATCGATCGAAAAATTTCCCACCGAAAAGAGGATCTCGCCATTCTTGGCCTTTTTAGGCGGCGGAGAGCCCAAACAATCGGTATCTGATCAGGATTCAGCGGCTCTGCAGAACTGGGTAATTCAAAGACTCGCAAAGCAGATGCGCTTCGTCAAAAACCCCTCCATCGCAACCCGGCGAGACTCGGGGCTGATCGCCGCACTATGCGCCGCGCCTGCTCGAGGAACTCCTCGAAAATGGCCCAAAAACTGCCTCAAAATCACGGAAACCGAAGTGCTTCTATGGGACGCGACAATCGAGGAACCTTGCTTCGCTATCTCCCTGCGCTTCTGGCACGCCTGGCGAGAACGGCTGACCCGCCCAGACCAACGGCGGCTCTACCGCAAATCTCTCAAGTGGAGCAACTCAAACCTTCTTTTCCCCGGGCCCAACGGGGCTCCCCTGGGTCGGGCAGCCCTGCACAATGCTCTGCGGCGACTCATCGTGGGAGGAGAGCGCAGCAGCATCGGGCCCATCACTCCGGAAAAGATCAGAGCCGCTTTCCTCCGAAGGGATCCTCTTAAGGGAGGGATCCGGCTTTAAGGCTAAAGGGCTCCCCCCGAGCGTTCCACGCCGCTCTAATTCGCGTTTAAACCGCCGGGCGCCCAGCTTGCTGGTTCTCTCAAAGAAAGGATCCAGTTTCGCTATTCCCCGAATTTCTTTCTGTGAGTCGAACCACTCCTCGAGCTCTTTGAGCGCCGGGATGTCGGTGTGAGATCGCAAGCCCAGAGCGAGCAAAGCCGATGGCGTCGGCCGCCAAAAATTAAACTCCCTGGACGGGTCGCAGTAGATCAGCCCCTGACTCAAGAGATCGTCCAGGATGGAAGAGGCCTCCAGCCCGAGGATCTCCCCCACCCTTGACTTGGAGACCCCTCCTTTCTGGCGGTATCCGATGACGACCAGGAGCACGGCCTTATGCTCCTCTGAAAGGATCTTGGCCTTTTTGAGAGGGAGCCGTCTGACGCCGGAAAGAAGCTCTAAGAGCTCTGATTTGGGCGCCAGGATCCATTCGGTTCCTCGTTCGAGCAGGCGCCACGGCGCCCAGCTCGAGAGTTCAAGCTCGAGCCCGAGTTCGGCGAGCGCGGCCGTCACGCTGGCGCGGGTGGCGCAAACGCCCAGATTTTTAAACCGCTCTACCAACTCCGCAATAGTCCAACAGCGGGACTCTCCCCCGGAGAGGCAAGCCATGACTGCTTCCCTCAAGTCGACGTTAAGGGCTTGGATTTCAACGAGTTCTTCCAGGGGATGGCCGACTTCTCTGGTTCCAAAAGTGTCGCTCACGCTAGCGTACCTTGATATCTCTCTTTCGAAAAATTTACAAAATTAAAACGCTGTAACATTGCCTTTTCTGGCGTGAAACGGGCAGGGCTCATAATAGGAATTATGAGCCCTGTGTGGTTCAAAGAGGAGTACAACGATTCCCAGAATGCGGTCTCTTTGCGTACGGTTCTGAATCAAAAATGTGCCCGCCAACCAGCCGGCCCACCAACTTGCCGTGCTAATATCCCTAGAATACACTTGCCCCATGCCGCTGACGATCCAACTGCACCCCTCCGAAAACCAGACTGCGTTCAACCTCAAACGTTGGCGGCAGTTGCTGGCGGATCCGGAGCTAGCCCGCTTGCCATTTCGGGTCGAGACAGACCGTCACGGACACATCCTCATGAGTCCTCCGCCAGCACCAGCACATGGCAAAAAGCAAAACAGGATTGGAACCCTTTTGGAACAATTATTACCAAATGGGCACGTGGTGACCGAGTGCCCGGTCTCAACCCCTGACGGCGTTAAAGCCATCGACGTCGCATGGCTCGCACCGGAACGCGGCCAGGAGGCAGATACCGAGACCTGCCTTATCCGGGCGCCGGAGATTTGCGTCGAGATACTCTCTCCTTCCAACACCGCTGGTGAAATCGACGAAAAGATCGCCCTCTACTTTGAGGCAGGGGCACGTGAGGTTTGGATCTGCGAGCAAGACGGAACCCTCAAGTTCCACTTCTCCAGCCCGCCAGAGATCCGCGAATCGTCCGAGCTTTGCCCGCAATTTCCGCCACTCACCAGCTGTTGAACGCAAATTGGAACTCAACCGGGTGTCTTTGTAGGATTTTTAACCAGAATGCGCTCTCAGTAGAGCGAGTTGGAAGAACCAAACCAGCCTCCTTCAGCTTTCCAGTTAGGCCAATTGCCTCGCAGGCAACCGGGAGAATTGTTGACCTTTGCGCTGTGGACCGCCAGTTTTGACTGTTGCCTGTTTCAAAAAATTGGCGGATACAACACCAGGAATGTGAACGAGTTATACACATTGAGTGAACGGCCACCACAGCCAGTTTCCTTGAGAGCTTCTCGGTCGCGGGAAAATCCACGGGGGGGGTTGAACGCCCAGCTCGCGACTAAGGCACCCTTTAAACTCGAGACGTTGCACGTGGCGTACTCCATATCTCCTGATTATCTGATTATCTTTTACTATGATCGTCAGATTATCTTTATATCTGTACATCTTGTTGCCGCTTACACTGACTGTCCGCGTATACGGATATCTGGTGTCCTGTGTATCTGTTAATATGGTTGTCACTAAATATGGAAGCCAGACAACCTTGATTTCTTACATACTGTTATTCCGATTATCCGCTTTTCGGATTGCCGGACTTGCGCTTTCACTGCAATTGCGATATTGGAATGATTCATGATTTCGGTAGCAGTTGTGAATCGCAAAGGTGGTCCAGGAAAAACGACCGTGGCTATCCTTGCGGCTATCGGATTACGTGAGAACGGCGCGCGAGTGGGTGCAATCGATGCGGATCACGAGCAAGGGTCTTTAACCAATTCTCTCTTTGGAAGTGAAATTGAGGTTAACCCGTCAAATTTAGAAGCCCTTGATTTTCTCGTGGTCGATACACCACCGCATTTCAACGACAAATGGGACCAGGCTGTAAAGCTAGCCGATATCATCGTTCTGGTCACCACTCCATCTCCGCCGGAACTAGTGGAAACGGAAACGACCTACGTCCGGTTGAAGGAGCTCGGATGCGCCGAGAAAACAGTTGTTCTATTTAATAAGTTCCGCGCACACACAAGGAGTGGCCGCAAGGATCTCGACGAGCGAACCAGGCAGGTAACCGGCAACTCGTCCATTCGCTTCGATTTTGTCGTCCCTTTTCGGGAATTCTTCTCGGCTCTTCACGCCGTCCCATGGCAGGGCAACGGCGAAGAGAAAATCCCACTGTTAAAACTCCTAAACCGCGTCCTTGGTCGAGATGGCAGGGATGCCTATTACGCGGCTATTCAACTCGCTGGTGGAATCACTCAACATTACCTGAGGATCTATGGCAAACAGGGGAGAGCCGGATGAAAAAGGTGATTCTCTGATTTACTGATTATCTGATTATCTGATTTATGAGAAGATCCGCGATTGACCCAGCAGATCTAGCCCTGGAACGTGCCAGGCAGCTTAAGGCGGTACAGCTTTCACAGAGCGGGGGTGAGCCACCGGTGCCCGCCTCAACTCCTGAGGAGGTTCTTTCGAAGCCTGAATCTGTTTCGGTGGACGAACCTCCCAACGAAGCAACAACCGCGACCAAACCTGAAAAGCTCCCTCCCAGGAAAAAACCGACTTACGAACCTAAGGGAGAAAAGCGATGGAAGACGTCCGTGCAACTCTCGAAGCGGCACGAGAAGATCGTGAACGAAGTTGTGATGCACTACCGGATGCAAGGACTTCGGCCGGTATCGGTCAACACTATCATCTTGGCAGCGCTAGAGGTCTTAAAGCGTACACCCGAGCTTGACAAAGTTGTCCACGCGATCGTAGCCGCCGACAAACGGGTCACTAGATTAAGTTAAACGAGAGAAGCGGTCCACAAGAGATAATGGACTTGCGTCCATTGCCTCAATCCCACGATCTGTTTGTTCTTTTGTGAAATTGCAAAACCCGGCTCGAATTGATGTCAAAAGAGAACAATGGCATTTCAGTCGATTAAGCGCAGAAGCGTTTCTGCTCAGATCAATCGGATTCTATTAGGTCTTATCGCAGCTCGCCAGATTTAAGCTGGTTTAAAAATTCGACGATCCCTACTCAGGGAATCTTTTATTAAACCAAAAGAAAACGACGACGTTGAAGATCTCGTTGATCCTCTTCTTCATTCTTTCTTAGATTTCTCTTATATTCTTCTGCGGCTGTGCAGCCCCACCAAAGGTCACCTTTTTCCGGGTAATTTTAAACACCGTCATGTAAACGCCTAAGTATCCTAGCTATAGATCTTTAGATGATGGTAACAGAGACACAAGGTCACCTTTTTCCGGGTAATCTCGATAAACCTGATCAGCGCAGTCAAAAGCCACCTTTTTCCGGGTCAAAAGCCACCTTTTTCCGGGTTCAGCTATCCCTAAAGTCACCTTTCTCCCTGTTCACCGGTCACTTTTTTCCGGGTTAAGGCCTAACAAAAGTCACGTTTATCCTGGTTGTGGCTTGTCCAAATAAGACCAAAGGTCACTTTTTTCCGGGTAAGCTTGGCCGGACAAAGCCACCTTTTTCCGGGTTAGCCTAAAGCACTCCCCTGAATGGGCAACGGTCGATAAAGTCACCAGATGTTGACATAAGTGACCTTGTGTGACAAAGATCATGCCCATGCCCGATGCTACCGAAGAACTGGTCTTTGCGATTCAACCGAAACGAGAGTCGGTTGTATGGCAGCAGAACCAGCTCGCCGAAGCCCGCTATAAGCTCAGTCCGCGTGAACAGAAACTGTTGCTTTACGTGATCGCGATGATCGAACCCGAAGCCCAGGATTTCGGGAAATGCAAGGTCTCCGTCAAAGATTATGCGGAGTTGACTGGGCTCAAAGTGGCCGACTTATACCAGGAACTGAGGGACAGCGCCTTGGCTATTCGCGAGAAAACTCTGGTGGTCGAAAATGTCTTGGAACCGGGGATGAAAAAGCCAGTCCGACGGCATGGAAGCTGGTTCGAATATGTTGATGAAGCGGTGGGTGACGGTCACATCACCATCAAACTTAGCTCCTGGCTCAGACCATTCCTAATCCATGTGCGTCGGGAATTCTTCCAGTATCGCCTTGGCTACGCCATGGGACTCAAAAGCGAGTATGCCATCCGGCTGTATCAATGGCTGAAGCGATGGCAGTTCGTTCGTCGCAAGACCGCATCAATCCAGCAATTGAGGCTCGAGCTCGGTGCGACCGAAGTTGATCGCGACGGCAACATCATCCGGGAAAATTTGGCCGCCTACAAACATTTCAAAAACAAGGCTATTCTTCCTGGGGTCAAGGAGATCAATGCCAAGACAGATCTCAGAGTGTCCTTTGCGGAAGAGAAAGCCTTGGGTTCCAAGGCCGTCGCCGGAATCATCTTTTTTATCAAAGAAAATCTCGAAAATCTAGAGACACTCAAACCCATCGCCTTGCCGGAAAGGCCGCAGATGGAGTTATCTTTGGATCCAGTAAATGTCCCACCCGCAGATGAAGTAAAACCACCAACGCTCGCCGAACTAGCCAGAGAGTTCGGACTGAGCGGCCCGCAAGAGACTACCCTCCAGGGATATGTTGCGAGGGAAGGCCTCCAGTACTTGCTCGATAAGGCGGAGATTGTTCGATCTAGCCCGCGGACAAACGCCGGCCAGACGTTCATGGCAGCCCTTAAAGGAGATTGGCAGAAGCCGAAAACGATCGACAAAAAGAAGCCGGCTAAGAAGGCATCCACAACGGAGAACCTTCATCCAGAGGATGCGCCCAAGATTGACTGGGACGGTCTCGCTAGAACCTGGATCGTGGCCAGCGATCAACAGCGATCGGAGTGGTTGGCGGCCATGCCCGCAGAAGCCCAACTTTTCGCGCCCAAGCCCGGCCAGAAACCACGCACAGCATTCCTGGCGAAGCTGAGCGAGATTATCAATACGGCAGTGAGGGCGGCCGCCTAAAACGCCGTTTCTGTCCCCAGTCTGATGCAACAGGGGTGAGCGAGGCAGCTGGCCAAAGAACCGATGGCGCGACCAAGGTAGAGCAAAGGCAATTTGAGATGAGCGTGACTTTTGCTTCCGCGTTGCATGTAGAACAAAATGGAACAAGGTGCTGTTTTGTCGATGAGACATTTACAAAGAAACTGATGCTAAGGCCTCCAAACTTCGAACGCATTCTGGCAAGGTTCGGGAACGACTAGTGAAGCTATTTGCGCAACACGGCTTTAGCGACGGGTTAAAGACCGTAGAAGGATTAAGAAAAGAGTTAATCGACGGAGTCATCTTTAGCCCACGGGACATCACGCCCGAAAAGCTGCGAGAATGCGCAAGTAAATTCACAGAATCAGCCCCGATTTCTGAACGGCTCTTTGACCCGCAATATTACGCTACTCTTAGCGCCCTCGATCCATTCTCACGGACGGGTTATTTGCAAGAGGAATACTCTTGCTACTTCGAGCGGCGTCGGTACGACCAGCTCCTTCGCGAGAGCGAGGTGATTGAGGCCGTTAGCAAGGTTCTGGAGTGCGAGGCGGCCCTGCCACTTACGGCGCTCATTGGGCCCAATATCATCATTGGCCGCTCATTTGATTCACCAGAGGCAGCGATCGCCATGAACTTTGTTCGAGCGACCGGAGTCCAAGGCAAAAGGATCGCTCCGGAAAAGCGTATCTACGCCACTCTGGCAGTTTCTGGAGAAGCGTTGATCAACATAGAGGAGCTGCTGCGCTTCTTGAATCAACTGATCGTGCTCGAAACCCCTCCAGATGGCTTCTACGTTTTGGTGGCACCGGGCAACACTGAAGCTCGCGCAGACCTTTTCAATGCGGAGGTGATCGCTGGATGGATGTTCTTGAACCACGTGCTCTCGGTAAACGGCTTTTTGGTAATTAACGGCTTTTCAGACCTCTTGACGCCATTTCTAGGAGCGGCCGGTGCCGAGGCTGGAGCCACCGGCTGGTGGTCGAACCTCAGGACGTTCTCTCTTGAGCGTTTCAGTCCAGCGACCGGTGGCGGTCGGACGCCGACTGAAAGATACCTCAGCTGCGCCTTGCTCAATCGGATCACGTATTACGAACTTGATATCTTGCGGCGCCGGGTGCGCAGCGTACTCAACAGACTTGGTACCGACGCCCTTTATGCGTGGGAGGGGTCCCAGCCGCCTCGCAACAAGGAAGTACTGCAAACTTGGGATGCCATCAAGGCGCTGAACCAAGCGCTTGTTAGCGTAGAAGAGGAAGAATCTCTACAACGTTGTGGCAAGGCTGTAAAAACCGCCCTGGACACCTACGCGTTAATCAGCCAGCAAGCCGTAGCGCTAAATTCCAAGTCCGGCGATTCTCACTTGGAAGAGTTGGCTGGCGCCCTTCGGCTATTTAAGTGCCTTGCAGAGCTGGATTTTGTTTAAAATCGATTCGATTGCCTTGTTTCGTGCTTCCAGGTTTCTGGCCGTGCCTTGGTGCGGAGTGAAGTATTTTGTGATCACGTCGGTGTCCGGATCAAAACTCCACAATCCGACATCCAGCGATGCGAAAAGTTCCAGACGCTTAGAGGCCCTCTCGGCAACAACTCCCGGAAGGACAACGATTGAGCGGTCGCAGAAGTACCGGTAACGGTATGCCTGTACAATACCTTTGCGCCAGTCGCGGAGTTTGAGTTCAAAAGCGGTAAGCTGCTGGCGTTGTAGCTTCTGTCGAAGCGCCTCAAGCGACAACACGGTGGCTTGGTTTTGATCAGTGCTCCATGCAAAGGTGATGAGATCCGGGATCCCGTAGCCCTGCAAGGCGAAGTCCCGCCAAGTGATTTGTTTAGTTTGGCAATGGCCGACAACGAAAGCCCGCTCGAAAGAGCAGAGGAAATTAGCCTCGGCCCGCTTTCGCGAGATGCTGGGCGGAAGGTTCTTGCGCGGGCTCGTGCTTCTGAAGCGGACTAGATGATTTGAGGTCACGCCCTGAATTGGCTTGAGGGACGCTCCAGAGCCTAACAAAGCGCCGTGGTAAGCGCAATGGTCTCTCCTCGCATTTTCCCTTTTGGATCTGCCGCAGTCTTGCTGGCCACGAGACGATCCATATGATCCGCAAAGGCCAAGCGTGCCAATGTGTGCTGCACTGCTTCAGTCTTGGTCTGTTCGCTGCGACCCAGCTAAATTTCCGATCATCTACCCCGCCTTCGCCTCGACTACAAACTTACAATCCTTCCCTTTGAACGGCGGGGGAACTAGCCGTGTCTGATATCACTGGTTAAGGCGATTCGGGCTCGCGTGCGAAATCTCTCTACTCCTTGGCGTACGCCGGGCCCGGGTCATTTTTTTTCATACAGCCGCCCAAAGTGCAAGCCGTTTGCTAAACGGGTTGAAGGAATGCTCAGACTGGGGGCTTACTAAGGCCCCTCAATTATGCGCTTCGCTCGTGGGGGAGGGCCCAGGTTCCAAGACGCTTCAAGACCGCAACAAGGCTCTGGAAAGTCTGAGCCGCGATCAAGGAAGAGGCGAGGGGAGATTTCGGTGGTGCTCACCAGTCAACAACTTAAGGTTCCTATCCATCTGCGAGGCCGCCTTTCGCTTGGGGAAGAAGCAGCCGAACTGGCGTCAAGCCAGCCCTGGGGCGAAATCCGTGGTATGTGCAACCGACTCGAGTCACGCTTACGACCGCATTGACCTCGATATCTTCGCCCGTGATTGGAGAAAGAACTTCCTGCGCATCGGCTTCCGGATCCGTTTCAGCCCTGAGGTGCATCGTCACCGACAGGATGTCCGTCCCGTCAGCCTTAACGGGCGACGCGGCTTACTGTACACTTGGCGGAGCGGTTGGCCCCTGGATACGTGATTGTCATTCCCGCTCATGGTGATCTGCTTATCCTGGGGTTTGGGTCCTGGTCTGGGGCTGGTGCTTAACGTAATGGTAACCTTTATCCAGGTGTTGCGGCAGCCAGCAGGCCGCAAAAAGAAAAGAGATGCCGACAATTCTTCGCAAAGACGGTTTTCGCTTTTTCTTCTTTAGCCGGGAAGGGACTGAACCTGCACATATTCACGTCGAACAAGCGGAGCGATACGCAAAATTTTGGTTAGAACCTGCCGTTTTGTTGGAAGAGTCAAGAGGGTTTCAGAGCTCTGATCTCTTAAGGATTCACAATCTAATTGAGGAAAACCGGGAATTGTTTAGGCTGAAGTGGGATGAGCATTTTAGCCAGTAAAGTGTCGTCTGATGTTATAGACGTACAGGTATTGGATGCGGAGTTGGTTCTGCGCCTTTCGGATGGTCGCACCGTTTCGGCACCCCTGGCTTGGTTTCCACGCCTTTTGCACGGAACACCGGAGCAGCGCAACAATTGGCGACTCATCGGCAAAGGCGTCGGCATCCACTGGCCGGATCTGGATGAAGACATCTCGGTACGCAGCCTGCTGGCTACGTCTTGACGGGTTTGTGTTTGGAAAGGTAGGGCAAGCTTCCGGCAAGGTCGGAAGGCATCCAACAGCGTCTGTGTGTCCTCGGCGAGTGTGCGCTTGATGGCTGTGGCCAAATCTTCTTTCCGGCTATTGGTCGCGTTGAGAATCAGCTCGGCACCTCGACTCCCGGATCAGTATGTCGACACACCGCCACAGGATGAGCTTGGGCTTGAGCTGTGAACGGACCATGCCGGCGATCTCTTTCGCTTTTCGTACCTTTGTTGGAATTTAAGCCCTGTCTTTGAATTGCTGAGCTCGCCGGTCTTGATCAATGACGCCCATCAAACCTGGACCCTTTCAAATTGGCACTCATGAAGACAGAGCTCGAAGGCCGTGTAGATCGCCGGCTGCTCTCCAGGGTTTAAGCGGAATCGGGATTCCAAATAGAAAAACCCCGGCACGTCACACTGGCCCACTATGTTCCATTCGCGGTAAGAGTGGGGGTGGTCGATCAGGAGGCGAACCTTAGCGTAGGGTTGGGCAAACTTGCGGCCAATCGAAATCTCGTCGGGCTTCGCGGGTTGTTGCTGAGACTTTGGAGCTTTTTTCTTTCTAGTACGCTTGCTCATAGCAACTGGTTCTCGAAGGTGAGCCGCTTACAAGGCTCCGGATCGTCTAGGAGTGTTGCGCGACTCGAGAGCGCACGGCTGAAGGCAAAGCGGCGCCGGTTAACCGGAGGCACTTTTGTTCTTGGGTCAGAAACCCATGCTGATCCCTCGTTCCTGCGTTTGATCGTGTTTTGGCTGTGTCGGTGCAGGGGAATGATGATGCTCGTGCGCGGCGTTTCGCTGTAGGATTTTCTGGTGCTTCATGAGGGCCTTTTGAATTTCCTTTTCAAGCCGTACTGCCAGGAGCTGTTCCTGCAGGTCGGGCTCAATTGCCTGCTCTGTTTCGGGCTCTTTTCCTTGAGCCTGACGCGTGTGCTCGCTTGCGGACTCGCGGTCGCCTGAACGGGTGGCAGCCTCCCGCAGCACGGCCGTTGAATCGGTGTAGATGCGCAATTGTTCTCGAGCCCGAGAAACGGTCACGGTCATTTGTTTGGCGTCGATCTGATTTTCTGCGCTCGCTGGCAGAAAGGCCAGAGTCACATCGCACTGGTGACCCTGGCTGGCTTGCGAACTGACCGAATAGCCCTGCCTGAGGTGCAAGCCCTGGGAGGCGTCCAGGACGCGATGGTTATCGAGGTGGAGCAAATTACCCTCGATCTTTTGGACTTTGACGAGGTCGCCGTTGTAAAGGCCGCGCCGGGCATTGTTTTGGGTGACCATTAGGCGCTCACCCACGGCAATCGACAGGATGTCCTGCCGGTAAACTTGAAAGGCTTTCGGCTGGTGGAGCGGTAGGGGCTTTTCTTCGTCGTCCTGGCTTTGAACCATCACCCGTCCTGCTTGGACCCGCTTAACTTTGTACTGCTTTCCAGACTTAAAACCACCTTCGGCCAGCCGATGAAACTGCACGATCTGACCGGGCCGGTAACAGACTGGATCTGAGCGTTGAGCGTCGGTGAGATCGACGCGTTCTAACCTGGTCACCGAATGATCCAGGGCGCCAAGTAACCCCTCAGCTTTGAGTCTCTGGCGGGTGGCCGCTGCAATCGCATCACCGTGTGAATGGCGCAACGCAATCACCAAGGGATCTTGCCCTTTTTTGTAAAAGGAAATTGTGTCTTCCACTAGCTGCTGCAACGCCTGGGTTTCCGTGTCGCGTTCCCGAATCATCTCGGCTTGGTGGAGCCGATTAAAACCTGCCTCTAAGCGGCGAGCGTGGTAATCCTCAACCGCGGCAAGCAGTTGAGTGTTGGTTTGGCGGTAAATCTTCTCCAGATCGGCCCGAGCCAAGGTTTGATCCTCGAGCAGGTCGGCAAAGGGGGTGCCACGTTCAACGGCATCGTGCTGGCGAGGATCCCCCCAGAAAACCAGCCGGCAATGATGGTCCCGGGCAAAGGTCAAAAGCCACTCGGCTCGTGCATTGTCCAGAAAACTAGCCTCATCGCAGAACAGGACCCGTCCGGCGGCTTCTTGCTGCAACCTGGGATCGACTCTCAGCCGGTCAACGGTCATGGCGTCCTCTGCCTCTGCGGCTTCGCGCACCGCCTCAACGGCTCTAGCGCTGGGCGCTAAGACCAAAGGTTTAGCTCCGGTGGCTTGTTGAATGGCTGCCGAAGCTTGGCCGATGGCTCTGGACTTGCCTGCGCCCGGTTTACCGGCGATTGCAACGGCCAGGTCACGGTTGGACATCACCAACTCCACGGCGGCGAGTTGCCCCGCGTCCAGATTCGGATCAGTGACCGTCCAGGCCTTACCTTGACCCAAAGACTCATAATGGTTGCGGCCGGCAATCGCCACGTTTCTGATCCGTGCCTCTTCAGCAAGGATTTCCCGAGTCGTGAACTTGCCCGGTTCTAGCAGGCTCTGGACAAAGCGCGGATCATCGCGAACGAAGGCCTTTGCTTGTTCCATGCTGACCTTGCCCACGCCTCGTTTAAGGAACTCCGAGGCCAGGACCACCTCCGAAGCAACAGAGCGGTTACGAAAGACGTGCTCCAGCGTCTTTTGTTGCGCTAGTTCTACGTCCAGAAAGTTCGTGGACTGGATCTCTCGCGCAAGCTCCGGGCTCAGGCTGTCCCAACGTTGGGCTCCCATTTGCTGGCGCCAATCCTCCCGTTGTCCTTCTTTGGTAAGCACGGCCTGGCTTTTTTTCTCGCGTGTTCTGCCTCCGAGCTTGGCCTTTTCCATGGCGTAAGCGTCCGCGACATCCATGCCGGTCTTTTCAGCTAACCACCGGGCGCTAGCCCAAAGCTTTTTGTGGTCCCGCTTAGCCTCGGCTTCAATCTGGGTGGTCCGCTTGGAGAAACGCTCAACCTCTTCATCGCTAATGCAGGCCAGTTCCCAACCATTATCCACGCGCCTGATGCCGTAGCCGGCCGCTCTCAACTTCTCGGCTAGCCGGTGATGAAAAGCCTCTTGGTACCAGGGCGCTTCGGCTTTCAGGCGCCGAAACTGGCCGGCTTTCCATCGCTGTTCTACCGGGTCGTAGGTGGCATTGTGGACAAAGACGTGAGCGTGCCAATGGGGACAGGTTCGTCCCTGGATGGGTCGCGACTCCCGATGGACAAAGGTTGAATAGATCATCTCGCCGGTTAGCCGGTCATGGTCGTGCGGGTTACCGTCAGGCCCTTTACCACGAACCTTGCACTGCATGCGGGCCTCCGCCTCATCCATGGTTGCCGCAAGGGCTTGGTGGGCGAGTTTCTCCACCAGGGGGTCTTCGGTGCTGGTCAAGTACAAGCTGACCGATTTAGGCACACTGAAAGTCCAATCGTAACCGGTTTGGCGATTGGCCACCTCCTTCCATTCCCATTGGCCGGTAATGGGGTCTAATTTCCATTCTTCCCGGGTCGTGTTATTCCGTGCGGTCAACCGGTCTAGTCCTTTCGAACCCGGCACCCGATTTCTAACCAACGCCACAAAATCCTCACGTTCCACTTCGCCCTTGAGCTGCAGGCGCTGGGCGCCTTTCCCTCCCCAAAGCCCTACTTCCTTCGCATAGTAATCGCTTCGTTTGAGCGCTTCATCAAAGTAGCGCTCTGCACCATCTGCACTCATGCATCTAGTGATTCTCAACATGCTTGGCTTATCGTCCTTCCGGGCTTAAGCTTACTAGCGTTACTCCATGGACCATATTCAACGCGCCGAAACAAGCCAAGAACTCCTCGAACCCGTCAGGCGTCCACCCTTAACGCTTCGCGTTAAGGAAGACAAGACCGAAATCTAATGAATACCAGCTGTGAGGTTTTGTATTCATTAAGTGTGCGTTAGTATTGAACAGGTAGGTTCTAAGTGGATTTCCTAATGAATCCTATTGCTTTCTCAATGCGGATCTGATGGGTTCAAGGGACTGATAGGGATGACCAAAAGACGCACTTACAACACGAAACCGCCCACGGTGCATCCCAAGCCGTTTCAAAGCGCGCTGTGGAATCACCTTGAAGAAATTCGTCAAATGCGTCGAGCCCGTAAGATGTGGGCCGAGATCGCTGCGCATCTCAAAGAGGCACACGGCCTGGAAGTCAGTTACCGGACCATCCGGAACTTCTTTATCCGCACGCGGTCGCCTAAGCGGCGCATCCCTGCCGGCTTCGAAGAAAGCCTTGGCCTACCCGTGCCGCAGCCCGGCCTGGTCTCGAGATCAGCCTTGCCGATGACTCCCACGAAACCGGTTCCGGTCCCGGGAGATCCCGAGTTCATCCTGCCGGAGGCAGAGACGTCCCCGGAACTTTCCATTAACGAGAAGAAACTAAAACAACTCAGAGAATCCCGCCAACGTGAACAAAAGTCCTGAAAGCCAATCTCCCAAGCTCAAAGCCATTCGGTCGCGATGGCTAGCCTGTACCCAATCGACCGGCCGGGTGGGGAAGTCGACCGCCGCCGAAGGCATTATCACCTGGTTGCGCTACGCCGGGGTAGCGTACGCGGCTTATGACGCGGACGGGGAACATCGGACGCTTTCAAGCCGATATCCGGATGACGTGGAGAAATTCGACGCCGCCAATAGCCCCGAAGAGTTCAGCCGGCTTCTGGAGCGGATTTCGGAAGATTTTCCGGTTACTTTGGTGGATTTTCCGGCGCAGGCGACCCGATTTCTTTTGTCGTCGGTCGAACATTTCCGGCTGGTGGAGATCTTTGGCCGTCGAGGCATTCGACCTACTTTACTCATCTTTGCCGCAGACGACTCCACGGCCATGGGCAGCGCCTCCCAGACGATTGGTATTTTCGATTCTGCGGCCGACTACATTTTGATCGAGAACCCGGCCCGGTTTTCGAGTGTCGACTTTCGCAAGACTCGGCTGGCCAAGTGGTTCCAGGAACGTCATGCGCCTACCATCGTGATCCCGCCGGTGCTTGACTCCACCATGCGGGCCTGGGTGACATTGGAACGCAAACTCAAGCGCTATCTGCCGCTCGATGAGGCCTGCAACCACCCAGAGTTAAGCGACATCAAGCAAGGCGAATTGCAGTTTTTACGGGACCGGTTTTGCGCCCAGTGTGAAGAGCATGCCGAAAGCCTCCTGCCGGAGGTTAGCCTGATCAAAACTCGGATGCCCAAAGGGGAGCTTGTCGGGGCACGCCAGGAAATTAACCCGCTCGAGGACCCGCTTTACTAAGGAAAAAGTCGATGGCCAAGTTTAACGGGCTTACGCTGGCCAGCAATGGCGCCCTGCGCGCGTTGCTGGCTGGCGGGAACCAAGACGGAGAGCGACCGCAACAATGCGATCGCCGCCGTTTCCCATTTTTTGCAAGGGCAGCCGGACGGTTTCGGCGCGCATCTGACAGCGATCATCCTCGCCCAGGCCCAAAGCAATCAAGCCCATGCCGAGCGGATCGAAGCCGCGGTGCGCGCCTTTAAGGAGGCTTTACCTGCCGATGAGGCCGACGGCGAGGAATTGCGTGCCGCCCAAATCCAGCAACTGAATAAGACTTTAGGTGGAATGAAGACCGCGCTTGACCCCTTACCGGTCCACCTCTCCCGAGCGGCCACGAGCGAGCAGTTTAATGCGCTGGCCCGTGCCATCGATCAGCAAATGACTGATCTGGCCCGACGCCAACAAGATTGGAGATCGGCCCGGGACAAAGAGGCCGCGGAATTGCGCGACAAGGTGAGCGGTCTCGATAGAACGTTTCAAGGCTTCGCTACAGGCCTGGAGCAACTTACGCATTGGTACCTCGGGCTTGCGGGCCTGGCCGGTTTAATGCTCGGGTTGATCATGTTCCCGACCATAGCGTCTTTGATGGATTGGGTGCGGCATGTCACTGGGTGGTGAGCGTTTTGTGGGCACGTTCATCCAAACCCACACAGAACCGCTGGCCTGGTCCGGAGTGAAAAGTTGAATGAAATCATATCGGCCAAACGTGGATAGGCAGAAGAGGCGCTATTCGCTACGTCTATCGTTGCTGAGGTTGAGAAAAGGTAAACCGTTTCCTACCAAGGCGATCGGGAGCAATAGCGAACCATGGATTGAGAACGCTCGTTCGCTCGCCGACGCTGAAGTGATTTCGGACACTATCGAGCGTTCAACGGCGTGCTGGTCCGTAAAATGACTGCTCAAGAGGCGGTTGCATTCCTTGCCAGCAAACGCAGGACCGTGCTGCTTGGCGGGATGGCGATGATTCTCCATGGATTGAGCCGGAATACAAAGGATTACGACATCTGGCTTGATCCACTGCCAGATGCTCAAACATGGGCGGCGGCAATTCAGCAGCTGCTGAGGCGAGAGCCGCCATTGCAAGCACAACGAATTTCGTCTTTCGGAGGGTGGACGCCGATCGGTGTTGCCGATGTCCCGCTGGTGGGTACCGAGGATCGCCTGATTCGGATTGCCGGAGCTGACCGGCCAATTGATATGTTCTTGGTTCCAAACGAGTTTGATGCAGCTGATTTCGAGGGCGTTTGGGAGCGCGGAACATCGATAGATCACGGCGTCAGACTGATGGAAGCGATCGACTTGACTCACTAAACAACTCACCGATAGACCACACGACGAGACGGATATTCGCTTTCTCACCAACAAGATCGAGGCGCAGTATCGTGCACGGCTGAGGACGTGCTCGGAGGCAGAAGCTGCTGCTATGCTGGATAGGTTCGCGACTCCTGAGATTGCCACATTTGCTGTGCGTGAGTCCAAAGACGACTCCATTCGCCAGTAGGTTGGAGAATTCTCCATGAGATGCGGGCCAATGGCGACCCGTTCGCCGAAGAATTCATCCGGGAGATTGGCCTCGCTTCGCCAGAGGTGGTTGATCGGTTAGAAGAAGAACGGCGCAAGCAATCACAAAATGAAGAGTTGCTTCGCCGGCAGAAACGAACTCCTGAACAAGATCAGGAATTGGGCCAGTCATCATAGAAGCAGGACTTTTGGCGTGAGGCGAGGGAA
>CAWAIK010000005.1:0-357795 GCA_963782115.1 uncultured Verrucomicrobiae bacterium
TTTCAAGCGCAGCCATCACTTGTCCGAGGAACTCATCCAGTTCCGGCATTGAGGCGAGCGCATCCAGAAATTCTTCGGCCTTCCTTCGGTCGCTGTTTTTTCCTGCGTTAGCTCAGCATTCAATCGACCGAGGTCGGCATAGAGTCGCGCATGGTCTAAAGAGATCGCAGCCTGCGAGGAGCACCCAGCATGGCCAGCCGCTTGGGCGTGAACACGCGGGGCGCCAAGCTGTTCTCCAGATAGAGGATGTCCACTAGCTAAGTTGACCTGCTTCACCAGAGAAAAGCAGAGCACTGACCTGGGACGCCACTGACGAACATATTCGTCCTGCGAAAACAGGTTCTGACGACACGGTCGAAGGAAGCGAGCAATGCCTCAATCGCGCTCTCGGCCGTAAAGCTCTGCGGGATGGGCAGCCGATCCGATAGAATGAAACATCGCTTTCGTGATAAGCCAGCAAGAACAATAATTATGCGATAAAGGCCAAACAACGTACCGTTCACGAGCGAAGGAATGTAATAACGAAGAACAAAGATAGGAAGCAGTAATATTCACACTGATCGGTAGATGCAAAGTGACTTTGTCCGAGACGGCAATTCGGCCCATCGATTTGAAAGCACGCGGACATTCTTCTAACTGCAAGGACGCCGCTACCATCCTTAGCCGTAAGAATTGAACGGAAGTAACGTTCCCAACGCACTTAGCTAATTCATGAATGAGGCTGTCAAAGTGATTCGTTTCTACAAACCCGTGCGGATCGGATATCTAAAGATCACGAAATTCAGCCATGGCGACCAACAGCCGACGGGCATTCGCTACAGTGCAAGCACCTCGTTACATTGAGACAAATGATCAAATCGATAAGATTGCTATTGCTTAAGCAGCCAGCCCGCTCGAGTCACGGAGAATCCTCCTTCCGAGGCATAGCGTCGCTGCAACTTTCGAGCAAAAGTTTCAAAACACAATTCGATTCCCGGAAAACAAACCAACATGAGTGAAGGCAACTTGGCTGTAGCTGAATTTCACGAGCGTGAAGCCGTTCCACCTCTTGTTAAGAAAAGAAGGAGACGATTCCCTTTTCTAGCTGGAGCTATTGTATTAGTTGCGCTCGCCGCTATTGGAATTCGGTTGTGGCCCTCGGGAACTCAATCAATCCAACCGCATTCAGACAAGGCCGCGGAGATGACCGTCACCGTTGTCCACCCCCAGAAAGCGTCGATCACGATTCCCGTGCTGCCTGGACAAACGGAAGCCTATACTGACGCGCCGATCTTTGCGCAGACGAGCGGGTACCTGAAAATGTGGTATTATGATATTGGGGCTAAGGTCAAAGCCGGTGCTGTTCTTGCCGAGATCGATACTCCCGAAGTCGATCAAGAACTGGCCCAAGCGCAGGCACAACTCAAGGTGGCAGAGGCGGCTCTTAACCTTTCGGAAGTCACCTGGCGGCGCAACCAGGACCTTTTTAATAGGAGGGTTATCGCTGCAGAGGATTTTGATACAGCGGCTGACACCTATCGCGAGAACCAGGCGATGGTCATGGCAGACCAAGCGAACATCAATCAGCTTGAAGCGCTCGAAGGATTCAAAATTGTCAGGGCGCCATTCACCGGTATTGTCACCGCGCGAAACACCGATATCGGGGACTACATCGCTTCGGGTTCGGGCACCCAGCTCTTTCGCATGCAGCAGACTTCGCCGTTACGCGTTTATGTCAGCGTGCCCCAGATTTATGCCCAATTGGTAAAAGTCGGCATCGAGGGAGATCTCAATTTGGATGAGTTTCCCGGCCGAAAATTTGTGGGACACGTGACTAACACCGCCAAAGCAATCGATCCAACCTCCAGAACATTACTCACCGAACTACAGGTACCTAACGAAACGGGTGAGCTCTTTCCGGGAGCCTATGCTCTGATCACGCTGCAAGTCAATGATAACAGCGGGATCGTGACCATCCCCTCCAACGCACTGCTCTTCCGGTCAGAAGGAACGACGGTGGGAGTAGTCGACGCAGACGGTAAGGTGGAGATTCGTACAATCACGATCAGCCTTAATCTCGGAGATAAGTTGGAAATATCGCAAGGATTGTCAGTGACAGACCAGGTGATCGTGAATCCTTCAGATAGCCTGGCAAACGGCATGACCGCAAAAATCCTGAACCAAAAGCAGACCTCGAAGGAGTAGCATCAAATGTGGATTGTAAACCTAGCATTAAGACGGCCCTACACTTTCATTGTGCTGGCAATTTTTATTCTAATCGCCGGTGTCCTTTCGATCCTAAGCACTCCAAAGGACATCTTTCCGTCGATCAATATTCCGGTGATTTCGGTAATCTTCAATTTTGCCGGGATGGCTCCGAGAGATCTGGAGGAGCATCTCACTACGGTTTACGAACGTGTGCTGACGACGACCGTCGACAACATCGAGCATATTGAATCGGAATCCCTGTTCGGAATCGCCGTGGTGAAAATCTATCTGCAGCCCACCGCCAGCGTGCCGAGAGGAATAGCGCAGGTCACCTCGGTTTCTCAAGCGATTCTGAGACAACTTCCCAGCGGCACGACGCCGCCGCTGGTACTTAGCTACAGCGCCACTAACGTGCCGGTGCTCAGAGTCGGTTTGAGCGGTCTCTCCGAACAACGCTCAATGACTTAGGACTGAACTTTGTTCGACCGCAGTTCATCACCGTGCCCGGCGTGTCTGTTCCTTATCCATATGGAGGGAAGCAAAAATACGTGGAGGTCGACCTCAATTATAAAGCTTTACAAGGCTATGGCTTGACACCTTTCGACGTGGTAAACACGATTACTGCGCAGAACCTCACTTTGCCTTCTGGTACTGAGAAAATCGGTCGATTCGAATATCTGGTCGGATTGAACTCAAGCCCGGACACCATTGAGAAGCTAAACGCTATTCCGATCAAATCGCTGCCGAACGGCTCGACCATTTACATTCGAGATGTGGCGAACATTGTCAACGGGAGCATTCCGCAAACGAACATTGTTCGTTTTAACGGCCAGCGAGCCACCATGCTTGACATTCAAAAGACCGGTAGCGCGTCGACCTTGGACATTGTGCAGGGTGTCAAAAATAAAATACCGGATCTAAAGCAGACTTTGCCGCCGGCACTAGGTATTTCCATGCTCTCGGACCAATCCGTTTTCGTTACCGGCGCGATTGACGGCGTAGTCCGAGAGGCAGTGATCGCCGCATGTCTCACGGCTATCATGATTCTCCTCTTTTTGGGTGATTGGAAAAGCACCCTCATCATCGCGATCTCGATTCCGCTGGCAATACTTTCTTCGATCGCTGTGCTGAGTGCGATTGGAGAGACGCTTAACATCATGACCTTGGGAGGACTCGCTTTGGCGGTTGGCATTCTGGTCGACGACGCGACGGTGACGATCGAAAACATCGATCGGCACCTGGCCGAAGGTAAACCCACGTTGGAGGCAATTCGAGACGGCGCAGCGCAGATCGCCGTCCCGGCCCTGGTGTCCACCATGTGTATCTGCATCGTTTTTGTGCCGATCTTTTTCCTTTCAGGAGTCGCAAAGTACTTGTTCTCGCCGCTGGCTGAGGCGGTGATCTTTGCCATGATTGCCTCCTATATCCTGTCACGAACGCTGGTCCCGACGTTGGCGATGTATTGGATCAAAAGGCACAATAAAGCGTCAGACCAAGGCAAAGGTAGCAAGACGTTTCCGCTTTTTGCCTGGTTCTCCCGTTTCCATCACTGGTTTGAAAATCGATTCGACAAATTCCGAGAAGGTTATCGCGATCTGCTGAGTTTCGGGCTCCGCAACAGCGGTAAGCTCGTTGCGATTGTCCTAGGCTTTACCGCCTGCACGTTCGTCTTGTTCCCATTTCTTGGGCAAGATTTCTTCCCCTCGGTCGATGCCGGAGCATTCGATATGCACGTTCGGATGAAAGCCGGTACCCGCATCGAAGAAACAGCGCGCTCGGTGGATCAGATCGAACAGATGATCCGCCAAGTTATCCCCGCCAACCAACTGCAGGGGATTGTCGATAACCTTGGGATTCCCTATAGCGGCATCAACACCTCCTACAATAATACCGGAACGATGAGTGCCGCGGACGGCGACATCCTGGTTTCGCTCAACCAAAATCACGACCCGACAAATAAATTCGTCCAGGCGATCCGGACCCGCATGCAGCACGATTTTCTCGGGATCGGTGTTTGGTTCCCACCCGCCGATATGGTCGCCCAGATTCTTAACTTTGGGTTGCCGGCACCTATCGATGTTCAGATTATCGGGGCCGATCAAGAGGCTAACTTCCAGTTCGCGAACAATCTCATGAATCAGATTCGTAAGATCCCGGGAGCGGTGGATTTTCGGATCCAGGAGCCGGATAATGCGCCTGAGTTGGACATTACGATGGACCGCACCAAGGCATCGATCCTTGGCATTAACGCACAATCCGTAGCAAACACGGTTCTCGGCGCGCTGGCCGGATCGCAGCAGAATGCCCTGAACTTTTGGGTCGATCCAACAAACGGGGTGAGCTATCAGGTTAACGCTCAAGTGCCGCAGTCTGACATGAATTCTCTCGACGCTCTGCGGAACCTGCCCATCCTTGGCGGTACCGGGCAAGGTCAGATTCTGGCAAATGTCGCCCCGATTTCGCGCAGCAACACGTTCCCGGTCATTGATCATTACAACATCAGACCGGTGATTAACATTTACGGTAACGTCGACGGCAAAGACTTAGGGTACTTTGCCGATCACGTACAGAAGTTGATCGATGCGTCTAAAAAGAGCCTTCCCAGAGGAAGCTTCATTTATCTTCGAGGGCAGGTCAGCACGATGCACGACTCGTTTATCGGCTTGTATCTTGGCTTAGTGTTTTCATTGGTGCTGGTCTACCTGCTGATGGTGGTGAATTTTCAATCCTGGACCGAGCCGTTCATCATCATCACGGCTCTCCCCTGCGCGCTGGCTGGGATCGTCTGGATGCTGTTCATCACGGGCACGACCTTGAGTGTGCCGGCCCTAATGGGTGCGATTATGTGTATGGGAGTAGCTACGGCGAACAGTGTTCTGGTCGTCACCTTCGCCAATGAGCAGCTCGAACATTATCATGACGCCTACCGGGCAGCCCTCGAGGCTGGTTATGCTCGTATCCGTCCGGTGCTCATGACGGCGCTGGCGATGATCATCGGAATGGTTCCGATGGCATTAGGCCTGGGTGAAGGTGGCGAGCAAAACGCACCGTTGGGTCGGGCAGTGATCGGCGGCCTGATTTTCGCCACTGGGGCTACGCTTTTCTTTGTGCCCACCGTCTTCATGATCATCAGAAGAGGTAAGAAATTTCAAACGGGCACATCCTCCCTGGAGCCGGCTAGTGGGTTCCAAATGGAAGGTCAAATGGATTGACGTCAAGAGGATCTCGCTATGAATGATGCGTCAGAAATAACGGTGACCCGGGATACCTCAAAGGAAACTGGAAGTTTGCACAGCAAATCCGGTAGACCTGAAAAAAAGATCAAGAACAGCTTCAAGTTCTTCTTCTTCGCCGGAGGCGTGCTATTCATCGGCGTTGCTATTCTCGGAATCTATTCCCGGAACGCGAAGACGCTCGATGTTCAGCAACTCACGGACAAAGCTGCACGCACCATCGTGCATGTAATCCATCCGACGAGGGCCATCGAAGCGATATCACTTCAGTTACCCGGCCAGACAATGCCATTTACCGACGCACCGATATTTGCCCAGACCAGTGGTTATCTGAGGAAGTGGTATTTTGATATCGGTGCTCAGGTCAAAGCCGGCGGTGTTCTTGCTGAGATCGATACCCCTCAGGTCGATGCGCAACTGGCCCAAGCACAGGCTCAACTCAAGGTGGCACAAGCAACGCGTGATCTATCAAAAGTAACTTACCAGCGCTTCCAGGATCTTTTTCAGAGGAACGTTATTGCGGCACAGGACTTCGACACTGCAACCGACAACTATGGACAAAATCAAGCTACCGTAATCGCAGACCAGGCTAATGTGAACCGGCTGGAGGCCCTGGAAGCGTTCAAGATCGTCCGGGCCCCCTTCGACGGGATTGTGACGGCCCGAAATACGGATATTGGAGCGTTCATCCCATTGGGCTCTGGGACCCAACTTTTCCGGATGGCACGGATTTCGTCGCTGCGGGTGTACGTCGACGTGCCAGAACCCTTCACGGAATTCGTGAAAGTAGGCGCCGCGGCCGACCTTACAGTCGGACAGGTTGGGGGACGAAAATTTGCGGCGCGGGTTGTCGGGACGGCCGGGGCGATCAACCCGACGGCCAAAAGACTTTTGATTGAATTGGAAGTGCCCAACAAAACAGGCGAGCTCTTCCCGGGTGCCTATGTCCAGGTCACTCTGAAGATCGAAGGTAACAAAGGTGACCTTACGATCCCGGCGGGAACATTGCTCTTCACCTCAGGAAAACCCGCTGTTGGCGTGGTCCATCCGAATGGCACAGTCGAGATCCGAAAGATCGCGATTAATCGCGACCTCGGGTCGACATTGGAAATCTCCCAGGGTCTGTCGGAATCGGATCAAATCATCACCAGTCCTCCGCCTGGCCTTGTGGACGGTACCGTCGTGATCATTGCGAAAGCAACATGAAGGCCGGGGCGCTTTTCGGCGATTGTCATTGGCCAAAATCACGGCGGTCCTCAGTGTCATAACTAACCCTACTTTTGCCCCTTCAGGGCACGACGCTATAAAACACAATTTCCCAGGTAAACCCTGGCTAAGCTTTCGCAGCCCGTTGGGCCGCACGTACCGCGCTAACCGTATACAAGCAGCGCCCGTCCAAGTTTTTCACCGGAGGAAAACAGGAATAGTTAGTCCGAGTTGCCGTTAATCTGAATTCTTCGAAAGTTAAGCTGACAGTGCGTTGGTCGATACAAAAATGGCTCCTTTGAGCGATAGCTTTTGTGCTGCGCGTTCAATATATTCCAAAAAATTAATGTATTGCCGCGCTGCGGTTTGTTCAGCAGCGTTGCGCATGAAATAGGATCAAACATATTCGTACCGAAATTATATGATGAATGTAGGTTGGATCGGAACCGGTAAACTAGGTCTACCGATGGCGGCGCGTATAGCAGCTTCAGGTACCGGGGTGCGCGCCTATGTGCGTCGCCCCGATCGGGTTGAGGCGATACGAGCACGTCATGTGGTCTGCGCGACGTTCGATGAAATGGCAGCGCAAAACATTGTCTTCAGCTCTTTGCCTGATGACGCCGCATTGCGTCAGGTGGCCGAAGAGCTTATCCCCGCGCTGCGTCCTGGGGGAGTGCTGGTAGAGACAAGCACTGTCTCGCCCACGGTATCCGCCGAGATTGGCAAAGAGCTTGCGGCGCACGGGATCGCTTATTTACGCGCGCCGGTATCGGGCAATCCGATTGCGGCCGAAGCCGGTAAATTGACAGCCATGGTCAGCGGCCCCAAGGAAGCTTTCGAAGTTATCCGGCCGCTGATGGCCAGCTACTCCCAGGCGCAGTTCTGGCTCGGCGAAGGCGAACAGGCGCGTTACGCAAAGCTGGCGGTAAACCTGATGCTGGCGGTCTCTGCCGGGATGCTTGGCGAAGCACTGGCGCTGGCGCGTCGCGGCAACGTCGCTGCTACTGATGTATTGGACGTGATCGCGGCGTCGGCGCTGGGCTCGCCAATGGTCGTCGGCAAAGTCGGTTTTCTGAAAGCGGCGGACTACACCCCAACCTTCAGCGGATACCAAATGGCAAAAGACCTGGACCTGATCCTAAGCGCGGCGAACGCGACGGGTGTCGCCGCGCCGCTAGCCGCTTTCATGCGCACGCAGTTTGCAGCGATTTGTGCTAGCGGCGAGATCGATCAGGATTTCATCGCCGTCGTTAAGGTAGCACAGGGTCTGGCCGGACTCTGCGAAGCACGTGATCCGTAGTAAGCGAAGGCTCCAGCCTTTGCGTCGTGGCGCCTCATGCAGGCAAGGTCTTGAAATAGTTTTTTGCGACCGAAATATCGGTAGAAGCCAATTTAAGAAAGTTCATCCATGAGACAACGACGGGCGATTTGCGTCGCGCTGCTCGGCCTCGCCGGTGCCGTGGTGGCAGTGGCCCTGATGCTACACGACTACGCACGCGCGGATGTGTTAGGCGGGCCGCTACGCTCCCCGCGTCTGCCGCAGGATCCCATCCAACTGACTCCCGTGGAGAAGCTCGGGAAATTGATGCTCTACGATAGCACTCTGTCGAATCCTCCAGGCTATTCCTGCGCCGCTTGCCACGTGCCCGAGACAGGCTTTACGGGGCCCAATTCCGAAATTAACGCGTTCGCAGGCCCGCAACCCGGGATCGTGCCCGGCCGGTTCAGTGATCGCAAGCCCCAGAGTTATCTCTACGCGTCGTTCAGTCCTGAGGGCCCCTATTATGACACACATTTGCAGGTTTGGCTGGGCGGGAATTTCTGGGACGGCCGCGTTCCCGACCTTGCCAAACAGGGGCTGCAGCCACCCGTCAATCCAAACGAGATGGCGAATGCCCCTGAGGGACCTTATCCTCCAGCTTCGGGAGGGTATTCGCCGCTCCTCGTTCAGAAGCTCGCAAACCGGCCGTATGCCTCGTTATTCAAGCAGGTGTACGGCCAGGACGCCTTCCACGTCTATACCCCGAAGCAGATCTACGAACTATTCGGTGAGGCACTCGCTGCATACCAATCCTCGGGAGAGGTCTGCGCGTTCAGTTCGAAGTACGATGCCTCCAAATATGGGACCCCACCGAGAAACCTGTACACGCTCTCCACATCTGAGGAACGCGGGAGGCAATTGTACTTCGGGCAAGCCCAATGCTCTGCGTGCCACTCATCCGCGGCAGTACCCGGTATACAAGCCATTACGGAGGGGAAAGACACGCTCACCATGTACTGCTATGCGAATATCGGCGTCCCGAAAAATCTGGGGAACCCCTACTACCAGCAGACCGACAAGGAGTCCAATCCTCACGGCTATAATTCACTTGGGACTAAGTACATAGATTACGGCCTCGGCGCCAACCCCAATCCGGCGCCCGATGGGACCAGATTCTACAAAAAAGTTCCTGGCGACATTTCCGAGTTTCGTGGGCTCTTCAAGGCGCCGAGTCTACGCGGCACCGATAAGCGGCCCTCGCCGGATTTCGTTAAGGCTTATATGCACAATGGCGTCTTCAAGAGCCTCAAGGACGTCGTTCACTTCTACAACAAACGAAATATCGCGGCGGACGCCAGCGGCAAAGAGATCTCCTTCGACCTCCGCAAAGGTCCTCCGTCCGGCTACACTCCGCTATTCCCTGCGCCGGAGGTCCTCGAAAACGTGCAGAATGTCTCTGGAGTGACGCCTGCCCAAGCGACTTCGGCGATCGAGTCCAACGGGCAGATAGGCAATCTCCAGCTCAGTTCCCAACAGGAGGCGGACCTCGTCAACTTTCTCAAGATCCTTAATGACGGATACACTAGGCCGAACCCTGTCTCCCCGTGAATTCCTGTCGTTCTCAAGACGACACCACTTCTGACCAACCTCACTTTCCAATACCACGTGCTCAAACTGTTGTGGCCGGAAGTCGAAGTGAACTACACTTATTGGCCAAGTGAAACATGGACTTTACCGGGTTCGGACGTCCGCCACCTTGGACGTTGGCCGGGAAGCAACCCTGTTCTTGTAAGTAACTTGGCGGTAGTCGCCGTCAGCGGTTCGGTAAGTGCAGCTCTCGTAAGGAACATAATATTCGACGAACTCTTGCGTGTTGACCGGTTGGCCCCAATAAGCGTCAACCAGGTCCATGGGCATTCCGTCGTCAATTTGATCGTTCAACAGGTCATCGCACCAGCTATCAACTATGAGAGGCGGGTATCCGAGGTCGATCAGGTTGAGCAAAAAAACTCGTGTCCGATGGAGGCTCTCTCTGTGGTCGTCGGATATCCGTGGGTCAGAAGCAAACTTATTCTCATACCGCTGGAATTTTTCGTTGATCCTTGCGCGCGCTTCAGACGCCGCGGGATTGGCAGATAGATGTTGTGACCTAATCTTGCTCCTCTGAGCATTGATTTCCGTGGGATTGCGTTGTGGTCCCTGAGCAAGTGCTCCGAAGGGTCGGGCTGCTGCGGGCGGATTAGGATCTCGCGCCTGTGGTACGACCTCTTGTCGTCTAATCGTGCCGATTTGACTCGCCGGACTGGGAACAATACCATTCCGGCTTCCTACCGGCTCACGGTTCGGGGCAACGAGCGGACCGCGGTACTCACTATATCCCATGGCCCCACCGCGATAGCCGCCGAGGTGCGGGTTACCAGCAGCAACATTAACGTGAGACGCAGTAAATCCAATGCGGTGAACTGGTCCTACGAAGCTGTGTCGAGATCCGCCTACACCGCCGTCGTGGTACCCGGCGAACGAAAGCGAGATTGTTGAGCCACAGAAAAATGCAATGCAGGCCAACCTACCCGTAAAGTTCGACCGCCCTCCTGGGTAACCAGTCACAGTAAAGAAGCAAGTTTTCATGAGATTTGGCAATTCCTTGCTGAATTTGACTAGAAAGCGCTATCTGCGCCAATCGTCAGAAGGCCAATTGAGACCAGACCCGCAAGTAAAACACTGTTTAATTTCATAACTATTATCTTCCTTTCGGTTAACACCATCGGTCGTCGGACGGTTAAAAAATAATCGCGTTTTTTGATCCCCTATCAGTTTCACTGATAGGAAGAGCCGGACTTGTCGAGACAACCCAAAGA
This sequence comes from uncultured Verrucomicrobiae bacterium, assembly GCA_963782115.1. Classification (GTDB taxonomy): domain Bacteria; phylum Verrucomicrobiota; class Verrucomicrobiia; order Chthoniobacterales; family JAFAMB01; genus JAFAMB01. The sequence goes on from CAWAIK010000005.1 coordinate 10,746, forward strand.
GACCTCAATGGCTATGGAAGGATTAGTCGCTGCCCATACCGTTACGGCCCCGACTCAGGATCGTCATGTCCTTCGGGAACGCCGGATGGCTCGCCTTTCGGCGCTTGGGCCGAAGGCCCTGAAGACGAAAGCCCGGGGTGCCAGCAGGGTGCCAGCCCCAGGAATTCATCAAGTACCGAATGAGCGCTAAAATTGCCAGAGAGGCTCCAAGGCGCCTTGGATACGCTCCAGAAGCCTCATCTTTGAAACGTCCTTTTAACAACTCCAAAGTGGATTGAATCCGAGACCACCCTGTCCAACGAACGCTTCCTTTCAGCAGCAGAACCAACTTATATAGCCCTTTAGAGCTATCCAAAAGGATCGGTTCGCGCGATAGCCGGAAGAATTCAATAGTGGTAATGTTCCATTGAATTTAACTAATCGAGTGTATTCATGAATGAAAGTGTTAAAATGATTCGTTTCTACAAGACGGGCGGATCGGAGGTGCTAAGGATCGACAAAATCAGGCTATCACAATTAAAAAAGGATGAAGTGTTAGTCAGGGTGCAGGCTGTTGCAGTGAGCCGGCCGGACCTTCTATGGCGGGAGGGCTCATATTTCGAAGAACCCGAGTTCCCAGCACGAATCGGATACGACGCCGCGGGCGTTGTCGAATCGGTAGGTCCTGAAGTCAAAACACTGAAAGTGGGTGACCATGTTTCCACATTCCCGGCCGTATCGCTTCTGGACTACGCAGCGCACGGCGAGACAATCATCTATCCTGAAAGCGCGCTGATTGTATATCCCAAAAGCCTGACACCTGTGCAAGCGGCTTCGGTCAACACAGGTTTGTTTAGTGCTTACTTCGCGTTACTGGAGCTCGCCTACCTGCAAAGGGATCAACACGTCGTCATTACCGCGGCGAGCTCTTCAATGGGAGTTGCAGCAATTCAAATGGCGAAAGCCATCGGTGCGAAAAGCATCGCTGTGACGCGTTCAGAGGCGAAGAAAGAAGCTTTGCTCGGGGCCGGAGCGGATCAGGTTATTGTGGCCGGCATTGAGGATGTCCAAGAAGCGATTCTCGAACTGACTGAAGGGCTCGGCGCGGAAGTGATTTACGATGCGGTTGCCGGCCCCGGACTCGAAGAACTTGTTTGGGCGACAAAGAGATCCGGCCATGTCATCGTTTACGGAAACCTTGGGGCAATGGAATACGGGACATTGCTGCCTCTTGGCGCATGCTTCCTGAGGGCTATCAAGGTATATGGCAGTTTCCGGGTTTTTGATTTCACCGGCCATCCCAGACTTGGTCTTCAAGCAAAGTCCGAAGCAATCGAACGCGCAAAGAAATTCATTTCCGACGGTCTGGCATCAAAACTCTTTTCGGCAAAGATCGATCAAGTCTTCGTTGGATTGGATGAATATGCGGCCGCGCATCGTTACACGGAGACGAATGATCAGATCGGTAAGATTGCTATTGCTTTGAGCAACTAGTGGATCGATCACAAATCCTGGGAATCCAAAACTCCGAGGTTGAGGAGTGGTCCTCTCGTTCTTCCCATGGTCACCTGTTTCCGGAACTGACCGAAGTCACGCGGAGTCGACATTCGGTTCGCCTTAACGTAGTGATGCGCGACCGGCCTTCCGTCGCCCAGGTGTCGAACGTCCATCCCCCACGCTCGTTGTAAAATCTCACTTTCGGCTTTCGTCGCGCGTGCGTGCTGCCGCAAATGCTCTGCCCAAGAACTTACGACCTGTTCAACCCGGAACGTGCCGGGATTTTCCAGGCTCTCGTCAACATGGTAAAGAAAGGCGCCATTCCGCAACATGATCATCCGAACCTGATCCTGTAACGCCAGGAATTCTTCTCGGTCCTTCGGACGAATGATGTATTCCTGCACGATCGTCACGGGCCCGTCGTCCGGCTTCGGCGCCAACGGAAAATTGTGAAACCGGGTGTCTATAGGTGCCGGATCGAAGTTGAGGGATTGCGCGAAGTTGATAGAGAGCGGGATGGCCAACACCAGACTGGCTGCCAGGAGAATGGCGCCGCCCAGCAGCGTCTGACTCAGTCCGAGAGAAGTCGCTGACCAACCCCAAAGGATCCCGCCGAGCGCTACCCCGCCTTGTGACGCCATCATGTTCACCGCGTTCATACGCCCCCGGGCCCAATCAGGCATTGCCCGTTGAGATGCTATCCAAAGCTCCGATGCCGATACCGTCCAACTTATGCCGGCCAAGGCTGCAACGGGAAGAAAGATCCAGAGATTTGGAACGACGGCCATGAGGACAAAAACCGCGACCAGAATGACGCTGGCCACAATCGTCAGCGTGTTCGGTGTGGCTTTGGCGCGAGCGTAAGGAAGCACCAAGATTGCACCAAGAAGCGATCCTATCCCCAGGCTGGTAAACACCAGTCCCAACTGACCCGCCTGAAGCCGCAAATGCTGAAAGGCGACTAGTGGCACTAGGGCGGGGACAACCGCAATAAAGAGACCGAATAAAGTATCCCGCGCCAAGATGACCTGCAACCCCGGTGTATACCGAACGTACCGTGCCGCGCTGGCAAACGACTCCAGAAAGTTTTCCAGGTGCGGCTGAGGCTGCCGCCGTTGGCGGTAATGCCGCACAATCATCAAGGCCGCAAACAGAAAGGCGAGAGCGTTGAGAGAAAAGAGCATCGCCGGTCCCGCGACCGGCAGAAGAAAGCCGCCCAAAGCCGGGCCCACGATTCCGCCCACGTTCATCTGTACGCCGCCCAGGGTGATTGCTGAAGGGAGTTCATCTTTTCCGACAACCTCCGGAACGATCGCCGCCCAGACAGGAGCATTAAAGGCAAAGCCGATCCCCAGCAAAAAAACCGTTGTCAGAATCAAATACGGGTGGACCAGACGCAGCCAGGTGCAAACCGCAAGCAACCCTGCGGCGGCAGCTAACCAGAGATAGCTCCCAATAAAAAGTCTCTGCCGGTTGACTAAGTCGGAGATTGCTCCAGCCGGTAAGGTAAAAAGAAAGAACGGCAGCGAAGCGCTCGTGGCCATCAGCGATAGAAGGAATGGCGAGGCGCCCTGCGAATTCACGAGCCACGTCGCCGCCGTGTCGTGGGCGGAGACGCAACAGCCAGAGATAAGGCTCGCTATCCAGAGCCAAACAAAGACCCGGTTCTTGAGCGCCAACCAGACAGAGGTGTTTTGTTTTTGTTCGGTAGCCACGGTCAAGAGTGAATGTCTATTAGTTAAATTCAATGGAACATTACCTGTATTGAATTCTTACGGCTATCGCGCGAAGTGATCCTTTTAGGTAGCTCTAAAGGGCGATGTTCCGTGTGATCATTTGCCCTCGACAGCTATCGTCGGTGCTGGCAGAGTATTTTGTTTATTCAAAACGAGGAGCACCGATCAAATTATGAGCTCTTCCCCAAAATCTTCGAAGAAAGAAATAAGGATCCTGATCGCAGATGATCATCCCGTTGTTCGCGAAGGATTAATGACGATCCTGGCGCTGCAGAACGATCTGAAAGTTGTGGGCCAAGCTCTGGACGGGGAGGAGGCTTGCCTGCTTTACGATGAGCTTTCCCCGGACATACTCATACTCGATCTTCGGATGCCGAAAAAGGATGGTCAGGAGGTTCTGACCGAGCTGATGTCGCGAAAGCCCCAGCCACGAATCATCGTGCTGACCAACTCCGCGAAAACAGAAGACCTGCGCCGCGCGTTAACTGCGGGAGCGAAAGGTTATCTCTTGAAGGGAGCGGAACCGCGGCAGGTCTGGGATACCATTCGCGAAGTTTTCGCGGGAAAATCTTCGTTACCGCATGATGTCGCCGCGCAACTAGCGGACTCCATGGCGCAGCCGCAACTCTCCCAACGCGAACTTCAGGTTCTCAAGCAAATGGCCCTCGGCAAGAGCAATAAAGAAATCGGTCAGGTCCTTTACATCAGTGAGTTCACGGTGAAAAGCCACATGAAAGTTATTTTGAAAAAGTTGAATGCGATTGGCCGAACCGAGGCGATCGCGATCGCGTCTCAACGCGGGCTGATTAATCTCGGATAGGTGCGCCGCCCGGCAGGAGCAGGTCTAGCGTGATTGAGCTTTCAAGCTACAGGACTTCCAGCTTCTCTCCAGGAATCTGCTCCAGGCTCGCCTTATCGAAGCCCAGGTGCGCTTGAACGATTTCCGCCGGGGTACGTCGGAGCCATTGATTGAGCGAGACATCCTCCAAGATGTCCGAGGCGAACATCTCCAGGAAGACCACGTCGGTGTTGTCGGTGTTCTCGATATAGTGGCCGGCGTTGGAGGGGACGTAGCCGACGTCATTGGCGTGAAAGTCGACAGTGCGGGCATTGTCAACCGGGAAGAAGACGGTCATGCGTCCTTGGCCGCCGATCCAGAACTGCCATTCTGCGGCGTTCGGATGCCAATGCAACTCCCGCATTCCCCCCGGCTTGATCCTAACCAGGGCCGCGGCGACGTGCTTGGATGCAGGGAAATTTCGCGAATCGACGATGCGAATGTCGCCACCCTTGGTCGTCTTGGTTGGAGCCATCGATTTCAATTTGAAGGTGTATTGATACGGCGAGGCGACCGCACGGCCGCCGATTTCTTCCCTGTCTTGGGCCACCGTGTTGGTGGGTACCGTGCCGGGGAAGATATAGAGGGCTTCGGTCGGAAGCTTGGCTAGCGCGCTGCGGTCCAGCCCGAAATTCTTCATCAACACTTCGGGTGGCGTGTGCGCTAGCCATTCCGAGAGCAGCATAGTGCCATCCTCCGAAAAAAGCCCCTGGTTGAAGACGAGCAGAAATTCGGTACCGTCGGGGTCAAGGCCCTGGATGGAATGGGGATAGCCGGCCGGGAAGATCCAGAGGTCGCCCTCGCTGACATCGTCGATGAACATGGTGCCGTCGGGGTTCATCACGGTCACGCGGGCGTTGCCGTAGAGTACGTAGGCCCATTCATCCGCGGTGTGCCAGTGGAGTTCGCGGTAGCTGCCCGCGGTCAGGCGCATGTTGACGCCGGCGAGGTCCTTCGAGGAGGGCAGTTCACGCTGCGTGACCTCGTGGGTCCAGCCCCCTTCCTGGACGCGTTTTTTGACCAAGTCGAACGAATACCACAGCGGGACGACATCGCCGTGATCGGTTGCCGGCGGCATGTTCGAATCGGGATTCTCGTCCAGCAGCGGCTTGTTCTCCTGGCCGGGATCGTTGGAGGAGTGATCATGCTCCGCGGCCTGGGTACTAGCCCGTTCTTGCCCGTGGAGGGCAGTCACACCGGCCAGCGCCGACGCCGCGAGCACGGCGGAACCGGTTCTCAGGAATTTTCTGCGCGAAAAGGCTTCAACGATGAGGTCGTACTGTTTTGCGTTCATAGTCTGGCGACTCCCTTAGCAAGATTTAAAGGGTCGCCGGCTCGCGCGCGGGCGGAGCCATGAATTCGGGGCCAACCGGATTCTTAATCGTTTCGCGCAGAATGCGGTCGACCTCAGCATAATCGTCGCTGGACAGCTTCCAACCGAACGCCTCCTCCATTGCGTCAAGTTGACCGACATTTCGGGCGCCCCAAAGAGCGGTCATAGTTTCTCCCCGGTCAAGAATCCAACGGATCGCGAATGCCAGAAGGCTCTTCCCGTAATTCTCCCAGGCGTGCTGACCCAATCTATCGGCTGCTTTCAAGTATTCGGTAAAGCGCGGGTCGCTGGAATTTCGGGTCTTGAAGTCGCAAATCGTCGCCGTCAAACTTTCGATTGAGTCTCATGCTGCCCGATAGCAATCCACGACAAATGGCTCCGTAGGACAGGACGAGATGCTTGTGTTGCAGAGCGTACGGTAGAACCTCGCTTTCGATCTGGCGCTCAAAGATGTTGTAGGGCGGCTGGGTGCTATGCAACGGTGCCACCCGCCTCCAAGCTTCCATTTGTTCTGGCGAATAGTTGCTAACCCCGAGGGCGAGAATCTTACCTTCGCGCTGAAGTTCCAGTAAGGTCTCGGCGGTGTCTTCGATTCGTACAAGCGGGTCCGGCCAATGCACCTGGTAAAGGTCGACCCGGTCGGTGCGAAGTCGCCGCAGGGAATCTTCTATCTCTTCGCGAATCCGCTGCGTTGTTGAATTACGGTAGACTTTCCCGTCGACCCATTCCAGGGCCACTTTCGTGGCCAGCACCGCTTTATCCCGGCGCCCTCCTTCCGCCAGAGCCTTCCCCACAATCTCTTCAGAGTGACCAAATCCGTACACCGGCGCGGTGTCTATCAGATTTATTCCTATATCCACCGCATGCTGAATCGTCTTAATTGACTCAGCCTCATTGCTACCACCCCACATCCAACCTCCGATTGCCCAGGTTCCGAGGCCGATCCGAGAGATCGGTAAGGGAATATTATCGCACTTCACTGTTTCTATGTTCATTGTAAAATCTCTATTATTTCCACGTCAAAAATAACTCATCCGATTCAACTGTTCCTGGAGCTCCACTTCGACTGGATCGGACCGCGTGTTGCTCAAGAGAAACACCAATTGCATTGGGCTCGAGCCAACCGGGACAGATCGCGGGTGAGGGATCTCATTATCGATTATCCACTCTGTGTCGTCGGGTAAATGATACATGACAAAGACGTGGCTGCCGCGGATATCGCTGTTAACGATATGCCATCTATAAAAGATTAGTTGACCGTGAATGCCATCAGCGGCCAGTCTCGAAGAAAGGGCGATTGCGTAGTCCATACATTGCCCATCTTTGGATTTACCCCGCACCGTTGGATCGCTGGCGAGCCGGTAGTGCAGAGGTTCTGCAACAGAGAATGCGCTCAGCGCTATGCAGGCAACGAGGCACACTGTGATTGGTGGAAGGCTCTTTGACATTTCTCTTACGGCGCGATAACTGAATCAGTTTTGGCCACCTCCGTGATCACCCGTATCCAAACCCAGATACTCCCGTTTCGCAGGACTACCAGTCGATTTAGAGTGCCGGCAAAAGTTCCGAAGGGTACTTTGCGCACTTCCACCTCGCCCAATTTTGCGGTTACATTTTATGACCTCGCTCAATTCGATGATGCTCATGTTCGTTTTGGTGTTAGAATTAAAGTTCTGAAGCACCATAGCACCGAGCTAACGCTCGTTCTATGCTTCGCAAGAACGGTTCTTATTGATTCGTTCGAGCTAGTGCACCGTCTCATAAGTGGGAGGCATACCGCCGTCGGCGATTTGGCCGATTTTCAAGTCACGAGCGACGATCATACTTAGATCCGTTGTTGACTTCCCCAAGAGGCGACAACACAGCAAGGAGAGATACGGTAGGGCGAAGCTCCGCCTGAGCCGGGAGCCACGCGACAACCCCGGCTCGGACGGAGCATCTACCCGCAGCCTAACCGGAGACTCGCCCTCCTATGGTCTCTTTCGCAAACGTACCGAAAAGCTGGGGTTTGCCGCCGGCTCGATCGTCTTCGATTCGTCGGGCTGAACGCATCTACCAGGCACATCTGGTCACTCTCGGCTTCGCATTTGTTCTCGGCGGCTTCTTCTTATCAGAGTTTCCTGGTATCAGAAATTTGTTAGACCACTATCTGCTGAATCCATGGGCGGCGATCGGTGGATCACTGGCGCTGCTCTTCCGGACGCCGTTAAGGGACTTTGTAACTCTGTAAGATCAATTTAACCACCCTTTTCGACTATAGAAATGCGTAATAATTGGTGCTAATGATTTCCGCATTGAAAGACAAAAACTATGAGAGCAAATATAAGTCTAAATACTCATACGTATCTTCAGTTGGTTTTGATCGTCCCGGCCATCGCGCTGTTGGGGCTTACGGGTTGTTCTACCGCCGACGGAACGGTCAGGCACAATTATACAGGCGGGTATGTACAGATTGCTCCACGCGCATATGACTCCGAGAGCCGGAGTTTCGAGAGACCATGGCCCTTTGGTCCGGAATCCACCCAACAATAGCCAGCAAACGGACGAGCCGTGCACTGTCAGAAAGTCATCGGTACGTTAACGACAATAGTAGTACCGCGGCCCGACGCAGTGCGAACGTTTAGTTGTGCGCCGATATTTTCGGCACGAGCCCGCATGTTGGAAAATCCGAATCCTTCTCTGCTCGCCGCCTGAGAATCAGCCATGCCGGATCCGTTGTCGGTGACCTCAAGAACAAGGTTTGGTGGCTCGCATCGGAGGTTAACGCTGAACGGCGTGCCTCAGATAGTCCGAATTGTGCCAGGTCGGATGCCCGTTCGACGTAGCTAAGGATATTATTGTCCCCCGCCTTAATAACCTCCTTAGCTGCACCCAGCTGCATCGAGATCCCGGTGAAAAACTGGGCTAGCGAGTCATGGATCTCGCCAGCTAACTGGTTTCGCTCCTCGAGAACGGCAGATTGTCTGGCGGTTTTCGCCAATCGGGTAAGCTGAATGGCCAGGCTGGCCTGGGTTGCTAAGGCTCTCGCTATTTCGAGCTCCTCAGGGTGAAAATCACGCTCCTCTGTAAAACGAAAGGTCAATCGGCCGTTTACTTCGCCACCTGAACTCAAAGGAATAATCAATATGTTCGTTACACCGAGCCCGAGCAGATAAGAGAGGTGCCCCTCTGGTATTGGCGAATGCGGATCAAGAGTGCTGGTGATGGCGGTCGGCTGATCCAAAAAAAGGACAAAACGCTGTTCATCGATCGATACGTTCCGCCAGCCTTCGGGATACTTCGCTTCGGCGGGCGACATCACTCGGCCGTCTTGAAAGACGAGCTCCAGCGGCAAGGTGTTTTGCTCGAAGTTACGCACTCGCAACGTGGAAGAGACGGCACCCAACTGCCGGGTCATGGTAGCCATTACTTGAGCAAGGACGTCATCCAGACCACGCACCGAGGCTAGCGCATCGAGACATCCGCGGAGTGCTTCGTTCGCTCTCCCCAACTCGGCCGCACGCTGCAGCGCGAACGTCTCTCGCTCGCGTGCAAGGGCAGCTTGCATTTCCTGCGCGCGCTTCGACTCCGTAATGTCTGTTGCGATGCCACAAACTCCATACGGTTTGCCGGTGCGGTCGCGCAGCAGAAATTTCACGGCGACATAGTGCCGTTCTCCCTCGATCGACGGCGCGGCTTGCTCATACTGAAGGGGGACGCCGGCTTCGATTACTTGTCGGTCGCTCCCGCGCGCCATTTGGGCGGCATTAAGAGGAAGAATGTCGAAGTCGGTTTTGCCGCGGATTTGGTCGCGTTGAACCTGGAAGCGGCGTTCAAATTCGCGGTTAATCAAAACGAAACGAAATTCGAGATCCTTGACGAAAACGACCGCCGTGGTGTTGTCGATAATGTCCTGGAGGCGTTCTTCGCTCTCGCGCAACGCCTCTTCCGCCCGATTTCGCTCGGCGTTCTCCGCGTGCAACGCCTCGTTGATTCTCTTAAGCTCTTGAACTGTTCCGTCCAGTTCGTCGCGCGCGTGTCTGAGCGATTCTGTCGCGCTTCTTTGCGCGGCGCTCAGCAACCCGACAAAAAGGGCCGACAGTGCAAAAAGGAGAAGGCGCGGTATCTCCTTGATATCCACAGCCAACGAATTAACCGGAACCGCGAAGTAGTATTTGAAGGCCAGAACGGACAGCGCCGTCGCGAGCAAGCCCGGCTTGAGTCCACCAAACCAGGCACCGAACATGACGGCACAAAGAAATAGCGATACAGGAGCGGTTACCAGAAAGATGTCCAGCCACCGTGAACCGATTAGCGCAACGGTAACCGACACAACGGCAACCCCGTACCTGGCAATCACAGGGCGGATGGACCACCGACGACGCTCCGACTTCGCCATAGTTTTTCAAATCTGAAGCGAAAGACATCTTGAAGCAAGCCGGACCCGTCTCTCCAATTCGTCTCCAGGTCGAGATTTCGATGTCTTGCCCAGCAGATTGACAAATCAAAGAATTGCCGACGTGCAGAACGTCGCCGGTTTTTTAGATGAGGCGCAGAAACCGTGCCAGGACGAAGCCAACAGACGACGCCGTTAAGCTCATGCCGACCGAGGGGAAAGCGCCGGCCGTAGAGTCGATCTCATACGCACAGGCGGTACCCCCGGAAGTTGTAGCGAGATGACATGAGCCGACAGGCAGCAAACCCGTTGCTAGACTGTCGGCTGTATGTTTAAGAATATCGACAACCAAACTATAGACGGTGAGGAGAAATCCTAGCCGGAAGTCATCAAATTAGGATTGGACCTGCACGCCAGACAGGTTACGGAGTGTGTCAACTGGATAGTTCAACACCCAAACTGCGCAGCAGTGGGATCCATGGAAACTAGTGCACCGTCTCGCATATAATGGTGATGGCGTTGCGTTCAAAATGGGCCGTCGGCAAGGCACGAGGAGGGCGCATCCAGCACCAGTTTGACGTTTGTAGGTAGCGAGTTGGTTTGCGCGGCGAGCCGTCAAACTGGTGCTGGACGTAACTGACGAGCAACGCCGCCGCCGGCCCATTTTCAACGCAACGGCCGCGGCCGGTTGGCTGTTTTTCCGCGTTGCTCGCTCGACCCGTATGACTCAGATATGGGCGCTTTACCGCCAGTCCGGCTCGGAGCCGAAAAACAGCCAACTGACCTGCGGCGACATCACCATTATATGCGAGACGGTGCACTAGTAGAGCGTGTCGCTCCAGAAACTCTATGTGATCGGACGATATCAAAAGATATCCTACTTATTGGTTCTCACCTGTAGCTACGGGCAGCATGATAAATCCAGCCACTGTAATAAACGGGATTATGCGGGATTCATCCATTATTTTGCATATATCTATACGACTTACATACCAACCTTTGAGGCGGACTCTACTAACAACGTTAATGAGGATTTATTTGACTTTCGTCTTCAATTTTATTGCGAAGAGCACGCTTTCTGATATAAGTTAAAGCGTCGCGTGGTAGTACAATGCGCGAATACTTCGCGCTCAGAGGCGAAAGGCGAAGCCCCCAAAAGTTGACTGCCTATTTAGAGAAATCCGGAAAAGGGGATCCAAATGTCTTCTGCTTCGATTGGCCTCAATGTTGAGACCAGTGACATTTATCGGATACGAGCCAGAAAGATACCCGCTGTGGCAATAAATGGTTCAGTTACTGGGCGTAGACCGGAGTAAACAAAAGCCAGCTTAGAAAGAAACACACGTTCTCGCGATTCGCGTTTGAACGAAAGTAAAATCCACCTCAGATCCACGTGCAGGAGGAGTAATTGATCGTGCGCGGAACGGGCTTCCGCCAACCTGCGGATAGCTCTGCGACATTTTGCCTCTCCGTCGCGATCCGACCAACTACTTCGCTCACCGCAGAGCAAAAGGAGTAAACAATATGCCTCGAGTCAAATCGATCACCCTATCCATTATTTGCGGAGCGGTCCTAGGGGCGTCGATCGTCTGTTCGACCGCTTTCTCGCAACCCCTCAACGCGGGGCCCACCCCGCCACCCACCCCGGGCCCCACCCCGATTCCAAACTCGTTCCCCACCCCCACTCCGAACCCGATTCCATTTGCTTCGCCGTCGCCGTCGCCGGCGCCCGGTGTCCAACCGGGAGATGTGGCAATACCAATCCCGGTACTCAATATGGCACAGTACCTCCCGGGTGGAGCGCATGAGGATATCGACGTGGCTACCCGTCTCCTCCCAACCATTCAGATGGAATTCAATCAGGCCCTGGCCCAGTTGGAAACCGCGACATCTGGCGCTCCTGGGTTTGGCCTTGCTCAGGTGACACAAGCACTTGGTAAGGCGCTCATCTACGACCAAAGCCTCTCGGTTAACAACAACTTAGCTTGCGCGACTTGCCACATTCCATACGCGGGTTTCACCGGGGGCTCGAGTTTTTTCAACGCAACTACCTCGGCTCTCCCTGGATCAGTTCCGATCACCAACGCCGCCGGTCAAGGGCCGGACGAACGAATAAGTAGTCGAAGACCGCAAACTTACGCCTACGCACCTTTTTCTCCTGTCCTTCACTACAACAATACCCAGAACGATTTCTACGGTGGCAACTTCTGGGATATGCGAGCGGGAGGAATCCGCTTGGAGAATCCTGCTGCCGAGCAGGCGCAAGGACCTCCGACTAATCCAGTGGAGATGGGAAATCTTGATATTGCTACTTACGTGTACAAAATCTCCATAAGTCAGGAAGCGCCATTTTTTGAAGCCTTCTGGGGTAAGGGATCGCTGAGTTCTATTCATTTTCCACCCAACATCGCGACATTGGCGGCGATACCCGGCGGAGCACCGAATAATCCGTCGGCTCTTGCTATGATGAGTCAGGCGGACCAAAACCTTGTGATTTCCGCCTTTGATCATGCCGCACAGTCAACAGCTGCATACGAGGCTGGGCCGGAGGTTAGTCCGTTCAGTTCGAAATTCGATTTCGCCATCGCTAACCCTACCTTAACGGTGTTAACCGCGGACGAGTTGGCGGGTTGGAATCTGTTCCGAGGTAAAGGTCACTGCAATACCTGCCATGTGGACGGAACCGAAAGTTCCACGACCCCGATCACACCAGCAGATCTGGCATGTGTAGCGCCTTTGTTTACCGACTTCACCTCGACTAACATTGGTACGCCGCAGAATTATGCTCTGCCGTTTTTGTTCGAGAATCACCCGGACCAGTTCGGGTATGTCGCGAACGCAGCGGGCCTTATGTATCTCGATCTTGGAGTTGGCGGTTTCCTGGCCAACGTGAGTCTCGCCGTGACGATTGGTGAGAAATCCGGTCCGGGCATAGGCACCGGGCAGAACCCAAACCCGGCCTGGGCGGTACTGGCACCCAATTTCAACGGCAAAGTCCAGACTCCGACCTGTCGCAACGTAGACCTGCGGCCGTATGCAGGTTTCGTAAAGGCGTACGCGCATAATGGCTACTTCAAGAGTCTGAAGGCCCTTGTCCACTTCTATAATACGCGCGATACGCTGAACGGAGGTGTGCATAAACCAGCCGGCGAACCGGGAGAGGGGATCACCTACTGGCCTTTTCCAGAAGTTAATGCAAACGTCGACCAGACGATTGGCAACCTTGGCTTGACCGACGCCGAGGAGAACCAGATCGTTCTTTTCCTGCAGACCTTATCGGACGGGTTTTTTGTGCCCCCTGTTAAGTTCAACGAAAAACGGCCGGTTCAGACGACTGATCACATTCGGCAACAGAGCAACGTTACTTCCACTCAACGATAGTCATATGGCAGGGCGGCCTGTTTCCTCCGTTCCGCCGACGCGGAGCTAAGCGGAGAGGCAGCTCGCTTTCCTGCACGTTGTCCGTTAGCATTAACTTTGAAATGTAGGCGAGTCGTATTCGTTTTGCATCTTTTCAGAGCCGTGCAAACCGAGACGTTCGCCTACCTTGTGAGGCCTCTGCGAGCGATGTAGGCGAAGTGTCCTCGCTTTGTTTCTCCGGGAGGGCAAAGCGAGGACGCTTCGCCTACGCCGCCTTGCCGGCGGCCCCTTTTGAACGCAACGACATCATCATTATATGCGAGACGGTAACACTAGCTGTCAATTAGTCAGCAAACGACCGCGCCTTAAAGCTGCCAAGATCACCCAATGACCGATAACATTATTCACTGGGTGAAACCTCTCACCTCGCTCAAGCTAACTGTGTTCTGCTTAGGGTGTGCGATGGTTCTGGTCTTCCTCGGTACCCTGGATCAGGTGAATATTGGTGTTTACGAGGCGGAAAACCGATATTTCAAAAGCTTCTTTCTCTACTTTACACCGCCTGGAACTGCCCTAAAGATTCCGTGGTTTCCCAGCGGCTATCTGGTTGGCGGGCTGCTTTTAGTGAATCTGATCGCGGCACACCTGGCACGATTCAAATTCACTTGGAAAAAAGCGGGCCTCCTCGTCCTTCACACTGGAGTGATTCTGTTGCTGCTCGGCCAATTGTTTACCAGTCTGTTCCAAGTGGAAAGTCAGATGCGCCTCGATCAGGGAGAGACGAAAAACTATTCGCTGAGCTATTATCACAATGAACTTGCCGTGATTGATACCAGCGCTCCAGATTTCGATCAGGTAGTTTCCATTCCGGATTCACAACTGTACAAAGGCCACAAAATTGGTCTGCCGGTGGATTCTCTAGAGGTTGGTATCGACGAATATTTTATCAACTCTGCCTTGTTCCGCCCGGATCAACTGCCGTCCTCCAACTATCCACATCTACAGATCGGTCCGATGGCTGTATCGGTCCAAACAGAACGGACCTACAAAGAGAACGAACGTAACATGCCAACTGCTGCCGTATCGGTCTGGCAAGGCGAAAGACACGTCGGCTCCTGGAGTCTCGCCGCCGGCTTTCCCCGGCCGGTAAGTTTTCAGACCGGCGGAAAGACTTATCAAATCGTGCTGCAACCCAAACGCTTCTATAAACCTTTTGCGATTCAGCTCGTTCAGTTTAGCCACGATCGTTACGCGGGGACTGATATTCCCAAGAACTTCTCGAGCCGAATTCGACTGCTGGATCCTTCCCGCCACGAAGATCGGGAAACGCTGATCTACATGAATCACCCGTTGCGCTACCAGGGCATGACCTTCTACCAATCTGGCTTTGATAACAACGATATGACGACCATCCTCCAAGTGGTGCAGAATCCCAGCTGGCTGATACCGTATATCTCATGTGCGCTAATCGCCTTGGGCATGGTCCTTCAATTTGGGATGCATCTAACCAGCTTTGTGAGACGCCGGGTGATTTCGTGAAGAAGTCTATTCCTTGGCTCATTAGTCTGGTGCTGGTGATCTGGGTGATCTCGAAGATGATGCCCCAAAAACAGGCTCCTGGGTTGGATATCGACGGCTTTAGCCGACTTCCGGTTCTGGTCGGTGGCCGGGTAATGCCAATGGATACACTGGCCCGCATGTCGCTTTCGGTAATGAATCACCACGGAACCTTCACTGTTGATGGCAAAGTAGAGCCCGCCAGTCGATGGTTGCTTGATGTATTCATGATGCCCGGGCGTGCGGATGCCGCAAAGGTTTTTGAAGTGACCAATCCCGATATTCTAGGGCTTTTCGGCCGGCAGGAAGCCAACGGGAAACCCGTCTCTTATTCTTATAACGACTGCGAGCCATTCCTCGGCGAGATTGGCAAACAATCCGGATTAGCGACGCAAACGGAAGCTCAAGCCCGGAACGCATTCCAGCGCGGGATTATTAAACTCCGAGACGCTTTGCGGATTTACCTTCTATTGAAGAACAGTATTCAGGCGGAGGATTCGCCCGATTTCGCAAGAGAATTGCAGGCTTTCGATCAGGTGCTTCAACCAGGTGTGCAAGCCGTTCGGGATCGAGAGGCAAACCGGCCCTTTAACCAACAGGACTTATTGCGTCTCGTCTGGTTCACCAAACGCTACCAGATCCTCAATAAGGCCAGATATGTGTACGCTGTTCCGAATCCGAATGGTAGGACCGACAGCGACCGCTGGTGGCACATGTCCGACGCACTTCTTAATGCCGTCGCGGCGGGCAAAGTGTCGTATCCAGCTTTCATGTATGCCGATCTGATCTCCGCTTACCGCAGCGATAATGTGGCCGGATTCAACCGGATCATCCAGGAATATAATCAGTACCTTGACAGAACGATTCCGGAGCAATCGTCGCGACCTCGGCTCGAGTACTTGTTCAACCGGGCGCAACCGTTCCTTCAGGCAATGGTTCTGTACGTCATCGTCCTTGTATTCGCCCTTCTCTCGTGGTTGAAATGGCCGAAAACACTCGGCAAGACTGCCGTTATTCTGCTCGTTTGCGCGTTCCTCCTGCATACGGTCGGGCTTTTGGTTCGCATGTATTTGCAAGGACGACCTCCCGTTACCAATCTGTATAGTTCAGCGCTCTTTGTCGGCTGGGGTTCGGTTCTTCTCTGTCTTTTTCTCGAGCGTTTTTACAAGAACGGGATTGGGAGCGTATGCGCTTCAACCATCGGTTTTGTCACCCTATTGATCGCCCACAACTTGCAGTTGGATGGCGATTCGCTTGAAATGCTTCGAGCGGTGTTAGACACCAATGTATGGTTAGCGACTCATGTGGTCATGGTGACCCTTGGTTACTCATCGGTGGCCTTGGCCGGTTTCCTGGGCATTATCTATATCTTCCGCGGCCTTTTTACCACCTCGTTCGACGAAACGACAGCGAGGTCACTCAGTCGAATGATGTACGGAATCATTTGCTTTGCTACCTTGTTCAGCTTCGTTGGAACCATTCTCGGCGGAATCTGGGCCGATCAATCTTGGGGACGATTCTGGGGATGGGATCCGAAGGAGAACGGCGCGCTTCTTATCGTAATGTGGAACGCCATCATTCTTCACTCCCGCTGGGGTGGCTTGATTCGCGAACGTGGACTTGCGGTGATGAGTGTTTTTGGCAACATCGTGTTCAGTCTTTCCTGGTTCGGAGTTAATATGCTTGGCGTCGGCCTGCATTCCTATGGTTTTATGGATCGGGCGTTCGGCACTCTAATGGCTTTCATCGCCAGCCAACTGGTCGTGATGGCTCTGGGGATGCTTCCCCTAAAACATTGGCGCGGGATTCAAACGCGAGGGAAACAAGTGTCCGCGGGCAATTCAGAGCCGTTACTGGCGCGTAGCGCAGCGGCGAAGCAAGGATAGGTAATCGGGACCGTCGAAGGAATTGTCTTTGTGATCTTCTGTGTAAATGATTTTTCTTCGTTCCCCCGGCGCTAAGACAGAAAAAAAGCAAAAGTCATTTTTTGAACAGAAGATCGCAAAGATCACAAAGAGTACTGTCTTTAAGAGCATCGGTTTCGCAACCGGCGGTTACCGGGCAGATCCGAAGACGGGAGCCGACCTGAAAAAACACTGTTCATCCGCTCAGCTCACGGCGCCCCGCTCACTGGAGTTTCACCAGCGTCTCCCGTCCGCGACGCTTGATCTCGGGATCATCTTTCTCTAAGTCCGGCATCGCCAGCCCCTTGGTAATCAAACGGCGCGCCTCGGCGGTTCTTCCCATCTGAGCGTAGGTTTGTCCCAGTTCGATGTAATGCATGAGGCGGTTGGGGTTGATTTCGATGGCTTTCTGAAAGCACAACACCGCCTCTGCGTTCGATCCTGTCGGCAGTTCGCCGTATAAGAGCGACCCAACTGCTCGCTTGAGTCCATTTACATCGGCAAGCACCTTGTTCCATCGACCTAACACGTCCCAGGCCAGATCGTTGTGCGGATCGAGTTTAATCGCCTTATCTACCGCGTCCTTGATGCGGCGCCCGGACTCGATCTGCTCCTTCATTCCCTGGAGCGGTACCATTTTTCCGTAGCTGATCGCGGGAGAGAGTTGCGCCTCAGAGTCATTTGGCGCGAGCGCCGCCGCCCGCTGCGCATAATCCAAGCCAATGCTTCCGAGCCTGAGCTTCTCCTCGCGTGTCGTGGCATCGACCATTAAGTGTCGATACTGCCTTGCGATGCGACACAGAAGACTCGCGTTCTTCGGCTCCAGCTTTTCCGCCGCCAAATAAAAATCAAGAGCCTCAGAGGCCTGTAATTTTAGATCGAGATCATCGCCGTTCTTTATAAGGTCATCGGCAGGTCCAGCCCACATCGTCGCGCAAGTCAGCAACAACGCCACGGTTGCCGAAAATGCATTGACGGAAAATGAGGCACTCATGCTATCGTGCGACGAGCACCTTTCGGTTGCTTAAAAGCTCGCTCAGGCAAACAAAACATTCCGTCACTCCCTGGGGTAGGATAACGCTTGTAATTTTTTTTTGAGAATGTTCGGTCCATTGTGCGGATGTCAACTCAGGAAGCTCTCTGAACCTGTCCGGGATGGCTTCCGGCCTTTTGCGGCAGGAACAAGATGCAGGCAATAATGAGAGCCGCCAGAATGCCGGAGGCAGTGTAGCGGCTGAAGGCAAAGCCGCCATGGTCAACCGGCTTGTCAAGCAGATCGCCCAAAGTGGCACCGAGCGGTCGGGTGAGGATAAAAGCGGCCCAGAAGAGCACAGTGCGCGAAACGCGCGTAAAGAAATAGCCGGCGGCTACCAGCGCCAGCCCTGCCCCGAATACGAGCGCCCCGCCTTCATAGCCAAGCCGGTTCGTGTCGGCCATCCAGTCGCCCAGCGCCGTTCCCAAGGTCTGGGAGAACAGGATCGTTCCCCAATAGAACATCTCGACCTTGGGCGACGTGATGGTCTCCACCGAAACGGAGCCCGCAGACTTATACCAGATACCGAGCGACGCCAGCAGAAGGATGAACAAGAGCGAAGAGCCCCCGGCATAACCAATGCCGAGCGAGCGGTCCGCGAAATCCGCCAAGGTCGTGCCCAGTGTCGTGGTCGCAACAATAACAGCCCAGTACAGGAAGGGGTGAAACGACTTGGCGGTGACCTGTGCTGCGACGACTATGGCAAAGATACCAATGAAAATGATGCTGGCGGTGACATAGCCCAGATTCATCGACATTGACACGGCATCGCCGCCGGTCTCGCCAAGCGTCGTCGCAAGAATCTTAATCACCCAAAAGGTCAGAGTGACCGCGGGCACCTTACTCACATCGTTTTTTGCACTTTGGTTCATAAATTGAAATATAGCCAGGCCAGGGGCGGCATAGGCCTTTTCCTGATGCTGGAAATTCATCGACGTTGATGACAAAACGGACCTCACTTCGATTACTATTTTGTCATTCAAGCATTCATGGACCGCAGCGGATATTTTCGGAGCCAACAATCAGAGCCGGGATCTTCCGAGCCAGGAACAAACGCGGTTTGCTGTGTGGCTCCGGCTGGTTCGTTCATCGCTCCGGCTGTTCCAAATTAGGAAGAAAGCCGGTCAGCAGCCCAATCAGAGGGAGAAAAGAGCAGACCCAGTACACATATTCGATGCTGGTGCGATCGGCCAGTTGGCCAAAGACCGCCGATCCAATGCCGGCGATTCCAAAAGCGAAGCCAAAGAAAAGTCCGGATATCAGTCCTACTTTACCAGGAACCAATTCTTGGGCGTAAACCAGGATGGCAGGGAATGCTGATGACAAGATTATTCCGATCAGAACAGAGAGCACTATCGTCCAGCCAAGATTGACATACGGCAAGAGCAACGTGAGCGGCGCGACCCCTAAGATCGAGACCCATATTACGTATTTGCGTCCGAATCGATCGCCGATAGGTCCGCCGAGGATGGTTCCGGCGGCGACGGAAAACAGGAACAGAAATAGAAGCAGTTGCGCGTGCTGTACCCCGACATGGAATTTCGATATGAGATAAAACGTAAAATAGCTCCGCATACTCTCGAGATAGAAGAATTTCGAGAAAATCAAGCTAATGAGGATAAAGAGAGCCCATCGAATTTGCGCCGGAGGAAGATCGCTATGGCTGACCGGGCGCCTGATGTGCTTGTGAGCTCGTGGAAGATTTTGCCGGTACCAACGGCCCACGTTGTACAGCACAATGATTCCGACCAGTGCGACCAGTGTGAACCAGATGACATTGCTCCTGGCCCGCGCGCCAATGACCAGCGCCGCCAGTAGCGGTCCCAAAGATTGGCCGGCATTGCCTCCGACTTGGAAAAGTGATTGGGCGAAACCATATCGGCCGCCGGAGGCGAGTCGAGCCAGGCGAGAAGCTTCTGGGTGAAAAATAGAAGAGCCCAACCCTACCGAAGCTGCGGCCACCAGGATCATTGGGTAGCTATTCGCGGAAGCAAGCAGAACCAAGCCGACCAGGGAAAACGCCATCCCGATAGCCAAGGAAAATGGCTGCGGTCGGCGGTCGGTATACAGGCCCACGAGAGGCTGTAGCAACGAAGCAGTCACCTGGAAAGTAAGTGTAATCAGACCGATTTGGGCGAAGCTGAGTTGAAACGAATCTCTGAGCAGCGGATAAATCGCCGGAATCAGCGATTGAATAGTGTCATTGAGAAGATGCGAGAAGCTGGCTGCCACCAAAATAAGTAGAACCGCTTCGCTTCCTGCTGGTGTTGCGGTTGATTCGTTCAGATTCCGTCCTGTTTCTGGGGCCATTGGTGTAAGGAGAAACTGAGAATCGTGTTCCATTACGGGGCCAGCCTATCAGATGCACGACGCCTCGGCCTTTCCTAGCCTCGGTTTGAAATGCTCTCCTGTGTTGGCGTTTCTTTCTTATTCAGCGCCCGACGCAATTTCGCCAAGGCGATATTCTGGAGCTGACGGATTCGTTCTCGCGTAACCCGAAACTTCTTGCCCACTTCTTCGAGGGTCTTCGGTTTCCCACCATCTAGTCCGAACCGCTGGAAGATTATCTTGCGCTCCCGGCCGTCGAGGGCCTCAAGCAAGTCGCTCATCTCGTCGCGCAGGTTTTTGTCTCTGAGCAACTCGAACGGCGTTTGAGCACCTTCATCCCCAACAATTTCACCAAATTCAGTCGAATCGCCATCGCTGATTGGGGCGTCCAACGAAGCGGGCCGAATCGAGACCGTCTTTAATTGAGAGACTTTGCGACTGGAAATACCGATCTCTTCCGCCAACTCGTCATCGGCCGGTTCACGGCCCAGTTCTTCACTCATCTGCAAAGAAACCCGGCGCATTTTGGAAATCTTGTCCACCAAGTGAACCGGAAGGCGAATGGTTTTACTCTGATTGGCCAAAGCCCGCTTGATCGCCTGTTTGATCCACCAGGCCGCGTAGGTGCTCAGCTTTCCGCCCTTTGCCGGATCGAATCGCTCGACTGCCTTCATCAAACCGATATTGCCTTCCGATACTAAATCCAACAAAGGCAAACCCAAATTGGCGTAATCGTGAGCAATTTTAACGACGAGACGGAGATTGGCTTTGATCATCAGCGCTCGCGCTTCTCGGTCGCCTTTTTTAATGAGCGCGGCCAGATCAATCTCTTCTTGGGGGGTTAGCAGCGGGATCTGCCCGATTTCCCGAAGGTAAATTTTGATGCCCGTATCTAAATCTTCACCAGCCATACCGGTACCGCTCTTCCCGAACCCGAACACATTGCGGCCGGTTGGAGCGTTCCTTTCTTTAAAATGAAGCCTTTGTAAACATTGTTCGCTAAATCCGACGATGCTCAGGGTTGTTTTAGGATTAATATTTAATTTCTGCAATACACTACTGCCGAGCCAAGGCTTGTTCTATGCTTCGCAAGAACGATTCTTATTCACTCGCTCGAGCGAGTGAGGCGTCTCACAAACCATCTCTCTCCCGGAAGCACAAATGACCGAGCCATCCATTACCTGCGCGCACTGTTAGACAACGAGTTTTACGGCCTTTATAACTCTATCGGATCAAATTTAATCATCCTTGTCTACGATACAAATGCTTAATAATTGATGCTAATCTGTTAGCATTAGAGGACAAAAACTATGAGCGGAAATATAATTCTAAATACCAATACTTATCTTCAGTTGGCTTTGATCGCCCCGGCCATCGCGCTGTTGGGGCTTACGGGCTGTTCTACCGCCGACGGAACGGGCGGGCACAACTATACAGGCGGGTATGTACAGATTGCCCCACGCGCATATAACTCCGAGAGCCGGAGTTTCGACAGACCATGGCCCTTTGGCCCGGAATCCACTCAACAATAGCAGCAAAACGGACGAGCCGGGCCCGGTCAGAAATTCATCGGTACCTGAACGACAATAGTAGTACCGCAACCCGACGCGGTTCGAACTTTTAGTTGGCCGCCGATATTTTCGGCACGAGCCCACATGTTGGAAAAAATGAACTCAAGCACTCAAGAACTCGAGAAGAATCAACAGTCTCGCGCCGACGTACCCATTGCAGCATTCTTAAGTACTTGAGTGCTTGAGTCCTTGAGTGCCCTAGTATTATGGGCTAGCCCTATCGAGGCATAGAGAAACCTCCTTTCGAAGCATAGAACTGCTCAAAGACCGATGTTATTTGTCGTCCGACCATCCGGCTGAATCTAATAAGGAGACCGCTTAATGAAAGTTTACGACGTGGAATGTCGGGCAGTAATCACACTTGCAGCACAGGATATGCAACAAGCTGCATTGCGTGGCCCGGCGGTTATTAAAGATAATCCGCATCTGATTTATGTGAGAGCCGTTCGCGAGCGGCATTTTGAACCAGCTGGGGAAGATCCTAGAGTCGAGCATGTCTCCGCGAATCGAAACTTAGCGGGAAGCAGGAACGAAAGTAGTATATGGATAAATTCAGAAGTGCAAAGGTTCTACTGAGAGAGAGATGTCCGCGGATTTGCTCTCAAATTTTATACCGAGGACGGCAATTGGGATTTGGTGGCTAACAACACGCCGGTCTTCTTTGTTCGGGATCCCTTAAAGTTTCCCGATTTTATCCATACCCAGAAGAGAGACCCAAAGACTAATATGCGTAGTAATGCCGCCGCCTGGGATTTCTGGAGCCTTTCACCCGAGTCGCTTCACCAGGTAACTATTTTGATGAGTGATCGTGGGTTGCCACGCAATTTCCGCCAGAAGAACGGATATGGCTCGCATACTTACAGCTTCATCAATGAGAACGGCGAAAGATACTGGGTGAAATTTCATTTCAAATCCATGCAGGGCCATGCCTTTTATACCGATCAAGAAGCAGCCGAGGTCGTCGGCAGTGATCGTGAATCAGCCCAGCGGGATCTTTTCGAAAACATTGAGGGTGGCGATTATCCTCGTTGGCGTTTCTGCGTCCAGATCATGCCTGAGACCGCAGGAGATTCAGCTGCGGCAGATCTGCCATTTCTTCCGTGCCGATCCGGCCTATGGAATCGGCGTCGCCCAGGCTCTCGGGATTGATCTCGCTGAGTTTATGCCGAATGGGGTACAACTCGAAGCTGTAGCCGAAAAACAATAAAGGCGAATCGACACATCATGAAAGATCCTTGCTTGTCACGTCGTCGTTGTCTGCAGTTATCCGCGGTAGAGGCTGCGATCAAAGCATTCGGTCAAAAGTTGGAGTGATCTGTCCCGGAGGAGTTAAGACCGAATTTGCGATCGGTCGGGGACGAACAACCTAATTTTCCGAACTTTCGAAGAAAGGTCTAAGGAGCTAACCAAGCCACTCCGGATTTTTGATGGTGCCATCAAAGTGGGTGCTGGTTTTGTATAACTCAAAGTGTCCCTTTGTGGCCGCAACTCTCGTGCGTGCGAGCAAGGCGGCAACCCGGCCCTCATCCAACCCTCGATACGTCCGAGCAGCCTGAAGAGCTTGATCTAAGATTTCAGGTCTGTCGATACCCGTGATTACGACCGATGTTGGCAAACTCATTGAGTAGTGCAGCGCCTCAATGGGTTCGACCGTGTTGCTATTTAGAATGAAATGATCTCCGAAGGGCTTCATCCCTTCGACGCCGATGCCTTCTTTTACCAGGATGGGCAAGACCTGACGCTGAAAACTGCGGAAGTGTGCATCCATGACGTTGAGCGGCATCTGGACTGCGTCAAAATGGAAGCCATTCTCTGAGGCCGTCTGTAACATCCTGAGGTGCACCACCGGATCTTTGTGGCCCGTGAATCCGATATACCGTATTTTACCGGCTTTCCGGGCCTCCAACATTGCTTCTTGAGCACCTCCCTCAGCGAAAATCCGATCCGGATCATCTAGTCGGATACATTCATGATGCTGCATTAGATCGATGTGATCGGTTTGCAACCTTTGCAACGATTCAGTGATTTGTCGACTAGCCTCCTCTTTGGTACGACCATCAAGTTTTGTCATCAGGAAAACCTTTTCCCGATAGCCGTCACGCAAGGCTTTTCCCATTCGAATTTCGCTTGTTCCGCCGTTGTAATCCCAACAGTTATCCATGAAGGTGATACCGTTATCGATCGCACGGCGAATCAGGTCGATACTGTCGTTCTCATTCGCCTGTTTACCGATATGGTAGCCTCCCAATCCCACCAGCGAAACCCAGGCCCCGGTTCTATCTAGGCGCCGAAATATCATGTCGCCTCGTCGCTGTTCTTCGGGCTGGGCGAATGTTAAACTAGATGTTTCTTGGGCGGCAGCACTGAGTTGGGCTGAGCTACCTGCGACGAGCCCAAGCGCAAGCGTACTGGATGTGGTCCTGATGAAGCTCCTGCGAGAGATATCCATATCGTGTTGTCCTCACGTTTCTAAGTTGGCTGAGACCGCTACTTACCGGGTCCGCCAATGCAACATAAGATTGAACAGTGCCGTTCCGCAAATGCCGAATTGACATACGAACGACAATGAACAACAGCAAGGAGATCGCCGGGGCAATGGCGTTCGTTGTGAACCAAGCGGCGTCGTGGCCGTTTGCCGACGCCATTTTCCGTCTAGAGGACTGCATCGATACGGACTCCAAAGATGAGACAAGAGCCATGGCTTCGGATTTTGCAGGTTGTGATATGGTACCCTAACTCGATCGAGTTAATAGGAACCGCTCTTTAGAGTCATAGACGTACTTCAGCTAGGCGCTACCGTGTAGCGGAAGTTGAGTATCTACCCGGAAACGAGGCTTTGGCGCGCGTCGGGAAATCGATTGACGCAAAATCACGAGCAGTGAGCTACGTAGCTCGATCAGGTCTTTCCCATGCGAGAAGTGGCACTTAATCAAGCGAAAAAGTGAAGGAAACTATCAACCAAATAAACAAGAAAACAAAAAGAAAGAACCAACTACATGTCATACCTCAATACCAGTAAGGGATACTCCACTAACATCGATCCTTCAATCCATCCCCAGTCACGACCCCAAAAATCAACCACGGAGACCCTTATGAGCACGCAAATCGCACACCTTGAAACACCCCAAATACCCGATAGTAAACTGGCCCGGGAAGTAACCGAACTGGTGCGGGACACCGAGTCCCCTCTCCTCTTCCATCACTCGACCCGCGTCTACCTCTTCGGCGCCCTCGCGGGCGTTCGCAACCGATTGAAGTTCGACCCCGAGCTTCTCTATGTTGGCGCCATGTTCCACGACATGGGCCTCACCGAGAAATACAGCAGCGCCACAGAGCGCTTCGAAGTCGACAGCGCCAACGCCGCGCGCGATTTTCTGCGGCGGCACGGGATCGCCGAGGCGTCGATCGACATCGTGTGGGACGCCATCGCCCTCCACACCACCCCTGGCATCCCCCAGCATAAGAAGCCCGAAGTCGCCCTGGTCACGGCGGGCGTCGAAATGGACGTGCTGGGTATCGGCTATGCGGAGTTCTCAGATGCGCAGCGCGAGCAGGTCATCGCAGCGCATCCGCGAGGAAGCCACTTCAAGGAAGGTATCATCCGTTGCTTCCACGAGGGATTCAAACACAAGCCGGAGACGACCTTTGGCACCGTGAACGACGACGTACTCGCTTCGTTCGATCCGACCTTCAAACGAATGGATTTCTGTAGCATCATCCGGAATTCCGCCTGGGCTGAGTAACGTAGCTAACCGCCCAACCGATTCACCGACGAATAAATTCAAGAATTCACCCCTCTCACCAACGGAAGAAGATGAGACCGTCGTTCCTGGAAGCGGCAAGGCGGGCAATTCAGTAGCAGCCGATTCCGGCCAGATAGAGTCCGCCCTTCCGGCGTGCAGCCTTATTCTAGTTTGGCCCGCTCGCTCTCCGGCTATAAGGCGCGGAGGAAGGCCACCAGGTCTTCCTTTTCCTGCGGTGTTAGATTTGTGCCGAGGATCAGGTTGAAGAACTCGACCGTGTCCTCCAGCGTCAGCAGACGCTCGTCGTGCAGGTAGGGCGGGTTGTCTTTGACGCCGCGCAGCGCAAAGGTTTTGATCGGCCCGTCCCCGATCGCCATCATGCGGTTGATCATCACCGGCTTGAAGAAGCGCTCGGTCTGGAGGTTGTGCATCAAGTTGTCGGTGTAGAAGGGCGGCTGGTGGCAACTCGCGCATTGGCCCTTGCCGATGAAGATCTCCTGGCCCCGCATCTCGGCGGCCGTTGCCTTGGTGGGATCGAGTTTGCCAAAGACGTCGAGCTTAGGTGCCGGCGGAAAGTCCAGCATCTCTTGAAAATCGGCCATGAAGTCGACCTGGCTGCCGCGCTCAAGGGGATTAACGCCCTTCTTGGTGGCGATTACAATATCGCCGTCGAAATAAGCGGTGCGCTGCTCGAATTCGGTGAAATCCTCGATTGTCTTCAGGGCTCGCTGCGAGCCGAAGAGCCGCTGAATGTTCACGCCGCGCAGCGACACCGTCTTGATGCGGTGGCGGAACTTCTGCGGACGGGCGTCGGGGGCGAGGTGCGTCGCGCCGTTTTGGTGGCCATTCGAATGGCAATCAAAGCAAGCCGCGCCAAGACTGGGAATCTGCGAGCGGCGATCCTCGGTCGCATTGAACTGCTGCTGCGGGAAGGGCGTCAACAATAGGCGCAGCCCTTCCAGTTGCCTGGGAGTCAGAAGGCCATTGAACAGCTCGTAAAAATTGGTGAGCGAGACAAGCTTGCCCTGCGAGACATCGCCCAGATCGGGGCGCGAGGTCAGGTAGATGGCTGGAGGAAACGCGGCCAAGAAGTGATCCGGCAGATCGAAATCTACGTCGAACCGGGTCAGGTCTCGCCCGTCCTGGTTCTTGATCGCGTCGATCAAAAAGTGCGGAAAGACGAAGCCGCCCTCGGCATGGTTGGGATGCGGCAAGGGGTAGAACCCCTTCGGATAGAGATCGTGCTCGCGAATCTCGTCCGGGCTCATCGCCGCCAGCCTCTCCCAGGTCATTCCAGCGGGCAGCTTGACGCGGACGCCTTCTTGCAGCGGTTTTCCACGCTCCATCGTGACGCCAGGGGCGGGTCGGTTGCTCAGGTCGTAGCGCTCGTTGAGCAGATCGGTGTGCTCCTTCTCGATGCCCGGCTTGGCCGCCGTCATTCGTGACATGATCGATTCGAACGATTCTTTAATGTCCACTGGCATGTAGCTCGTCTGCCCGCGCTCCTGGGGATCCGCGTTCGGCTCGCCTGAGCGAAGCTTAGGAAGGGCTAAACCGAGAACCGCAATAATAAAGCTCCTTCGCTGTTTTCTGTGGATAGTTCGAATTAAGTCATAGTTGGGACAGCCAAATTGAGCTTACCGGCTCGGTGATAGGCGGCGGTTCTGAAGTAGACGAAGTTTCTAAACCCGCGCGCCATTCGTTTGGCTAGTTGGATGACGCCGTTTACGGCCTCGATGGCTGCGGAAGTCAGTCGGGTGTCGAAGTAGGCTAGGATCCCTTCCCAATGCTTGCGAACGGTCTTGGCTAAATCGCGGAAGGGGCTGAGGCGACTGCGCGCGGCCCAGCCACACCACCAGTGAAGTTCAGCTTCGGCCACCTGGCGGTCAGAGTTTGCGTAAATGGCTTGGAGAGTCTCACGCAGACTCATCGCACGGCCAAGTTTGGTATACTGACGACAGAGATTTTTACGTTGCTCTTGACGATCCTCACTGAGGTTCCAAGTGTTGCCGCGCAAGCTCCACATCGCTCCTTTGAGATCGGCTCCCTCGCGCTGAAGCTCGTAGCGCACCTTATCAAATGCTGCGCCGGCCAGTACCATGACGTGGAACTTGTCGAAGACGATCCTGGCACCAGGAAAATATTCCGTAGCTCCCTTCACATAGGCAGGGCTCATATCCATGGCAATCGCCTCGATCTGGGAGGGATCGCCACCGTGCTCGACCAGCGCCGTGGCAAAGGCCGCGAGGGCCTCTGCGCTGCGTCCCTCGACCATGAGGAGCAAACGTGAGTTCTCGGCATCCAGCACATTGGTCACGTAGCGGTGCCCGCGCCGGGCACTGGTCTCATCGACGGCAATCCGTCGGACGGCCCTCCAGTCGCTCTTGGCGTGTGCTTGCTCCACATAGTGCATCAACACTCGCCACAGACGGGTATCGTGCTCATCGAGCAAATCGGCCATCGCATCGACGGGCATCTCCGCGCTGAGCAGCATCATGAGCGCTTCCATCATCAGGGTGAAACCGCTGCCTTCTCGGGCCCAGGGCACCTGCACCTGATGGACCCCGTCCTTGCGACACCAAGTGCGTGGCACTCTAGCCACCAGTTCGCAGCGATATTGGAAAAAGTCCATATGCCGCCAGCGCCGTTCGATCGTGTCGTGAATTCCACACAAGTCTTTGCAGACCGGACACTCGAAATGTTCCCCGGGCACGTGCTCGAGTCGCAATTCCAAGCGTTTCGGTTCTCCCTCAAAGCGGCATTGGGCTACTCGCCATTGGCGACCCAATCCCAGTGCTGCGGTAAAAAGTTCCTCCGGTGTCATCCTTCTTATTGAGTCCACGGTCACTCAAAATGCAAATCCACCCCCTGTTTTGCTCCCCGAACAAAGTACCAACAGTTTTTGCGCTTGAGAGACCGTAGCGAGGAACGAGCTAAGGGCTATCGAACGCAAAAGGCAGTAACCTTCCCAGCGCGGAGCGAAGCCTGCTCAAGCGAGAAACGGAATAAATGGAGGGGACCCACGAAGTGGGGAGGAGGCCGTTTATGCCGGATTCGACCTTGAACAGGCGTAGCGTAGCGCTATACGTGGCTAAACCTACCCAATTAAGCTATCCACAGAAGACAGCGGAGTGCCATAATAAATAAAAGAAAAACGCAATGCATCCACCGCGAATTATTTTTCATAGAAACCTCAGATAAAGATTAACGCCTAAGTTCGCCTCGCACGATGCGAAGGGACCGGGTATCGCAAATGCAGTTCCAGGATAACTCTCTTTAACTTATACTTTTAGCAGTCGAGATATGTTTGGATCAGTATTGTCAAACCCATAACATTGCCGTTTAAGAACTATGCGGAATGCATGTCCCATGCGAACTATAGCGCAGACCGCAAAAAACAACTTCTGGAGTCGGACTGACCTTCAGGCTGAATGTAATCGACCACACCTCTAACCAAGGAGATTGACTCCTGGTGAGAGAGAAGGCAAATGAACTGTCCTAGTATCCTAATCAAACCGGCGAACTCTTCAATACTTTTCTGAACAATCGTCGCGAACCAAAAACGAAGTCAGGGCGAGATACAAACGTGAGGACCGATTCGTGAAGGTTCTCGCTCTCCCGCGCTTCTGGGATCGAATACGGGGCCAGACACGTGAAGACGTGGCATATGCACTGGCGTCAATTCGAGCCGGCTTCGGGCCAGTACTCCGTTACCCTTGAGAGGTTGCGAACATAAGCCACGACAGTTGCATAACCACCACCGGTAGAGGTTTCCAAAAACGGCCCCAGGGGAGGAAACTTCACAGGCCGCGATCATCCCACCCGGCCCCAAGCGGGTGTTGGTGTTAAGGGATACGCTGGTCCAGTCCGGATTCCGCCGGGGTTCCCGGCCGCAAAATAATGGAAATGGCTGCCCCCTCGACCGCCGGCGAAAGCGCTATCTGAGACAATCGCCAGAAGTCCTATCGAGACCAGACCGGCAAGAAAACCATCGATCAATTTCATAAATTTCGTCTTCCTTTTGATTAAGACGCTCAGCCTTATTCCCCTCGGAAGCTAATTGTCCTTTTTCATTCCAGATATACCTGAAGCCTAACTAGAGTCCGTCCCGAAAATGCGCTTTCCCCGTGCAACACATGTTGCAAGATTTCGCATTGCAAGAATTTGCCACTTAGAACTTTATTTGTGAGTGTTATTAAATATTTTATTCGGAAAGAAGGCAAAATAGCGCCAGCCCGAGGGACACCTCTGGCACTGAGCATTGATTCTAACTTTTTTGCGATGTTTCTTAGGCCGCTTGCCTAAGCTTTTGCTCCTGGAGCCTTCGCTGCTCCCGCAATTTCTCGGCTAACACCCATAAATTGTGAGTGAGTATTCCCCAGGCCACTTGCAAGGCGCGGTTCTCAAAGCCCTCCGAACGCATCGGTCGTCCGAGAAATTCATTTTTAAATATCGCGATGCGCGCTTCAGTCTGTGCTCTGCGGCGCTGCGCTTGGGCAAAGTCTTCATCCTTCATGGCCTCGCGCAGAGCGCGCGGATCACGTGGGCAGAGCCTGGCAAATGTCCCACGCTCCTCAAGCCACTGGACGGTGATTTTGTTATCAAAACCACGGTCGGTGACCAAACTCTTGATCGCCACTTTGAGGCCGCTTTCCACCCTCTCGACGCTCGGGCGCACTAACCGCGGATCGGCAGGTACTTTCTCTTTGAACAGTTCCCAATCGATAATCAACCCATCGATCTGTTCGCCCAGAACTAACAAGTTGCCAAACTCGACCTCCTCCCCGGCTTTGCCACGAACGATGACGTGGATGTTGGGCTCAAAGAGGCTCAGCAGCTTTTCGTCATTGGCTACTTGCCGCTCTCCAATGATGCGTTCATGGGCCTGTTTAACAGCCAGTGGCAGAGCTTCGAGAATCGATTCCAGGCGCTTGAGAACCTGCTCGGCCTGCGGGCGGGTCCAGTCCGTCGCTTGCCAGTTCTCATCGAGCAGCTTGTGGTAACGCTGGGCATGGGCACGCACCACGGTCACGACCCTCTTCATCTCTCGCAACACCCGCTTGCGCTCTTTTTTGCCGTTCTTCTTGCGGCGGGTGTGAGTCATTTCCATCGACAAGCGGTTGATCTGGGTGATGAATACTTGTGGCTCGCACATCCGTGATTTGAGCCCGTGCGAGCGGATCAGTTCCACCGACTGCATCAGGCTCTTGACTCCGTCGCGCAAAAGCACCCAATCGACCGGAAAATGAATGTTAGCTTTCACACAGGTGGTGTCCAAAAACATCGTGCTCAGATCCAAGGGTTCCTCCAGATCAAGCGCCTGTTTGCCATCGGCCACCGCGGCTCCTGCTTTGCGCAGGAGGCCATTGATGACCTCCCGCATCTCTTCTTCAGGCAACCAGGTCGCATAGCGTTGGACGGTGCTTTTGGCTGGCACCTTGACCCGATCAAGCTGCGCGACCTTGCAGAACCATTGCAGCAGCGGACTATCAGCCAGTCGCGCCGCGAAATCACGGAAGCTTCCCACTAACAACGTGCGCGCAATCGAACATCGCAACGCTCGGATAGAATGTTCTTGAAAACGGACCTGTTGTTTTCCACTGACCAGATCTTCCAACCGGATCACTCCGCTTTGACCTTCGCCCGAGAGCTCTATCTGTTCCACTTTGCTCTCGCTCAGTGTTTTGATCCAATGATTCAAGCTGCGCCTCACGAACTCCTTTTCTACGCCGCTTGTAGACAACAACTCATCCATGGTGGTGAGCTGTCCCCGTAAGGCAAGGTAATCGACATTGCCTTCGATGGTCGGCAATACCGGACGAAAATGCTCTTCACAGGGGATAAACGTGATCGGGGGAGGCTCGCAATGCATGGGGAATCTTTATAAGACATTGCTTTCGCGAAAATCGAGAAAATTCGACCCGGAAACACAACTAATTGTGTCCAAATCTACATTCGAACACAATCTGTGGGACTAGTTGTAACTAGAGCAATCCGAGCGTTGTTAGCCGGAGGAACGACGTGCTACGACTTTGATTTCTCTCGCCGGCCTATTGGCATATCCGGAACTCTGAACCGCTAACCGGAACATTAACCACCACGCTGGTTCCCCGGCCGGGCGCAGTACGAATGTCTAATGATCCGTTTAGTTTCTTCACTCTTGCCCGCATGTTCACAAATCCGAATCCTTCTCTGGCTTCTGCCTCGCTGGTTATACCGCGTCCGTTGTCTTTTACTTTGAGAATAAGGTTCTGGGAATCAGAGCGTAAACTGACGCTGATAACCGTCGGTTTAGCATGGCGGACGGCGTTGCTGATTGCTTCCTGCGCAATTCGTAGGAGATCTTGCCGGGCTGAGGGCGGCAAGCTTTCTTCCGGTACACCGTGTGAACGAAAATTACAGCGCAAACTGCCTGGGATATTTGAACGCTCGGCCAACTTTTGCAAAGCCTCGACTAATCCTGCCTCCTCGATGAGAGTGGGTTGAAGGCTGAAGGCGGAACGACGCGCCTCAGCCAGTCCAAATTGTGCCAGCTCGGATGCCCGTTCTACGTAGCTAAGGCCATTGTTGTCCCCCGCTTTAATAACCGCCTGAGCTGCACCCAGCTGCATCGAGACCCCGGTAAACAATTGAGCGAGCGAGTCATGGATCTCGCCAGCGAGCTGGTTTCGCTCCTCGAGAACGGCAGATTGTCTGGCGGTTTTCGCCAATCGGGTGAGCTGAATGGCCAAGCTGGCCTGGGTCGCTAAGGCTCGCGCTATTTCGAGCTCCTCGGGATGAAAATCGCGCTCCTCCGTAAAACGGAAGGTCAATCGGCCATTTACTTGGCCACCCGAAGTCAAAGAAATAATCAGTATGGTCTTTACACCAAGCCCGAGCAGATAAGAGCGGTGTCCGTCAGGCATTGGCGAATGCGGATCAAGAGTGCTGGTGACGGCGGTCGGCTGATCCAAAAAAAGGGCGAAGCGTTGTTCATCGAGCGACACGGTTC
Source organism: uncultured Verrucomicrobiae bacterium (assembly GCA_963782115.1). Taxonomy (GTDB): domain Bacteria; phylum Verrucomicrobiota; class Verrucomicrobiia; order Chthoniobacterales; family JAFAMB01; genus JAFAMB01. The sequence continues at coordinate 42,991 of CAWAIK010000005.1, forward strand.
GCCAGCCTTCCGGGTATTGCGCTTCGGCGGGAGACATCACTCGGCCATTTTGGAAGACGAGTTCCAGCGGCAAGGTGTTTTGCTCGAAGTTGCGTACTCGCAAAGTGGATGAGACGCCACCCAATTGCCGGGTCATGGTAGCCATCACCTGCCCAAGGAACTCATCCAGTTTGGGCACCGAGGCAAGCGCATCGAGACATCCGCGAAGGGCTTCGTTCGCTCTCCCCAACTCGGCCGCACGCTGCAGCGCGAACGTCTCTCGCTCGCGGGCAAGGGCAGCTTGCATTTCCTGCGCGCGCTTCGACTCCGTGATGTCCGTTGAGATGCCACAAATCGCATACTGCTTGCCTGTGCCGTCCCGCAGGAGAAATTTCACTGCTACATAATGACGCACACTCTCCGCCATTGGTATGGCCACCTCAAATTGGATGGGCCTGCCGGATTCGATGACCTGCCGATCGTTCGCTTGTATCTTTTCAGCAATATCGCGTGGAAGAAAGTCATAGTCGGTTTTTCCCCGGATTTGGTCACGCTGAATCTGAAATCGGTGTTCATGTTCGCGGTTTACCAAAAGATAATGAAGATCGAGATCTTTGACGGAAACGACGGCCGTGGTGTGGTCCAAGATGTCTTCCAACTGCTGTTCGCTCTTTTTGAGCGCTTCTTCCGCGCGCCTCCGCTCGCTGATCTCGGTCTGCAGATCTTCATTGGTGCGCCTTATTTCGGCATACAGCCGAGCTTGCTCCAAAGAAATCGCCGCTTGTGAAGCGATCAATTCCAAGGTCGCCAGCCGATCGGGTGTGAAAACCCCGGGTGCCAAGTTGTTCTCCAAATAGAGGACGCCCATCAGTGTGCGCTGCTTGATCAAAGGAAGACAAAACACTGATCGAGGACGTTTTCGCCGTATGTATTCGTCTTCCGAAAACAGATTCTCGGTAAGAGCATCATGCAAAGTCACACTTTCTTGGGTTCGGATGACGTGACGAAACAATGATTCCGGTAACTCGGAAGGAGCCACTAACGATCGGCGAAAATGAACAGTGACCTTGTCACTATCGCTGCTGGCTTCTGCTTCGATTCTCTGCTCATTACCTCGCGCGAGGATCAAGAGACCGCGCTCAGCACCTGCCTGCTCGAGTGCTATTCGCATGAGTGTGTTGATCAATTTGTCTAGGACGATCTCGCCGGAGATGGCTTGCGACACTTTGATCACCGTCGCGAGGTCAAGGTGTTCGACCGGTGCGCCGATCGTGCTATCCGGAGCAGGTACTGGCGCTTCTTCCCTGAGGTATGGATATAACTCTTCCAGTTGGCGAACCTTCCCTGCGGCTCCCCAACGGAGATAACAGTGCCAGGCGTTTCGCATGTACGCATGGGCAATCGTTTCAAAACCACGCGCCACGTAGAATCGCGCGGCCAGTTCGTGGGCGAGCGCCTCATTATGGACAAAGCCGTTCGCCTGGGCTGAGCGGATGGCGTGTTCGTAGAGGCGCTCGGCATCGAGTTCGCGAGCTTCGATCCGGGCGATCTCGGCGCCGACCAGTGAGGCGCGATTTTCGAAATTCTCCGGGCAATTTTCTGCCCATACTTCCAATTGTGCGTGGTGCGCGGTCAGAGCCTCGAAATGCTGTTGTCGTTGGCCGGCCGCTGCGGAATCGCAGGATGCGGCGCGGGACAGCGCGCCGTAAAAGTGATATTCCGCGGTTTCAAAACAGGATGGGGATGTCCAAAGCAGCCGTTGCGCCCTCAAGGAGGCATCGACGGCCGCAGCATAGTCCCCGGCAAAGAAGCGCGCCTGCAGTTTGCGGGTCCAATACCAGCATTCGGGCAGCGCCAAAGCCGGGTTACCGGACAAATGGCCCTCGAACCGAAGCTCATTAAACTGCCCATCGTCAAAGGAACCAAATTTCTGCGTCAAGCTACGGAGGGATCGGATCAGCCCGAGCTGCGCTGCAATGCGGTCAATGACGAGACCAAACCGCATCTTATCGGCAAACTCGAGGCCACGCTCGGCTTCGCGTTGCACCTCAACGAGCGGATCGCCCGCCGCGAGCAGGTTCGTGTTCAGGTCCATGCGGCTGTACGCCGCAAATGTGAGATCGCCGATCTTGTTCGCGGCCTCGAACGCCCGACGCAGCAGATCGCGGGCAGTCTTGACATGTTTCGTCCAGGGCATGACAAGATTTCCAAAGCTCACATAGGTCCTGGCCAGGAAGCGCCTCAAGCCACGTTTTTCGACCAGTTCATAGCCAAGCCGACCGAATCGAAATCCGGCCTTGTAGTTGTCGAAATGCGGGCCGGCTATCACGCCAAGCCATACATAGGCGAAGCACGAACCGTCGCTGTTGCCATGCTCGAGGCTGAGGTTGACCGCCCTGCATATAGCCAGGGAAAGAAGGTTCGCATCCGTAAACAATGCAGGTGGTAATACCTTGGTCAGCACATCCAGGGTCGCGAGCGACGCCGGGTCGCTCATCAAGGGCAGCTCAATGAGCTCCTCAATCGCGCGGCTCCCGAGCTGTGACCAGATCCGATCGTATTCGCGTCGCGCTTCCTCTTCTGTCGGATGCGGTGACCATTCGATTCCCAGATATCGGAGGTATTCGAGACCGACGCCGACCGCGCGGTCGCTCTGATCGCGGGTCGTGTATAGATCCACGCGCAGACACGCGACGCTCGCTAGCTCGACCGTATTTTCAGCGCGGGCTGAAAGCGGCGCCAAGCGCTGCTCCGCGGCCGCCAACTCGCCGGTCAGGAACTCGCATTCGGCCCGATTTATCTCCAGAGAGAAGGCAAGTTCATGCCGGGGCTCCCAGCCGTCCTCCGCCAGCAGCGCCGCGCCGGCAGTGAGATAGGTAAGCGCCGCGGCGTAGGCGGTGGACGCCTTGGCGCGCCTGCCCGCGAGCAGGTTGAGCTCCGCCACTTGCTCGCGTTCGTCTCGTGTGGCGATCAGCGCGGCGCCGCGATTGAGCTGATTGACGATCTCGAAGATCGCCTCCTCCCGCTTCTCCGGCGGCGTGTGCGCCGCGAGCAGCCTGCCGATCCCGAGGTGGGCCGCAGCGCGCGAGTCTGGCGGGATCAGTGAATAAGCGGCTTCCTGGACGCGGTCATGGAGGAACCTATAGGCACCTTCCGAGCGGAACACGAGTCCCGTTCGGACCGCTTCCCAAAGGCGGCCGTGGATGTCCTCCCTCGAATCCTCGCAAACCATGGTCAGCAGGGCGAACTCTGCGCTGCTGCCCATGCAGGCAAGCTGCTGCAATGCCCTCTGGGTTTCAACGGGCAGTCGGTTCAACTTCCCAACCATGAGGTCCACCACATTATCGGTGTAACCCTTGGCGTGAATGCGATCGAGATTCCAGGACCATCGCGCGTCGCCGTGATCGAAGGTCAACAATTGCTCTTCGGCGAGCGCAGAGAGGAACTGTATGGCGAAAAACGGATTGCCGGCCGTCTTCTCGTGGACCAGTTGCGCAAGCGGGGTGGCGCGCTCCGGTTCGCAGTGAAGAGAATCCCCAATCAACCGTCCCAGGTCTTCACGGGCGAGGGGCGCAAGGATGATCTCGTGCACGATCGCTCCCGCTTTGCGGATCGCTTCGAGCTTGCGCATCAGCGGATGGGCGGAGCTGACCTCGTTCTCCCGATAGGCGCCGATCAACATCAGGTGCTGCACATCCGGCTGGGTCAGCAGATCCTCGAGCAGATCGAGCGTTGCCGGGTCGAGCCATTGCAAATCGTCGAGGAACAGGGCAAGCGGATGTTCCGGCCGTGCGAATACGGCGATGAATCGCCGGAACACGAGCTGAAACCGACTTTGTGCCTGCTGCGGCGGAAGCTCCGGAACCGGCGGCTGTTCACCGATGATGAGCTTCAGTTCGGGGACCAGGTTGACCATGAGCTGTCCGTTCGGGCCTAGAGCCTCCAGCAGGGCGTGGCGCCAGCTCGCCAATTCGGCCTCGCTCTTGCCGAGAAGAGGTCGCGCAAGGCTCTGAAAAGCCTGCACCAGCGTCGAATAGGGGATGTCGCGTTTGTACTGGTCGAACTTGCCTGATGCGAAGAGCCCGCGCGGTGGAACAAGCACTCTATGCAGTTCATTGGCGACCGAGGATTTGCCAATACCGGAATATCCGGAAACCAGCACCAACTCGGGCGCGCCGCTCTTGACGATGCGATCAAAGGAGGCGAGCAAAGCATCGACCTCGCGCGCCCTTCCGTACAGCTTCTCGGGGATCAGCAGCCGGTCGGGCGCGTCGTGTTCGCCGAGCGAAAATGGGTCGATGCGCCCCTGACGCTCCCATTGGGAAAGACAGTGCCGAAGATCACTCTCAAGGCCGGCTGCGGTCTGGTACCGTTCCTCGGCCGTCTTGGCCAGCAGCTTCATGATGATTTGGGAGACCGGGACCGGGACATTCTCCAACCGCTCTCTGGGCGCCACCGGCTTTCTCGCGATATGGCAGTGCACCCATTCCATGGGATCGAACGCGGTGAACGGCAGTGAGCCCGTGAGCATCTGGTAGAGCGTGACACCGAGCGAGTAGAGGTCGCTGCGGGAATCAATGGAGCGGTTCATCCGTCCGGTCTGTTCGGGCGCCATGTAGGCGAGCGTCCCGGCAATCGACTCGGGCGGATCGGGCGCCTGGCGCTCGCGTGGAAGCCGCGAAGCGATACCAAAGCCCATCAGCCAGCACTGGCCAGCGTCGGAGTTCACCAGAACATTGGCCGGCTTGATGTCCTTGTGAATGACGCCGCGCTGATGCAAGTGACCAATCGCAGTCGAAAGGCTAATGGCCAGACGCAACAAAAACGCTACGTTCAGTGGTTGACCGAGCAGTCGATCGAGAGGCACACCGCCGGGATCATCCAACAATAGTACCGTACGGTTCCAGTGGCGAGCCATTGCGAACGGTCGGGCAGCCCACCTGGGATCCAACTCTTCCCTTAGAGAATATGCGTGCTCCAACCATTTCAGAATTTCCGGTGCGGGATACTCCGCCACCGACGAAAGCACAAGAACCCGAGATCCATCGTCCTTACTCCGCCCGCGATAAAGAATGAACTCTTCATCCTTCCGCAGCGCCTCGAGGATATATCGGGATAGATCATTCACGGGCGGGATCCAGCCCATCAATTTACACCATTTTCGCTATCAGCCAGCAAAAGGCGGAATGAGGCTCTTAAGTGACTCGAAGGTGTGGGACCTTGGTCATCGTCGGCCCATTCTCGCGTTCGGCGCTCGGCGTTCGGCGTTTGGCGCGGCCGTTCCCGGCGCTGTCGGTTCTCAAAGCTTACTGGCCTCACGGCTCAGCATGCCATAACGGACGATTTCCCACTCCTCGCTCGGGGATCCAAACCGCCGTGCCCACTGCCTCTCGGTCAGGAGTTGCCGTTGCGGCCGAAGGTCGGGCAGGCCGTCGCTTTCTCATAGTCGCTATCCAAAAGGTGTGCACACGTGAGCTTATTCACCCGCTCAGAAAGGTAATTCCTTGGCCGTTGGATACCCGTGCTGCTGACGACCAAGATCGCCATCATAGAATTTGGTCGTTTTAAAGCGCTCGTAGCGTCCGTCGGCCGCAAACGCACGAGACCGCTCGCGTAAGGCGTCCATCTCGGCCGCCTCCATGGGCTTGAACTTGCGGGCAATCTCTAGGTTTTGCCCCAGCACGGCCAATGAATCCATTCCGCTAATCGTCGTCGCTACCGGCAGGCTCATCGCATAACGCAGGCCCTCTTCCGGCGTAATCATCCCGCTGGTCACCATTTCGCCACTGCCGCCCAGGCTCTTCATGCCTAAGGCAGCCATATCGCGCCGGTTTACCTCCGGCAAAACCTGCGTTTCAAAGCTACGGAAGGTGGCGTCAAAGCAGTTCAACGGCATCTGCACGGTGTCAAAGGGAAACTCGTGCGCCAGCATGCGCAGGTGAATGGCCGGATCTTTGTGCCCCGTAAAACCGATAAAGCGCACCTTGCCCTGCTGCTTAGCCAGCAACAGCGCTTCGGCCACGCCCCCAGGTGCGAAAATCAGATCCGGATCGTTGTCGTACACCACCTCGTGAATTTGCCAAACATCCAGATGATCCGTCTTTAGCCGGCGCAAGGATTCTTCCAGCATCCTCATGGCAACGTCTTTGCCCCGTCCGTGGGTGCAAACCTTGGTCATCAGTATCGCCTGGTCGCGCTTGCCCTGCAGCGCGTTGCCCAGACGGGCCTCACTTTCGCCCTCGTGATATTCCCAGGCGTTATCGAAAAAATTCACGCCAGCATCCAAAGCGCGGCCAACAATTTTGGTCGCTTCCTGCTGATCTTTGGCCGTACCAAGATGGTAGCCCCCAACCCCCAACGCCGAGACGTTGATGCCCGTCTTGCCCAGCGGCCGTTCCGGAACTCGACCGGCCTCGGTCTGAGATGCACCCGTGGGTTCAACCGGCTGGTCGCTGGTCTGGGCCAGGCTCTCAGCTCCTATCAAAGTGCCTGCCGTCGCTAGGGCTGCACCCTTCATAAACTCACGCCGGTTCATGTTCCAGAAATCCTGCAAACTACCCTGGCTCATGATTTCATCTCCGGAAAAGGACGCCCGGTGTTCTGGCTTTCTTGGAGCATTTCCTTTACTTCCATCTGCTGCGCGTCGAGCGGAAACCCGTGAGCCAGGCGGGCCTCAGGATTGTCGAATTGCAGTGACACCTTGTAATGCTCGAATCGACCATCGGCGGCCACAGGGCGACAACGCTGCCGGAGCGCCTCCATTTCCTTCGGCGTCATGGGTTGGAAATATTGCGCGATTTGCAGGTTCTGGTGCAACACGTCAATCTTGTCCATCCCCGTAATCGTCGTCACCACCGGCAAACTCATGGCGTACCCGAGGGCCTCATCGGGGGTGAGGACTCCCTTTTTCAGCGGCTCGCCTTTGCCGCTGAACGGTTTCATGCCTAAAGCCGCGATTCCACGCCGGCTCAACTCCGGCAGCACTTGCGTTTCGAAACTATGAAACGTGGCGTCAAAGGCGTTGAGAGGCATTTGCACCGCATCAAACGGAAAGCCCGTCGCCAGCATCTTAAGATGGATGGCCGGGTCTTTGTGCCCGGTAAAGCCGACGTATCGCACCTTGCCCTGCTGCTTTGCCCGGTCCAGGGCTTCGGCGGCGCCGTTCGGACGAATGAAAAGTTCGGGATCATTATCGAAACAGACCCCATGGATCTGCCACAAATCGAGGTGATCCGTCTGGAGGCGCCGCAGCGATTCTTCCAGCATCTGACTTGCCAGAGAACCGTCACGGCCATGTGTGCACACTTTCGTCATCAGAAAAACGCGATCGCGATAGCCCTTTAGGCCCTTACCCATCCAGTTTTCTGATTTGCCGCGGTTGTACTCCCAGCAGTTGTCGAAGAAGGTGATGCCCCCTTCGATGGCCTCATGGACGATTTGAACGGCGGTTTGCTCGTCTTGAGCATCGCCCAGGTGATGCCCGCCCAGTCCCAGCGCGGAAACCTGATCACTGTGCTTGCCGAAGTTTCTTACAGGGATCGACGGCATGTTACGGCTCCTTCATCGTTCCACAATCTAGAGGATATGTGGGAAGCCCACGTTAATCAACCTCACCGGTCGAGATCGTCTACGATTCAAAGCTTCTCTGGGTTGCGGGAACGGAAGCTGTTACACCCAGCTTACCTTCGTCGAATGTCAGCCCGCTCAGGTTTTCTTGTTGTCCCTGGACGGGCTGTTTCATTGTGCCGCGATACATCTGGTTCCCCACACGATCCACTCGGGTGATAAACACTTCGTTATAGTGCACCGTCCCGCATATAATGGTGATGTCGCCGCAGGTCAGTTGGCTGTTTTAAGGCGCGAGCGAAGCGCCCATATCTGAGTCATACCGGTCGAGCGAATGCCGAATGTATAACCCTTTCGGGTGAAAATAATTCAGCCACTCTGCCGATGGCGATCGCAAGAGCGCCAGGTTACTTTCAATCAAGAAGCAAAGTTATTATGAAGTCACTAAATGTAGTTTCATTAAACGTGGCTAGGCTAGTCTAGTTGCTACCAACAGTTTGCCAGGACTGTTAGGCATCGGTCGAGGCCAATCACCGTGGCGAGAGTAGGGAAACAAGATATGAAAAATCCCACTGAATTTTCCAGCACAGGTAGCTTTAACATCGCCGAAATTGCCGCTTCACTGCCCGAGACAGCTACAACGCTACTAGTCGATCAGTACCTAACCAATCGAGATGCTGCCAGCGCCCGCGTCTTTCGAGTTTACAAACCAACGCCGCCCCATTACCACGCAACGTGCGACGAATACCTTTACGTCTTCTCGGGTCGAGGGACTTTCTGGATGAAGAATCCCGAATCTCAGTTCAAGTTTCATCCGGGCCAGTTGCTTTTCTTTGAACGCGGTACGGTCCACGCCATACCAGACATTCTCGAAGCTCCATTGATTTTCCTATCGATCGACACCCCGCGGCGCGATCCGAAGGACGTCATCTTTGTGAAACCTGAAGACGGCACCCCTGAGAGCTTCATCCAGGCCAACCAAATAAAGTAAGCCATGTGGCAATTGCCATTGGAGCATTTCGAGAGGGTGCGGTGCATAGTCATACGCGTCGCGCGTTGGAGGCCGGTTGCACGCCCGATGAACTCGGCCACTCGTGTTCTTCCTTTGAAGGGGCTGATAAGGTCGACCAGTTGACCTGCTTGGAGCCCGGCTTCAGCCATGTCCTTAGAGAAGAGTTGGATCCCAGGTGGGCTGCCCGACCGATAGCAATGGCTCGTCACCGGGACCGTACGGTACTTGTGCTGCAGGATCCCGGCGGTGTGCCACTCGATCGATTGCTCGGTCAACCATTGAACGTAGCGTTTTCGTTGCGTCTGACCGTTAGTTAGCCTGTCGACTGCGATTGGTCAGTTGCATCAGCGGGGCGTCATCCACAAGGACATCAAGCCGGCCAATGTTCTGGTGAACTCGGACACTGGCCAGTGCTGGCTGAGGGGGTTTGATATCGCTTCGCGACTTCCACGCGAACGCCAGGCTCCAGAGTCTCCCGAGTTCGTCGCCGGGACGCTTGCCTATTTGGCGCCCGAGCAGACCGGACGAATGAATCGTTCCATCGATTCCGGAGCGACCTCTACGCCCTGGGCGTCACGCTTTACGAAATGCTAACCGGGAGTCTTCCCTTCACGGCTTCCGATCCCATGGAATGGGTTCACTGCCACGTTGCAAGACAACCGATACCGCCCGGAGAGCGGTCGACGAATACCCAAGGGAATCGTGTGGGGAACCAGATATATCGCGACACAACGAAACAGCCCGTCCAAGGACAACAAGAAAACCTGAACGGGCTGACATTCGACGAAGGTAAGCTGGGTTTAACAGCTTCCGTAGTTGGGCGATCTGTCATCCAAACTTCGCAGCCTAAGCGAAAGTTGGTCGTTGTTGTTCTTCCGCTTTCTGAATCGAGACGAGATGCTGGTCGGTGCGTGGATGACAGCGTTCACCAGGTTGAATGGAGAAGTGTTGTGCTCAATGCGGTCAACTAAAGCCAATCGCCGAATTCCGTCGGGATGCGCCAGTTGGCGACGGGCTGCAAGCGCGTTGTAAGAATGGTCACACTTCCGACAGTCGCACCCGCAAGCTGACCGAAGCCGGGTCGGGCATCGAACAGGCTGACTCGCGTTCGAATTACTAAGCGAGCGAAGAGATCTGTTTTTGATGGTCTGGCATCGGAGCTTTTCAAGCCAAAGATCGATCGTGTCTTCGTTGGAATGGATGAATACGCAGCGGGCCCATGATTACATGGGCGCCCATGATTACATCGGCACAAATGCCCAGATCGACAGGATCATCGTCGCGTTGGACGGAGCGAATGCAGGCCAGGAAAAATAGTGCTGCCCCTCTTTCGAGGTAGTCGATAAACGCTCTTTTGGCCGATAGCCCACACTAACTTGGAGTGCGCCGGCAAACTGTCGTCATGCCGCGGGTCGATGGATGTCAAGGTTTTCAACCACGCGTCAAATTGATCCTCATCGTTTGTCGCCGAAGACTGGCCGGCCCAGAGGTCGCTTTCGCGAGGATCTCGGCCGAAGTAACCTGTTATCAGCTGGCGAATACAAGAAAAAATGTTGAGGATTCGGACATGACTCTGGCGTTTTGCGCACTTTCGTCTCGTCACCCCTTACCACCATAAAACCGACGCAGACCGCCTCCACATGGGTCCCCATCGCTGCCAGGGACAAATCGGGCACCGGAAGCATCGGAGGAGCAACCGCAAACATTGCCCCTCCCTGCGCCAAGGTGGGAGTCCAGGCCCTTCGAACCTGCATGAGTCCGGTAAGCGCAGCAAAGACCGTCATCAACGCCACGAGGAACAGGCTGAAATCTTTTAACCCCTTTGGCTTCGGGCAAAAAAGCGCGTTGACCCGCTCCACTCGTACGAAGTAGAATCGATGTAAGTTTAGCCCGCCTCCGGCCAGACGTGAGCGAATACAAAGACCTCGCTAGGTATGAATGGTGACAAGAAACCGGCGATGCGCAGAATTATCTGGAGTCATAGACAGAAGGTCCGGAGCTTTAGCGCATGGTTCCTGGTTCTGTTGCTGAGCTTGGCGTACCTCCAATCGTCCCGTGCAGGCTCTGCCTCGGACACTTTTGGCGACAGCTTGGATCCACTGTCGGCCCTCGGAGATTATTTCGGTGATTGGTTTAAGCGGGTCGATGAGACACAGGCGGTACAACCGCACTGGAAGCCGCCTCTCTTTACGACCTCGCCGCTCCTCACCCAACTATACAAATACGATCAATATTGGCAGCATCTTTCTAACGGTGGCGGAAATGTGAAAGTCTTCGACGCTGGAAAGGGATTGGAATTGATTCCGGCAAAGACGATCGAGTTGATTTTTGGGCTTCCGCCTTATGAACAACGATCCGGAAAAAATCCGGCCCAGGGTTTTGGCGACTGGCCCTTTCTGCTGATCAAAAATCGTTTTTCGAGCGCTAACGAAGAAAATGGCAACTATATCTTGACCGGCCTCCTCGCCTTTAGCGCGCCAACCGGATCCCGCGCGTTTACTACCCATAATTTCGCCATAACGCCATCTATTGCCGCCGGAAAAGGCTGGGGGGACTTCGACGTGCAGTTGACTTTCGGTGATATCCTCCCGACTGGAGATTTTCATAAGCTCGGCACACCGCTTCTAACTAACGTCGCTTTCCAATATAAGGTGCTCAAACTGTTATGGCCCCAAGTCGAAGTGAATTACACCTATTGGCCAAACGGACCAAATAGGGGGAAGAACCAGGTCTTCCTTTTACCGGGAGTCGTGCTTGGGCCTATCCCGCTGTACGGGCGACTAACGTGGAGCGTGGGAGCGGGCTACCAATTTGCCATCAGCCACGCTCATCCACAATACGTGAACAACTGGATCTTTGACTTCCGAATTAATTTTTGAGAGCGCGATCGGCTTGCGTTCATCCCGTGGTTCCCGCTGGCGTCAGGCAAGGTTGCGAACATGCTCCTGGAAAGGGTTGCGAAGAATCACCAAAAAACGCCGAAGCAGGTTGCCCTTTGTTTGGCAAGCTTGATTGAATCATCGGCAAATCCCCGGGTGGCAGCGGCGCCGGTTCGCTATTCCAAGATTTAACCGTAGGTAGTTGGAGTAAGATCGCAGCGGATGCGGTTAACAAATAATCGCACTTTTTGATCCCCTATCAGTTTCACTGATGTATCTGTTTAGCGTCATGTCCCAATCGTCCTCGTCGTCGTCCTTCGTCCTCGTCCATTTTTCAGGTGGCACGAGCGGAACTTCCGCCGCTTGCTTTCTCCATTCATCCCTCTTCCATCCTGGCAAACTGCCTCGATCCCAAACCGAGAACGAAGGACGAGGACGAGGACGATTGGGGCGCTCAACACATACTCACTGATAGGAAGAGGCAGGCGTGTCGAGTTAACCCAAATAGGCCCCGCCACCAATGGAACGATCACATGTAGTTTTCCATTGCCATTAACTAATCGAGTGCCTTCATGAATGAAATGAAGGGCCCTTTTCTTTTGCCAACTCGGCTAACAACGCAGCGCTAGCCAAAGCACGGGACATTTATCTCTCGCTCGGGGCAAAGCCGCTGGCAAGTGACCAGGCTGAAGTTACAAACCACACTCTCAGACGTTCGTCTGAACTGAAGTCAGAAAATGTCGGCTTCTTGATGCTGTATTCGGTATCGCGACCGAGCCGCTCTCGCCTGCTTGCCAGAGCTGCCTCTATCCCCTCAGGTCGAAGCCCCTTCGGCCGCCGTGCACTGAGTTGGCCTGCCGCCGAATCAGTGGGCTTGAGGAGCACGGCCGAACCACCTCGATTTAACGCGAAGATCATCACAAGGGGTCAGCCCGAAGCCCATAGCCCGTAGGAGCTAAATATAAGCCCTCTTCTGAAGGATAGAATGTTTGCATCTCTATGATAGTTTGCAGTGAACCAGTATCATCGAGAATGTGAGGTAAGGTTATGAGCGAATCAGATTACTATGCCGGCGAATTTAACGATCGAGAAATAGACACGGTAGCCGATGCCGGCGACTTTTACCTGGATCGCTCGGGCTTTTTCTTGATGCCGACTCAAGAGGAGATGCGTAAGCTGGTGGACGAGGGCATCGTAATGCTCACTTGCGAATTGCTTTCGAAGCAATTGGAGAAAGGCAAATAGCAACCAATACGGGGTTTTTGCCCGGCCTAGGAAATAACAAAACACCGGATGATAGCCCGGTCGGTGTGAGACCGAAAGGCCGGACACAAGCCCCGAACAACGAAAAACGAGGCGAATTTATGTTAGTGAAGAGACGATTGGGGTCTCTGAGACAGGGTATAACAAAGGGAACGGACATAACCATAAAAGGTTTTCAAAAGCATTCCACTAGAGACGACACCCAGAAAGCCAATCAATCCTCTTCAATCGGTCTAATCATTCGCCAGAAGGAGCCAAAGGTGTTGGAGACTCCCCTGGATCGGGTTGACTCGTTTCTGACTCCGACGGAGCTGTTCTACGTACGCAGTCACTCCCCGGCCCCGAAACTAGAGCTGGCTTCTTACCGGCTACACATCGATGGCGCGGTCAGGAGGCCGTATTCACTAACCTACAAGGAATTGCGAGACATGCCGGCCGAGACGCGCGTCGCCCCTCTTGGAGTGCGCAGGCAATGGTCGGGTCTTCCTTGTTCCCCAGACCCAAGGAGCACAGTGGGAACTCGGCGCAGTCGGCAATGCAGAATGGACCGGGGTCCCTCTGAGCGCTTTGCTGGAGCACGCCGGTTTGGTAGAAGACGCTTGCGAGATCGTGCTCGAAGGACCTGATCGCGGAGTACCGAAGGGAAGGGGCGATACCTCCCGGTCCGATCTCCTATGCCCGTAGTGTGCCTCGAGCAAAAGTACTTCGACGCGAAGTACTGATCGCTTACCAGATGAACGGCCATGATCCCTTTGAGGCCTACGTGCGAGCACGGTGGGCGGATTTGAGCCGCTCGGAAACCTACGGGATTGGTAAACGGCTGCGCGAAGAAATTGAGTCGGTCTTCGCGGTGAAGCTTTGCCAAGAAACGCTGCGGCCTTTGATCGGGCAGTTAAAGCGCCAGCCTGTGGTAGGCACCCACGGAGCCGAGCAAGCAGCGACTGGGTCGCCAAAGGAGTCTGGGGCCGAGCCAACAACCGCAGACGGTCTCCAGCAGTCTGGGCAAAATGCTCCTGAAAATCAAAGGGTTAGCTCGCAAAGCGAGGAGATTACTTGCGGTTGTTGTCCGGCACTGCAAGCAGCGCCGCAGACGGTGTGGTGTGATCACGCTGGGGTGCTGGTCTTTGCGCCGAGCTTGCTGGCCATCGCGCAGGTGCTCGATCCGCCGGAGGCACGCTTCACACAATGGCTGGCCAGTTTGCTGTTGGGCGCGCTCAATATCGAACAGACCAAGTTCCTGAACTGGCAAGACATGGCGCAGCTCTTGGGCTCGGTGGTGCGCTTTCCGCACCCCCAGCGCCAGGAATTGGAACGGCTGGCGACGCAGGCGAGCTTTCAAAGGCTGGCCTGCTTCAATGCCCGGTGCTTGGGAGCCGGCGAGCAGAGCGACTTCTACTTCGATCCGCATACCAAGCAGTACACCGGCCAGGAGAATGTGCTCCAAGGATGGTGTCCGGCTATTCGGGGAGCGGACAAGGCGATGCACAGCGATTTTATCCACACGGCAGCCGGAGAACCGCTTTACTTTGAGACGAGCGATAACTTTTCCGATCTGCGTCAGCGCTTTTTCGAGCTCGTGGAGCGTTGTCGCCAAGTGTTGGAGTGGCCCCAGGAGCGGGCGATGAGCTGGGTAGCAGACCGAGGTATTTTCGGGCAGGAAGTCTTCGAGAAGGTGCTCTGCGATGAGAGGATGCATCTGATCACCTGGGAGAAAGGTTATCAGGCGCAGAGTTGGCCGCCCGCAGAGGGAGTGAGCGGCTCGATGGTGATCGAGAGGACGCGTAATCGCGCCGATGACATCCGTTCTTATCATCTGCAATATTGGGACCGGCGCTGGCCCAAAGACGAGCGGCTGCGCCAGATCGTGGTGCAAGCGACCAACCCCAGTGGCCACTCAATTCAAGTGGCGGTTTTGACCGACGACATCCAGCGCGAGCCAAGCGAGATTCTCCGGTTGATATTCTGCCGCTGGGTCCAGGAGAACGATTTCAAGTATCTGGACAAGCATTTTGGCATCAACCAGATCACCAGCTACGGAGTCGTCGGCTACGAGGAGTTAGCCGAGCATGTAGAGGATCGACAGGTGCGCAGCGCTGAAGCCAAAGCCCTAGGGGAGCAACGCCGCCAGCTTCGGGCTGGGCAAGGGCGGCTGTTATTGCTCCAGGCCCGCAGCGAGCACGCAGCCACACTGCGCCACAAACGCATAGAAGAACTCGAACAGGGGCCTGTTGCCGATCAGACCAATAAGGAATTGAGTCGCTTGCGCAAGGCGCAAATCCGCTGGCAAAGCGACAAGCCGGAGCGCCAGCAACAGATTGAGGCTCTAAGCCGGGAACTGGCCGAATTGGAAGTTAGGGCCGAGACGGTGCAAAAGACCGAGTCACGCCTGGAACGTCTGATCGAGGAGCAGATGGTGCGGCTGGATCCGGACAAGAAGCGCTTGATGGACAACTTTCGAGTGATCGCCCGCAACGTGTTCTACGCGGCGCTGGGACCTTTCAAGAAGGCCTATAACAATTACCGCGACGATCATGATCAGTTCCGACAGTTGACGCAGTGCAGCGGGGTATTGGAAGTTGCAGCAGAGCAGATCGTGGTGCATCTGATGCCGCGGGTAAACTACCCTCCACGAGTGCGGCGAATCATCACCAAGCTGTTGGCAGAACTCAATGCCAAAGAACCGGTGTTCCCCGACGGCAGCGGGCGACGATTCAGGTTGCGTCTGGCCAGCCGCAGCGAGCTGCGGCTCTCCATCGCCAGGACTCCCAAGATCATGGATACCCGGTACGCGCGATTGTGCCGGGTCATTACGCAATGGCTTCCGTCAAATGGCTGACACGGATCTACGCCATCACCATTATGCGAGACGGTGCATTAGAAGGAGGAGAACGCCCCTTAAGCTTAAGACGCTGTTGGAGTTAACGTGCCTGTCGGCCTGTCGGGTTCAACGTGCCGTTACTATTGCGGAGCAAACCGTCAATGGATAAGGCGCCGGCGCCCCGGATCAGTACGGCTACAGCAAGACCGATCGCAAGCAGATGATACTCAAATCCCTCGCCTTTCTGCTGACCGAACCAGTTCATATAAAAGCCAAACTGCACGTGCACCATCGCAACGGCGCCAGCCATCAGCAATATGATCGCTCCACTCGCAACTCGCGCAAACACCCCGCAGATCAAAGCGAGAGAGCCGAGAAATTCACTGAGAATGACGAAGAGCCCCAGCGCAACAGGCATCCCCATTTTGGAAAAGGTTCCCAGGGTCTCCGCGAAACCGTAGCCGCCGAACCAACCCAACGCTTTCTGGGCGCCGTGCGCGAAGAAGATGAGTCCCAGGGTGAGCCGAATAATCGTGAGGACCGGGTCATTGGTAGTCTGCAACAAACGTTTAATCATAGCAACAATACTTTGACTTCAAGTATCTTTATGTCAAGATATTTTGCACAACTCGCAGTCAATGCACTGATCATCGAAGTAAAACTTTCCGGATACGTTTTCCGCGCATTTATTCGCACTGTCGGCCATAGATTCTCTTTCGTTAGTCTTCCCGAAGAACGTTTGGAATTGGGACGAGAATCCGCGCCCGCAGCGGTTCAATCTTAGGCTGGACTGGCGTCGTCGAAGAACGAATCGATCTCCCGGTCAGGTAGGGGCCCGAGTGCTCCGAGCGCTTGTTAGCCCTCGTCGATGATATACCTCTTGGCGTACTGTTTTAATACATGATCCAGGTCCTCTTGTTCCCAAACGTCACCCCGGTTTGGCGATCGATATAAACGACGCCAACTGCATCGGTTAAAGTTGGACAGGTTGCGGGACGAAAATTTGCAGCGCGGGTTGTAGGGACGGCCGGGGCGATCAACCCGACGGCCAAAAAGATTGTTGACTGAGCTGGAAGTGCCCAACAAAACAGGTGAGCTCTTCCCGGGTGCGGCAGCGGAGCGCAGGGGGGCCATCTCAGGGAGAAACCCAAGCTCGGATAACTCCTGATAAATGCGCTTCTCGTCACTTTACTCCCGGTTTGTCGGCTACTGGGAAGCAGTCGCCACATGCTCCGAAATCCCAGCCCGTCGGGTGGGAGGGCATAGTTGCTCCTCCATGGCAGGAGCAACGCCGTGGAGCAACGCCCGGGGTGGAAAGGACGGGCGCGAAAAAGGGGCTGCCGATTAGCAGGCTCCTCAAGCAAGGTCGAAAGCTAGGCTATCTGTTTAGCGCGGTGTAGGACCTCTCCCAATCGTCCGAACTGTGAATAAATTTGTAAAAAACGTTAACGGACCACCTCAGATGTCTCGATCTTTGAACGTTGTCGGCAATCGGCGCGTTTCCCCCGTCCATAGAAGTCGAGAACGACGACGATTACGATTTCAGAACAAGAGGACGAGTGGGGATTAAGGGGCGTTTCATTCGTTGCTGATCGAGATTTAGACAATGCAGGCCCACGTGCCTCCGATGGCTCTCAAAGACAGTGACTCTTTGTGATCTTTGCGATCTTCTGTTCAAAAATGACTTTTGCTTTTTTTCTGTCTTAGTGCCGGGAGAACGAAGAAAAATCATTTGCACAGAAGATCACAAAGGTCACAAAGACAATCCTTTCGATAGAAACGGCCTACGCCCGGAGCCACATCTATGCCCCCGATCAGTGCCAAAGGCCCAGTAAATCCCGAAACAGGAAACTATGCGGATGAGCATGGAAGAGTTCGGCGATCCTCAGGGTCTACCGTTTCTTCACCGGCTGGCCATTCTGGGCCACCGCGGCCTTCACGAGCGCCTTGAACGCGCCCGCGTCGACCGGATATCGATCGCCCTTCGCGCGTTGCCTTCCAAACTGGAATTGAAGAGGCGCGATGGGGTCTGGGATCCTGGCACGCTATGCAACTCTGTAAACGGGGCCTAGCTTCGAATTGTGCCGGCAGACTTCAATCTATCCGCGCCAATACCTGCTCCAAGGCCGCAAAGAACTGCTGCCACCCGCCCTTGGCGCCCTGGTAGGCCTGCTGCTGATCCGGCCTGAACCCCGACTGCTCCATGCGCAGGTGGGTCCCCGTGCTCGTTGGGGAGAGAGTCCAAGTGACGACACTCTCGAGACCATAGGCCGCCCACGTGTAAGACAGCCTTTTGTTCGGCTCGACTGCCAGGACCTGACAGTCGACAACGCCCCAGTCTGCGCGAAGATTAAAACGGTGACCCACCAGCGGCTGGAAATCATTCTTCATCAGCCACTCCTCTATCAGGGGGCTTTGCGTGAGCGCACGCCAGATTTTTTCCGGGGGATGCGGCATCTCCCGTTCGACGACAAGGGAACGCGTGGTGTCTGGTTCAATCATTGATCCATCCTTTTCAACAAAGAGTCGAGGCGGTCAAACCGTTCGCGCCAGAAGGCACCATAGAGGCTCATCCAGTCGATCAGGGGCGCTAGGGCTTGCGGTTGTGCGCGGTAGTGCGCCTCGCGTCCCTCGCGCCGGTCGCGCACCAGCTTGGCGTGCTTTAGAACGCCCAAATGCTTCGAAACTGCCGGTTGCGATACTCCAGCGCGATCAGTCAAGGCGTGAACTGTTTGTTCCCCATCGCGGGCCAAGCGCTCGAAGAGAGCCCGCCGCGTTGGGTCAGCAAGAGCCTTGAAGACATAGTCCACCACAGCTTGCATTCCAAAATGCATAACCATACGGTGATGGATTGTCAACATCTTGAGCCAACTACTAGGCAGATTCGTGTAATTTTATACGCGAAGGAACCGTCATTCCATATCCATATTTCGACGCTGAGACGTGGCCAAGGAATCTACCCGCCGCAGTGATGCCCAGCGCCAGTGCGGCACCACAGTCCAGGCCCTCGTGATTATGGGACAGAGCTCTTCAGTCGAGAAAAGGTTTATCATGACCCCGCCATCCCCTGGAAAGAGACCAAAATCTTTCATGGTTCTCGACACCGCAGGATTCGCTTCAAGGAAGTCAGCCAACTGCTCTGGCAACGCGGAGGTGGCCGACGGCTTTTGCGGCTCTTGGTCCTCGCGCCCACCCCCTATCGCAAGACCAAAGAGGGACAGTTCTATTACCGGCAAAAGGCCTACCTGTTGTGCGACGACAACCAGTTGGCGGCCAAAGAACTTTTGCAAGCCTACTTCGATCGTTGGCAAATTGAAATCAACCATCGCGACGAAAAAAGCATCCTTGGAGTGGGTCAGGCACAGATCTGGGCCGATTTGAGCGCACCGCGTGTTCCGGCTTTGATGGTCGCGACCTACAGCTTAATGCTCCTGAGCGTCTTAGAGACCTACGGACCAACGCGCACCAATGACTATGAACTCCTACCCAAGTGGCGCGACGCCGCCAGGCGTGCGTCCTGCCAAGACGCGGCAACACTCCTGCGTAAACAGATTGAGGCCCGCCAAGGCACGCCCACAAACGTCGTCGGCTACCCCTCGATGGTTCAAACCGCTGCGGCCTGAAAGGCTCTGCAGTTTGGACATTTGCAACGGCTCCTGACGGCTCCTGACAGCGTCTGATCGGCTGAGATAGCCGTTCAGGCCGCGGCGGTTTGAACCATGGTGGGGTAGCCAACAACATTTGTTGGCGTGCTGCGCCGGGCCTCAATCTGTTTGCGCAGAAGTGTCACCGCGTCCAGGCAGGAAGGGCGCCGGGCGGCGTTGCGCCACTTTGGGAGCAGTTCATAGTCATTGGTGCGCTTTGGTCCGTAGGTTTCCAGGACGCTCAGGAGCATTAAGCTGTAGGTCGCGACCATCAAAGCCGGAACACGCGGCACGCTTAAATCCGCCCAGACCTGTGCCTGACCCACTCCAAGGATGCTCTTTTCGTCGCGATGGTTGATTTCAATTTGCCAACGATCGAAGTAGGCTTGCAAAAGTTTTTTGGCCCTTAACTTGTTATCGTCGCACAACAGGTAGGCTACTTCGCGGTAATTGACATTGCCTGCTTTAGTCTTGCGATACGGGATGGGCGCCACGACAAAGAGGCGCAAAAGCCGTCGACCGCCTCCGCGTTGCCAGAGCAGTTGTCTTACTTCCTTGTAGCGGATCCTGCGGTATTTGCCGCCGTGAAAGATTTTGGTCTCTTTCCACGGGATAGTGGAATCTTTATAGACCGATTCGGGACTGAAGAGCTCTGTTCCATAATAGCGACGACCCTGTCCCTGATGGGGAAAACAGAGCCGCAGGTCTTTGCGAGCTCGCGTAATGAGGGTAGTGCGATCCAAAGGTTGGCGGAAGGTAGTTTTATTGCAGAAGGAGCCGTCGCCCACGGCCATGAGCTCCTTGTCTGCAAAACCATGGGAGTCCAAGTCTTGACGTAGCTCGCCTACCATGTCGACAAAGGCCCTGGAGAGGTTATGGGTCTTTTTTGCCTCACGGTAAGCGGCCTTGTCTTCGGTGGTGGCTTTTTTGCCCGGCTTGCGCACGGGAGTGACTTCCTGAAAACGGATGGGCAGGCCGCGTGGTGAACTTTCTGCATCAAAGTCGTAGAGAGGTGTTAGCAGCGAGGCCTGGAGGAAGCGCTGGCCCCAGATCAGGTTGGTGTGAAAAGGTGGACTGAGCGGATCACGCAGCCAGCGGGCGCTCTTAATTTTTTTGCCTGAGCGCTTGAGCCCGGTGTCGTCGAAGGCGACCACAATCTGTTCTGAGCAGTATTTGCCGACGGCGGTCTGCATGACAGGGTCAAAAAGAGCGTCTGGCTCCCATCGACTGCGGTTGAAGAGCTTGTAATCAGCGCTCCAGTCCAGATGTTGGCGATTGTTAAAACCGATGGCCCGCGTGACAGTGCGACGTCCTAAGCCGCAGAGCAAGCCGAGGGCTAGTGCGATGGCCCGCTCACAGGTACGTTTTTGGCGGAAGGCGGGCGCCCAGCCTTCAAGTAAATGGAGCAAGAAGTTCTCTAAGAGCATCGTTGGCCGCTCTGGGTTAGACGCTGCCGAAAGTCCTTGCAGAGCGCCCGCACATAAATGTCTTTTATCGGCACACGGGAAAGTCGGGAGCGATCGTTACGACCACGGCCCTGAGTTTGGCCCAGCCAGCTCCAGTTGGCCGCTCGATAGCAGGTCCCCCGGAAGCGCTCGCACTCAACAAAGGTCTCGGCCAAGTAAATTGGATGACCGTACTTGAGCTGCCAATTTGCGGAGAGCATCGACAGCGAAGCGCTTAACAAATAAGAAGCCAGATTTTTGACTCGCACCCAAGGTAGGATCAAAAAACGCTGGTTGTTTGCTAGGTAGCACAGGTTGGCTTCGCGCTGTGCTCTACTCCAGCCGATGAGCTGGTCACGAACTGCCAGCTTCCACGCCGCGGCCCCATAAAGCAGGCAAGCCAAGGGACGAGCGTGACAATCAAAAGCCAAATATTTAATGTTCTCACCAGATGCTCCGCTGTAAGGCAGATAATGATAACGCCACAAAAGCCAGTCAAAGAGAGCTAACTCTTCGGGGCTCTGCGTCGGTAGGATGCTGAGCGGTTCCAACATCCTGAGCTGGCTTTGGATCGGCTCAACCAGCGGCTGGGCGATGGGAGCCACTGGGCGAAAAGGGCAGCCGTTATTGGCGGACTTCTGACGGGCCGGCAAGCAGATCAGGCCTTTTTGCTCCAGTTTCAGGAGCATCGAGCGGCAGGCCATATCCTTGAGCTGTCCTACGTGATTTCGCCACTGCCACCGTTGTGCAATGTGCACAGAGAGCTTGGTCCGGTTCCAGCCAGGATGAGCGTCAATGAGTTGGCGGATCCATTCCAGATCATTTGCTTCTAAAGTACGGCTCTGAACATATAATGACTCCATTTCCGGACGTCACTACACCGAACGAAATTTCGAGGCCAGCAAAAAAATAAAAAACTTTTGCCTGGCGAAAAATCTAAGATCTCACCCGGCTTAGCCGTCTCGAAATGTCCAAACTGCAGGGCCTGAAAGGCTATATCTCAAACTGGCGCTGTTAGGAAGCGTTCGAGATGTCCAAACTGGAGAATAGCGATTACCAGTCGGCCGAAGAAATGCATGCTGGCGATCGACCGCTATTTCGATAAAAGAAACGAAAACTTCAGAGCTCGTCCAAAGCGAGCTGGAAAGAAGATCTAGGGAAAGAAATCGTTGACCCGTCTTTCGACGAGGCTAACAACTGCAAAGATCCGCGATGGTAAGTCCGAAATGAGAGGAAGACGACATCATCGTGGCCGCCGGGAGTTGGCTTGGGGGTTAGTTTTCGTGTTTTCGCTTACGATTTCCCTAAAATCTCCGAATACGGTGAGTCGTTGGTGGCACCGGAATGCGTCGGAGAAACGGCCATTCCGGCGACCGGCCGACGTGGTCTCTCAACTACGCCGGACTCGGATCTTAGTGTCTGACACGATCATAAAGCATCCTTTCCAACTCTCCACGTCGTAGGTTTCGAAAACCGAGGCCAGTAAATTCAGCAACTCCACACACGCCCAGGATGCTGCAAGCGCACCAGCATCATGCCAGCGTGGGTTCCCGGCTGGAACTTCCGCAAGTCAGAGAAATCCAAATCCTGCGTGATGAGCAAACGATTCTCGTCCTGGCAACGAATCCAAATCTCTTGGTCCTTTTTCCCAACTAAGCCTTCGTCTTTGACTGTACGCACGTCGTGCCCGTGCGACGCGAGAACCCGCGCCACAGAAACGGGAATATTTTCGTCCAGCTTGATTTTCAACTAGCCGCTGGCAGAACCTGTGTCGGAAGATCTTCTTTTGCGGACGCTGCCGCGAAAGCCACGACTGCGCGCAGCTGATCCTCGGTCAGAGACGGATAATCCTCGAGGATCTGTTCGAAGGAACTACCGTCGGCCAGACTCCCTGGAATTTGTCGATCGTACCTACCCTGGCGCCGCGCGGAAGTGTCCGCCGTACGGCGGCGACCTGTGCGTTGTACGGAGCCACGATTAGAATATCGGCCAACGTGTATGTGTTTAGCGCGATGTCTCAGCAGCTCAAAAGCCTTTTGCCTTACATCGCGCGCTACGAAAAACAGATCGCCGAACTCTTCCATGCTCATCCGCATAGCTTCCTGTTTCGGGATTTACTGGGCCTTTGGCACCGATCGGGGGCTTAGATGTGGCTCCAGGCGTAGGCCGTTTCTATCGAAAGGATTGTCTTTGTGACCTTTGTGATCTTCTGTGTAAATGATTTTTCTTCGTTTCCCCGGCACTAAGACAGAAAAAAAGCAAAAGTCATTTTTGAACAGAAGATCGCAAAGATCACAAAGAGTCACTGTCTTTAAGCTACAATTTAAGTGCAAGAGTCTACGATTTAGCTGCAATCTGCTTTGCAATTGAATCGTAGACTCCGAGGGAGAGTATCCATTTCCGGTCTACGATTTAACTGCGATCGACAGGCAGTTCGCCGCGTACCATGGCAACGAGGGATATCACGTTTTGTTTGTGCTCAACCCCTTAAGCAGTTGCTGGACAGTTTCGGGTACGATGGCCTTGAGTGGAGAGCCTTTGATTTTCCCCTCGATTGACATAGCAACCAGTCCGTGGAGTGCCGCACCAAGGGTGAGGGCCAAACGATCGGGATCGCCTGCGACGATCTTGCCTGCGTCTTGACCCTCTTTCAATCGTTCCAGATGCTATATGAGTCACGGACTTAATGCACTAGTGGCTTTCGATGGGCATCTTCAGAAGATTGTTCCCGGGATCGTCCGTGGCATCGTGACTCGGCCAAAGGCTTGATGTAACCGAGACGGCCGGCGGTATTCGGCCGATTCGCTATTATTTCGAGGCCGAGCTCGAACTACGACGATAATTAACAACTCAGCACGAGAATGCGCCCCCAGCGTGGATGCAACGGTATAGTGGAGTGGCCATCCGACTAGAAAACGTGCTGGCGCTGAATAGTGAATAGCAAGGGGCCGTTTGATCGCTTGGTAAGGTGAGG
Source organism: uncultured Verrucomicrobiae bacterium (assembly GCA_963782115.1). Lineage (GTDB taxonomy): Bacteria > Verrucomicrobiota > Verrucomicrobiia > Chthoniobacterales > JAFAMB01 > JAFAMB01. Next base: position 66,571 of record CAWAIK010000005.1, read on the forward strand.
ATGGAGCGCATGGTCACGCATCGCTGCCGGGGTTGTCGGTGCTCTACGACGCACGGCCATGATCCTGAAGACCGAAGAATCGAAAGTGGCCATGAGCTTGCCGCTCTCGGCCTCCCAGAGCCGCGCGGTCGGGTCCCCCTGAAATGAGCACTCGCCGGCCGTCCTGGCTCAAGACTGCACTATTTACCGTTCTCGGCTACGTTGTAAAGAATCGAGTAAGGGAATCTTGTCACCCGACAGTGTCGAACGCCCGCTGCAATCTCCCGAAATCGATGCGGCTCAGAACCAATCTTTGCGATCGCCAATTCGACAGCATCCGCAAACTTCACTCCAATCTTCTCACCGCTTCCGGAATAAAATACCATCGCATCAAGATACTCTCGCCGTGCGTCTTCATCGAAACGCAGCCTCATCGCTCTGCTATACGACGTGCCTCCGCAAACACTTCAAAGGCATCAATAGTCTTTCGTTCGCCGGCTTTTGGATTAATCTCACTCTTTGCGATGTTGCTCGACCACTCTCCGCTCGTCTGGTGGCATACGGCGTTCAACAAGCTTAAGTTAGAATTCGTGATTGAATAAGCCCGAGTGAGATCCGTAACCTTTGCGGAAACGCCCTCTATCTTGTTCGTCGCTCGACTGAACTGGGCATTTACACGGCCCTCGTGGAAACTTCACTTGGGCAGCGTATCTTTGTAGATTGCGCCATCCTTCATAATGACCAGGAAGTTTTTGTCGGGGTCTGCGACGAGCTTGATATTTTCCAACGGATTGCCGTCGACCAGCAGCAGATCTGCGAGTGCGCCTTCTTCCACGACACCAAGCTTGCCTGGATAGGGATTGATAAACCCGGAAAGAGCCATCAACTCGCCATTGTCTGCCGTGGCCATCTTGAGCGCTTCGGCCGGGGTGTACCAGCGGACCATCTTGGCAAGCTGCGCTCCCTGCCTGCTGGCAGCCCTCGCGTCGAACAGAAGGTCGGTACCAAAGGCCGTCTTGATTTTGTACTTCTTCGCTAGTTTGTAGGCGTTGTCCGTCCCGGCGAACACCTCCCGCGCCTTCTTTTGAGACACCGGATTCAGGTTCACGGTGAGCGATTCTTCTTCAAGATCCAAAAAGGGTTGAAGGCTCCACCAGATGCCTTTATCCGCCAGCAACTGGGCGGTTGGCTCATCTATCAACTGGCCATGTTCGATGCATTTGACCCCGGCGGCGACCGCTTGTCGGATCGCACGCGGCGTATACGCGTGTACGGTGACATATGTGCCCCAATTCTCGGCCGCCTCTACCGCGGCGCGAATCTCCGGTTCAGTGTATTGGGTCGATTCGATCGGATTGTAAGGTGAGGCGACCCCGCCACCTGCCATAAGCTTGATCTGACTGGCGCCCTGTCTCAACTGTTCTCTCGCTCGCAACCGGACCTCATCCGGACTGTCGGCAATCGCTGCGACGCCCTCGACCTCGGAGTGGCTCAGCGGACCGCCCAGCGTACGCGGAAGTTCAAAGCGGAAGCGAAAGTCTCCATGGCCTGAGGTTTGTGAGATGAAAGCGCCCGAGGGATAAATGCGCGGACCAATTATGACGCCTTCATCAATGGCGCGCTTGAGCCCGAACACGGGACCTCCAAGGTCGCGAACGGTGGTGAAACCTCTCATTAGCGTCGATTTAGCCTGTCGCGCTGCCAACAGGTGAAGGTAGGAAGGGTCGGCGGTCATCATGAGCAACTGGGATGTCGCCGCCATAAAAGCATGCCAATGCGCGTCAATGAGGCCTGGCATCAGCACCCGCCCGTCTGCCGCTATGACGCGGACGTTCTTATTGGTGTCGACGATGATCGGGCTGGCAGATATGCGCTCAATGATGTTGCCTCTGACCAGCACATTGGAGGGGGTCGATAGCGCGGCACTCTTACCGTCGAAGATGCAGACGTTCTGAAAAAGCGTTACCCCGCCGTTGACCAGAGTGGCGGGAGGTGCCAAATCCGGCCCTGCTAAGTCGTAGTCTTGCGCCAGGCTCGCCTGCCAAAGCCCGACTAAAAGTGCCGCCAACACCAGCGATGGACATAGCATAAGTTTCAACTTCCGGACCACCCTGCCCAAGGCGAAAACTGGGCAAACAGCACCCACCGCTAGCACCGGCCCAATTTGTGCCCAGTTACTTTTGGAGTTCATTGTGTATGCTCTTTTTCTGCCTCTGAACTGTCGAATTGAATCTAGTGCACCGTCTCGCATTATAATGGTGATGTCGCCGCAGGTCAGTTGGCTGTTTTTCAAGGCGCGAGCGAAGCGCCCATATCTGAGTCATACGGGTCGAGCGAGCAACGCGGAAAAACAGCCAACTGGCCGCGGCCCGGAGGGTTGCGTTGAAAATGGGCCGGCGGCCGCGTTGCTCGTCGGTTACGTATCGATTCAGATATGCGCCCTCCTTGCGCCTTGCCGACGGCCCATTTTGAACGCAACGCCATCACCATTATATGCGAGACGGTGCACTAGAGGCAGTGGCTATGTGTTCCCCCCAAGGGAAGGTGGTCGAAGACTTTGAGATCGAACATTCGGCATGCAGGAACCAGGATTGGCAACAAAGCCATTGCGGCTGCCATCCGCCGAGAAAATGCGTGGCGCACTTGAGAATTCTGTCGTTCTTGTCTTTCATTTTGTGGCTTTCACGGTAGCCGGATGCTTCGGTGAGCCTTTTTTAGCGTTAGCTGCTGCTGCGAAAAAGAGGAAGGAAAATAACAGACCTCCGCGCGACGATTGCCAGACTATCCGTTTAGTCCTTAAGGTCCTATAAATTATAGAAACAAAGCGGCTAGAGCATGGCCAATTCCACGCCGACTCGGCCATCACCCACCGCCCGAAACCCGGATAACCACCCATCGAAATGCTCCTCCGACAGGATGAGTCTCGCTACCGGAGCTCATCCAGACCGCAGGCGGATTCGGCAACCAGACTCCGGAGGCAAACAGATGCTCTTTCATGTTCAACAGATCTCCAGGGCGAAACTGATATTCCCATTTTTGTCGCTGCCGGTGGTCCACCTAGGCCAGAATGTTTGAAGAAGAGACCCTGTCAGTATGAACCTGCGCGAGCTGCTGCGGCGCCTCTCCGCATATCGATTAGCGAACAGCTGTCACCAGTTACGCGACCAGGCGAAGACAGTAGACCAGGTCATTGCCAGCGTGCCGGTTCGGGCGTTTAGCCAGGCGAACAAAGCACAGTTTTACGTCTCGATGTCGCGCGCTCGCTACGCGATGCACTTGCTTACTGACAGCAAGGAGGAAGGTAGCGCTGCGGGATGCCGTCACTAGACCGATCACAAAGACTCTCGCACGCCGCGACAAGCACTGTCTATCGGAACAAATGGATCAGATTCTGACCGGCTGCAAGGTGTAGCTCCACGCATACCGGCCCGGTTTAATCTTGTATTGCTCTAGAGGGCCAGGACCACAGCTTTCCGTTCCGAGACCGCGCTGACGGTAATCGAGGTTAAGAATGACTTCCGCTCGCGGGTGAAGGTCATACGTATGGTACGCGGAGTCGAGGTCCTGTGCTGTGTAGTGACTGGCCGAAAACTCCATAGCTCCCGCCGCTTTCACTAAAAGCTTGGCGCTCTCGCTGCTCAGCGAGAGCCAGCGCACGTCGGTGTGGTTTCCATGTTCTTGCGGCATGATGTAGGGGACATATTGGTCTGTGACCGTACTTTCATACAGGTCGACCAGTGCGGCCCGTTTCCGGTCGCTGTAGTTTTCGAACGGGCCGCGTCCGAACCAACTTAGCTTCTCGAACCCGGGCTTGAGGATAAGAACAACGCCCAGACGCGGAAGATCAGGGATGATTTTGTCTACGGTGAAAGTGTTATCGGCCTGAATGCTGCCATCTGGCGAGATCGTGTAGCTATGCTGGTGCCGTATGGCCCTGTCTGACGCAGCACAAGCGGCCAGGTGCTCGAACAAGAGCGTAATGCTCCCATCTTTGTTGCGTCTCGCTTTGGCCGACACGGTTTTTACGGCCAGCTTATCCAGGCCCTGTGCACGCCACTTGCTCAGAGGACGCCATGTCTCGTGGGTCCAGCCTTTGATTCCGTCGTTGTCCGTCGGGCCGCGCCAAATCTGTAACTGCGGGCCAGAAACCAGCAAGTCCTGCTCTTGCCAACGCAAAGCTTCTATCAGGCCGGTTGCGCCGGAAGCGTCTAGCTGGAAAAAATCATTCCCAACCCTAAAGATACCGTTGCTTTCTTCTAGTGTAAGCGGGTCGCCCACTTGTCTGGCCGCCTTGGGCCGCGCAACTTTTGCTTTCTTCGCGGGGATCGAGATTTGATACCACCCAACCTCATGGCCGGATTTGCACCATGCGGTGGCGGTTGCCGCGTAGAAACGGACATTCAAGAATGCTTCTTGTCCAGCTTGCACTGTGATGGCTGGCGCCTTGAGTCTGATCTTCTCCTCTTTCTGCGGCGCCGTATTTAAAACGGGAAGTTTGCCTTTCGCCACCCTGATGCCGTTCACTTTGAATTCCCATTCGCCGCGGATCCACCCGAGCGTCGCAAAGTTCTGTTGGTTTTTGATTTCCAGGGTTCCGCTTCGGCAGTCGAAACCTAACACTTTGACCGGCTGGGCGAGATATTTGAATTCGTAAATCCCAGGGTGCGGCGTGCGGTCGGGCCAGACCAGACCGTCGCAGACGAAATTCAGGTCGTTCGGCTTATCACCGAAGTCGCCGCCATAAGCCCAATATTCCTGGCCCTCTGGTGTCTTTTGCTTTATCCCATGGTCGATCCATTCCCAGATGAAACCGCCTTGCAGGCCGGGATACTTCTCGAACGCATCCCAGTAATCTGCCAACGATCCGTTGCTGTTTCCCATGGCGTGCGAGAATTCGCACATGATGAGCGGACGATGGCGGTCCGGATGCCGCTGATCTGTAGCCCATTCAATAAGACTGTCGATGGGGGGATACATCGGGCAAACAATATCCGTCACGCCGTAACCCAAATCGTAGATCTTCTTAGTCGGCTGCTTTTCCACATTTTGAACCCAGATGCCCGGCTCGAAATGAAGCGCACGACTCGGGTCGTACCCGCGAATCCAGCCGGCCATAGCATCATGGTTTGGACTGTGACCGGTCTCATTTCCCAGCGACCAGAGGATGACAGAAGGATGATTCTTGTCGCGTTCGACCATCCGCAGCGCTCGATCAAGAAAAGCGGAAGCGTACCGGCGGTCCCTCCCGACTTGCTGATAGTAGGCGTGAGACTCCAGGTTCGCTTCGTCGATCACATATAAACCGAGCTCGTCGCACAGGTCGAGCCAGTATGGATCGTTCGGGTAATGCGAAGCGCGGACCGCGTTGAAGTTGAAGCGCTTCATCGTCACTGCATCCAGCCTCATGGTCTCGCGATCCAGAGCTTTACCTTTCGTGTCGTGATGATCGTGCCGGTCGACGCCCTTGATCAGCACTCGCTTGCCATTGACCAGAAGCAGCCGGTCTTTGACTTCGACGGATCGAAATCCAACTCGCGTGGCGGTAGCTTCGATCCCCTGCCCCCGCGGATTTTTGAGGGTCACCACCACGGTGTAAAGATTCGGTAGCTCGGCAGACCAGAGCAGCGGATTTTTGATCGGTTCGTCGAACTCCACCTGCAGGCGCGGCCAGTTGGAAGGCTTCCCAGCGGGAACAGCCGATCGAAGCGAACTTTTGAAAATGGCCTTTCCTTTTGGATCGAACAATTGCGCTTCCACCAGCCAATCTTCCTCGGGCTGGCGTGGGAAGCCTACTTTGACCTTAACCTGGAGGCGTCCGTCTGTGTAGTTGTTTGCAAGATTACCGACTGCAAACAGGTCGGCAATGTGCACCGGGCCTGTGGAATAAATATAAACCTCACGATGCAGTCCCCCCATCCACCATTGATCCTGGTCTTCGATAAAAGAGGCGTCCGACCACTTCACTACGATCGCGATCACGAGATTTTTCTGTCCGAACTTCACAGACTTTGAAATGTCGAATTCAGACGGGAGGCGAGAGTCTTTGCTCAAGCCGATCGCATCGCCGTTCACATAGAGATAAAGTACGCTTTCCGCTCCGCCCAGATGGATCACAACGCGGCGTCCTTCCCAGTCAGTCGGCACTGAAAACTCCTTGGCATAGATCCCAGTGAGATTTTCTTCGGGAACGAAAGGCGGTTCGTCGGGAAAGGGCATCTGCACGTTCGTGTATTGCGGAGCGCCGTACCCTTGGAGGGTCCAGTTTCCAGGGACTTCCACGCTATCCCAGTTCGAGCGGTCGCAATCCACGGCCGTGTCACTCAGGGCGACACTTTCGGGCCTTTCAACCGCCTTGAATTGCCATTGGCCGTTCAGCAATTGAAACCAGGGAGTCTTTTCCCTATCGACACTCCGCGCGGTTTGCGCCGACGGAAATGGATAAATGGTCGCCCGCATCGGGAGGCGATTGATCGATACGCACTCTGGCGCCATCCAACTTTTTAGGGAGCCAATGCGAATAAGTTCCGGTGAAGGTTGCAGCACCAAATTGTTGATTTCTACGGAACCTTCATCGCTCATGGCATTCGTGCTTAGGTTGTTTAGAGTTGCTGCACGTTTTTCCCGTTACCGCTTGTACCGGACAAGGCGAACACCGTAGGGCAGGATTTCCGTGCGATTCCCTAGTTTTTGCTCTTCTAAGAGGTCAAAGGGTGGCTCTTTAAATGTTACCGGCTGAACTTTAGAGGTAAAATTCAAAAGAAAGCAGAACTGCTCAGTCTCATTGGACCGTATCATGGTCTGAACCTCGGGAGGAATTTCAGCCCAGGCCGCGAGCGGGTCTTGAAGTTCCAGGACGTCTAGCAACGCGGTAACGTTCTGGGGCGTGAAAAAGCTGCCAAAATGGATGACTCGGCCCCGACCTTTTTGGTGCAGAGTCACAGCGGGTCGACCCGCATAATAGTCCGACGCATAGGATGCGAGGACGCGGACGTCGTTCCGCGTGCCTTCGAGCACTTCGTTAAAAACTGGCGCTTCAAATAAACGATCTGAATGGCCGAAGCGAATATTGCTGCTTTCTCCCGGTGCCACCACCGTGAAGTCGGCCACCCGCGCCCCAACCAAGCTTTCGTAAAAGGCTTTCCCGGCCACGTCGTAACACCAATGGTTGCGGTCCCGATAACCGCTCCAGCAACCAAAGACCAGCGTACCACCTCCTTCCACGTAGACCTGCAAATCCCGTAAGTCTGCGGCCGTAAGCACGTGCGCATGCGGAAAGAAAACGATTTGGTAATGGGCCAAGTCATCGGGCTCATCAATGGTCGACAATGGCCGCATGTCGACCGAGAAATGTCGCTCGGACAAGGCCTGGAACACGCTGAGCTCATTGCTTTCGCGGTGTTTGCCAGTGACCCGCTCGATACGAGCATGCGATTCGTTGTCGAAGTTGTATAAAATCGCTGCGGTCGAAACGCAGTGGGTGCCGGTCAACGAACCTGACAGGCGTTTGATTTCCTCCCCGAGCCGTTTGGCTTCCTCCAACCTCCACAAATTGCGCTCATCGTGGTACAGGAGGCCATTCCAATGGGCTTCCGAACCGTAGGGCAACGAACGCCAGCGGAAAAAGAGAAGGCCGTCCGCCCCGTTGGCGATGGAGTTCCAGCACCAGAGCCGCATCTGTCCGGGTTTGGGTGTGGGGTGGAGGTAATCGGGGTTACCGTTCAGGACGCCCCCGATTTGGCCGCTTGGGCCCGACTGCTGTTCCAGCACCATGAACTTGGGAGAAACCCCGCGCATTCTAGACAGGAACTTGGACTCAGAACGGTCGCGAAAACCCGCTGGCAGCGTGAAGTCGCATACCTTGAATTCCGGATAGGAATCGTATGAGACAAAGTCTACGGCCTCCTTTACGAACTTAGACAAATCCACACTTGTCATGGTTTGAAAGGCGTTGTGGGTGACGAACTGATGCGGCGCAATCCGCTTGATGATCTGACGTTGTGTCGCTCCAAACAGAATCGTCATGTCGGAGGTGAACCGGTAGAAGTCCAACAATAGGCTCGGATTTTGATAGGTCACGGTTGGTCGAGGCAGCCAGACTTGGTCCCAGGCGGTATAGGTCTGGGACCAAAACGACGTGCCCCAAGCCTGGTTCAGGGCGTCGAGTGTTCCGTAGCGCTCCTGGCACCAGGCGCGGAAAGCATCGTGGTCACTCGGCGCAAAACTAACATCCAGATGGCAGTTAAGTTCGTTGTCAATCTGCCAGCCGATTACTGCCGGATGATTCTTGTAATGTTCGGCCAGCACCTCGGTAATGGCCTGTGATTTTTGGCGATAAACCGGTGATGTATAGTTGTAATGGCGTCGGGAACCATGCGTCAGGCGCGCTCCTTGAAAGCTCACGCGCGACACTTCCGGGTAATGTTCGGTTAGCCAGGCCGGCGGCGTGTAGGTAGGCGTCCCCATGATCGCTTTGAGCCCGTTTTTCTGGCAAAGCTCAAGCGCACGGTCGAACAAGGCAAAGTCATAGCGGCCTTCTTCGGGTTCCCAGACGCTCCAAGCCCCTTCCCCCATTCGGACTACGTTCATGCCCGTGTCGGCGATGCGCGCAAGGTCGGACTCCCACCGGGGTTCGGGCCATTGTTCTGGGTAGTAAACGACCCCGTAGAGAAACGAATCGTAGGAATAGCTCTTGTTCATGGTTAAACTTTGCGACTTTTACGCCGGGCGGGTTGGGCCGTTACCGGCGAAGACCTATCTTACTGGCTTCGGAATGGCCTTTGATCGTCGGGCTTAGCCTTTGGTAGCGCCCGCCGTTAAACCGCCCCGCCAATATTTGCCCAAAACGACGAAGGCGATCAGGAGAGGCAGCACGCTGATCAGTGAGCCCAAAGCGATGAGGTTATAAACCGGTCTACCACCCGCCGCGGAGCTCACGCTGTTCCAGACGTTAAGCCCTAACGTCAGTGGATAGAGGCTGTCCTGGCTCAAGACGATCAACGGCAGGAAGAAGTTGTTCCACGCCCCCACAAAACAAAGCAGGGCAACCGTCACCAAACCGGTCTGCATCAGCGGCATGCCGATGCGCCAGAAAATCTGCCATTCGCTCGCCCCTTCCAGGCGTGAAGCTTCGATTAGTTCACTGGGAAAACCCGAATCCCAGAATGTCTTCATCAGGTAAAGACCGAAAGGGTTAACCAGGCTTGGCAGGATTACACCCCACATTGTATTAACCAGACCAACCTTGTTCAGCAGTAGAAACAATGGCAATACTAACGCAGTCGAAGGCACCATGATCGTACCCAGGATGAAGTTAAATAAAAGCTGCTTGTAGGGAAAATCGTACTTGGAAAAGGCGTAGCCGCCCATAGCGCAAATTAGTGTGCTCCCCAGCGTGATTGAGCCGGCGTAAACCAGCGAGTTGCCAAACCAGCGCAGGAAAATCCCATTCTGATAAGTAAACAGGCCGGAGAGGTTCTCGAAAAAATGCATGGGAGCGGCGAACCATAAACCGAAGGTCGAGAAAATCTGACCGTTGTCCTTAGTCATCGCCGCAATGATCCAACTGGCGGGTAACAGGCAATAGAGCAGAAACGCTCCGAGCACTATGTTGCGCAATACCCCCGGGACGGGGGGACTGTCGGCATCTACTTGAGAGACAGCTGGCGGTGGCGCAATGACGTTCCCTGGGGGGCCGGCCGGCACAGTCGCGTCGCCGGGTTCAGCTGGGGCAGACGGTTGTTTGATGGCCATAAGGGTTGTGAAGTTACTACTTTGAACTGATCCGCCGTAAGAACGGGCCGCTGATCACAAAGATGAGAAGTGCCAACAGGATGGCTAAGGCTCCTGCGTACGAGTAATTGGCGTCACGGGCGGCAGTCAGGTAGAGGTAAAGATTGGGGGTGATATTGTCGGCTACGTAGCCAAGCGGGCGCAGCACAAAGGCTTCGGTAAAGAGTTGAGAGGTTCCGATGACTGAGAAAATGAACAACAGCTTCAGCGTAGGCATCAGCAACGGGATCTTAATGGAACGCACAATGTCCCACGCAGTGGCGCCATCAACTTTCGCAGCTTCGTAGAGTTCTGTGGGGATGTTCTGCAAGGCCGCAAACAGCGTGATCATGTTGTAACCCGTCCAGGTCCAAGTCACGATATTGGCGATCGAATAAAGCACCACTCCCGGTGACAGGAAATCGATCGCGCCCGCATGGAGCGCGCCCAAGACTTGATTAAAGGGTGAGAGGTTTGGCGAATACAGGTAACCCCAGATCAATGCGCCGATCGCTGAGGGGATACCGTACGGCATGAAGAAAGCGGTGCGGCAAATCTTCATGAAGATGCCACGCGACTCGGCCAGCAGCAGCGCCAGTATGATCGCCAATCCGAGCATAACGGGAACCTGTACGACCCCAAAAACAAACATGTTTTTGAGGCCGTTAAGGAAGTCTCCGTCTTGGACAGCCCGGAAGTAGTTCGCCAAGCCCCCAAACACTTCCTTGGCCGGCCCGATGCCGACCCGTTTACGGATGAAAAGGCTCAGGTAAATGGCGTAGAAGACCGGCGTCAGGTAGAAGGCGACAAACACCGTCAGAAAAGGCGCGAGGAACAACAAAGCGGTTTTGCGGTACTGGCGCATGGCCGGGTAATCCTTTTCAATCGTTTTTATGCTGGGCTTATTTGGCTATGACTTCGTAGCCATCGCCTTTGGCGTTCTTCAGGGACTCGCTCTGCCAAGCGTCGAGGGCTTGTTTGGGAGTGGCCTTGCCGCCAAGTAACGCCTCAATCTGCTTGTTGTAGTTGTCGTTCACAAAGGCGAACCAGGGGCTCCAAGCAAAATCGGCGTTAACCGCCTTCGAGGCCGCGGAGTAAACGTCGGCGACGTTTTGTCCTCCGCAAAACTTGCTCGGATTTTTGTCGGGTTGGTTAAGGTCGGGCGAAGCAAGACCGGCAACTGCTGCGGGAAAGATCCCGTAGCTGTTCCAGTTGCTCATGACGGGTCCTTTGGCGGTGTTTAACCAAACGGAAAAAAGGACGGCGGCTTTCAAGTGCTTTGACTGCTTTGGCACGACGTTGCAACTACCGCCCCAGTTACCACTGTGGAACGGCTGATCCTTTGCCCACTGCGGCAGTGGAGCGACTTGCCATTCGCCAGAGGTTTTGTCATTCAGGGATGCGGCCAGCACTCCCGGACCCCATGCCGCCTCAATCGAGCTGGCGATCTGGCCCGAGCCGATTGCGCTGTAGAATTCCGCGGTGAAGCCCGGTATCGTCGACACGAGCTTTTTCTTTATCAAACCGTCCCAGTAGGTGAGCACCTTTTCACATGCAGGCTGGTTGAGTGATTGTACCCAAGAGTCTCCTTGCGTCTTGAACAGTTCGGCACCATTGGCCCAGGCCATGCTGATGAACCAGGGGGCGTGTGTTGGAAAGAAGTTGCATAGCTTGACCTTGCCGGCACTGGCTTGGGCCAGCTTTTCGGCCTGCTGGGTGAACTCGTCCCAAGTCGCGGGCACCGTGAGGCCGTACTGATCGAAAATCTTTTTGTTGTAAAGCAAAGCCATGGGCCCGGTGTCCTGCGGGATGCCGTAGACGGCTTTGCCGTCGGGAGAAACCTGCCCCCAGGTCCACGGGACAAAGTAATCTTTCAGTCCATTGGCACCGTATTTGGAGAGGTCAGCCAACCCGTCGGTCACTATAAAGGACGGCAAAAACATGTATTCGATCTGGGCGACGTCCGGTCCGCCGGAGCCGGCTTTGAGCGCAGTTTGCAGCTTCTGATATTCTGCTGGCCCACCACCGACGTTGTTGACGTGCACTTTGATGTCGGGATAGGCCTGCTCAAAGAGCTTGGCGGCCTTGTCTAGCCCGCCCACCCAAGACCAGACCTCCAAGGTGGTCGGCCCGCTTTCGGCTGGGAACTTGCTGTAGTCGGGCTGCTTGAAGTTTTCTTGGGCGCTTGCTGATAAAACCGGCGACCCAACCAACGCACCGGCCAGCAAGGCAACGCTGACGTGGTGAAAAGAACCGAAACGGGAAAACGAACGGGGTACGATGAAGTGTCTCATAAAGGGAGGAAAAAACCCACACCATTGTGGGCGTTCACAATCCAATACGAAAATGCGAACATAGCAAGTATTCTTTTGTGAGGGCTCACATTTTTTTAGTGAACCCAAGCTCCAGCCGTTGTTAAGTGACAAGGGTATTTTAATGGATAAGTACTTTCAGCCACGTAGCGCGACGCTCAACGATGTCGGCGCACTTAGCGGCGTTTCGTATCAGACCGTTTCCCGTGTCGTTAACGAAAGTCCGCTGGTCGCCGAGAAAACCCGAGCTCGAGTCTTGAAAGCGATCGCCGAACTGGGTTACCGGCCTAATCAAGCGGCGCGACGCCTGGCGACCCGGAGCTCAAGAGTGATAGGGATGGTGGGAAGCCACATCACCTACTATGGTCCCGCACAAGTTATGTTGAGCGTCGAAGAAACGGCTAAACGACAGGGCTACAATCTCATGTTTGCCGGTGTAGAGAGTGCGAGTAAAGTCCAGGTAACGGGCGCTATTGACGACTTATTCGAACATCAAGTGGATGGATTAGTGCTCGGAGTTCGCGTGGAGGGGGGAATGGATGAGATTCGCGATCTTTGCCGTGGAGTGCCTTTTGTGGCCCTCGACACTAACACCCCAGATGTACCTACTGTGATTGTGGATCAGCAATACGGGACGCGCCTTGCCATCCAGCATTTGCTCGATTTGGGCCACAAGCAGATCGCCTGTATCACCGGACCATCGCGTTGGTCTGCATCCAAAGAACGCCGAAAGGGTTGGGCAAAGGCCCTCAAACACGCAGGCTTGGCGCTCGGCCCTTGCGTCGAAGGCGATTGGAGCGCAGCGAGCGGGTTCGCAGCCGCAGCTCAACTGCTGGAACGCGGGCCGCGACGGTTCACCGCGATCGTAACGGCTAACGACCATATGGCATTGGGCGTTCTTCGGGCCTTGCACGCCAAGGGTATCCGGGTGCCCGAAGACATTTCTGTTGTCGGCTACGATGACCTTCCAGAGTCACCATTTTTCGAACCGCCCCTGACCACTATTCACCATGATTTCGCTCGGCAAGGCGAACGGTGTGTGGAAGTACTTTTGAGTATGATCAAACGGCAACCCTTTGAGCCAATGATTCAGCTCTTGCGTCCAGAGCTCGTGATTCGCGAGAGCACGGCGCAACCTAATTAGAGGTTTCATTCACTTGCGATATTGATCGTCGGTGACCTTTTCCATCCATTCGACGACCTTACCGTTGAGATTCTCCTGAATGGCGATGTGCGTCATGGCTGTGGTTGGCGTAGCACCATGCCAGTGTTTTTCGTCCGGGGGGAACCAGACCACATCTCCGGGATGGATCTCTTCAATCGGATCGCCTTCGCGCTGCACCCACCCGCAGCCAGCCGTGACAATCAGCGTCTGACCCAGAGGGTGGGTGTGCCATGCGGTTCGAGCGCCGGGCTCGAATGTGACACTGGCACCGGCCGCGCGGGCCGGAGTGTTTGCTTGGAACAAGGGATCGATGCGCACCGCGCCGGTAAACCAATCGGCCGGTCCTTTGTTGGAAGGCTGTGAGCCACTTCGTTTGATGTCCATATTTTGAATTCCGTCACTTAAGGCCTTTTCATTTGGTCATACTATTTCCTAAACCCCTCGAACCCAAGCCAGTTCCGGCCTTGCCTTTTTCCCTGGTACGCGAGCTGGGCGACCAGCAGCAAGAAAGGCTCGATATATCGGGCGATCCGCAGGGCCAGCGTCATCGGATCGAAACCCACGTCGCGGATCAGCGCAGCGTCCACACCTTTGCCACTTTCATTCCGAACGCTAGACTAATTATAATTATTAGGCTAGCGGTTTAACCGCGCTCGCGGATCATGGAGCATTTTGATACGATAGGCGACGTGCACGGTCAGGCTGCTAAACTGGAGCGGTTGTTGCGTGCTTTCGGGTACGAGAAAGTTGGTGGTGTATATGGGTTAGCTGATCGCACAGCAGTTTTCGTCGGTGACTTGATCGATCGAGGACCCGCAATCGGAGAAACACTCGAGATTGTGAAGGCGATGGTCGACGCCGGCAGCGGGGTCTGCGCTATGGGCAATCACGGCAACGCCGCGAGTATTCGTTGGCAGAAATATACAACCCCGATGAAGGCGGTGTCAGGGAGATGTTGGCAGCCCACATCGGATTCTTTGCGGAGAATCGATAATCAATAGGGGCGCGGCAATGTTTCGGCTGCAGAAGAGTTTTTATTTTCCCATTAACTTATTACCCTCTTCGATCAAGCGCCTGATCTCGCGGTAGTCTTCTCTCGTCATTATTCGGAGTTCATTGGCGATAGAGCAGTCGCCCAATCGTCCTTACAAGCGCGGGTCGACCGGCTCGCTCTCGAACGCCAGGACACCGAAGACGCATTCATGGACCCGGCGCAACGGTTCCCGCCGGACAAAGCGTTCCAGGGCTTCGACGCTGAAGAAACTTGGTCAGCGGTTAGCTTACTTCATCAGGACGCCATTTAGGCAACTAAGTAAGGCGTCCCGCCTTATTATACATCTGACTGAAGCTGGAAGAAGTTCGGGAGTAAGGCGAGACGCCTTACTTACTTCGGAGGCGAAGCCAGATGCTTTGCGTTGTTACGAATGTAAGCCTCAAATTTTGCTAAGTGCTCTGCGCTCCGAACGATGTGATCGAAGCTTTCAGGGCGCCAGATGCGCTCCGACGAAATAAGCTTGCGGTTGAACTTATGTGCTGCTCAATTGATGTTCACCGATGGTTGCGACAATGGCGTGCACGTGATTAGACATCACGATAAATTCGCCGAGCTCGTAACGTTCCCCGTCAAAATGCCCCAGACTGGATTGCATGATAGCCTTGCAATCTGGGCGTGCCAAGATGCAGCTTCCGTAGCCAGCGATCTATCCTTTCAGTGAAACGCTGGTGAAATTCATCTTGCTGGCGGCAATTGTGCGGCTCTGGATTTAGATTTTTCCAGTGCTCTTTCTCGCGCCGCAGCCATTCCAACTTGGCCTGTGGCAGAGAGTCCGCAAGGCCGGAAGGTGACAAAATATATTACGGATTCCTGCCGCCAATGCGGGAGTTTTCCTCGATGGATGGTCAAGGGGGCTTCAGGATTGAAAAATGCCATATAAATACCTGCAGTAAATGTGTTTTATATTCAAGGCGTTTTTAGGCGCTCCGAAGATAGGGTAGGGACGCCGTGTGTCGGCGCCCCTCCCTCCGAACCGAACAGGCCGATTTCCGGCATTCGGCTCTCCAGTTGATAGTTATTCTCCAGAGGAGATCAGCCGACGCAACGATTGTTCTTTGAGGTTCGATCAAGTGTTGACTCCCGTTACCGAGGCGGCCAACAGACATTCAACGAGGGTCGAAGGTTCGCGTACTTGCTTTTGCTCTTCACCGGACTGAGTCCATTGGACATTTGCGGTGCTGTTTTCCTTCGTTCTTTCGTTCAGCGTCTCCATCTTCCTGCCTTCCTTTGCTCCACGGGCATTACCCCGCTTCTGCGCTCCTACGAAGGCTCTGTCACCTTTCGGGCACGGTTCTTCGGACCCTCTGCCGGTCATGAACGCCGTTCCTCTGCCGAATCGTGATCCCTGATTCATGTCGCTCCAACTTCCGACCATTCTATCTCCACCCACCCCATGCACTCCTGGCCCTACGCTCACTTCTCGCCGCAGGTCAGGTCGCGGAGTTACCGTTCTTTCCCTTTCCGGGCGGCTTCCGTTCTGGGCTTCGCCTTTACTTAGCAGGCTCGCCAATGCATCAGGCCGTATCGAGTTCATCATTTTGTTAATTATGGACTGGTCGTTCGCTTCGGGTTGCTCCCCACCCCGCCTCTCGGCGACGCAGTTTCCTTCAGCTACGGACAGCCAGTGCTCCGTCCGATGGGGACTTCCACCCCACTGTTGGTGCGCACTCTCAGGCGCACTAAGTAAGGCGTCCCGCCTTACCCTCTGTAGTCTCCAGCGTTCAGCTGGATAATCTTTCTTTCGGAATTTTGGCCTGGGCTTCACGGTTAATTATTACGCAACCTCAATGGACGCATAGCCGGCGACACGCCCGTTACCGGCGACTGTAGAGAAATCCCGCCGCAGGTCTCAAGGCCAGTGTTTCACTCCCCCCTTCTACCACCTGCCATTTCGAGCCAGTCTAATTCCTCTTCCACCCGATGAAAGGCATCGTCGCCGATCTCGTTGTTGGCGCGCATGGCGAGGACGGCTTGCCGGGCCGCCCGGAGTGCTCCACTAAGCAGTTCGCTGTGTGCGGAGCGCGTGGCGTCGCCTGCGTCAGCATCCGGTCGTTCGTATGCCAGACGTGCGGTGAACTCCTGCCGGACGACCTGTGCGATCGGGGATCGGTCACGCGCGAAGCTCGCAAGGCCCGCGCGCAACGCGCGTTCACGCGCCGCGCTCACTTCGCGGCCGACAGGATCATCGTCATGCAAATCGAGCGCGCGTAAGAGAGGCTTGAGCGTCAGTCCTTGGATCGCCAGCGTGCCGAGGACGACAGAGAACGCGGTCAGCACGATCAGGTCGCGATACGGAAATGCCGATGGGAGCGCCATGGCCGCAGCCAGAGAGACAATGCCCCGCATGCCGGCCCACGAAATAATCAAGCCGCTCCCGATGGTCGGCCGCAGCATAGGCCGCGGCGGATGAAAACCGAACCGGCGGTGTCGCCACCTGAGGACTGCATTGAAGGACATGTGCCAAGCGAAGCGCACAATGATCAGGGTCGGCAGGACGGCGCCGGCAACGGCGAAGTATCGCCCCCGATCCGCTGCTGCCAGGCCCTCGAGAATGGGCCGAACCTGCAGGCCGATGAAGATGAAGGCCAGGATGTTCAGCGCGAACACGACTGTCTCCCACACGGCATAGGTCGGTATCCGTGTCCGCGCGGGAGTCCGCTCAGGCGCCGTCCGCGCCACCGTCATGGCGTAGCATACCATCGTCAACACCCCTGAGAGCCCAACGCGATCGGCGAGCATCCACACGCCGAACGTGCTGACGAACTGAAGAATGATGGCGGTCGGCACGTGCTGCACACGTTCCATCAACCGGAGGACGAGCCACCCGAGCGCCGGCCCTACGACCAGGCTGCCGGCCACCGCGAGTAAAAAGGTTGGCGCAACGGCCGCCATGGAGAAGCCGTTGGCCGCGACGGTTCCAACGGCGAGCCGGTAGATCAGGAGGGCACTGGCGTCATTCAAGAGGCTTTCGCCTTCGAGGATGGTCAGGATGCGATGGGGCGGTCGCAACGGGCGGATCACGGCCGTGGCCGCGACCGCGTCGGGTGGGGCCACGACCGCGCCGAGCGCAATCGCCGCTGCCCAGGGCATCGTCGGTAGGAGCGCGTGGGCGACGACGGCGACCGCGGCGGTCGTGAGGCCGACCGCGAAGACGACCAAGCCGGTCACCGGCGCCCAATTGTCCCTGAGATCTCTGAGCGACGCATCGTAAGCCGCATCGAGCAGTACGGGCGCGACGAAGAGCGCCAGCGCAAGCTCGGGAGGGACGCTGAACGAGGGCGCGCCCGGAAGAAACGCCAGCAGCGCGCCGCCGAGCGCCAGGAATACCGGGTAAGGTGCTCCGACGCGGCGTGCCGCGGCCGCCAGGACCACGGCCGCGACGAACAGTCCAAGGAGTTGTTCGAGTTCCCTCATAGGACCCGAGGTTGGCGATTCAAGGTCCTAGAAGCCCTCCCAACTTCGGCGAGGGGCTGACCTTGGAACGGTACGATCCCAAGGGGAGCCTAGCACTCCTGCCGAATCTCCCGCTCTCCGCTACGCTAAAAATGCTCTGCATTACGATTGGCAGCTCGTATTGGGCCTGGTGGTGTATTACAAGGCAAAGTGTGAATGTTGTCCATAGCAGGGTATCAAGCCATTGAGCTTGTTCGTGGCCGACTGTTGGGCGAAAGGGAGGCATGTTATGAAAGCGATTCGAGTGGAAAAACAAGGCGGCCCTGAAGTGTTGAAACTCCTGGATGTCGCGCCCATCGAGGCACCGGGCCCAGGCCAAGCGGTGGTACGCGTCGTGGCTGCGGGTGTGAACTTCCTGGACGTCGGCCAGCGGCGCGGCACTTATCCTCGCCAGGTGCCTTTCACCTTGGGCGTGGAAGGCGCGGGCGTGGTTGAATCCGTTGGCGAAGGCGTCCGGAACGTCAAGGCATCCGATCGAGTGGCGTTTACCGGTCTGCCGGGCGCCTATGCAGAAGCCATACTGGCCGAGGCCGAGCGCCTGATTCCTCTACCGGACGAATTTACATTCGAGGAAGGCGCGGCGTTCCCGTTGCAGGGCATGACGGCACACTACCTGATCCACGAATTCCGGCGGCCTGTTCCCGGCAGTTTCGTACTGATTCACGCGGCGGCGGGCGGAATGGGAGGGCTGCTGGTGCAGTGGGCCAAGCACCTTGGCGCGAACGTGATTGGAACAGTCTCGACTGAGGCGAAAGCACGCACGGCGCGCACGTCCGGCGCTGATCACGTGATTGTCTACACAGAGCAGGATTTCGTGGCTGAAATCAAGCGGATCACGAAGGGGCGGGGCGCAGATTTGATTATTGACGGCGTGGGCAGAACGACGTTTAAGGGCGATCTGGAAGCGGCGGCCATCCGCGGCCAGATCGTGATCTTCGGTGCCGCCAGCGGTCCTGCCGATCCGGTTTCACCGAATGCTTTCATGCCGAACGCGCTGACGGTTTCGGGCGGAAGTCTACAGAATTATCTGCGCACCCCCGAGGAGCTGATGCAGCGCGCGAATGACGTCATCGCGGGAATACGAGCGGGCTGGCTGAAATTGAACATTGGCCGCGTGCTGCCGCTGGCTCAAGCTGTACAAGCCCATGAGGTCCTGGAAACTCGAAACACAGAAGGCAAGCTGGTACTGTCCGTCACGAATTCACCACCATAGTCTTAAGAGGAGAGCGGAGATTCCGGGAGCTGAGGCTACGACTGATTTGAACGGCGGCGGTAGGCCCGATTCGTTGATCATTAAAACTCGCTCCCGGGAGTTCCCTCAAGATGCCCTCTTATTCGGCTCGTGTTATTCAAACGGGTTAACAAAGTCTTAAAGCCACTCACGCGCTGAGATCACTTGCGATATTGATCGTCGGTGACCTTTTCCATCCATTCGACAACCTTACCGTTGAGATTCTCCTGAATGGCGATATGCGTCATGGCCGTCGTCGGCGTCGCACCATGCCAATGTTTTTCGGCCGGCGGGAACCAGACCGCATCTCCGGGATGGATCTCTTCAATCGGACCGCCCTCGCGCTGCACCCACCCACAACCGGCTGTGACAATCAGCGTCTGACCCAGAGGGTGTATATGCCATGCGGTTCGAGCGCCGGGCTCCAATGTGACACTGGCACCGGCCGCGCGTGCCGGAGTGTTTGCTTGGAACAAGGGATCGATGCGCACCGTGCCGGTAAACCAATCGGCTGGTCCTTTGCTGGATGGTTGTGAACCACTTCTTTTGATTTCCATGACGTGCGAATGGCGGATTTCAGATTGTGGATCGATGGAACGATCTGTAGTGAGTTTACTCTGCCTCGGTGGTGGCAGCTCTCGGAATCGTGCGGCGCCTGTCGTATTCTTGCGGAAAAGCCGTGCGTTTTTCGAGGCTCTAGAGGGCGTTGCGGAACTGCGTGGGAGCCATGCCCACTGTCCGCCGAAATACCTGAGCGAAATGGCTTGGACTAGTGTAGCCGACTTCGAGCGCGATTTCGATGAGGCTGCGGGGTGTTTCGCGGATCAGTTGCTGAGCTTGCAGCATGCGCTCTCGGATCACGAATTGCAGAGGCGTTATCCCCGTGGCCTGCTTGAACACGCGCGAGAAATGGAAAGGGCTCAGCTCCGCCAACTCAGCCAGCGTCTCGATTGAGATGCTTTCTGCGAGGTGCGCACGCACGTAGTCCTCGATCTTGTGGAGCCGTGCGATCGGTAACCCGCCGCGATAATCAGGTCTCTGCGATGCGACGGTCGTGTATTTCTCGGCGATGTGAATCGCCAGAAGGTGTGCGAAGGCAGCGACGCGTTTCGCGTTGCCCGCAGTATGGGCAGATAGCATCTCGGCGCAGGCAAAACTCAGATGCGCAAGGGTTTCATCCCGACCGAAGAAGTCAGTCACCTCAAGAGCGCCCGCCTTGTCTTGGTAAACCATTTGAAACGCTGCGAGGCACTGGTCCACGGCAAGATGGATGTGGATCACGTCTATTTCCGCGCCCAAAGCTTCAGGGCGAACCGCTTAATTGAATGCTTCCCAGGGTTGAAACCTGGTTGAAACCCTGACTCCTGTAGCCTCTCCGGGGCGATAGATCGATCCAAATTCTGCTTATCTTCGCGCCATTCGGGTCAGCCGTTTACTTATGACTTATTGGGGGTCGTCGCGACCAGATGAAAATGATTCTCCATCAGAACATAACAATGCACTTTCACCCGGTAGCGTTCCGCGGCCTCAGCAAGATAGCCCAGAAACTTCGACCGATCTCGATCATCCCGGAATATCTCTTCCCGGTCTTCTTGACGAAAATGACATCGAGGAGGCGATTCGTGTGGCTAGGGATGTTGTCGACTGGGCGGCGCAACAAATGGGTCAGCCTCAGTGAGTGCCGGGTAGGCTAAGCCGGCACCGCAAGAAGCGTCGCGTTTTGCCGAGATGCCAACTCCAATCGCCGAGAGTTGGGATGCGTTTCATTTCGCATATTTGTAAATCCGTTGATTCGAGGGATGAATACAATAATTATTTTAATTATGAAATTTACTTTTAATTCTTTTCGGCATAAGGGTGAATTTACGTCCGATGACTACGCGACAGAACGATCAATGGTCAGAGGGCTTGATGCTGTTCTCGACGGCCTACGATCCGCTTGATCTAGCCTTAGATATCATCCACAAAATGATATTTCATGATCCTTTCTGCCAATTTATAGCGGTGTCGGTAATCCTGATCTGTTCGACAAGCTTAGCTCAGGAGAACCACCAATTATCTCCACATGTGCTCCAGGTCAATCCATCTGAGACCGTGATCCTGGAGCAAATTATTCAACTAAAGGAGGGCCATCTAGTTTCCATTTGCAAAGCCTGGATTACGACGCAGCAAATCTTTTTCAAATGCGAGCAATTGGACCCCGATCTGTGTAAAGAGTTGGCACACAAAGAACGCGATGATGATTGTATCAATATCTACTGGAAAGAAGGCGTGGCATCTGAATGGCAACCAGGAGCGACTCAAGGGATTCGATACAGATGTAGTTTCGAAGAGGTGGTAAAATATCTCCTTGACTCCATCGACTGCCAACCAACCTCTGTCTATTTCCTCAACCAACTGAAGAACGGCATCCCGGATGGCGCTTATCACACCGGTCTGCCAAAAGGGAATCCCAACACGGCCAACTTGCCCGACGTGGAGGTGACCGTAAGAGGCCGAGAAGGATGGGTAACGGAAATGACCCTCAGAGACCCTTCTATGGGCAACGACTTTTTCGTTGTCAAAACTCCGTGGCCGCAGGTCAAAGAAGGTACAGTGATCCCGGGCGAAATCGACAATATCGAGTTCAAAGAGGCGGCAGACCCTTTACCAAACCGGATGCAATTTCCATCAGGCGGCTAAACTCGCTTTGGCCGTAGGAAGTGAGCGAAACTCTTGACTATAGGAACCTCTCCAATCGTTCTCGTCGTCGTCCTCGTTCTCGATTTCTTTGGATGCGGGAAACGCACCGATTACCAACTGGAAGTGCTGAAATGCGGTCCAGCTACTCAGTATGTCGGTGTGGCCTTGGGAATTCTCGCTCATCCGGAATTTGCAACCAATACCCAGGAGTTATACTGGACATCAACACCACCTTCGACAGCCCACCCGGAAAGGATGGGGAATTCGCCTCTACTTACTTAACCCCGGCAACCTGGAACCCTTCGGCCTCCAGGATAGCTCGAATCTTGCCAGCCTGATCCCCCTGGATCTCAATGGCACGATCTTTGACGGTGAGCGGTCTCTGTTTGGCGTTTATTTCAAGCCTCTTTTTGGGCTTCGCCATGGCGTAGAACCCATACACTGCTTCAGCAGCAAAAGAAAAGCAAAGTGTTTGCTCTGGCAGCAAATTAAGGGTGGCTCTAAGGCGATCCCCCCGGCGGCGCGCCCTCACAAGGGGCGTCAGATAGCCAGATTAGGACACTAGCACGAGCATAGATTCAAATGGCATCGCGGGAAACCTTATTACCGGTTGGACGACAGATCTAATTCGTCTTTGTAATATTTGCCGGCATCCGACACATTATCCTTAGTGATAAGTTTTATGGGTGAATAGATCTTTTCCGGCACTGTCTCACCGTTCGGTTTTTTGACCAGCGTCTCGATGGCCATGTAAGCCATGGCGTCTGGGTACTGTGCCACCGTCCCGGCGAGCAGCCCCTGCTTTAGAGCATCAATGGCGTCGGGCGTGCCGTCCACACTCACTACGATTATTTTTCCTGTCGCGCCCGTCGCTTGCACCGCACGCACTATCCCCAGCGCCATGTCGTCGTTTGCGACGAAGATCGCCTTTAGGTTGGGGTCACTCTCCAACATTTTCGTCGCGAGCTCGGCGGCCTTTTTGCGATTCCAGTTCGCCGGTTGGCTCGCGACGATGTTAAGTCCCCCTTCCTTGGCGGCGTTGGTAAAACCCTTCACGCGATCCATGCTGCTGGTCGTTCCTGGATCACCTTCGATAACGGCAACGTCCGAACCCTTCGGAACCGAATTTAACACTAGCTGAGCGTCCAGTTTTCCGGCCTCCACGTTGTTGGAAGCGATCCTGGTAACGATTGTGATGCCATCTGCCTTCGCCAGCTCTTCCGGGATAAGTTCGTCGATATTAACGATTGGAATGTTTTTGCGACTAACCCTGGTCAAAGCGCTGTTGAGGGAAGCCGGCCGAAACGGGGTGACGACCAAGCCCTCCAAGCTGCCTTCGGCCAACCAGCTTTGCAGGATGTTGAGCTGTTCGACGTCTGCTTCTTCCGTCGGGGTGCTGCCGAATACCACTTCGACTCCCAACTTCTTCTGCGCGTAGTCGTAGCCATGCTTCATCAAAAGGAAGTAAGGGTTGGCCAGACTTTTGGTCAGTGCGCCGATCTTGTGCGTCTTGGTGCTTTGCGCGCAAACGCTGCCGACCGGGATTAGGGCCAAGAGCAAACCTGCAAACAGGACTAATTTTTTCATGTCTTGGGAATGCTACAAATGTTCCTTGGGTTGAAGCTCCTGCCACGACACTTCATAGCCTCGAAATGCCGAGCAGTACGTGCCTACCCAATGTGAACAAATCTTTGTCTACCGACTTAGGTGGGCATCTGGCGTTTTGGGTCCGGTTTGTTAGGCTCGTCTTTCCAGGTTGCTGTCGGCGCTCATAAAAGAGGTTCATTTCAACGTTTTCTGCAACCAGAGGCGGGCCATCCAGTGGTCACGCACGAGCGCGAGGGCGATGGCCAGGATCATTGTGGCGCCCCAGATGGCTTCGGTCAGGTGGGGGCTAACGCCCAGCAAATTGAATCCCGTGGAGATGATCTGAAGCAGTACGAGCGACAGAAAAAGCCCGAGCACTTTGCCGAAGCCGCCATTAGGATCTACCCCCCCGAGCACCGCAGCCAGGATGGTGATGAGCAGGTAGGATTCCGCGTAGCCGGCGCTTGCGGAATTAAACCGCGCCATCATGACCACCGCCGCCACCCAGCACAGCAGGCTTGAGACAACGTAAACGCCCACCAGCATCCAGTCGGTGGCCACACCTGAGTAACGAGTGGCCTTTTCGTTCGAACCGATCATGCGAACGGCCACGCCGAAGGCGCGCTGCTCATGGTCACCGCCACCGCAATTGCGCAGAGGATGAAAAGGATCATGGGTACCGGCACTCCCAGTAAGATGCCATTTCCCAAGAATAAGATCGCCGGTGGAAACCCGCCGATGACCCCGCCGTTGGTGGCGTAGACCGCGATCCCTTTGACTTTGACCGCCGTCATGGTGCCGAGTGTAACCAGGATCGGGTGCACCCCCAGAAAGGCCACGATTGCGCCCGTGATCAGCCCGACTACCAACGACGTCACTAACCCCGCCGCCAGGGCCAGCACGATCACCCCGGCCATGGCCTGCGGCGGGCTGGCGGGTCCGATCATTTTGGTGATGATGGCGGCCATAACCAGAGCGGAAAGATTGGCGGTGGCAATGATCGCCAGGTTCAGCCCGCCGCTCATCAACGGGATCATCATGGCCAGGGCCAGGATGCCGAGCTCAGGCATCTGGAAGGCCATGGCGCGAGGCGTCTCGACCGAAAGGAAACGCGAAGGGGCCAACGCGCTGAAGAAGATCACGGCCAGGACGATCAACGCGCCGAGCATCGTGATGGTCGGGTCCCGCCCAAACCAGGCCATGAAGGAGGGCCGGGGAGCGGCCGTGGAGGGGGCGGTGGCGGCTTTAGTTGGCATGACGAACGCGCTGTTTTTGATGGTGCTTGGCGGCGTAAGCCGTGGCGCTCACACTCATGAGAATGACAAGGCCGGTGACAAACCCGAATGAATAAGACGACACGCCCAGCAGGGTGAGGCCATTCTGCAGGATCGCCAACAGAACGATGCCCAAGACCGTCCCGCTGACGGTGCCGATGCCGCCCAGGAGGCTTGCGCCGCCCAAAACGACCGCCGCGAGCACGTCAAGTTCTCGCCCGATCAGGGCGTTGGGCACCACCTCTTCGACGCGGTGCGCCTGAACCAACCCCGCAATGCCGGCCATGAAGCCGGAGTAGCCGTAGACAAAACACTGAAGGCCCAAGAGGTTACAGCCCATGCGCTTGGCGGCTTCGGGGTTGCCCCCTAGCCCGTAGATCTGCCGGCCGATCGAGAGCCGGCTCAGCAAGAAGACGGTCACGAGCAGAACGATCGCGGCCACTACCACCGGGAACGGGATTCCAAACAGCGAAAGGTCATCCGTGAACCAGTCGGGTAAGTTATAGAGGGATTTGCCATCCGTCACGAACATGAGGATCGCGAAGTAAAAGGTCATCATCGAAATGGTGACGATGACCGCGAGCGCTCGGAGGTAGTAAATCAGCAGGGCGTTCACGACCCCGAGCAGGATGCCAAACCCCGCGGCTAACCCGAAGGCCACGAGCCAGTTTCCGCCGATGCGCACGAGAACAGTTGCCATCACGTACTGGCTGACTGCGGCGATGGCGGCAAAGGAAATGTCGATCCCGCCGGAGATGAGCACCACCAAGAGTCCTGCCGCCATGATGGCCATCACCGAGTAATTTTCCAGCAGCGAGACCAGGTTACCGGCGGATAAGAAACTCTTGGAGAGGGCCGAGAAAATGACGGCCATCACGACGATGATACCGGCGAGTTGAACGTCGTGGCGGTGAAACACCGCCTTATAGGAAGAGTGCTGATCAGGCATAAATGACCTCCCGGAGTTCTTGCTCGCTGACGCGCTGGGGATCGTACGTTCCAACGATCTGTCCCGAGCGCATGACCAGGATCCGATGGCTTTGGTACAAGACCTCTTCGACCTCATCCGTGATGAGCAGGATGGCAAGGCCGCGGGCCGCGAGTCCGTCGACGACTTGGAAAATGCCGGCTTTGGCGCCGATGTCGACGCCCACCGTGGGCGAATCCAGGATCAGCACGCGCGGGTCGGTCGCGAGCCACTTGGCCAGCACCACCCGTTGTTGGTTGCCGCCTGAGAGTTGTTGGACCGGCCGGTCGGCGGTGTTGGTCTTCACATGCAATTCCTGAAAAATCCAACGCTCGATGGTTTGGGCCCGCCTCGCGCCGTCGATGAGGCCCAGCGGTCCCGTGAGCCGATCCAACACCGAGATGACCGTGTTGTCGGCGATGGTCTGCGGCATCACTAAGCCCAACGAAAGGCGGTCTTCGGACACGTAGGCAATCTTCTGGCGGATGGCCTCGCGGTTGGTGCGCAGTTGGACTGGCTGGCCATTGACCCGGATTGCGCCTGAATCGGGCGGGTTCATACCAAAAAGCGAGAGGGCAAGCTCGGTGCGGCCTGAGCCTAGGCGCCCGATGAGGCCCAGGATTTCCCCGGGCCGCAATTCGAGGTCGACGTCGGCGTATTGACCCTCGCGTGTCAGGCGGCGCACCTCCAGCATCGGCTCTACCTTGCCCGAGAACGGGGCTTTGAGGCTGCTTTCGAACACGTGGCCGGTGATCAATTCGCCCAGGCGGCGCCGATCCAGGTCGCGCACCCAGTAGGTGCCCAAATTACGCCCGTCGCGCAGCACGGTCACGCGCTCGGCGATGGTCATGACCTCATCGAGCCGATGGCTGACAAACACCGTGGCGATGCCTTGGCGCTTTAGTTCGTGAATGATGGCCAGAAGCGCATCGACTTCCTGGTGGGTCAGCGAAGCGGTTGGCTCGTCCATGACGATCAGCCGCGCTTGCTCCCCCACCAGCGCCCGACAGATGGCCACCAACTGGCGCGTGGCGATGGGCAACGTCCCAACCAGGGCCTCTAGCGGCAATGAAATCTTGAGCCGTTCCATGACCGCCTGCGCCTGCTTGCGCATCGCTTTGGGGTCCGCCAAGCGAACCGGCGTTTGTACGTGGTGTCCGAACGCGATGTTCTCGGCTACCGACGGGGTTCTACAAAGCACATTTCTAGGTTTAACTTTACGCGCGCGATCGATATGGGTTTGGTTTTCTACAAATCCACCTTCGATGTGCGCACCAAAGATGGGGGCCGCACCGGTGGCAGGCAAGCGCTTCTGCCAAAAAAAACTTTACGCCGTAAAGTTAGCTTAAGTAAAAACATTATGTTAGGTGGGCAAACATATGTCAGGTAATCAAATGAACTGACGGATATGCTTGAAGCTCCCGGGCTACGAAACTTTGCCGGTGTGTCGTTGCTTCTTGAAATAAGCCTTCATCGTCGATTGACAAAACGCGCTGATGAAAGGGTCGGCCGCTGCGAGTTGGTCCAAAATATGGGGTGGCTGGGGCAGCGACAACACGGTTATTCCGATGGTCTCGGGCGAGGACGTCGCGCGGGTCGCCGCCGGAGCTTGTGGAACTCGGACTTGAACGTCGAGTTCAAGGGTGTAGGCGTTGGAAGTTTTTGCATGGCAGCGTCAGCCGCAGGGATGGCCGCCTACGTAGGGATGGATTGGGCGGACCAAAAACACGATGCCATTTGCGCTCAGCAGCCGAGCCGTCAGCAAGCCTGGGCGGAGAAAATACGCCGGTTTTCCCGCCTGGTTGACTCCGTTCTTCAGGTGTTTTCGCGCCGTCAAGTATCTAGTATCTGTTTAGCCCTGCCTTAATCGTCCTCGCCCTCGTCGTCGTCCTTCGTCCTCGCTCGTCCTCGCTGGGGGATCAAGGCAGTTTGCAGGATGGAAGAAGGATGAATGGAGAAAGCAAGCGACGGCAGTTTCGATCGTAGCTGTCACTTTGCGAATTATTTGGCATAAAATTTTGCGCGGTATTTGGCATAACTGACCCAGTGCGTGAGCCTTCCGCGATTGTACCGAGCGACCTCGAGGCGCGGACAACGGGTCGCTTGTCGCTCCTAGATCCGATTTTGGGACCAAGAGTTTTCGATCGCCTGCGCAGCCTGTTCCGGAGATTTGCCACTGCCGGCGACGGCCAAGGCTTCATCGTTGAAGACACGCCCTGTGTCGCGCCCAAGAAGCTGATCCATCGCGAGGCCGATCCAGCTAGAATGGGTTACCTCCAAAGCAAGAGCTTTGTAGAAAGGATCGTGAATCGCCTCTGCGGTCCCTTTAACCATTGGGATAGAAAGACCCTCCGCGGCGAGTTTGCTTTGGATATCTCTCCCCAGCAACACCTTCATAAAATCGAGGGTCTCTTTTGGCGCATCCTTCGAAACCAACCAGCCGTAAACGCTGCCAAAGATGTCATTCGCCTTGCCCTTGCCGCCGCGAAACCTCTGGGAAGAAAAACCAACCAAGCTTCGCATCAGGTAACCCTTGTTTGTCGGCGGCGTACATTCGACCTACCCCTAGGACCCAGACGCCAGCCTGGAGATGGAACGCTGCTTTCTCATCGTGGAAGAAACCCACTGCTTCGCGGGTGTTCGTTGTCTGAAAACCCTCTTGGAAAGGCTCCAAATCACAAAGCTCTTTGTACATCTTCCAGGCTTTAACGACATCCGGTCCGGCAAACCCGCCGTTCTGACCTTTATAAGCCGATGCCATCCCGTCCTTCCCCAGAATTCGCATTATCAAAAGCGCAGGATAGAACTGGATGGGCCATTTTTCGGATCCGCCGACGGCCATCGGAATGATACCTGCCGCTTTACACTTTTTGACAGCGTCGAGCAAATCCTCCCAGCCCTTGACCGCGCCTGGATCAACGCACGCTTTCTCGCAGAGCTCCTTGTTATACCAGAAAAGGATCGGACCGACGCTGTCAGGCAACCCGTACGATCTCCCATCAGACACGAAGGACTGAACACCGGTTGCATAGAAGGAATCTTTGAAGTTCCCCGCGATGGCGTCCGTGATGTCCTGGCAGACTCCAGCCCGAATCTGCTCCAGCATGACACCACCGCCCCAGCTGTGGAACACGCTGGGGCGATCTTTGGATTGAAGCAGCGTAGGCAGCTTTGCCTTGAATAGCTCGTGGTCTAAATAGTCAAACTGGACCTTCACTTGGGGAGGGGCCTTTCCAAACTCGCCAGCCGCCGCTTGCCAAATCTCGAGGATTTCTGGAACCGGATTGACGTGGAGAATCTTGATTACGGTTTCCGTCGAGTCAGGACAGGAAGGCGACTCAAAGGACGCCAGGGAAAATAGAAATGAGTATTTCATGATTCCAGGGATCGTACGGACACTAACACATTCGCACGCGCAGGCAGCTCCAGAGGATGAAGAACTTACCGCTTCTCAAAAACCTCTCTTGAAACGATATTCTCGAAATAACAGCCTTGTGACGAGTTTTGAGAACTCTCGCATTTTGATTGGCTGTGCACGGGCGAGGGTCTCACGCGCCATCCTGAAATGATGCGCGATCGCTATCGCGCTGCTCTGAAGGCTCACCATTATGCCAAATACCACGCAAAAAATTGTGCCAAATAATTCGCAAAGTGACAGTAGCACCCGAAAAACGGACGAGGACGAAGGACGAGTGGGAAAGGACGCTAAACAGATACGACGTCAAAACAGGGGAATCGTTCCGGCCGAATGATATCCTTCCAAGGACCAAGGAGATGTTCAACCCGGCCGTCCATGGTGTGGGGGAGGTTCCGTTATGGCGTCGGCGGACGCCCTGAGGAATTTTATTGGGTAAACCTGCCCCGTAAGGCTATCCTTTGGCGCTATTGCGGAGCTGGGATACCAAGGGCGAAGCCCTTGCATAGTTAGCTAGCTGGTTTAGAAAACAAATATGGCCAACCTTAGGGAAGTAGCGGAACTAGCCGGGGTTTCTATCGCCACCGCCTCGATGGCATTGAGGGGTGGCGGGAACCTTCGGGAATCGACGCGCGTCCGGGTGAGGACCTGTGCCAAACGTCTAAACTACACGCCTAATCAAATCGGGCGGACGCTGAACACCGGCAAGGCGAACGCAATTGCACTGCTCATGATGACGTCGGTTTCATCGGCCGACATTGTTCGAGGGACGTCCCTGTTTTATCACCTGGTGAGGGGGGTGCTCTCCGTCGTGGACGAAGCGAAACACGGGCTTCGGCTCGACGTGAAAAGCCATGAGGACCCGGACCTGATGCAATATTTTGAGCAGGTGGTGGGTGGCCGCTTCCTTGATGGAATCATCATTGTCCCCCAATTCGTTCGCGATTACGCCTTTATTCACACCCTGAAGAAAAATAATTTTCCTTACGTGCTAATGCGTCCCGCCTCGTTCGGGCGGGACATTAATTACGTGGATCTGCAAAGTGATTACGGTGCTCAGCTCGTGGCGGAACTGTTTGCCAAACAGGGCCGCCGTCGCCTGGCGATGATCAATGGGCCGGCTCAACACTTGGATGCGATTGAGAGGGAGAAGGGGTTTATGGAAGGGTTGGCAGGGGCAGGGCTCGATCGACTGACCAAAAGGTACGGCGATTTCACGATCCCCAGCGGCATCGCGGCGATGAAAGATATTCTCCGAGAGTTTACGCCCGACGCGATTTTTTGCTCCAATGACTATATGGCCGCGGGGGCGATGAAGGTGTTGGCCGAATCCAAACTTCGGGTTCCGGAAGATGTCGCGATCGTGGGCTACGACAATACCGATATTTGCATTGGCCTCACGCCCACCTTGACGACGATCGATTACCGCGCCGAGGAAGTGGGAAGGTGCCTGGCGGGAGAATTGCTGGCCTTGATCGAGGGAAAGGTGAGTTCGATCCAGAAAGCCATTCAGCCCTTTCTGGTAGAGAGAGAATCGCATGGCCCGAACGGAAGGCCAGAGGTCCAGAGATCCTAGTTGCCGCGCCGAGATGCAGCTTCCTCTTTGCGCTTTATGCGCCTTATAACGCTGTCTGGCGGTAAACCCGAAGGGAAAGAGGGCGGCCCCGCTCCACTCCGAAGTTTGTGAATCGGGTTGACAGGCCGTCAAAACGTATTCTCTATCTCGTGCTCTCGGCAGACCCGCACTGACGTCGCTCACGCCTGTGTCTCAGGCATCACTCAACCCGTGCAGCCGCTTTGGCATACTGAAATTTGGAGGGCGTGTGTTCGAGGATGAAATTCGACTGATCTGTACCGCCGCCTCTGGTTTTCTCGCAACCAATTCGAGTATTTTCTGTAATAAAAAAGTAAAACGTTTAAATGCGCGATAAGGATGGGTCGGCTCGCATCTAAAATAAACGAACTAAATTTGTGCTTCTAGGGAAAATATTCTCAAAAAAGAATTTGACTCCTTAGAATTTGCGATTAAATGATTTATTAACTTAACCGTTTAACTTGCGGAGATTTAATGGCGGCTGCGCAAGGGAGAACGGCCCCACGGACCGGGGCGAATGGTCCAGTGCCGATTGTTTGGAAACCCCCTTAGAATGAGTAAAACCGCGTTGTTGGAATCATCGAAGCTGACTGGCCCTGTTCCCGGTCGAGAGGTCAATGTCGTTTGGGCGCAACGGGAGACGCCTTCATGCCGCCCAGGGAGCGCGAAGCAAGCTCCGAACTTAGCGGTACGGCTGCGCGCGCACTTGTCCAGTTTAACAGCCTTGGAAGCCTCGGCGCTGTTCACCCTCGTACACCGACGGGCTACCGGCGAGGACACCTTGCTTAAATGCGTGGCCGGGGAGACTGGTGTGTCGGAAGCCCTAATCGTTAAAATCGCCAAAAAGCTCGGCTTTGAAGGCTTTCGCCAGTTGCGGGAGGCTTTGGCCGAACACAACCGCTTGGCCCGGGCGGATCTGCACGAAGAGCTCTGCGTCGCTGAGGGAGCTTGCGCCCGCCTACAAAAGGTTTTGCGCGCCTCCGTGCAGGCGATAGAGCAAGGCTTAGCGAGCGTGTCGCCCGAAGCGCTGGAGCGGGCGGCCGATTGCCTGCACGCGGGCCGCCAACGCGACTTTTACGGCGTGGGTGGCTCGGGCCAGGTGGCCCGGGATGCCGCCCACCAGTTTCTGCGCATCGGGGTGCGTACTTCCGTTTTTGACGACAGCCAGCGGATGCTGATGTCGGCCACGCTGTTGCGGCGCGGGGATGTGGTGATGGCTTTTTCGCATTCGGGCAAGACGGCGGCGGTGGTGGAGGCGGCGCGCCAGGCACGCCAAAACGGGGCCGACCTCATCGCATTGACCAACCGATCAGACTCGCCGCTGGGCCGGGAATCGGACGTGGCGCTTTGTGCCAACCTAGACGGTTTGCCATGGGCGGGGGAGAATGCGGCGGCGCGCTTGGTACAGCTCAGCGTTCTGGACGCGCTCTTGAGCACCGTGGCCCAGAAAGATTACGCAGCTGCTCAGGCAAACCTTGGCCGCACCACCGCGGCCTTAGGTCGGAGTGGTTTTTAGGCCGTGTCAGGCTAGAAAGGTGCGCAGAATGTCGAGACCGAAGTCCTAAGAATGCTGCGGCAAGTTCATCGCACTTTACGTCGTAAAGTTATTGTTTGGAGATGCTGTTGACGCAATAGAGAACCTGCTGATCTATTCAACTAAGCCCGCAATTCCAGAAACGAACGAAAACGAGAGTTTAAGAGCGGACAGGATTAATAACTCGAAAATGCCCCTGAAGGAGCAATTGCATTCCCCGCCATAACAACGCTAACCAAAAGTAAAGCGTCTCCCAAAATCGCTGCACTTCCAAGATGCCTGCTGGTCGGAATTCCGGCGTCTGCCTAACAGCATACAAATCGGTTCGTCCCGACTAACCCACTAATCTCCTTAGCAAATATCCCTTCGTGTCAGCGAATGCCTTAACAAGTTAGGTAAGTATGACCAAAGCAAATGATTTCGACGTAAGAACGCTTGGCACGCGCGCTTGCCAAGACCTTGAGGTCGTTTTCTCCAAATTCGAACCTTCCCACCTGGAAATACTCAGTCAGGAACTCCTCGCCGCCAAGCGCATCGTCTGCTACGGCGTAGGCCGCGAAGGCCTCATGATGGCCGCTATCGCCATGCGCCTGATGCACGCAGGTTTCAAATCTTACGTCGTGGGAGAAATGGTGACCCCGCCTGTGGGTGCGGGCGATGTCTTTTTTACCAGCGCTGGGCCGGGGCATTTTCCTATCATAGAGACCCTCTTAAAGGTGGCCCGGGAAGCGGGCGGCCGCACAGTCATCGTGACCGCTCAGCCCGCACGCGCGGCGGAAATGCCCGTGGACGTGATGATTCATCTGCCTGCCCAGACCATGGTGGACGTGACGGCCGCACTGAGCGTCTTAACCATGGGCACCCATTACGAAGCGGCCTTGTTGTTGTTGGGCGATTTGCTGGTCCTGCGCCTTCTCGAGCTGACTAACCAAAAGCGCGAAGACATGTACACCCGGTACACCAACATGAAGTGAAATGTTTCCTCCGTCCCTACTATATCAAACACCACCACTAACCAACTACTCCAAAATCTAAGAATGCATTCCCCCATGAAACGCAACGTATTGTTAGCCGTCGCATTGACAGCGCCTTTTTTGTTTACCGCCACCTTGGCGCGCGCAGAAGAACCCTGTTCGGCCTATCCCACCGGTACGGCCGAGAAAATCGAGTCGGTCGATTTGGGGAAAACTTTCGGCGCCGTGCCCGCCCCAAAAAAGCCGCTTCATTTTGTTTATGTAACGAAGACCTTGATCAACGAATTCTGGCAAGACGTTTCGGCAGGAATTAAAAGTGAGGCGGCCAAATACAACATTCGGGTCGACGTTCAGGCCCCAAAAGACGAGTCCTCCCTCGTTGAGCAACTGAACCTCGCGCAAACGATGCTATCGCAGAAACCGGACGCTTTGTTGCTTTCACCGCAGTCCGATTCAAACATGGTCCCGGTAGTCCAAGCGGCCAAGAAGCTTAACATCCCGACTGTTGTTATCGACGATGCGCGGACCGAAGGCGCCAGCACGTACGTTGGCACCGACCAGGTCGCCATCGGGGCCAGTGCGGCGGAGTTCCTGCACAAACTCTATCCGGATGGCGCCAAGATTGCTCAGATCGAAGGGCAAGCCGGTTCTCCCAACGCGCGGAAGCGGATTCAAGGGTTTACCGAGACGGTCAAAAAATATAGCAACCTGAAGCTGGTCGCGAGCCAACCTGGTAACTGGGACCGGATGACCGCCCTGAATGTGACCTCCAACATCTTGCGGCAGAACCCTGATCTGGGGGGTATTTACGCTAACAATGACGGCATGGCCTTAGGTGTCTTCGAGGCGGTCAAAAATGCCGGTAAACAAAGGCAGGTCGCGGTGGTCGGCACGGATGGCATCCGTGAAGCCAAGCGGTCCGTCGGCGCCGGCGAAATGCGCGCTACGGTAGCCGAATTCCCTTATGATGAGGGCGTGCTTGGTGTGCAAGCGGCCTTACGACTCCTGGGCTGCCAGGCCATCCCTCCTTGGGTCGTGTCGCCGCAGGCAGTCATCACCAGCGACAACGTCAAGGACTTCCCCAATCCGCCCGCCTTCAAAAAGTAAGATCATGTCCTATTTCGTGAAGGAAACAATGCAGATCCCGAATGTTGATCCCTCTCCGAAGTTGCTGCTCCAATTGAAAGGCATCGTCAAAGCGTTTGCGGGCGTCCAAGCGCTGAAGGGAGTGGATTTTGACCTCAGGGCAGGAGAAGTCCACGCCCTGATGGGCGAAAACGGGGCTGGTAAATCGACCTTGATGAAGATCCTCTTCGGCGTGCAGCCGCCGGATTCTGGTACGATCGAAATCGATGGCCACGGCGAAGTCGCCATCGACGATCCACGACACGCTCTCGCGCTGGGAGTTGGATTGGTCAGCCAGGAGCCAAGCCTGGTTCCCCAGCTCGATGTCGCGCAGAACATTTTCCTGGGGCAAACCGATGCGCTCAACGTGGTCAAGCGAGCGGAGTTCCAGGCCAAAGCGAGAGAGATTTTGCAGCCGCTCGCTCCGCGGCTCTCGGTCACCACCCGGGTGTCGTCTCTTGGGATGGCAGAGCTGCAGGTCGTTGAAATTGCTCGAACCTTAGCGCGAGGCGCCAAGATCATCGGGTTTGACGAACCCACTTCCAGCCTCACACCGGCAGAACGAGATGGGTTATTCGCCCTCATTCGACAATTAAAAAACAGCGGGAAGGGAATCATTTATATTTCACATCGAATTCCTGAAGTTTACGCCATTTCCGATCGCGTAACAGTCCTCAGAGATGGTCAAGTAGTGGCAAACCGTGCGACGAGGGACGTCGCCCCAGACGACCTGATCAACTTGATCGCCGGACGACGCCTGGCGGAAGAATTGCACCGCCCGATAAAACCAAGTGCACTTCAGGGTCGGACAGAAGCCTTGAGGCTCGAAGGCGTCTGCGCGGAAGGAAAATTGAGCGGCATCAACCTAACGGTGCACACCGGCGAAATCTTCGGTTTAGCCGGGTTGGTCGGTTCCGGCCGGACGGAGCTGGTGCGATGTATCTTTGGCGCCGATCGCAAAGATGCCGGGACGATCTATGTGAACGGAAAGCCGCTCAACGTCCAAAGCTCCTCGGACGCCATAGCCGCCGGAATCGCTCTGATTCCGGAGGACCGGCGCAAACAGGCTCTCGTGCCGGTCATGGACGTGGAACGAAATTTTGGACTCGCGAACTATCGGCAGTACGCGCCTTCCGGCTTTTTGCGGCTCAAGCAACGGCGAAAGGCTATCGAGCGCTACATTGAAGAAATGTCTATTCGTCCTCGCCGTGCCGGAGTTCGGATACGCAATCTTTCCGGAGGCAATCAGCAGAAAGTGGTGATTGCCCGCTGGCTTCAATCGGGTGCTAGGATTCTTCTCTTCGATGAACCGACTCGCGGAATAGACGTCGGCGCCAAATTTGAAATTCACGAACTGATGCGCCGCTTGGCCAAAGATGGATGCGCTCTTTTGGTGATCTCCTCCGAATTGCCGGAAGTCTTGGCCCTTTGCGACCGCATCGGAATCATGCGCGGAGGCCGGTTAGTCAATACTTTCGATGACTGTTCCCAGTTAAATGAGGATCTACTTATGAAATATGCCAGCGGGGAGGTCGCTCTCGTATGACCAGCGAACCTCTATCTTCCTCTTCGGCTCCCGCCGAAACGCCTATCAAATCCCAGAAAAAAGGCGTTCAAATGGAATGGGTGAGGCGCGCCAGTGTTCTCGTCGGCGTCGCACTGCTTTTCATCTTATTTTCAGTCCTCACTCAGAGTTTCTACCAGCCGGCGAACCTACTGGACATCCTGCTGCAATCCTCGATCAACACGATGATTGCAGTCGGCATGACGCTAGTGGTGATGACGCGTGGTATCGACCTTTCGGTCGGGTCAGTGGTGGGTCTTAGCAGCATGATCGCAGCCAGTTTTCTGCAGGGAAACCTTTTGCTAGGAACTATGGCTG
Source organism: uncultured Verrucomicrobiae bacterium (assembly GCA_963782115.1). Lineage (GTDB taxonomy): Bacteria > Verrucomicrobiota > Verrucomicrobiia > Chthoniobacterales > JAFAMB01 > JAFAMB01. The sequence continues at coordinate 102,567 of CAWAIK010000005.1, forward strand.
GGATGCTAGTAGGAGTGGTCTGTGGTTTGGTGAACGGCCTCCTGATCGCCAAGCTCAAGCTGCCTGACTTTATCGTTACGTTAGGCATGCTCAGCATCTATCGCGGGCTGGCCCTCATCTACACGGACGGTAAGCCCATCTATGGCATCGATCCCACGTTTCGTGCCATCTTTGCAGGCGACCTGGCCGGCATTCCCACGCCGGTGCTCCTTGCCCTGGCGATCGCGTTCGTGGCATTCCTGCTGGTGCGCTACACGGCTTTGGGAGAGCAGATCATCGCCGTGGGCGGCAACGAAGAAGCGGCTCGACTTTCCGGGATCAACATCGACCGCGTCAAAATCTGCGTTTATGCGATCTCCGGATTGCTGGCAAGCCTGGCCGGTTTTGTCCTGATCGGCCGGGTGGGTGCAGCCGAACCGATTGGCGGTACGGGATTCGAACTGCAAGCCATCGGCGCGGCCGTCATCGGCGGTGCGAGCCTCTTTGGCGGCGAGGGCAACCCCTTGGGGTCCCTGATTGGTGCCCTGACATTGGGCGCGATGCAGAATGGCTTGACGTTGTTAAATGTCCCGTCTTTCTGGCAACTCGTGGCAACCGGCGTGGTCGTCATCCTGGCCGTATTTGCAGACCAGGCCACCCGGAAGCGGCAATAAAGGGGAGAAGTGACGCATGTTGGACGCCCAGCCAATCATTGACCCGCACCACCATCTTTGGGACCTCGAGCGCAATAAGTATCCATGGCTGCAGGACCGCACTTTGGCGCCGCGCCTGGAAGGCGACATCCGATCCATTGCCAAGGACTATCTGCTGGAGGACTATTGGGCGGACACCCGCAACCAGAACGTGGTGAAATCCGTGCATGTTGAGTGCGGGTGGGATCCGTCCAACCCAGTGGGCGAGACCGAGTGGTTGCAACGACTCGCCGATCAGCACGGTTCCCCCCACGGGATCGTGGCCCGTGCGACCTTGGATGCGCGGAACGTTGAGCAGGTGCTGGAGGGTCACTCCCGCCACAAGAACATTCGTGGCATTCGTCACGCCATCAATTGGCATCCTGACCCCGCCAAGACCTACGTGAACCGTCCTGACCTGATCCAGACGAAAGCATGGCGACACGGCTTTAGCCTGCTCCAACGGTTTGGCTTATCTTTTGACCTTCAGCTTTACCCCGCTCAGATGGCCGACGCCGCCGCGCTGGCGCGTGCTTATCCTGATGTCCTGATCATCCTTAACCACGCTGGAATGCCCGTAGACCGCGACGAGGAAGGCATTCGTCTTTGGCAGCGCGGCATGCGGGAACTGGCGGCTGCTCCCAACGTCGTGGTCAAGATCTCAGGACTGGGCACGGTGGACTGGAACTGGACGATGGAAAGCATTGGTCCCTTTGTCCTTGAGACGATTGAGGCCTTTGGCATTCCCCGATGCATGTTCGCCAGCAATTTTCCCGTGGACAAACTCTACAGCGACTTCGACACCCTCTACGCGGCTTTTCGCGAGATAACCAAACATTTTAGCGTGGACGAGCGCCAGATGCTCTTTCACGACAACGCTGCGCGTTACTACCGCCTTTAAACAGTGGTCAGTGTCAGTTGGCAGTGCCAGTTCGAGAGCAATGCCCCAGTTAACTCATAGCTAATGCTCTGGAATGGCAAGGCCAAGATTCAATAAACAATCATCAGGACCAAAACCAGAGCTTATGGCGGCACCCGCGCACTGACACTGACACTGACTACTAACACTGACTACTAACACTAACACTGACACTGACACTGACAACTTCTTCCATGAAATACGCTTCCAGATTGAATTCGTTTTCGTCTTGCCCAGAACGTTGTTGGGGAACCGCCACTTACAAACCCAGCCCGCTGGAGTTGATTAAGCGTGCCAGCGGCGTTCGCGGGCTCTCTGCCGTTGACCTGAATTATCCAGATCACTTTGCAGGCCCCAAACCTGAACAAATCATCTCCGTTGCTCGCGATCAGGGATTGACAGTGAACGGAATCGCGATGCGCTACTACTCCGACCCTGGGTTTAAATTGGGAGCGTTCACCCACCCGGATTCACGCGTCCGGCAAGCCGCCATCGACCTCACCAAGAAGGCGATGGATCTCCTCGAGCAAACGGGCGGTAACTTACTCACCATTTGGCTCGGCCAAGACGGTTGGGAGTATCCTTTTCAGGTGGATTACGAAGCCATTTGGGAAGCGGAAACCGACGCTATTCGGGAAGTCGCTGACCACAATCATTCCATTCAGATAAGCATCGAATACAAGCCTAGCGAGCCGCGCAGTTTCAGTCTGCTGTCGAACCTCGGGATGACATTGCTGGCCCTCAAAAAGGTGGACCGCCCAAACCTTGGCGTCACCCTAGACTTCGCTCACGTCCTTTACGCCGGCGAACTCCCCGCCTTTGCCACCGCCATGATTCAGCGCGAAAGCCAGCTCTTGGGCATCCACCTCAACGATGGGTACGGCCGTCGTGACGACGGCCTGATGGTCGGTGCAGTCAACCTGATGCAGACGTTGGAGCTGCTGTTCCAACTCATCCGAAAAGGCTTCGATGGCGTCATCTACTTTGACACTTTTCCCGACGTTACCGGTCTAGACCCGGTTCAGGAATGCGAGAACAACATTGCGATGGTGAACGCCCTCTGGGGAGTGGCCAAGCGACTAACGGACCAAAAGGATTTGCTGCAGGCGATTAAGCGCCAGGATGCGGTCGTTAGCCAGAATCTGATTCGACAAGCCATCTTAGGCGCCTGAAGGGAGCAGATAGTAAGCCGTCCCGGCTTACCTCCGGTTGCGCGGGCTGAAGAGGTAAGGCGAGACGCCTTACTTACGACCTGCCCACATAGGTGAGTCAGAAACAAAAGAGAGTTAGAAAGAAATAATCATGTTATTAGAAGATCGAGTCGCCGTCATTTCGGGCGCAGCGACGCAAAAAGGAATTGGACTAGCCACCGCGCAGCTTTTCGCGGAAAACGGAGCTGCCGTGGCTATTCTGGATTTAGAACGTCAAGCCCCGGCGCAAGTCGCAACCTCGATTGGAAAGAGGCATCGTGGTTACGTGTGCGACGTGACCAAAAAGGATCAATGCGAAGGAGTGGCGCGACAAATCATCGAAGATTTTGGCGGAGTGGACATTCTGATTAACAATGCAGGGATCACGCAACCCATTCGTATTATGGGGATTGAACCTCATCACTATGATGCGGTGTTAGACGTTAACCTGCGAGGCATGTTGTACCTTTCGCAGGCTTTTATCCCGCACATGATCAGCCGAGGAAAAGGGTCCATCGCGTCGACCTCGTCAGTTTCCGCTCTGACGGGCGGAGGGTTCTTCGGAGGGCCGCATTACTCGGCCGCAAAAGCCGGGATGCTGGGACTGACCAAGGACATGGCCCGCGAGCTTGGGCCCAAAGGGATTCGAGTCAACGCGGTGGCACCCGGGATGGTCGACACCGACATCCGCGGTGATCTCATGAGCCAGGAGATCTTTGACAAAATTCTGAGCACCATCCCGATGGGGCGCATCGCCAGCCCGCGGGAAATCGCGAGCGCGTTTTTGTTTTTGGCCTCCGACCTCTCCTCCTTCGTTAACGGAGCGACCATTGACGTCAATGGCGGTATGTATATCCGCTAGGGCACTTTTTGAGGTTTTATATGTTTCGCGTCACGTCCCAATCGTCCTCGTTGTCGTCCTTCGTCCTCGGCTGTTTTTCGGGGTGGTACGAGCGAAGCTCTCGCCGGTTGCTTTCTCCGTTGATCCCTCTTCCATCCTGGCAAACCGCGTCGATCCCCAACCGAGGACGAAGGACGACGACGAAGGACGAGGAGGATTAGAACACGACGCTAAACGCAGACCAGCGGTCAACCAATTTAAGTGGAAGGTATGACTATCGAAGACATTCTTTACGGTGCCGCAGATGAGTTTGAAGAAACGGGGACCTCTGCGCGCGTAGTTGTGCTCGGGAGCCTGCATCTGGACATTCTGGTGCACGCCCCCGACCGGCCGAAAAAGGGCGAGACGCTGCCCGGAAGCGCTTGGGGCTACAAGGCGGGCGGGAAAGGAGGAAATCAAGCGGTTGCCGCCGCACAGTTCGGCGCTCGGGCGTCGATGGTCAGCAGGGTGGGCAACGATGATTTCGGCAAACGCCTGTTAAGCCACTTGAGGGACGCCGGGGTAGACGCGGAACACGTCTATACGGATCCCGAAGCAGGCTCGGGGATGAGCGTGGCCATCATCGACGCCGAGGGCGACTATGGTGCAGTCATCGTCTCCGGAGCAAACCTCCGGCTGTCCAACAAAGATCTCGAGGAAGCGCAGGAGGTTATTCGCAGTGCGCAGGTTCTCGTGCTCCAAAACGAGGTTCTTGAAGCCACTAACGTCGCAGCAGCGCATTTGGCCAAGGATTACCGCATCCGGGTGATTTTGAACGCGGCGCCGGCTCGGCCACTTGAACCTGACTTGGCCGCCAACATCGACGTTCTGGTCGTCAACGCCGTGGAAGCTGAGATGATCTGTGGCGTTGCGGTAACTAGCTTGCCTACGGCGACCGAAGCCGCCGCGCTACTTTCCGAACAAGTCGCCAACGTAGTTGTTACCGCTGGCGGCTTGGGCTTGGCCGTGGCCGAACGCGGGAATAACCCGTACGCGGAAGCCGCTCATCCGGTAAAATTGGTCGACACCCACGGCGCGGGCGACGCGTTTATCGGCGCGCTGGCCGCCCGCTGGGCCAGCGGCGTGTCGGTAGTAGAAGCCGTTCGCTTCGCAAATGCCGCCGCCGCGCTTTTTGTTAGCACGCCGGCCGATCAGAAGAAAGCCGTCACGTCAGATCAAGTGACCCGGTTTTTATCCGAGCGCCGGCAACCAATGTCCTAAGCGTCAGCATCAACAATGAGACACTGGGTTGACTTGTCACCCTACTATGCACGAAGTCCTCCATTTTGTTCTGCATAAGTGAATTAACCAAGAAGCACCGCACGCTATGCTTAAAATATTTCCTCCGTCATCAGCCCTGATCTTCTGTGGCTGCTGGCTTCCATGGGGCACGGCGACGACCTGGTACTCGTCGATCGTAATTTCCCCGCAATCCAGGTTGCCAAACAGACCTCGACAGGCCGGCTTATTGAACTACCCGGCCTCAACATCCCTCAGGCCACTCGCGCCATTCTCTCCCTCATGCCGCTCGACCACTTCGTCGAGGAACCTGTCACACGCATGAGAGGATAATTTGCTGTAGGGTCGAGCGCGATTTCAAGTATCTGTTTAGCGTCCTGTCCCGATCCTTCTCGTCCTTCGTCCTCGGCCGTTTTTCGGGTGGTACGAGCGAAACTCCCGTCGCTTTCTTTCTCCGTTCATCCTTCTTCCATTCTGCAAACTGCCTCGATCCCCAGCGAGGACGAAGGACGACGACGAGGACGAGACGATTAAGGCAGGGCGCTAAACAGAACGATTTCAACGAAATCGCTGGAAGGACACTGGCAACTCGTGGGTACTCTGGAGGCTCTGAACGGAATGCTTCTGCAAGTGACTACCGCGAATGGCACTAAGTTAAGGCGGATTTAGGATGTTTTACCGCCCCGAAGGCAGTCTGCAGTTTGGAGATTACAAGAGCTATTTAGGCCACGTGGTAAGGGGAGACGCCTTACTTACTGCTGCGGGCAAACCGGGGTTGTTTGCTTACGGAAGAGGGTAAGGCGGGACGCCTTACTTACGACCGCGGGCGAACCGGGGTTGTTTGATTATCCATCGCACTATGTCCCGCCTATCCGCCGTAGGTAAGGCGTCTGGCCTTACCTTCCCGGGTTCAGACCTTGGGCTGATCGCGACGCCAGCCGTCCCGCCCTACGTGTTGCCGGGAGCGGCGGCGATCCTCATTGCTCTTTTTGCGATTCAGCCTCAGGGCACCGCTCGGCCACGAACACATCAATATGCTTGCCGTTATGCCTTCACCTTGCCAGACTGCGTTGCCCGTGGTAAGCCCCATCTGATCCGTGATCCCAATCAGCCAGCGGATGAGGCGTAATGACCTTACCTAGTAATCCTGTTCCGTTGCTACCCGGACCCCTGGTTGCGGACTCTTCGAACCGACGCAATTCAGATTGGCGGAAGGGAATGACAATTTCGGTACGGGTGGCATCAGCCGCGGACATCGACGCTATCGTCAGGCTCAACCGTGACGTCCAGCAGCTCCACGCTGAACTTGAACCGTCTTTTTTCAAGTCAAACTTCGACAGCGAAGAGGTTGCTGCCTTCTTTGCTGCGAAGCTTGCCCTGTCGGAGAACCATATTCGACTAGCCGATGGCGTGGATGGTCCGAACGGCTACGTGTGGTTTGAGGTGCAAGAGCGTCCAGAGACGCCATTAACGCTTGCCAGGAAACGTATCTATATTCACCACTTATCAGTGCAGGCAAGAGCTCGCCGTCATGGCATCGCCTCTGCATTGTTGAGGCAAGTCGAAGCCGAGGCACTGATTGCCGGTATCACGAGTATTGCCTTGGACACTTGGGCAGCAAACGGATCGGCACGCAGCTTTTTTGAAGCTTGCGGCTTTACTCCTTTCAATCTCTCGCTTGGTAAACGACTGACATAGGTCAACTTTGGGTCGAAAGCGGCAGTCGTGCGTCGCATGCCTCCTATTGCGCGTCCGTCTCACCACGCGTGGTTAAATTCCAACAAAGGTACCAAATGCGAAATAGGACGCCGCCCTCTCTAGCGGGCTTCCGAATCACCCCCTCCGATTCACCCTGAGGGTAGCATCCGATAGAATCGGACCCTGTTCAGCGGTTAAGTCGAGCGCGACCTGCTGTGGTACTCCACGGTCTTTAGGCTCGGCGGATCGGAAGAGCGCCTACGTCATCGACGGGCTGATGCACAACGAGGTCGTCAAGAGCGATAGCCGCAATCAGTGCTTCACCCCCACCGCCGCGGCTGCGATCCCGTCCAACTCCGCCAAGATTTGCGGCGACAGCGTCAACTGACCGGCGGCCAGGTTCTCGCGGAGGTGGACGACCGACGTGCCAGGAATTAAGAGGATGTTGGGCGACCGGTGCAGCAGCCGGCCGACTTTGTCTGGCGGGCGGGCGGTGCGATCGCAACGGTAAGCCAAAGCGGCGGGCCCGCCAAGGTGATCGCGCTCTCATATGGGGAACGCGGCGAATCCGGAGAACTCTGGAAAGAAGCGGGCCAGACGGAAGAAAAGGTCAAAGCCATCCGTCGGACTGAAGGCGAGGAGGCGGCCGCCATTCTGGGGGCCAGTTTCGAAGGCATGGATCTCGGCGATTACCCGCTTGAACTGGACCGGACGGCGATGGAGCGGCTCACGGCGGCTATCGGCGAGTTTGAGCCCACCATCATCCTCACCCATGCCAAAGACGACCCCTTCAACCCCGACCACGGCGTGGCTTACGCGGTCACCGAAAAGGCGCGTCAACTGGCCTCCGGCGCAGGGGTGGCCAGTGCCTTCAAAACCATTAGACCGCCCGCGCTCCTTTTGTTTGAACCGCACCAACCCGAACTTTGCGGGTTCTACCCGAACACGTTCCTGGACATCACGCCGGTGTTTGAAAAGAAGCGCGCCGCCATGGACGTGATGGGAGCGCAAGGCTACCTGCGTGAATACTACTCCCAGCGAGCTTCGCAGCGTGCCAACCATGCCCGCCGCATCTGCGGCGACAAGGAAATCAAGTTCGCCGAAGCCTTCCAGCGGATTACCCCAACGGTTCTCAAAGGGATTCTAAATGGATGAAAAGTTTCTTGTTTTATGCAGTGCCGCTTACGAGTGTTTGGTCCCAGGCTTCGACAACCGTTGCCGAATCCGCATCACCGATGGCCAAGGAATTCACCAGCGACATTATGGAGCGAAAAAACCTTGCCTACGTGATGCACGGCGGTCCCAGCCAGACCCTAACCTCTACGCCCCTAAAAAGGCGAAGCAGGTGCCCTTGATCGTATGGATCCATGGAGGCGCCTTTCTCTTTGGCTCCAAAGAGGGATCCCCGGTTGAACCCGTCCCGCTGGATCTTCTGCTGGAGGGGTATGCCGTAGCCTCGATCGATTACCGCCTGAGCCCTGAAGCGGTGTTTCCCGCGCAGCTAGAAGATTGCAAAGCCGCCATCCGCTGGCTGCGGGCGCATGCCGAGGAGTTCGGCATCGATCCGAACCGGATCGGGGTCTGGGGCGCGTCTGCCGGAGGAGACCTGGCGGCGCTTTTGGGGACCACCGGTGAGATCCGTGACTTTGAGGTTGGAGAAAATCTTGGCTATTCCGGTCGCGTCCAAGCGGTGTGTGATTTCTTCGGCCCGACGGACTTTCTCCAGATGGATGCGCATCGTCTTCCGGACGGGCAAATCCACAACGTGCCGGATTCGCCGGAATCGTAGTTGGTCGGTGGGCCGATCCAGGATAATCCTGACAAGGTGAGGCGGGTGAATCCAATCACCTACGTCGATAAAAGCGCGCCCCCCTTTCTGATCATCCACGGGACGCTCGATCGCCTGGTGCCTTTCAACCAGAGCTAGCTTTTGGTTGCCGCGCTCGAGGCCGCCGGGGCATTGGTGCAATTTCATCCCGTCGAGGGCGGTGGACACGGCGCGTATTTCGGCGCGGATGGCGGCTGCGGACTCTATGCCGATCCGGAGGTGGGACCGATGGTGACGGCCTTCTTCGCCACCCACTTAGCGGCAAAATGATCCCTGCTGAGGCCTTCAGAATCACTGCGCCAGCGCCTCTGATGGTTATTGCACCTGTTTCAAAATGTCTTCCAGCCTTTGCTCGGTAAACCTGCCTTCAGAAAAGGCGTGAATTTTGTACAGCGGCATGTCGTCCAGGAAAGTGCTGAGCATTATGTCAGCTTGGTCGGGGTTTCCCAGACCGAAAGCTTCGGCCAACTGCGGGTAAAAGGCTTTGCCCTTCGGATGGAGTTTAAACTCTTTGAGCAGCGAGTTGCGAGTAAGCAGGGGATAACCCGGTTGCATTGCCCGCACTTCAACCGTCTGTTTTTGCGGGAGGTCCTGGGAAGAGCCGCCCACGAGCAGGTCAAATTGACCCGGATGTACCACCCAGCCGTGCGTGGAAGTGTCGTAATAGGCAAAAGCGCGTCGATCGAGCTCGAAGCGGACCGTTTGCCCTTCGCCGGGTTGCAGGGCGACTTTGGCAAAGGCTTTCAATTCTTTTTCCGGGCGCACCACCTTGGCGCATCGTTCATGGACGTAGAGTTGCACCACCTCTTTACCGGCTACCGGACCGGTGTTCCTGACGTTGACTTCCACCGTCAGGCCGTCCGCCTCATCGAGAACGTTAGCGCTGACCCGCAGGTCCGAGTAAGCAAACGTCGTGTAACTCAGGCCGAACCCGAACGGGAACAACGGGGTCAGCTTCCGGACGTCGTAGTGGCGGTAGCCGATGAAAATCCCTTCGCCGTAGTTGGCTTCCTTATTGCGAGCGGGAAAATCCGGATAAGGCGGCGTGTCTTCGAGCCGCAGGGGAAAGGTTTCGGAGAGTTTTCCCGAAGGGTTAACCCGGCCGGTTAACGCATCGGCGATAGCGCCCCCGCCGGCCTGGCCACCCAGCCAGGCTTCCACGATCGCCTGCACCTTGCCGGCCCACGGCATCGTCACCGCCGAACCATTCATGAGCACCACCACGGTACTCGGTTGAACCGCGCTCACCGCGTCAATCAACGCATTATGCCCGGCCGGCAAGTCCAGCGAGGCCCGATCAAAGCCTTCCGATTCGTAGCTGGCGGGCAGGCCGGCAAACACGATCGCCACCTCCGCCGCTTTTGCCTGCTGCCGGGCTTCGTCGAGCAGTTCCTCGGTCGTCGCGCCCTCTTCGGTGTAGCCCGCCGCATAACGGATGATCGACTTTTGAGCCGCCAGCTTCACTAACTCCTCATAGGCCGTGGAAACCCGGGTCGGGTTGACCTGCGAACTGCCGGCGCCCTGGTAGCGCGGCGTTTTGGCAAACGCGCCGATTACGGCGATGGTTTTGGTTTGTCCGACGTCGAACGGCAAGAGGTTACCGTCGTTCTTCAGCAACACCAGGCTTTCGCCGGCGGCCCGTCGGGCCAGGGCATCGTGACGCCCCGCGTCGAACGTCATGCCGGGCCGGTGCAGGTCTTTGGCCCTCAGCATCACCGTCAGCAATGGCACGACAGCTTCGTCGAGCTTCTCAGTGGACAGCCGCCCAGCACGGACCGCCTCAAGGATTTTGTTCCGGTTATAGTCGCCGCTGCCGGGCATCTCAAGACTTAGACCCGCGTTCACCTCCGCCACGCGGTCGTGCACGGCCCCCCAGTCCGAGACCACGAAGCCCTCAAAACCCCACCGGCTTCGCAGGATCTCCTGCAGCAACAAGTCGTTTGCCGTGGCATGGACGTGGTTCACTGGGTTATAGGCGGCCATCACCGACCAGGGCTGGGCCTCTTTGACGGCGATTTCAAACGCCGGCAGGTAAACCTCGTGCAAGGTGCGTTCATCCAGGTTCGAGCTGGTCGCCATGCGTTCGAACTCCTGGTTATTGGCCGCGTAGTGTTTTAACGACGTGCCGACGCCTTGGCTTTGGACCCCTTGGATGTAGGCCGCTGCCATTTTGCCCGCCAGGACGGGGTCTTCCGAAAAATACTCGAAGTTGCGGCCGCCCAAGGGCGAGCGTTTCATGTTGACGCCGGGGCCCAACAGGATCTGCACGTCACTGGCCTGGGCTTCTTCGGCCAAAGCCGTGCTCACTTGCCGGATGAGCTCCGTATCCCAGGAAGAGGCCAAGGCCGAAGCGGTTGGGAAACAAGTCGCGGGCACGCTGGTCGAGAGGCCCAGGCCTTCCCCCTCGACTTTTCGGAGCCCGTGCGGGCCGTCCGTCATGCAGATGGAGGGGATCTGCAGCCGGTCGATGCGGTGGGTGCGCCACCAGCCGTCGCCGGATAACAGCAAGGCCTTTTCCTCGAGCGTCATTTCGGCCACGGCCGCCTTGGCTTTGGCAACGTAATACGCCGAACGTTGAGCTAAAGAGCTTTCGGCAGAGATCATAATATTTAACCTTGACGCCGTCTTACCCCTTGACTGCGCCGGAAGTAAGACCCGCAATGATATGTTTTTGCGCCATGAGGTAAAAGATGACCGCCGGCGCCAGCGTCAGGCTCACGAACGCCAATACCTTTCCCCAATCTGTCCCGTACTGGCCCTGGTACTGCATGATGCCCAATGGCCAAGGATAAAGGGCTTCGTTGTTGATCATTACCAAGGGCAGCAAATATTCGTTCCAGCTTCCGACCAAGGCCAGTACCCCCACGGTGGCGAGAATCGGCCGGGAGAGTGGCAAGGTGATCTGCCAAAACATACGCGGGTAACTGCAACCGTCGACGAAGGCCGCCTCAAATAACTCATTGGGCAATTCAGCAAAAAAGCCCTGCAGCAACACGATCGCAAAGCCCAGATTGAAAGCTATCTGCGGCAGGATCACCCCCCAGTACGAATCCAGGAGTCCCATGTCGCGCACCCGGATAAAGACCGGCAGGACAGCTGTGGCAAACGGGAAGGTGAGTCCTAAAGCCAGGTAGTTGGCGAGCCACCTCTTGCCCGCAAAGCGAAGATGGGCCAGCACAAAGGCCGCCATCGAACTAACCAGCAACGTTAAGACCACGGTAACAAAGGCTATGAAAGCCGAGTTGCCCAGCATCTGCCAGAAACGGCCGCTGGTGACGATCGACACGTAATTGTCGAACAGCCATTGGTGAGGCAGCCCGAAGGCGTTGGTTCGCAACTCGCCCGGGGTTTTAAAACCACCGATCACCGTGGCCCAAAGCGGCAATAAACAGAGTCCCGACGCAAGCAGCAGCACCAACCAGCGGTAGTAAACAAACGGACCGGAACGATTCGATTCCATAGCTCTATCGCCCCTCCTTTGGGCGCATGAAAAGCCGCTTATAGAAAACCATCACCAACACGCAGATGACGAACAGGCTCACCCCGATCGCGCTGCCAAAGCCCACCCGCATGCGTTTGATGCCGAAATTGTAAAGGTAAGACACTGCCGAATGGGTTGAATTGGATGGCCCCCCATCGGTTAACGCAACAATGATCGCGAAAGCCTGCAACGAACCCAGGATGCTGAAGAACAGCGCCAGCACCGCCACTGGGCGCATCAGAGGCAGGATGATGTTCAATGTAGTCTGCCAACGATTGGCCCCGTCAATTTTGGCCGCCTCCAGCACCTCTTCGCCTATCCCCTGTCGACCAGCAACAAAAAGCGCCATGTGGAAGCCGAAGTACTTCCAAACTATCACCACCAGCAGCGCGGCAGTGGCCCAACCCTCCGTGGCCAGCACCTGGGGCGCTTCCTGGCCGAACCAGCGGTAAACCACGGCCACCACTCCGTAATTGCCGTCGTACATGTAGCGCCAGATCAATCCCGCCACGATCTCGCCCAGGATGTAAGGCAAAAAGAAGATGGCCCGGAAGACTACGCTGGAGCGGCTCTTGTCCGAAATCATCAGGGCCAGCGCCAGGGCAAGCGGCACCTGGATGCAAGCTGACACCAAGATGATGAGCAAGTTGTTAAATAAGGAGTGGTAAAAGATCGGGTCGTTCCAGACCCGCAGGAAATTGTCCAGGCCGATCCATTTGGATGGCGAACCGTAGCCGTTCCAGTTGTAAAAACTGTAGTAAGCGGCTTCGACGACCGGCCAGGTGACAAAGAGGGTAAAGAGTAAAAGCGCCGGCGGTAAAAAAAGGAGGCAGGTCCTCATTTGGCTTGAGCCCGAAAAGTCCTGCAGCCGTCGCCACATATTTGGTTTGGCACCCATCAGTTGCTCGACCTGACGTGCTTCGGCGAGGGTGGGCAGATCTTCCTGCACCTGCGAGGTGACGGTAGGTACTGGCGGGCGGCCCGCGTCGAGAGGCGCTGAATCGAGGGAAGAAGCCATAAGGGTGTCTATCGTTGGGTCGAGGCAGTTCGGGGGCGTGCAACGTCTCCGTGTCGGATAAAATTTCTGTACCAATGATAGGAATCCTTGGGGATGCGTTGCAGGGTGTCAAAATCCACCTTCACGAGGCCGAAGGTCGACCGGTAGCCGCAAGCCCACTCAAAATTGTCCAGCAGCGACCAGACGAAATAGCCGCGGACGTCTACGCCTTGGGCTTGTGCTCCTCGCATGGCCTGAATGTACTGGTCAAGGAATTCAATCCGCCGGTTGTCATGCACCTTTCCGTCCTCGGACACGATGTCGTCGAAGTAGGCGCCGTTTTCGGTGACGTAAATCGGCGGGCAGGGGTAAGTGTCTTGAAGCCAAAGCAACTCGTCGCGAAACTCTTGTGGATTGATCTCCCAGTCGAAACTGGTCCGGGGCACCTCCAACGGGGGGGAAGCCCGCTGAAAACCCAACAGGGCCTTCGGGTCGGCCTGGATGTAGGCGCGAGAATAATGGTTAACGCCTAGAAAGTCGATCGGTTGATGGATCGTTTCCAGGTCGCCGGGACGGACGACTGGTTCGAACCCGGAAAGAACCTTCGTGGGGTAAGAGCCCGACAAGAGCGGGCCCAGAAAGCAATTATTCCAGAGGTCATTGTGCCGTTCCGCCATGGCGGCGGAGGCCTCCGAGCCATCGGCCGGCACGCCTCGCTGCACGTTCAGTGCGGCGCCCAGGCGAAACTCGGGGTCCATAGAGCTAAGGGCCTGCAGCGCGGTGCCTTGGGCCAGATTCAGGTGATGCGTCACGGCACGAAACGCTTTTAGGTCGGCTAAACCTGGAGCATGTACGCCCAGAGCGTGCCCAAGACACGCATAGACCGATGGCTCGTTCAGCATCATCCAGTACTTGACTCGATCGCCCAACCGTTCAGCCGTTTCCACCGCGTAGTCACTAAACCAGCCGGCCACGTCCCGGTTGACAAAACCTCCTCGGTCCTGCAGAACCTGGGGCAAGTCCCAGTGAAAGAGAGTAGCAAAGGGCGTTACTCCAGCAGTTACCAGTTCGTCGACCAAGCGATCGTAAAAGTCGAAGCCCGCAGTGTTCGGCCGGCCTTGGCCCTCGGGCAGCACCCGCGACCAGGAAATCGAGAAGCGGTAACCCTGGATACCCAGATCGCGCATCAGCGCGACGTCCTCTTGGTAGCGGTGGTAATGGTCGCAGGCCACGTCGCCCGTGTCGCCGCGCTCGACCTTCCCGGGCGTGTGAGCAAAGACGTCCCAGATCGACGGAGCGCGTCCCCCTTCAGCGATGGCACCCTCGATCTGGTAACTGGCGGTGGCCGCTCCCCAAAGGAAAGGTTCGGTAGAGGGATCAGACATAGCAAGAGGTCGTTTCAGACTCCGATTTTCCACGTCACTGAGCCTTGTTTTGCTTCCAGGAGTCTTCAATGGTCTTAACAGCTTTCTCCGGCGTCGCGTTGCCCGAGGCAATGTCCGCGCTCGCATCATTGAACAGTCGGCCGGTGTCGGGGCCCAGCAGTTGATCCATCGCCATGGCAATCCACTGCCACTTATCCACCTCCTGGGCGACCGATTTTATGAGGGGATCCTGGATCGCGTCGACCGTCCCTTTGACTGCGGGGATGAACAACCCTTCGGTGGCCAGCTTAGAATTGACCTGTTCCTTCATCACCCCCTCGCCCCAGCTCTGAAAGGGGTTTGATTGAATGTGCAGGATCCTGATGACCGTTTCGGACAAGAGGCGGTAGAGAGCGCCCCTAAAAAGGCGCAGAAGAGCAAAGACTTGAAAGGGTGCATGCGGCTGGCTGGGGGTTTGTGGCAATGGGCTTGAGGGGTTCACGGGTGGGACGACGCCCCGGCGGGCGGTCCCAGGGAAACGCGACCGATACGAGCAAGTTAGCAAAGCGCTCCGGCGTCGTATAGAATATTTCGCAGGCGTTTTGTACGTTCGTCTGATTTTGTGAAAGGCTGGCGGTAAGCCCGCAAAATCCTGATAATGACAGCCTAATACCGAAACACGGTTCAGCAATCAAATTTGCTTCGCCACCCACTTAGCGGCCAAATGATCCCTGCTGAGCCCTTCAGAAATCCCGTCGTAAGGAGCGCCCCGAGGAGGTCGTGCGCCGTATTGAGGTTTTGAACGGCAAAGTCGCAAAATGATGCTTTGCCTTTGACGGGATCAAATCGGTGATCGAATAAGATGTCCGAGCCGGATATGCCATCAAACGGGCTGAACCCGGAACAGGTTGCCAAAGAGGGGACCGACCAATTCATCCAGGAGGATCAATACTTCAGCACTTACGCCACTTATGAGTACTTTCTACTCAAGCATCTAAGTCATTTTGTTAAACCGGGCGCCAAGCGTCTGGATATAAAGAGTTTGACCGGTTATGAGAACTTGCTGGCGTTCGCCAACCCTGACCAGAGCGTCGTCATCATGACGCAGAACGACCTCGGCCAGGAATTGCGGTTCGCGTCAAAGTCGGCGACAAAGTGATCGCTTGCACTTTAGAGGCCGATTCGTTCCATACGTTGGTGGTCGCATGATGTCGATGCAAGCTACAGGGCGATTAAGCCATCCGATAGCCATATCGACTTAGCATTACACGTTTAGATTTATGAAGCCCGCATTTCCTGAAATTAGCAAAATCCCCTACGAAGGCCGCTCCTCCAGAAATCCTCTGGCTTTCAAACACTACGATCCTGCCAAAGTCATCGAGCACCGGACGATGGCCGACCATCTTCGATTTTCCGTAGCCTACTGGCACACTTTCCGAAACACGTTAAGTGACCCGTTTGGCGTCGGAACGGCCATCCGCCCGTGGGACGACGGCTCAAACTCCGTGGAAAACGCATGCAACCGTGCGCGTGTCGCGTTCGAATTTGTCGACAAATTGGGCGCACCGTTTTACGCCTTTCACGATCGGGACGTGGCACCGGAAGGCGCCAGCCTCGCCGAGTCCAACCGCAATCTCGATGCGGTCGTCAAAGTGCTCAAAGAAGAGCAGCAACGCACGGGAATTAAGCTCCTCTGGGTGACTGCCTGCCTGTTCATCAATCCGCGTTTCGCTCACGGTGCGGCGACCAGCCCGAATACCAATGTGTTTATTTACGCAGCCGCGCAGGTGAAGAAGGCACTCGAAGTGGCTCATGAACTGGGTGCCGAAGGCTACGTTTTCTGGGGCGGTCGCGAAGGGTATTCCAGCCTCTGGAATACCGATATGAAGCGGGAGGTGGAACACCTTGCGAAATTTCTGCACATGGCCGTCGATTACAAGAAACAGATCGGTTTCAAGGGCCCCTTCTACATCGAACCGAAACCCAAGGAACCTACCAAACATCAATACGATTTTGACGCCGCCAGCTGTCTGAATTTCCTCCGCGAATACGGGCTGCTCGAACACTTTAAACTCAACCTGGAAACAAACCACGCCACCCTCGCCGGGCACACGATGCATCATGAATGCGAAGTCGCCGCGGCGGCCGGCGCGCTTGGCACCCTTGACGCCAACTCCGGGGATGAATTGATTGGCTGGGACACCGACCAGTTTCCGACCAGCCTTTACCTGACTACGCAAGTTATGCTCACGGTTTTGAAAATGGGCGGTTTCACGACGGGAGGACTTAACTTTGACGCCAAGGTCCGACGCGAAAGCTTCGAGCCAGTTGATCTCTTTTATGCGCACATTGGCGGCATGGACGCCTTCGCGCGCGGCTTGAAAATCGCGGCTGCGATTCGCGCCGATGGCCGCCTAGCCGAATTGGTGAAGAATCGTTATGCGTCCTGGGACACCGGCATTGGAGCGGCCATCGAAGCGGGCAAGGAAGATTTCAATTCGCTCGAGAAACATGCGCTCAGCCAGCCCGATCCCGTTCAATCCACGAGCGGGCGGCAGGAACTTTTCGAGAATATTGTCAATGAGTTGATCTGACCAGCTAGTTAACTCTGGCATTAGGCCAAGGCTCAACCGGAATTAGTTATAGCTTAATGATAGCTAACGCTTCAAAGTGGAATTCGATTATCTGGAAAACGAAGCTTTCAAAGCCAAGTTGCCCACCCTGCTCCAGTCTAAGGATCGGCCCAGCATCTTCCACAGCTGGGGAGGTGGGTGATGGTCGAACAAATCGGTTCAGGAATCTGTCAAGACATCACGCAAAGAATCAGTGAGGGCGGGTTTAAAGATACTTTTTACCCTGCGGCCGCCCAAAATTTCAGTTTTGAAGGGAAATACTACGGCTTGCCCAACGACGTCGCACCCGAGGTGCTGTTCTTACAACAAAGAACTGTGCCAGAAGGCCGCCGTTGATCCGACTCAGATTCACTACTGGGATGATTTTATTGAGGCAGTCAAAAAGTGTAACGCAGCTGGCTCGAAGAAGAACTATTCTGGAATTTGCGCGGCTGAAGGCCCAAGATGAACGGCGATGACCGCCCAGAAGCCATCGCGCGGCGCCGCTGTCGCCGCGTTTGAAAAAGTGCCCTTCGAAAACGCATCTGTTTAGCGCGGTGTAGACCTCTCCCAATCGTCTCGATCATGGATGTTGCTGGCTAAAGTCTTCCCGGGGAGACACCGGACGAAGGAAGCAAACCCGTGCCTCGCTGTGCCAAAGAAATCGAGGACGAAGGACGAGAACGATTGGGGGAGGGAATCGAGATTTTGACTATGTATCGAAGCTTGCTTCCTAATCGTCGTCGTCGTGGTCGTCCTTCGTCCTTCGATCTTTGAACGTTGTCGGCAATCGGCGCGTTTCCCCCGTCCATAGAAGTCGAGAACGACGACGATTACGATTTCAGAACAAGAGGACGAGTGGGGATAAAGGGGCGTTTCATTCGTTGCTGATCGAGATTTAGACAACGCAGGCCCACGTGCCTCCGATGGCTCTTAAAGACAGTGACTCTTTGTGACCTTTGCGATCTTCTGTTCAAAAATGACTTTTGCTTTTTTTCTGTCTTAGTGCCGGGGGGACGAAGAAAAATCATTTGCACAGATCACAAAGGTCACAAAGACAATCCTTTCGATAGAAACGGCCTACGCCCGGAGCCACATCTAAGCCCCCGATCAGTGCCAAAGACCCAGTAAATCCCGAAACAGGATGCGGATGAGCATGGAAGAGTTCGGCGATCTGTTTTTCGTAGCGCGCGATGTAAGGCACACGCTTATGCAGCGGCGCTTTCGATTTCCTTTAGTTCAGCATCCGATATGGAGATCGCCGCGGCCTTGAGGTTCTCCTCAAGATGAGCAACCGACGAGGTCCCCGGGATCGGCAGCATGACAGGGCTGCGGTGCAACAGCCATGCGATCGAGAGCTGTGCCACCGTGGCGCCGTGGCGTTTTGCAATCGTGTCCAGCTTGCCGCCGGGCTGGGCCAGCTTGCCGGCTGCCACCGGGAACCATGGTATGAAAGCGAGTCCATGTTTCTCGCAATACTCCAGCACGTCCTCATGCTGGCGGTCGCCTACGTTGTAGAGGTTCTGCACACTGACGATGTCTATTAACTTGCGAGCCTGCTCAATCTCGGCGGGCTTCACCTCACTGAGACCAACATGGCGGATCTTGCCCTGACGCTGCAGTTTGCCAATCACTCCCAACGACTCTTCTACGGGCACCTGAGGATCGATGCGGTGCAGTTGCCAGAGATCGATCACTTCCGTCTTCAGAAGACGCAGACTCATCTCGACCTGCTGCGCCAGATACTCCGGTCGGCCAACAGGTAGCCATTGGTCAGGTCCTTGCCGGGTCAACCCTGCCTTGGTCGCGACCACTAGCCCTTTTGGGAAGGGAGAAAGTGCCTCGCCAATTAACCGCTCACTGACTGCGGGGCCGTAACTATCGGCAGTGTCGATGAAATTCACTCCCAGTTCTACTGCGCGCTTCAAGACCCGCTTTGCTTCGTCGACATCTTTCGGCTCACCCCAAATGCCTTTGCCGGTCAGTCGCATTGCTCCAAATCCAAGGCGATTTACTTCCAGATCGCCGCCAATTTTGAATGTCCTAGCTGGTGTGATCATGTCCTTATCCTTGTCTCCTTATTCGTTGCATGGCTCGAGCGGAAATCAAGAGTATCCGGCAGACGAACACGCCCTAGGTGTGTTCGTTCTGCCGGTACAATAGTTGAGGCGCCTATTGCTTTCCTTCCATGCGTCGGTTCGAAATGCCTATAAGCGAAGAATGGCTCCGCGTCTTGCAGCAGGCTGCAGTATTCGCAGCGATGACCGGCTCGTTCGCGGACAAATTGCCGGAGCCGCTCGTCCATCAAGCGGCGTGACCTTCAGTCAAAAGTCGGCGAGCTTTCGCTTGCAGAATGGCGACGAAGTTCCCGAAACGGATCAGTGCCTCATACTCGTCGCGTTCGTCTGGCGTGAGCCTTCCTTCTGTGCATTTGTCGGCCAGTTCTTCGATCCGCCCCTGCATCTCCGTTTCGGCACGTAGGCGAAGCAACGCCTCGGCGCTTTGTCGGTCAAGACATTGGAAGATAAGGCTTGGTATGTTGCACTCAATTGGGAGTTGATTATCCTGGGCCAGGCCGAGCTCGTGCTCTAGGATCGCGCACAGTTTCGACTGCCTTTTATAATCCCGGACCGGATTGTGGAGCGTCAACATCTTCGGGTGAATCTTATTGATCGCAACATGGATGTGGACGTTGTCGGTGTCGTGATGAACGATGCTTATCCGCTGATGTTCAGCGTAGCTGAGCTCCTTGCAAAAGCGCTCCTCGATCACGCGTAGCGTGTGAGCATCGGGGTTTTCACCGGCCCTAAGCGAAATGAACAGATGATAGGTGCGATCTGATTTGGCCCGTGTATTAAGCCGCTGTGTCGCGACGATTTCCCGGACCGCCCATGTTGTATCGGTCGAGATGCAGTTGGTAATTGTGACCTCACCCACCCTTGTCTCTTTGCTTTGGGGATCGAGCACATGGGCCACGAGCTTACTGAACCGTCCCTTCCTTGGAGTTTTAATTGCAAACTTTTTAGAGATCATCTTTAAGCGCTTAAAGATCCTCGAGCCGGTCACTCATCTTTGTCTGTAGCGCACGCACATCAGATAATGTGTTCTCCAGTTTGCGCTGCAACCCCTGCGCGCTGCTCGACTGAAAATCGGCATTCGTGGTTAACCACCTTTTGATGAGGCCACCAAACCGGCCAAGATCAGCGTTGGTTTTAACCAATCGGACCCTCGCCTACCGGCGTTCTCTCGCTCAACCTAAGACTGAACCAGAACACATCCTTTTCCCTGACCAAAATATCATCGAATGAAAACCCATTTGATCTTGAACATGGGCGGACGCGGCGGCGTGGGAAAAACCGTCGCTCTCCTCGTTATAGCCGATTACCTCCAATCCAGGGGCTTTAAGTTCCATACTGCTGATTACGACACTGAAAACGCCGCTAAGCTCAGCTCCTTCTCTCACTGGTTTGACGGCAAAACCCTCTTGCTCAATCTCCGAAACACCGCTGATTGCGACAAACTCTTAAGCGGATCCGCCTCTTCGGGCGCCCTCTTCGTCCTGGCCGATCTTTCCTCTAACGCCAGCGGTGATATTGCTTCCTGGTGGCAGGAAGTCGTCACCCCAGAAACTCTTCAGGAATTAAAGCTCAGCGTCACCGCTCTTGGCGTCGTAACTCCGCAACCTGGCTCCGCTGAATCTGTTCTGGAATGGATCGATACTCTGGGCAGCAATATTCAGTATCTTGTCGCTCTGAATCGTCTGCTTTTTGAGCGTGTTCCAGGCTCGGACGCTGACGTCTTTACCGATTGGTTTTCCCTCGATACCAAAGGATTGCCGTTGCACACATTTGAGATCCCTCATCTGCACCGTCCCGCAATGGACGCTCTCATCAAAGCCACGAAGTTGCCTTCACGCGCAATCAAAGGACTGAAATCTACGTTCTTATGCGAAGTCGCATAAGAGCCTGGATAGATCGGATCCACGCCCAACTGGACGCCCTTGGGCTCTTCGCTTCTGACAAGGCCGCCCAACTAGACTAGAGGCCACCAAATGAACAGGATTCCAGGCGCTAACGGTGGATGGGGCTAAGCACGGGTTAAGCACGACCTCCAGATAGCCGGCGGTGTCGTGAGCATCCAGCGATCGAACATTTTGAGCAAAACTTCATCTATCTGTTGAGCATCGGGCTTGGAAACGCTTGAATTCGCTTGGAGCGAGTCTAGTTGCCATCCGTTCTGTTCCTGCGCCATTACGCTCGGGCAGAAGACCAATGCCGACATCGCTAAAGTTCCCGATAAAGTTCTGAAGCCGTTTTGGCCAAATAGTACCGCGATATAAGTCGAAATCTATGCCCACTGTTGTGTCAAAGCGCCGTACCAGAAGTGCTCGGGGGAAAAGCAAAGTGATTGTCGTTATGAGGGACACTTCGCCACAACGGTTCTGGTCTACGCTAAAGCAACCGCACCTCGTCCATCAAAGTATGGAGCAATCAAGTCTGTCTATATTATCCATATCTTTGATCAGTATGAGGAAAGAAATTAATATCAGTACCACAAAAATCAAACCCGAGATCCGGACTTGGTACGCCTTTGAAGGACCTTTGGGAGAGGTTGTTCATAACAAACGGTTCTTCTTCGCGTGGAAGGAAGGATGCCTGATGGGAACCTACAACACACTTGAGGAGGCTACGGAATCCCTTGCGCCGGGAGAAAGGCGAAAGACAAACTGAAAGATATAAGATTATTCCACATGTCGCGTCCCCTTTTTTGCTCGTGTTGGTGACGATGCCGATCGGGCGATCCATATCATTAACTCACGCGAATGGATTTCCGGGATCTGCGAGGCGGCAGTGCAGAAGGGTTACTGACTGCGATAGGGTATCCGACACAGTAATCAACACGAACAGGGAGGGTAAATTTGTTCGGTGGCAAAAAGGGGTGCTAGAGTCGCCATAACTTTAGCTTCCCTGAAATTGTCAACGTTTTTATCCACGATGAAGGCGGTCACCGCATCGTTCAGCGCCTGTTGGAAGGCTGCGGGAGCAGCCCCGCCATGAACATAGCTCGGGACCAGCTTGTCCTTCGCGAAGGAGTCCATCGACCATTAGGGGTAACCATCGAATTTCGAACGGTCAACATCGGTCCGAGCCGGCGGCGATTGTTTCTGGCTATGCGATGATCGTGGTCGTATTGAACCTGCCAGAAGCCACCGCGCAGGACCAGACACTTGCCGATTGAGGAGGTCGAGGTATTTTGTCTGTAAACATTCCGTTATTCTGAGATTTGGCTGGAAATCGACGTCGCTGTCCGTAAAAGAATCTAGAAAACTCATGGCCCAAAAACCAGTCATCCCCCGGTCTCGCAAAACAGTAGAACGCGCCAAAAAACCGGCTGCGAAAGATACCGTCAAAAAGCTCGATAAAGCAGTCGGCGCGCGAGGATCGACGCTCGGCACCATAGACACCCTCGTTAACAAGCATCTTGCCAGCTTCCGAAATGCAGAGAAAACGCTGGCGGAAGCAAGGGCGCTGGTTCAATCCTATGTCGAGAAATATCCTGAATTGGGGGATTATCTCCCTAAAGACGCAGTGGAACGCGGAATTTACATCCGAGAGAGTACCACGGATGAATCGGAAGGCTCACACAAGTTCCACATTCGCATTCGGTTGGGAGAGCAGCGGTATGAAGTTGCTGGGGCAGACCAACACGACTATGAGCAAGTGACAGCTGCCACTTGGATCCAACGTTTCAAGGAACAACTAGCGGTGAGTATAGCAAAGATCGTTTTCGCTCGAGAAGCTGGCTAACTGGTCGAGAATTCATTCGGTCCATGGGTCCCTCGAGTGTAGTTTCCGCGCCCATTCAAAAAAACTTTCCGATAACTGTGCGACGGAATGAATAGAAGACGTAATCCACGGAGATCACCTCCAAAAAAACGTAGAATATGAAACAAGAAAACCTCCCTCCTACTGTGTCAACTGAGACACAGTCCCCTCCATCGGCGAGAGAAGATATTCAGTCTCAATGGCATAATGTCGTCAGGCGACGCTCATTTCTCAAGGGCCTCGGCGTTGTCGGCGCAACGTTGCTGCCGGCCAGCGCACTATTGATGACCAAAGGCAAGGCGCAGGAAACAAAGAGAAGAGGCAAACTTACTAAAGGCGATGCAGATCTTCTCAGGTTCGCGGCATGGGCGGAAATCGTAGAGAGCGATCTGTGGACGCAATACAATGAGCTGGGCGGAGCCACAAAACCCAACGACGGCCCAACCAACGTCGGGAATCCGGCATACATGGCTGCGCTCCAAAATCTGGATTCCGACATGCCCCAGTACAATTAGCGATAATACCGATGATGAACTGAGCCACGCAGCCTTCCTGAACGCCTACTTGCAGTCTAAGGGCGCAGAACCGGTCAACCTTGATGCGTTTCGAACCTTGCCAGGCAGTAGAGCGACAGGGGTTGATACTACGAAAAACAATAAACGCCTCACAAACCTCCTAAACCTCACGGTGGACCTTAGTTGGTATACTCGGTACCGGAGCGAAGAGAACCCTGACAGTCCTTTCAACTTTATCTTCCAGGGTCCCTTTAAGATTGTGAATGAGCCGGGCATTCCCGCATCCGACGCCGACACTCCCACCCCTCCCACGGTAGTGACAGCGCCCCCAATCGCTCCGGGGGCCCAACGCATCCAAGCGATCGCCAACACGGCGGGATTTCACTTTGCGTTTATCGAGCAGGGTGGCTCGAGTCTTTATATTACGCTCGCACTCAAGGCAACCAGTCAAGAGGTTCTGCGAATCTTGCTCAGTATTGGCGGAGTCGAGATTGACCACTTTTCGCTTTGGCATGACAAGGCAGGGAATGCGGTGTCTCAACCTTTGGCTGGTGTGAAAGACCCTATAACTGGGTTAACGTTTCCGGATCTTAATGCCGTCACTCCAGCGGCAGCGCTGGAGCTCACCCAGACTAACAAGATCCTACCCGAGCCGTGCGACTTTATTTTGGAAGACCCAGCCTTACCTAACTGTTCGGTGATTCGCCCTACCTCCACCGCGCAAGGGGGTGCAGTGGCCACTGTCAATGCTTTCGCGGCCGATGGGCTTTTCCTCGGCCACGAAAAGGATGGGTTCCTTGAATTTTCAATGGACCTGGCAACGGCAGCGGATAATGCACGGCGCGAGTTCGAGGAGGACTAGCGAAAGAAAATAAAGAAAGGAAATGGATAACCTCTGGAGGGGTCAGACATGGCAGATTCTGGCACGTTTGTACCCTCCTACTTCCAATCAATAGCAAAGTGCACGAGTTACTACGGTAGCACTTTTGAGGTTGCAAAACGTCTGAGATCAGCCTCGGTCGCAACTTAGTTCCTCAGCCAGTGCCGTTGAACAGGTTGAGGGCAACAACGGCACAGACAGGGATATGGAATGTTTTTCTCAAACGCTCGGAAAGAAGCACCCTTGCGGTTAATTGGCAGCGTGCGCCTCGTGGCATCCTGGTGGGTCGTGGATTTCTGCGGCGGAAACTTCGGTCCGAGGCAGTCCGAAAACTTAATCACGTAGACAAGGATGGGCTTGATACCAGCGTCCGGCAGATTAACCGTTCCTCTGCCGCTGCAGGGGGAGCGCCGGAATACCGGCGTTCCTACTGCAACAGAAACACAGGAAAAACTGAGATCCCTCCATGAAAAACATCAGCCATCTCCACACTGGCTTTTTGCGAGGCCGAGCTTTTAGTCTTGTCTCGGCGTTTGTCTTGCTCTCACCGGCAGCCTTAGTCGCTCAGCAGTACCAACAGACTAATCTCGTCTCGGATATATCAGGATTCGGAGCAACCACTATTGATCCGCATCTCAAGAATCCCTGGGGCATCACGAGAGGCACTACGACCCCTTGGTGGGTTTCGGATAATAGGACCGGCTTTTCCACGTTATATGATGGAAAAGGAGATAAGTTTCCATTGCCTCCCGCGGCTCCATTAGTGGTCACGATTCTGTCGTCGAATCCGCAGTCTCCGACCGGCACCCCAACCGGCGCGGTCTTCAACGGGAGCACTGATTTTGCCATAACTCCGGGCAATCCAGCCCTGTTCATTTTTGTGTCCTTAGACGGCACAATCTCAGCATGGAGCCCGAAGCTTGCAGACCCGACGGTTGCAATGGTGAAAGTGCCAGGATCGGCCAACTCGGTACTGACAGGCGCAACAATAGCTCAGATCGGAGACGATCGGCTTCTCTATGTAGCCGATTTGAAAGAAGGAAAGATCAAAGTTTACGATACGAATTTTGACCCGGTTGAGACTGGACGTGAGGCTTTCGAGGATGACGATATTCCGCAAGGGTTCGCTCCATTTAATGTGCAGAACATCGGCGGCAACCTTTATGTAGCGTACGCGCAACAGAATCAGGCTAAGAACTTTGTGGTTTTTGGTGCGGGGCTGGGCTTTGTTGATGTCTTTTCGCCGCGAGGACGTCTGTTGCTACGCCTAGAACACGGCGATCAGTTCAATGCACCTTGGGGACTAACTCTTGCTCCGAGCGACTTCGGAAGCTTTAGTCATAAGGTTATAGTCGGCCAGTTCGGAAGTGGAGAAATCCTGGCGTTTGATGCGGTTACCGGCCGCTTTGAGGGGAGACTCCGAGATCCGAGCGACAATCCCATTGTCATCGACGGGCTCTGGGGAATTTCCTTTGGTGCTGGACAGCCCTCGCCGCAGACCTCTGGACCTGCCAATACGCTCTTTTTCGCAGCTGGCCCAACATGGGGAACGATGGCATTTTCGGAACCTTGACTCCGGTGGCAAGCGATCTAACGCAAGGCAACGACCAGTAGCGAATCGTCCAGCCAATCGGTGCCGAGCAGTTTCGTTCGCTGGCCAACCGTGAATTTGCCCGACAGGTGTGACATCCAACAGGGGTGAGAAAACCTGCAGCCCTGGTCCGCTTGCGGATAGCAACCCAGGTGGAACCACGATCGGCCACAGCGTGAGCGACAATGCCTCGTAACAAGCTGCTCGAGCAGCCGATTGAACTGCGCCGGCGGCAACCGTTGGATTGGCTCCCGCGTCGGCCACACTTTCAGCACGTCGGTTGGGCTCTATGATTGGCCCTTCGCCCAATGCAGTTACTGCCTGTGCCGATCGAAACGGTTCTTCCCGGTTTATTGGACCGGCGTGGGTGCGGCGGCGAACTTGTCATTATAGGATTGGACCGCCCGCAAAATTTGGGGGTTTATTTCGTGTTTAATGGACTCGGTTGCGGCCCGGATGGCATTTTTGATCGCCAGCGGCGAACTCGCTCCATGAGCGATAATGCACACGCCATTTACGCCGAGCAACGGCGTGCCACCGTACTCCTCGTAATTGGTCTTTTTCCGAATCGACTTCAATGGCGATATTCTTTGAGCGCTAGGACTGCTCCCTCGATGGCGTTTTTGGGTGCGTAATCACCCCCCATTGCGTCTAAGGCGATCCTCATAGCGCATTCTCCGCGGCATCGCGCCGAAGATTTTCGTGGGATAGCTGCCCAACGCAAGAAGAGCCCTCGATCAACTCGAAATTCGGCATGGGACAATAACTGCGCAGAAAGCACACAAAGCGAAAAAAATTTCGGCGATTGACCGCAACGGGCCGGGCGACAACGACTTTCTCCCCGGGAGAGTATCTTGCTTTAGCTTTGGTTAAATTCCCACAAGGGGGGAAACACGGCGAGCCGCCGTGTTTGTGCCCGATCCTGAACGTGGCTACGGGGTGTGTGTCTCTGGGCCAGCCGAGCTCTTTGATGGTTCGAGAGATCACCTTGCAGGGTGATGGTGCCGTGTCGAATGTAGTCATGGGTCTGGGTGCGCACATAACCCTTCTTCAAAGGAAGGCCCAGTTGGGTGCGCTCCAGTGCCTGGCATTGACTCTTCTCGTCGCAACAGAGCACCAAAGCCCGCTCAGGGGGATCCAAATAGAGCCCGATGACGTCCCAGAATTTCTCTTCGAAGTTCGGGTCATTGGAGATCTCAAAAGTTTCCAATCGATGTGGCTTAATATCGTTGCCATTCCCTCGCGATCAAAGCGGAGAAGGTTCAGTCTGAGAGCCTTTGCAATGCGTCCCTCAGGTTTTGGTAGGTCACTACTTGCACCTGGGAACTATAATGAAAGTGAGACAGAATATTGAGTCCGATATCTTTATGTGGATCGGGAATCACTCTGACAATCAATCCCACCTGCTTTGCAGCAAAAAGGTCCATGATCGCGGCAATGTAGGAGGCACCGGTAGGGTCCATGGACTTCAACCCGCTTAGGTCACTGAGTAGTCGAAAGCCCGGTCCGATATCTGCGGTCAAGGCGCGGAGCTGTTCCGCGCACTCTCGCATTTCGCCAGCGCTAACATTTTCTGACCAAGTGATTTTGATCAGGCGATTGATGTCGTCAGCTTCAACGGAGAACATATGTCTAATTGGATGCCGTGCGGGTGGTCAAGCCGGGCTCGCCAAAGGATGATATCTAGCAATTCCTGACAGTCCAGAGCAGGGGCGCGTCTTTTTAAACAGGCAGCATCCCAAGGAGCCCTTCATCTTTCTTCCTAGAGACGTGAGCAACGACTTTTTCATCTTTGTATTCATTGAGCCATGTTGATTTTACTTTGGCAAAACCTGTGCTGCAACGCTCGCGCATCAGGTGAAGACTTGGCTGCGATTAAAGCTCCGCACCTCCAACTGAAACGAGCGCCCGAACAATCCTTGCAACCGCCGTCGCAGCAGCATCAACGCGTGAACCGGCTGGCGCTCTGCGAAGAAAAGTTGTTCGACTTCCGTCGAAGGCACACCTTGCCCGTCATCAGTAACGCTCATCTCTAGCCACGGCCCTGCCGGACGGACCACCAGACGCAGTCGCCCGGCCTCCGGCGAGGAACGGAGTCCGTGCCCCACGGCATTCTCCACCAGCGGCTGCAGTGAGAAAGGGGGCATTAAGACCTTCGATAGTCCCGGATCGATCGCCTCCTCCACGTTCAATCGGCTACCGAACCGCAGCATCTCGATGTCGAGATACATACGCACAATCGCCAACTCTTCCTCCAGTGGAACCAGCGCTCGTTCGTGTTGATCGAAACTAGCACGCAGAAAATGGCGCGATCGCCCCACCGCGCGTGGGACTTCACGAGGTGCGATCCTCGAAAGCGCCGCTAGAGTATTCAGTGCGTTGAAGAGGAAATGTGGATTCATGCGCGCCTGCAGAGCACGCACCTCCGCCGAGGCCGCCGCCCGGGTTTGCTCATCACGGTCACGTACCTGTTCAACGATCGCCAGAATCAACGCCGTGCCCAAACCTTGCAACACAGGGGCCATTCCGATCTCCTCCAGCCTGTGCAGAGCCGCGTCCGAATCAGGAGCGCTCAATAGGATGAGACCGCTCCGGAGCAACGATATCCCCAAGGTCAGACAGAATCCCGTGAGTGGTTATTGCGCCAGCTTTGGACGCCATCGATACAGCCAACCTCCGGCCAGCCCACCGCACAACATGGAAATTGCGATGGAGCCTAACGGCAGGCCGTCGTGCGCGACCGCCAACCAGGTGACCTGTCGAGGGACCTTGCCAAGGCAAGGGCTGAATCGCTCGGCAAGGGCATTTTTGGCGTTCAGGGTACTGCTCCCGCAATCGCGTAATGAGGCGCATGGCCGAATTTATAGAGCATCTGCGAAAGCCGTAAATGGAACGAAAGATCCAATAGGTGGCTTTCACCGCCTGCATTTGCGGCGGTTTGCAACCGCCACAGACGCTTACTTCGTATCGAGATGGTTGTTTGCCACGTTGGTTTCTCCTTTGGTTTGCGTTGGGGATTGGGTTTTTGCGCCGTTCTTACAAAAATCGTATGGTCCTGCGGAGTCGCGCCAGTCCGAACGACGATTACGGCAATTGGGACAAAAAAGGTCGGTCTCTCAAACAAATAGCGTTGATTGCCGCGAATTCTGGAGGCAACGCGGGAATTTCTCGCCGCTGACTCAAAGATCAAACCGACACATGAATAAGAACTCTTTATTGTTGAAAGCATTTACCCTGGCATGCCTACTTTGGGTTTCCCAGTAGAATTGGAACCAATTTTTACCGTAAGATCTCACCTGCCTATTATGAATAACAGATGGAGGAATGCACTTATGAAAGTTTTTGCTCTCAAGAAGTTAGGATCAAAATTCAAGGCGCATATCACTACCTGCGCCATTCCCGACAAAACATTTATCTGGCTGCCATTTACCGGAGGGATTTTAGCTTTTGCAGTGATCCTACCAAAGCCCCATGGGTAAATAGTTAGCATTTCGACGGACAGCAGGGCGGCATCCAGCCCGTGTCCTGTGACGTCGATGAGGTAAAGGGCGAGGTGATCGTCGTCCACCCAGTGGTAACCGATGGTATCGCCGCCGAGGGTGGAAGCCGGGAGGTAGCGCCAATCAACCGAGACCACCCCGTCCATTGGCGGCGGAATGCAGTCCCGCACGTATTGGATACCGGCGGCAAACTCCGCGCGCATGCGCTCGTCGCCGAGGTTCTCGAGCACGGCGGAGGCGTCCACCAGATCGGGCATAGTTGAGCCTTCGGGGGAGACGCCGCCCACCGCGCTGAGCGCTCTGAACGCTTCTTCGCGGCGGCCTTGTTTTTGCCAAAGTCGGGCGAGGCTCGTCGTGGCGCGCAGTTTCCACGCTTTGCTCTGCTGACGGTGGGCTATCTCGACGGCCTGCCGGAAGCATTGCTCAGCCGCGGTTTGATCATCCAACTCCGCCAGCAGCAATTCGCCCTTCAATCGATGCAACTCCGCTTCCTGAAACCGATCATCGTTTTTCTCCACGAGCGTGAGTGCCTCGTTCAAGGCTTCGCGCGCTTCAGCAAATCTACCCGTGCGCGTGCAGCCATCCGCCAGGATGCTCAAATAATACGGGCGCCAGTTCGGCTCCTGAGCCTGGTAGGCTTCCAGCCCTTTTTGCAGCAGTCGAAGCCCTTGCTCCAGTTGACCCTGTAGGAGCAAACCTCCAGCGACGTAGAGCGTGCCCGATGCGTGCCAAAAAAGAAACCCTTGCTCCGTCGCGATCCGAACTTGCTCGTCGCCGGCGGCCTGCGCCGGAATTCCAAGTCGGCAATGCTGGTAGAGCCAGGCCGTGTGATGCAGTGCGTATTCTAGACTGAAGGGCTGATTGATGGTGCGCGCGAGCTCGAGCATCTCATCGTTGAGTCGCAGCGCTTGGTCCGGAAAACCGAGGTGCCACAGGGCCAGCGCCAGATAACAGCGGTGAGTGACGCCGGCATCCTCGCCTACGAGTCCGGCCCAGTATGCCGTGCGCTCCCGGTCGTCGAACTCGTCGATCGCTCGAGAGCAACATTCGCGGGCCCCGGCAAAATCGCCCCGATAAAGCCGTGAAAGGGCCTTCAGAAAGAGAGCCTCCATCAGGATGCCGGGATCGTTGAGCCGCTCGCCAAACGCCATCGCTTCGTCCGCCAGTTCGGTGCAGATTCGGAAATCGCCGCGGACGATATGGAACGCGAGAATTTCCCCACATCATTGCGAAGAGCTGCGGCGTCTGCCCCACCCGCTCGCACAGCGCCTGGGCACGCCGGAAAACCGGACCTACTTCCGGCGCTGCATACCCGCGTGAGGCAATGTAAGCGGTGCCTAGTGGACCGAGCAGCTCCAGTTCGCGAGCGTCACGTTCGGGCGATGCCTCCTGCGTTTCAAGAAGCCTCAGACCCTTTGTGAGGTGGCTGATGGCCTCGACATGGGCGAAGCGATCTCACGACCGCAGACCCGCCCTCAAGCAATACCCGATCGCCTTATCGATGATCCCGGCTTCGATGAAATGCTCACGCGAGCAGTTCCGGCTGCGTCTCCACCAAGTGCGTAAACCGCGCTTCCAACACCGCGGCGACCTGTTGATGAAATCGCCGGCGCTTCGGCCCGTCGATCGCACCGTGCAACGCTTCCTCGAGCAGCGCATGCTTAAAGAGGTACATTGGCCCAGTGCGCGAAAAGTCTCCTCACGCTCTCGGGCGGGCGTGAGTCCGGTCCCCGGACAGCGCTCGTTCGGGGGCAGAAATAGCAGCTTGGCAAATAGCGCCAGGAACTCCGGCCTGCACAGATCGTACTCCTCCAGATGCTGCGCCAATCGGTCGAAGCAAGGCATCGGTGAAGGATCGTGCCCTACCCCGAGGAAGCGCTGCAGATCGAGATGAACCTTCTGCTCATCGGTACGCTTCAATCTTTCGCGCTTTGCTCATGGCGAGTTGCTCGCGTTCGCGTGGTCGAGCAAACATTTCCTCCAATACCTTAGTCAATCGAATCTGAGATTTCACCATCTCGACTGGATTGCGATGGGTCTGGATGATTACTGCGGCAGGAAACACTGTCAACACCTTATCCAGGCCGTAAGTTCAGACGCACGGCAGCGACCGTTGGGTCCTGGGCCGGTGCCGAGTCCGCGGCTGACTCTGTAGTGACACTTGGCCGCAAACATTCTCGTCCTGTTGAATACCTGGCCCGGTTTGCACCAAAATCCTCCAATCGCGTCCGGCGCCTCGCCTCGGCACAAAGAGAATCACTTTTCAGCAACCATCTGTGAATCTGCGGTTTAAAATTCGGAATTCGGGTTTAGTGCAGTCTGTCCTGCTTCAGCCCTTCAAGGTTAGGAGCTTTTGGGCGATCCGTGCCGGTGGAGAAGCTACTTCTCCCTCGCCCGTCAAGGGGAAATGCATCCGAAAAAGAGCAGCTAGCATCGCGACCGAGTTGTCACTCCATAATCCACCGTGACCCCAAATAATTTCCTTCGGGACGCGCACAATCCAAAACGGCACACGAGCATTTCCCGTATAAACAAATTGCCATCGACGCCAAATTTCCCGTTCGCTCGGCGGACGAACTTCATCAGGATTATAATTGCCGTCGCGGCAGAAGCGATCTTCATGGCCGTCATTATGCTCACTCGTATAAAAGGTATAATCAGGGATAATCAGGGTGGTTCTTTCTGAAATTAGCGTCGAACGCCCGGTTCTCATAGGCGATCAGTCCAGGCGGTGGTGTTGTTTCACCAAGTGGATTTGTACAAATATTCGAGCTCCGACATTAGCTGACGGGAGCCAATCGAACTATCCGCAGGGTTAAACGCCACGGCCATGTCCCATGGGCTGGTATTGCGCGAAGCCTGCGCTGCTGGCATCAAGGATCGAGTGCGAAATGGTGACTTCGTGCAGAAAAGTGGAACCGTTTCGTGACATTGCGATAATGAAAATCGCCGGTGAGTCCGATTTGGCATGATTTTTCGCGGGCTAGAAGTTCGCCCAATTCAAGCTGCGGGCCGATCAAGTTGACATTGTTTGGCGTTCAACGTTCAGCGTTCAACGTTCAACGTTCAGCGTTCAACGTTCAACGTTCAACGTTTGGCGATTTGAAAGAGCCGGACGAGTAGTCGGTCCCAAAGTAGCGGCAGCCGATGTCTGCGTAGAAGCGTCGTGCGATTTGAAATTCAAAGCCGCCCTACAACCCTGCGCATCCACGGAGGTCGAAAGGTTCAGGTAATAGCCGCTCGCCTGAAACAAGCATCTGGACTTCTCCAATTCTATGCTCAGCGGGATAATGTACCCGAACGCTCCGAGATTTCTTAGCGGATAATGCGCTGAGACACGGTCTACCCCCGAAGTACTCCCTCTCCTCGGAGGGAAGGCGCGCTCCCACGTCTCCTTCCGGAAAAGGGATCCAAACGGGAAACCCGATGCTCGCCTCAAAGGGTGACTCGCTCGGTGTCGGCTCCGACACTGGTGGGGGAAGTGGAAGGGGGCCAGCGTTTGCGCCGATGGTTCATTTGGCGAGAGAAGGTCGACTTTCAACCGATAGAAGTCCAGTCTCTCGCTCCTCATTATATTGGCACGTGAACCGGCTCTTCCGATAATCGGGTTGGGCATCGCTTGAGGATCCAGTGGATCAAGCGTGTTTCGGCGTCTTTCAGTCTCAGACCATCGAGCGTTGTTACGAGATCACGAAGATGCATGCTTAATGACGTCAGCATCCGAAGAGCCAGATCCTGCCGGCGATTTAGGAATTGCAGGAATTCTTGTTTCAAGATGAGAATAACTTCGCTTTCCTCAACGGCTTGAGCATGGGCGGGGTAGCCACCTTCACTGACGATGGCAGCCTCGGCCAGAGTTTCTCCAGCGTGGAAAAGGTGAATTATTTGCTCACGGCCGTCAGGCGCGATGCGATAGATTTTAACGAGACCCTTACGCACGAGGTAGAAGCCAGCGGCAGGATCGCCTTCGTGAAAGAGATACTGTCCCTTGGCGAGACGTTTGAGGAAAGCAAAACTAGCCAGGTCGCGGAGATCCGCTTCGGAAATCCCGTTAAATAAGGGGGTAGATTGGAGGGAATAAGTAATGGCGGCGATCCGCAGGCTTTCACGTTCGCGGTGCATACCTTCAGATTACCAGAAATCACCTGTTTTCACCCTCCCGAATACCGTCGGAGCGAATTAAGTAAAATCTTGATCTGGATCAAGGTCATCTGCGGCAATCGGGTGGAAAATACCAGTATGGCGGAACCATCTATCTTCCAAGATGTGCCGAAAATCATTACACTTGCGGACGAGATACCATTGGTGCCAGACGGCATTGTCAGCCGAACGCTTTTCAAATCCCCTTTCGCCCGCGTCGTGCTATTCAGTTTTGCCGAAGGCGAGGAACTGAGCGAGCATACTAGTTCGCTTCGCGTCATCGTGCAGATTCTCAATGGCACGTGCGATTTCAACGTCGGTTCAGAAAGGAGACTTCTCGTAGCGGGCGACGTCGTCTATATGCCTCCGCACTTGTTGCATTCGGTAAAGGCAACGAAAGCCTTTTCCATGCTCCTAACTCTCATCACGAACCCAAGTGAAAAAGAACCATGAGATCAACCAGACGCCTACCCGGAGAGCACCTCGATGCCAGCAAGATGCCCGGACATTGGCTGCTTGCGCGCCTCGGCAAGCGCGTACTCCGACCCGGCGGTCTCGAACTTACCCGGTGTATGCTCGACGGCCTAAGCATCCAAGCCGATGATGACGTTGTCGAATTTGCCCCTGGCCTCGGCGTCACCGCGCGATTGACCCTGGCTCGGAAACCGCGCTCGTACATCGCCATTGAAAGCGATGAAGATGCCGCCAGGATCGTGCGACGCTACCTTCAAGGCCTCGGGCGAGACTGTCTCATCGCCAGTGCAGAGGAGACTGGCTTGGCGAACGCACAGGCGAGCGTGGTTTATGGCGAAGCCATGCTGACGATGCAAAGCCAACGTCAAAAATCGACCATAATCGCCGAAGCAGCGCGACTGTTGCGTCCTGGGGGTCGGTATGGCATTCACGAACTCTGCCTTGTGCCAGACGAACTGCCACAACAAACGCGTGACCTGATAGAGCGCGACCTAGCCACCACGATCCGCGTGGGCGCACGGCCTTTGACCAGTCAGCAATGGTCTGCACTCCTAACTGAACAGGGGTTCAACATAACACGCTGCGCGACAGTCCCGATGCATCTGCTTGAGCTTCCTCGATTAATCCAAGACGAGGGATTGTGGCGCGTTTCATTGATCGCTAGCAGGCTCCTTCGCGATGCAGATGCGCGCTCGCGTCTCCTCGCCATGAAGAAGGTATTCCGCAAACATGGCTCCCACCTCCGCGGCATCATCATTATCGGACGAAAACCTTGACGCTGGATTGCGAGGAGCGACCATTACATCGTGCTGGTGTTGACGGGTCTCGGGCTGATCATCGTGGGTATCGGCCTTTAAGCTGGCGCTGGTGCCGTTTCACTTGTGGACGCCGGATGTGTACCAGGGTGCTCCTGCGCCAGTGACTGCCTTCGTGGCTACCGTCTCCAAAGGAGCGATGTTCGCGCTGCTGCTACGTTACTTCACGAAAGTGGACTTCCATCAGAATGAATCTCTGGTGGTGATTTTTGGAGTAATCGCCGCGGCCTCAATGTTCGCGGGGAACTTGCTCGCGCTCTTGCAGAACAATGTGAAGCGTCTTCTGGCCTACTCTTCCATCGCGCACCTGGATTATTTGCTGGTGGCATTCTTGGCCAGTGGTTCGATGGCGGTGACAGCCGTGGCCTATTACCTAACCGCGTATTTTGTGACGACGCTTGGCGCGTTCGGCATCGTCACGGTGCTTTCCGGCAGAGACCGGGAAGCCGATGCAATTGAGGATTACCAAGGGCTGGCTTGGCAGCGACCTTGGGTAGCGACGGTATTTACCGTGACGCTCTTGTCGCTGGCGGGAATCCCTTTGACTGCAGGTTTCGTGGGCAAGTTTTACGTTCTGGCCGCAGGAGCCGGGTCGGGGTTGTGGTGGCTGGTGCTCATCCTGGTCGTCACGAGCGCCGTCGGCTTGTTTTACTACCTCCGCGTCCTTGTGGTCATGTACCGGCTTCCTTCGCCGGAAATCGAGCCTTCGCCGGTAAAGCTGTCTATCTCCTTGGGGGGAAGTTTCGTGCTGGGGGCGCTGACGCTGTTGCTCGTCTGGCTGGGAGTCTATCCCGCGCCGTTTATCGAGTTGATTCAGACCACGCTGGCCAGTTTGACTCAACAAATTCGGTGCTCGGTCCTCTTTGCCAGCGGGGTTTGCAGCCGCACGCCCATTCAACCTTTGTAAGTGAGGATCCGGCCCCAAAGACTCTTGGTACCCCAGATGCCCGAACGCAGGCATTCGAGCTGAACGATCTGGCTGTGATCCACAAAGAGGTTTACTTCCGGGCCGTAGTTTTTGATATACCACGCGAAGACTTCAGGATCCGCTGCTTCGAACATCGGCTTCTCCAGCCCCAGACCATTGATGGTCCTGGCGACCACATCGGTGCGCCAGCTCTTCACGTTCTCGGTTATACCCTCCGACTCGATCATAATCATGTACGCACCGGCAGCGACAAAACGCTTCGCCTGTGAGATCGCCCATTCGGGATCGCGCGTTCCTTCGGCTTCCAGCTCCGCTGCGGCTGTTGCTCCACCTGCCCGAATTGGATTCCGACTCGGGCTTGGCCTTTAAACCCGCTTTTTGCACTTTCTCCACCAAGCGCAGCCAATCGTCGGTCGGGATCGTGATGAAGCCGGTGGAGATTTCCACGATGTCGAATCCGAGCCGCTTGCATTCCTCTCGCCACGTCATGGGCCGAGTGTGAAACCCTTCGTAGTCCTGCTTTTCCTTGGTAAGCGTCCGCCCGTCTCGCGACTGGACCATGATGTGGCAGGGCATCGCGTTCGGGAATTTGAGGCTATAGGCCGACGACGCCCGCACCGCGACCTTCCGCAGCAGATCCTGGACGTCGGAACGTTGAATCCGTTCCGGCAAGTATTGCTCGGGCATGACCTAGTCGTCCAGAATGGCCGCCGCCACCATGTACTGCAGACTGTGATCGGCTTGTTCTTTTGTGCGCACGATGGTCTTGTCGCCTTCCTCGCCGCCGCCGATGATGTTGTGGGCTACGTCGAAAATCTCGATTTCGACCCGCTCCACGTCCGCGCCGGCGACCTGGTGCTCATGTTTAAGTTCCAGGACGCCTTCGATTGCCGACTGCGAATGGGGTCCAGCGGCGGGACTCTCCCCCAGATAGGCAAGCCATGACCGCCTCCCTCAGGTCGACGCTAAGATTTCGGCATTATATTTCTTTACGATGGTACGAGTCATGCGCTCCAGGTCCTCTTTCGACCAGTCGATTTCGAAATGGCCCGCGATGGCATCCATAAAGCCTTTGTTTCCTTCGAAGACTTCGGGCGGACCAGTGATGCCGCGCCCGGCCAGGAATGCCGCGTGCGTCGCGCCAAAGGCCGTGTTCGGATAGGCTAGCCCTTTCCAATGCGAGAAAACGCTGCGCGGTCTGGCGCCGTGCGACCTCCACCGATCAACGCGCAATGGCTGGCACCGCCAAAATCCTCGGTATGGGCGCGAATCAACTGAATGGGTTCGCCCTTCAACGCGCCGATCGCGCAGCCGAGCGAGTCCAGGATGCGAATCTTGAGCTGATCGCGCGCCGCCGGTGACAGTGTCTCAAAAGAGGAGCGCACCACGAATGCGGCAAGTTGTTCAACTAGCGTCATCTGCACCTCCTCCGAGTTGGTCCACCGCGCTTTTCAGAGCGGGATGCCCTGCGGCAAGCACGCCCATTCTCACAGCCGAGCCGGACCGGGACATTACAAGATATCATGGCAGAGTATATCGTACAGCGATAATTGTATTGAATGTTAAAGGCTTCGTAAGACGTAGTCGGGTATAAGAATTCAGTCGCATAGATAAAAAGGCACATAACCATGTATATTATCTCTTGCTTTAAGCGGATTTTTCGAATAGGGGTTCAATAGAGGTATATAATATGAATGATTTACGCGATCCTTCATCATGTGTGTCGGCGCCGTCCTTATCCGACTCCAGCGAAAGCGGTCGTCTTCCAAACTCCCGAAAACGCGATAAGATTGAGGAATCCGATTCCCGCATACTAGCCGATTGTCGCCATGATCGCCAAGTATTAGATAAGATAGTGTTTACCACTTTCATGTTCGTGGTAACGATACTTTCGGCTATATTCACCACCGTCCTGGAATTGCCGGTTTTCTGGCGAAACTTCTGGTTGGCGATATGTATCACGTTCGCTGTTTTAATGTTCATCGGGGTATTTTACCTTGGTTCAGAACTGGGCAGACCAACCACTAAAAAATCCCATAGGTACTAGTTGAAACAAACAAGTTGGCTCTGATGCACCACCGATTCGGCAGATTACTTGATCCCTCCAATGAACGAAATCTGTGAAAGGCAAAACTTATGAATTTTCCCGAAGACCCGTCGGCCCCATCCGCGGCCAGAGTCAAACTTGCCGGAGAATCGGATCAGCCATCGAAAACGATTGCTGCTTTACAGCTTAAGAAGCTTCTCGTCCCAACTGATTTTTCCGAAAACTCTAACAAGGCATTGGTGTAATCTTGGCGGACACGCCTTCACAGGAACTTAGTAACAGTTACATCGATCAAAGGGAGGAACAATGAGTACGCAACTAAGTCCGACAACCTTTCTGGTGAAACTAAAGAATCGCTTTCTCGTCGCTGAGCGGACGATGGCCTTCCAGTTTGAAAAACCCGCGGATTTCATTTTCAAACCAGGCCAATGGATCGATATCACCTCGGTCAGTCCCACCCAAACAGATGCCAAGGGTAATGTGCGCGGGTTTTCAATCGCGAGTGCGCCTCACGAAGATATTCTCATGGTGGCCACTCGATTGCGTGATACTGCTTTCAAGCGAGAGCTGGCGACTATCCCTGTGAATACTGAGGTCAAAATTGAAGGTCCCGGTGGCAATCTGGTTTTGCACCATAATGCAGCCAGGACGGCTGTCTTCCTGGCCGGCGGTATCGGCGTCACTCCTATCCGGAGCATTCTTTATCATGCTGCCAAGCAGCGACTGCCGCACCGGATTCTTTTCTTCTTCTCAAATCGACGGCCGGAGGATGCGCCGTTTCTCGCCGATTTGCAGGCACTGCAAAAAGAAAATCCAAACTACGCATTCATCCCTACCATGACCGAGTTGGCGAAATCACAGCACCAGTGGAACGGGGAGACGGGTTACATCAACAAAGAGATGCTGGCGAAATATGCTAAGGATGCGAAATCTCCGATCTATTACATCGTCGGGCCGCCGGGAATGGTTAACGGTTTGCACAGCTTGGTCAACGAGGCAGAGGTTGATGATGATGACATCCGGACCGAAGACTTTTAGCGGCTACTAAGCGAATGATCTGGGTAGACCAACACCGTCTTCAATAAAGATAAAGTTATGTTGCGAAGCATTAAGCAGCTTTACGGAGAAAAACTCGTCACGTCTGAGGGCGACATCGGCCATGTGAAAGATTTCTATTTTGATGATCAGAAGTGGGCGATTCGCTATATTGTCGTGGACACGGATGCATGGCTATCGGCTCGTTTCGTGCTGATCTCTCCGCATGCTTTCGGCAACCTCCATCAAGACCGAAACGTCCTGCTCGTGAACCTGACTCGGAAACAGATTGAAAACAGTCCATCGATTGAGTCGCACAAGCCAGTGTCCCGACAATACGAAGAAAGGTATTACCGATACTACGGCTGGCCGTCCTATTGGCTGGGGGAGGCAATGTGGGGCGTAAGCGGTTTTCCCGTGATTCTGCCGCCGGCGTATCCTTTGCCGAGTAACCAAGCAACCGGGGGTGGCAGCCTCCACACCGGCGACGATCCTCATTTGCGGAGCACACAGGCCGTTAGCGGCTACCACATCCAAACCAGCGATGCAATGATCGGACACGTCATTGATTTTATGATGGACGACAAGAGTTGGGCGATTCGTCACTTGGTCGTCGAGACCGGCCATTGGCCTTCCGGAAAGGAGATAGCGATTTCGCCGAACCATATCGACTGGATCAGTTACGAAGAGTCCAAGGTGTACGTGAACGTGACTAAGGAAGCCATCCTGCAAGCACCGGAATACCACGTTCCTCCGCCCGGCGCGGCATATCACGATACGCGGAATTTCGACGACTGAGTTGTGAAGACGATCAGCGGTAATCGCGAAGAGGACTCGAGACTTTATGACTACGCCCGCAATGGAATCAACGATTGATCCCTGCTGGCAAAGCCATCCTGGCAGTCGACGAAAGCGCTCTTGACCCCAGTGTTACGGCAACTGTTCAAACCACTACGAGTGCGAAGCTGTCTGCCCCGTTGAGATCAGCGTCCAATGGATTGCGAAGTTGAACCGCGAGTACACCTCTGCACTCGTCAAAGAGCAGGTCTCCTGAGCATCGGGAGATCGTCTGCTTCCTGAGGGAGCAGCGCGACCTGCCGGGTGAGCAGATTGACAACGGAAGCTTCCAGTCGGAGACGTCGTTATGCGCGATAAGCTCTTCTTACTCAAGCCCGACTTCTATGACGGAGGCAACCAACGGTACTACTGCCCGCACTGTGCCGAGCTCGAAGGAGTGTTGTCGTTTTATCCACGGCTGCGAAAAGAAATCGATGTGGAATACGTCGACTTCGCGCGGCCGCGGTCAGCAATCGTGGAGTTGCTCGGCGAAAAAAACCAGGACACTCCGGTGCTCGTGGTGGGCGGCTCTTTCCAGCTGTCGGCGAACATTGAGCATGGCTCAACCAACGGTCAGGTGTTCATCTCCGTAGAAGAAAACATCGGCCGCTACCTTGCCGAGCGGTACGGAATTGGGTTAGCGCATTAGCGATAAAGGCGTCGTGGTGTCGTGTTTAATCTAAGCCATCTTCGACAGTCGAAAATTAGATTAATGGCATTGAACGCATTTCCCGCTTGGCGACTGCTTTGTTGCAGCTCGCGTAAAGCTGGCGGAAGCGCCACTCCAGCGGCGCGCACCGCCTGGGGCGCGTGTGCTATGAGTTGGCTGCGGAGTACAAATCGTTTGCCCTGGGAGTTAGCCGCAGCCTGTTGCAAGCCGTCCAACCCGCGAATCACCTCCTTCCATTCCCACTGAAGAGCGGCTTGCTTTATGCGGCTCTCCAGCTCTTGCTTTGAGTAGCAACGCCAGGCTCAGAGAAATTCCGCGATGAAATCGGGCGAGCTCGGAGTGCAGCCAGGAATCAGGACTATGCTGCCGCAGCCATTCGAGCACCGGGTTCGCTCCTCCAGTGATAAACTTCAGTGTTCGAGCCTCGAAATAGCCTTGGCTCACCGAATGATACAACTGCAGTACTCCAAGCGGAAAAAAGAGTAGCGAACACCATCCGGGCGAGACCAAGATTGAGTGACCAGAAACTTATCTTGGCAGCACGATTAGACCAGCGTTCTTCCGGGATCATGTAACGCTGACAAAACAACGCCAGCCCTACGCTCAGCATGCCATAGACTCCCATCATTGAAGCGTGCGCATGATTGGCCGTAAGCGCTGTGCCGATCTCATAGTAGGAAATGATCGGCAGATTGATCAGGAAGCCGAAGATCCCCGCCCCCAGGAAGTTCCAGAAACCAACCGATGCCAGAAACGTGGCCGCCCAGAAATGCGGGAATGGGGTCTGCGATTTTGCCTCCTGCTGCGCGCCCAGCTGAACGAAGCTCCACGCCTCGAAAGTGAGGATCGTCAGCGGAATTACTTCCGCAGCCCTTGGTCGTAGCGGTTAGTTTTGAAATCTGCTATCGTAACCGCCTTTGCATGGTCGGAGCCGAGGCCATTATCCTAAAAACGGAAATTTTCCATTTACGCTTCTAGGTTTATTAAAAGTCGATGGCCATTTGAGCCGAACGATGCAGGTAATCGGCGGTATAGTCAGGCCCGAGATATGCCCCGTGACCAAAAATCGACCCATATTCCATCAAGCCGTTTCGCAGAAAAGTCGCTTGTCCAGCCATGATGTCCGCCCGGGTAAAGAGAAGCCGGCCGTCGGGGTCCAGCACCTTTGCCGGGATTGGAGGTTCCCCAGTGTAAGTGTTGTAAGCGAGAATTCCGAGGACCAAAAACCCAAATAGTGTTACCCGGAGCACCGCCTGAATCCAACCTTCGGTCAAAAGAAATCCGCGTTTAGTCGTAGTTGTCTCCATACAAATCGATAGTTCCAGAAAAGATTGATTCTCCACAGCAGGCGAAGCGTTTCTTTGCCTCGTCCTAAAGGGATAAGCGTCACAAGGTCGGCTGTGCACCGGTTTGGATGCTCTCATGGCCCGATCGACTCCAGCCTGCAACGGACGATCCGCATGCATGTGTGGAGAATCATTTCGCAAAATAAAGTACGGTTAGCCTTGGGAACGGGGCCAGCACAGTGGCGCATTATTTCGTAGGAATTGGCGCGTTGGGCTCCGGCGTCATCTGGGCAAGGTCGCCTCCGAAAGTAACTTCCGATTTTCCCGCTTTGAAGCTCTTCGCTTTGCTCTGAAAAATCAGTCCAGCGTCGAGCCGTACGCGTTCTTCGGCTAATACATGCAGAAGGTGTCGCCGGGATCGGCCAAACGATCTAAATTTCTACCTAGATGATGAAGATCTCTTTCGTCAACACCAAGGGCAGCGAACAAGCCTTCTTTCAAGAACAACTATCCGACCACGACCTAGAGTTCGTTAGTTCTATCGAGACAGTGTCAAGCGACGCGGAATTGTTTCGATTTTCATTTACGACTGGTTGAATCTTGGCTTTCTGGAATCGCATCCGGCGCTGCGTCTCGTCTGTACGCGCTCGACAGGGTCTGATCACATCGAGGTAGAGCATTGCCGGCACCGGGGCATAGTCGTCTCAACGGTGCCCACGTACGGAGAAAATACAGTCGCAGAGCATGCCTTTGCGTTGATCTTGTCATTGTCCCGACGCTTGCGTCAGTCAATCCTCGCCGCGAAAGAACCGCGTTTTTCTGCGGAGGCAATTCGCGGTTTTGACTTGAAGGGTAAAACCATCGGTGTAATTGGAACTGGCCACATTGGGTTGCATGCGATCCGAGTCGCACGCGGATTTGGCATGCAGGTCCTCGGCTGCGATACAGCTCCGCAATCGCATCTCGCTGACCTCCTTGGATTTGAGTACACGACCCTGGGGGACCTGTTGCGACGGTCGCAAATTATTACGCTCCATTGCCCGCTTCGGCCCGATAATTACCACTTATTGAATCGACAGACGTTCGCCGAGTGCGCTCGAGGAGCACTAATCATCAACACCGCGAGAGGCGCATTAATCGACACCGACGCTTTGATCGAAGCTCTCAACGCGGGCATTGTTGGCGGCGCGGGCCTGGACGTGCTCGACGGTGAAATGACCTCGGTCCGTACACCTCATTTGAACATTACCGAGCAGGTCCTCAAGGAGCTCCACTCGGGAATTTCGCCCGAGGAACATCGTCTGAAGCATCCGGATCGAATCCGCAAGCTTCTAGAGGTGATGCGCAACAAGGCACTGATTTCCAGACCGAATGTGGTCTTCACACCTCACATTGCGTTCAACAGTTTTGAAGCCGTTGAGCGGATCAACCACACTACCGTAGACAATATCCGTGCCTTCCTCAGCGGGCGACCGATAAACACCGCTTAAGTTGTGGGCAAAGAATCGCTCGAACTGTTTCGACTAAAATAAGAGCCCGCGTTCGGAGCGACCTAAACTATCCTGCGCGAGCGGGACGAGGCAGTTTGAGCCGCCGGGTGGGAAGATTGACAACGGAAGCTTCCAGTCGGAGACGTCGTTATGCGCGATAAGCTCTTCTTGCTCAAGCCCGACTTCTATGACGGAGGCAACCAACGGTACTACTGCCCGCACGGTGCCGAGCTCGAAGGAGTGTTGTCGTTTTATCCACGCAGACGAGCGAGGATTCTTGAAAGAGTTTCGCTCCGGATGCCGAGTTCGCCAGCGAGGAGCATCTTCGTCGTGCCAATGGGCACGTGAACCGGCTCTTCCGATAATGGGGTTGGGCACCGCTTGAGGATCCAGTGGATCAAGCGTGTTTCGGCGTCTTTCAGCCATCGTAAAAGAGATGCTGCCCCCGGCGAGACGTTTGAGAAAAGCAAAACTACCAGGTCGCTTCGGGAATTTCCCTAAATCAGGGGGGTAGATTGGAAGGAATAAGTAGTGGCGGCGATTCGCAGGCTTTCACGTTCGCGGTGCATTCCTTCAGATTACCAGAAATCACGTGTTTTCACCCTCCCGAATACCGTCGAAGCGAATTAAGTAAAATCTTGATCTGGATCAAGGTCGTCTGCTGCAATCGGGTGGAGAATACTTACATGGCGGAACCATCTATCTTCCAAGATTTAGCGAAAATCATTGAACTGGCGGACAAGATACCATTGGTGCCAGACGGCATTGTCAGCCGAACGCTTTTCAAATCCCTTTCGCCCGCGTCGTGCTATTCAGTTTTGCCGAAGGCGAGGAACTGACCGAGCACACTAGCCCATTTCGCGTCATCGTGCAGATTCTCAATGGCACGTGCGATTTTACCGTCGGTTCAGAAAGGAGACTTCTGGTAGCGGGCGACGTCGTCTATATGCCTCTGCGCCTGTTGCATTCGGTAAAGGCAGCAAAAGCCTTTTCCTTGCTCGTAACTCTCATCACGAACCCAACTGAAAAAGAACCATGAGATCAACCAGACGCCTACCCGGAGAGCACCTCGATGCCAGCAAGATGCCCGGACATTGGCTGCTTGCGCGCCTCGGCAAGCGCGTACTCCGACCGGCGGTCCAAGCGCGCGAGGCGTAAACGAAGACGAATACCTCCCGCCGGCGAAACTTGGAGTAACAAAGATCAATATTGATACTGACGAACGCTTGGTCTGGACACCATCGAGAATTTTTTCGCGATCATCCGCGAGCCAGCCGGCAAAGCCGCTGAAGCCCGACAAGTGGGAGTACCCGTGGTTCGCTGCTTGGGATCTCGCTTTTCACATTCTCCCCATTTCGCGTATCGACCCCCCGTTTGCCCGATCCTGGTTAGTGGAGAGGAAGCGAAGAGAAAACGGTCAGATGCCAACAAAGATATCGTAACTCCCAAAAATCCGCGATTTCGAATGAATAGAGGCAAACTTCACGAACAGGCCAGGCGCGCGATTGAACGACTAATCGTCAATCGGGGCATTAAAGCGGGCAGTCGGATTCCCACCGAGAGTAAGTTGGCCGGAGAATTTTACGTCAGTCGGACCACAATTCGCAGGGCTTTAAAGGATTTGGAGCAGGAGGGCAAAATCGAGTACGCGCTTGGCGGAATGATCG
Organism: uncultured Verrucomicrobiae bacterium; assembly: GCA_963782115.1. GTDB lineage: Bacteria > Verrucomicrobiota > Verrucomicrobiia > Chthoniobacterales > JAFAMB01 > JAFAMB01. Next base: position 147,146 of record CAWAIK010000005.1, read on the forward strand.
TCGCGCAGCAGACTACCCCGAAGAAAGTGCAAAAACAAGGTTGTGCACGCGCGTCCAGATCAAAGGTGTGAGTGCTCTTTGGTCTTCACATGTTGTTGTGGGTCTATCAGATGCTGACCCCCTCGATAGCCTCCTGAGACCCTTGTTCGACCGCGTCCAGGCTTTCTCGATTAAAATCTGCTCCTATTCAGCTACCCCACTTTATTCGGACTACCTTTTCGGGCTGAGCCGGGCAGTCACTTGCTGCTGCGCATATTCACCACTTCCATTTCCGAATAGGCGACCGGCTGGCCGTTTGGCGAGGACGGCGACTTTGTAGCCAAGAGAGTCGGTTATCCATTGGGCGTATGGCAAGGGGTCGTCCGCGCAGATTTCGCCGTGCCATTCGCGGGTGACGCCGCCATCGGGCTGGACGACTTCGGTCAGCACGATGCGCATGGCGTTCTTAAAAGGGACACAGGGCGTTATCCAATGATCAAATATGCGGGTTTCTTCGCCCGTCTCTTCGTCGATCTCCTGCCATGCCAGTGAATCGTTTGTGGTATCAAAATCGATAGTAAGCTTCATCTGTTTTGGTTTTTTTATAACCTTCAGCGACCTTCTGATACAATAGCCTGATCTCTCAGGATTTGGACTTTCCAAGCGCCATAGACACAGCAGGCTGGATTGAGCGGATGGTCGTCCCGGATGACGGCGGCGACGTGTTTGGAAACCCGGATGATATAGCGCCCGCACGGGTAATTGATAGTGAAGCTCAAGGGTATCATGCGCTTTTGGCCGCAGATTGCCGGGAAAGGGATCCACGTTAAGTGGCACCGAACTCGAAGCTGCCTCGATGGGCCAGATTCGTTTGCGACTCTTTAAAATTGCAGCGCGCTTGAGGGCCAGCGTCAGGCGTATCCACGTTGAACTCTGCTCGGCATATCCGCTCAAAGCGCTCTTCGCCTTGATTCACCAGCGACTCGGCGCCCTGCAGGTTCCCTCCTGAGGCTTTTCCCAAGCCGGAAAGACCTGCACTATAGGCTCGGCAAGCCGCGCCTCTAGCCGGGAAACTTTCGTCTCTGAAGAGGGAAAACTTGGGCCTCCACACCGCAATGCAGAAAAATCCCTCCTGAACAGCCAAAAATCTGCCATTGCGGCCGTGCAGGATTTTCTTTCGAAGGCATAACATTTTAAGTCACAGTTTTGATCCTGGTTTGTGATTTGTTGAGGCTAGATGCTCGACTCTTGACGCAGCAGCGCTCTTGACCTCAGTGTTACGATAAGCTGCAGCGATGAAGTCGATCCTTTCGCTTTACCAATCGTCCATCGGCAAAAAATGGATCGTCGCGCTCACAGGCATCATTCTTGCATTTTATGTTATCGGCCATTTGTTGGGCAACTTGCAGATTTTTCATCGTCCGCGCTCAGATCAATATCTACGCCGATTTTCTTCATTCTCACGAGATGCTGCTCTGGATAGTGCGTGTTATCCTGATCGCGGCATTCGCGCTGCACATCCTAACGACCGTGAAACTGGTCGCGGAGAACCGCGCAGCGCGGCCCGTGCGTTACGCGCAGAAAGTGGACCGCGCGGCGACTACCGCAGGAAAAACGATGATAATTAGCGGCGTGATCCTGTTCTGTTTCGTGGTTTTTCATCTGCTCCATTTCACAACGCAGAATGTGAATCCCGAATTCCGGACCTACCACGACGAACAGGGTCGACACGACGTTTTCAAAATGATGATTGTCGGCTTCCAGAACCCCCTAGCATCGGGCTTTTACGTAGTCGGGATGTATCTGCTATGCATGCACTTGAGCCACGGCGCGCAAAGCATTTTGCAGACGCTCGGGCTGAACAACAAAACGCAGCAAGAGCTGCAAGCCGGGTTGATGATCGCAAGCCGCGTGTTCGCCTGGATCATTTTCGCGGGCTATATTTCCATCCCCCTGGCTGTAGTCTTCGGCTTCCTCAAACCTCCAGCATGACAAACGGATTCTATTCGCGTGAGAAGCAACGAGTGATGGCCGACTTTCAATTGGCTTTCGTCGAATGTCTCGCGCGTAATCTGACTCAGTTAAGGTTTGGAAAATTCCCATGAACTTGATCCTCCGAGTCTGGCGCCAGAAGAACGCGCAAAGTCACGGTTCCTTTATCGATTACCAGGCGAAGAACATATCCCCCAACGCCTCGTTTCTCGAGATGCTCGACGTCGTCAACGAAGACCTGATTGTCAAAGGCGACGACCCGATCGCGTTCGATAGCGACTGCCGCGAGGGTATCTGCGGCATGTGCTCGTTGATGATCAACGGTATCCCGCACGGACCACGGCGGTCAACAACGACCTGCCAACTTTACATGCGGAATTTCAAAAACGGCGACAGGATCCGCGTTGAGCCATGGCGCGCCAAACCGTTCCCGATCATTGGATCGCGAAACTGAACCGCGAGTACGTTCGCGCGGTTGTCAAAGAACCTGACTCCTGAGCATATGTCGATCGCGAAATTGGAGGGGACGTGTAAATAAAGCGATTGTCGCGTTGTCGTTTGAATGCAATTGCGATCTTGCAGTCTTGTCGAACTTCAGAAAATTCGGCTCACTCCTTTGCGGACAGAGTGCAAGGACTCGGCGCCTGACTCAACCAGCTGAATGCGCCATTCCTCAGATGGAATCAAGCGACCTTCCAGCAAAGCTTCGAGGAACTCGCCTATCCGATCGACTTCGAAATCGATGTGGACCGCAACCGGGCCCGCCGACAGTTGCGGCATGTGAATAGAACTTATGATACACTCTCGAAACGGGCGCCGATTCAAAATCAAGTTTTTTCAAAGCCATCTGCGAGGATCTGAACCAGACCTTGCCGAGAATGGATTGGGTACTTCAAGCACAGGGTGTCACGCCCGCTTCGACCGCCAGACGCGCGTGGACTGATCGCGGCAACACCGAATCGCGATATTCGCGGGATTGGGTCTCAAACAATTCCCAACTCGGCATCGACACAAGGCGCACGGGAATTTTCTGTTCCTGTAACGTTTCTCGCGCCGCGACTATCAAGCTGACTTCCGAGCCACTTGCGATCAAGAGTCAACGACCTCCGGCCCGCGAGCGCCCCTCCAACAACCGCTGCGCTTGCCGCCCGGTGGCTCTAGTCATGGCCCATCCGCTGGTTGAGCCGATCGAATGCCAGCTCCGTATTTTGGAGCCGCTGCGCATCGTTGTGGCGCAGAGCCGCGAAGAGATCTCTCTCTTTGACTGGCTTTTGTGGCGTTATCACTATCTGCCTTACAGCAGCGGAGCGGTGGGTGAAAATATCAAGTATCTGGTTTTTGATGGTCGCGCTCGTCCGTTAGCCTGCCTGCTTTACGGGGCCGCGGCGTGGAAGCTGGCAGTGCGTGACAAGTTCATCGGCTGGAGTAAACAGCAGCGCGAAGCCAACCTGTGCTACTTAGCAAACAACCTGCGTTTTCTGATCCTGCCTTGGGTGCGAGTCAAAAACCTGGCTTTCCTATTTCTTAAGCGCTTCGCTGGCGATGCTCTCCGGAGATTGGGAGCTCAAATATGGTCACCCGATCTACCTGGCCGAGACATTTGTTGAGTGCCAACGTTTCCGCGGGACGTGCTATCGAGCGGCCAACTGGAGCTGGCTGGGTCAAACCCAGGGCCGCGGCCGCAACGACTGCTCTCGCCTCTCTCGGGTACCGATCAAAGACATTTATGTGCGGACGCTTTGTAAGGACTTTCGCCAGCGTCTGAGCCAGAGTTCCGCTCCAAGACCGACGTCTGTGCTCTGCGATGCCGGCCATCGTTCAACGACTTCTGGCTTTAGACTATGCTCTTAGAGAAGTTACTCCATTTGCTAGGCGGCTGGGCGCCCGCCTTCGGCCAACAGTGCACCCGTGAGCGGGCCGTCGCGCTGGCCCTCGGCTTACTCTGCGGCTTAGGGCGTCGCACCGTCACGCGCGCGATCTGCTTTAACAACCGCCAGCATCAGGACTGGAGTGCCGATTACAAGCTCTTTAACCGCAGTCGATGGGATCCACACGCCCTGTTTGAGCCGATCATCCAGACCGCCGTCGGCCAATACTGCCCAAAACACATTGTGGTCGGTTTAGACGACACCGGGATCAAACGCTCGGGCAAAAAAATTAAGACCGCCTACTGGCAGCGTGATCCCCTCAGTCCACCTTTCCACATTAACCTGATGTGGGGCCAGCGCTTCCTTCAGGCCTCGTTCCTCGCGCCCCTCTACCACTTCGATAGAGAAAGCTCACCGCGCGGTCTGCCCATCCGTTTTGCAGAAGTTACCCCAGTGCGCAAGCCGGGCAAAAACGCGACCCCTGAACAAAAGGCCGTTACGGGACAAGGGCGAGGATGATGAATGCTTTGACATCCTGCCCAACATTTGAGGTGACCTTCTCCACACACATCCACGCCAGCGATATGATCGCGTACAAAATCTCAAAGAATGCGAGGATACTTTTTCTTGGCATCAATCCGCATCCGGGTTCCTATCGGCGCGGCGTGCCATTTTCCAACAACAAAATGTTTTGGTATCTGCTGAACCGAGCCGGGTTACTCCAGGAAGCAGAAAGTGATCTGAAGAACGACCAGTTCCTCAAGGCAATCTACGACAAAAAGTTCCTGCCGGAATACGGGCTGAATTTTGTGAATCTGGTGGATCGGCCCACGATAGACGCGAAGGAACTGAAAAAAGGAGAGGAGCATGCAGGAATAAGACGGGCGTTAAGAATCATTCGGACTTACAGGCCGAAAGTGGTTTGCTTCATCGGAAAGATCGCGTTCAACAAATTTTACGGCAGCCGAAAATGCGATTGGGGTTGGCAAACAAAGATCGACGATGCTAGGGTTTATTTGATGCATTTTCCAATCCGTGGCCCGGCGGCGATCCGGGTAACGGAGTTAAGCGAAGTGAAACGAGCCAGTGCCCCGAGTCATAGCCTCCTTTGAGCTCACCACCGACCCAAAGGCATCTGCAGTTTTGATCTATATCATTAAGCAATGCGAATTGGTGTTATGAAACGACGAACCCGCGGATCACGTCCTAAATAATTATATCTCTTTCTTCAAGAGCCTTTGCCACATCCTCCACGCTGGCATCCGCCAGCATCTTGCCGTCAACATCGACGCTTGGACTGAGGCATTGCCCTGATGCCGCCTTCAATTCCTTTGCGTAAGCAGGGTTGGTCGTCACATTCTTTATCTCGTAGGGAACGTTTAATTCGTTCAAAAAGCCCATGACCGCAGCTGCCCACGGACAGCCTGCTTTTTTGTACAAAGTTATCTTCATATAGTTGCACCAACATTCATCTCCAGATTCCTTGATGCAAGCGTGGCCGGTACGCTGCGCTCGCTCCAAGACTCCTGCGATTGCACAAAAAGTCACGCGAGGATATATTGTATTCGACGATGACAATATCCGCACGACGGAGTTTTAGGATACTGAGGCCGAGCTAAGAGTGAGACACGAACTAAAAATCAAGAGGGTGTATGAAAAACCGGGCAAGAATGATGGCAGGCGCATTCTGGTGGACAGGCTCTGGCCGCGAGGTTTGACAAAAGTAAAGGCAAAGGTTGATTTGTGGCTGAAAGACATTGCTCCGAGCACAGAGCTTCGGAAATGGTTCGGACACGATCCGAAGAAGTGGCGAAGCTTCCGCGGACGTTATCAAACAGAGCTCAAACATCACGACGATCAGCTCGGGTTGTTAAAGAGCAAGCTTAAAGAAGGACCCGTCACTCTGGTCTATGGAGCTCGCGATCAAGAGCACAATGAGGCCGTTGTCTTAAAGCAGTTTCTGGAAAGAAGGAACAAGCAATGAGATCTCAAAGTTTTTAATGGTTGCTCGAATTTTTCTTTCGAGAGCTCATTAGTTGATCTTACTGACCATGGCCTTCTCCAGCTTCACCTTGTTGGCCGCGAACTTGCAAATCCCTTCCGCGGCGCCAAGAAACCCGGCAGGAATTAATCGCGGTCCGTTGTGTATGGTTTGGAATGTTACCTTTAAATAATTGGACGGGTCCTGTTAGGTCAAGATAGTTGTCGCAGCCTTTGACGTTGAATCGTGTCAACAGATTATTCAAAACGTATGAGTTGTGGTTCTCTTTGGGCGGCGGGAATTTCGTGTGTCAGTTTGTGCTTTCAGGTGTCGCTCGAGAGCGTTTGCGCGACGGCTTGCTTTGAAAGGCTGGCGAATTCTCAGCCGGATAAGTGATCCGGCTACCTAGGACTTTGGCGAAGCGCGTGAGAGTATGAATTTGGCGGCGCGCCAGACTCAGGATGTGCTCGGTGTGAATGCCTCGAACCAATAGCGCATCCGCAATCAGCGAGCGATGACAGCGCCAGGGCACCGCTTCAGCACACATCAATGCGATGCGGTCCCGGTTCGCCAATTGGATCAATTCGTCGAGACTCGTCTCAAATTCCGGTGTCTGCATGTAATCAGCAAAACCGCGGAACGATCCGTTGCACCATCCGACGTTAAGCGAATCGCGCGCTGGATGGCGCAGGCCGCCGAGTCCAGCCATGTGAACGTAGCCCACGCCAACCTTCTTCAGTGATCCCGGGAGGGAATCCGCGTTGAATTGAGGATTGTGTCGCGAGCGCGGGATGGTGCGCACATCCACCACCCAACTGACCCCATGCGCCAGCAGCAAGTTGATGAATTCCTCGATCGTCCGCGTGGAATGGCCGATTGTCAGCACAAAAGGATGCTCCGGATCGGAGTGACGCCAATTCCACCAGCAAGGAAGACAGCCGTCCTGGCGACATTGTTGTGCAAAGTCAGATTGCCACCGGGCTCGGAGATCTTAACTTCGGTATTCAAGGGTACTTTTGCCAGTTCGCGCTTGAAGGCCGTATCGCGCGTTCGAGTCGCCACCATGAGCGTGTCTTCGTACGGCGCACTGGCGATTGAGAACCCGCGCACATTGCCTTCGGCGTCCGTTTCGGCTGGATGAAGCTGCGTAATGTCGATCCATTGTCCTGATCTGAAGACAAAATTCGCGGGTTTTTCAAACTGGAAAGCCATGGTGCGCTCGGCAACCGGAAATCGATTCTTCAGTTTCACCAGATAGGTTGTTGGCTCACTGCTCATTTGTTTCCTTTCGATTGACTTAAGCTTGCCTGTGCATGGCGGGCGACATTGGTGAGCGCTTCCTGGGCGACCCGATAAATCACCGTTCGCTTGACATTGTCCAATTGTTCAAGCTCAGCAGAGACCGTGAAACGAATGTGGATGCCCGTCCGTTCCGTAAAGCTTTTCATATACGAATGAAGGGCGGGAATAAGCCCCAGTTCGTCCAGGAGCATCGGACGCAATTCACAAGCGAACCGATGCACGATTTTCATCGATTTTTCCACAAGCTGTTGCGTGCTGACGATTTTCTTCTTGAGACTACTGGTGTTGACCGTGGCCTCTTTTGTTAATGTCGCCAAACTGATGTTGATTCCCGTCAAGGTCTGCGCGATTTCATCATGAAGCTCGCGGCTAATCTGCTTTCGTTCTTCCTCCTGCGCAGACAAAACCTGGTGCGACAGATGCCGCAATTGTTCCTGCAAATGACGCGATTGCTCCAATAACAGGCTGTAGTGTTGCTGGCTTTTCTTGAGGGCTTCCTCCGCGGCCCTGCGCTTGACGATTTCATGCTTCAACTGCCGATTAGCGGCGGCCAGCTCAACGGTGCGCTGGCTCAGCGTCTCGTTCACTTGGTTCAAGTGGCCATTGGTCTCCAGCGCGGCGCGATGAGTTTTCTCGATTGGTGTGAGTGCTCTGCTAAAGAAAGTACTCGCTCGCTTGATAACGCCATCTTTGGTTCTGGATACGAAACTCGGCGACACCAGTGTAATCAGTGCTTGCTCGTGAATCTTGACCATGTCCAAGGTCTCTAGCCCGATTGCCATGGCTTGGCGTCCCAGTCCATCAGCCGGCTGCAAGCTCGCCCGTGGCCCTTCCTTCAAATGTTTTCGCAACGCCGCCAGATATCGTCGCGATATCCTGGCCAACTTTCCTTTCATCCTGTATCTCGAATTCACGCGTTCCAAGCCGCCAATCCAATATCATTGTCCGACCTCTGTGCAAACCTGTCCATGGGGTAAACCCCGACCTGTTCTGTTCATATGATGAGAGGCTCTTGTCCTGTTACCTTCAACTTGTAGTTATGAAAACCTTGGCTCGCCAACTGCCTCCACTCATCTGAATCCGGCGGCCTACCGTTCGGCCAGAAGTACGGCGATATGTCTTTGCCCGTGTAGCGCTCGCGAGGTTCCAACCGATTGAAGATCCCGTGGAGCAGTGGCATTGACAGCAGGCGGTGCAGGTGCTGAATATTTCTGGGATATTTCCAGGCGATCGTGTGGGCCACCACCCACGAAGCAACAACGGCGCCGATCCCCACCAACCCGAGAATCATTCCAACTGGACTCTCGTTATCCTTATCCAGAACGATGTGGTTCATGTTACGCACGAATCCCGTCAAGATCACCAGCCCGACATGGATTACGAGGAAGACGAGGTAACCGACCAGAAGGAGAAAATGAATGGATCGAGCCGATTGTCTGCCCCCAAAAAGCTTCGGATACCAAGGGAATCGGTTGACGGCCGCGGGCGACATCGCGATGCCGGTGAGCATCGAAAGAGGCGCCATGATGAAGATCACTGCGAAATAGGCCATCTGTTGAAGCGGGTTGTAACTGTAAAAGCCGTTCGGTTCAGGCGGTAAGTGAAGAGTTGTATAATGGACGAAGTCATTCCAAGCGCCAGGAATAATGCCCCAAGATGTCGGAACGAGCCGCTTCCACTGCGTCGTGCAAAAGAGAAGCAGGACAAAAATAAACCCGTTCAGGAGAAAAACGCAGACAGTCAGAAAATGCCAAGAGCGAGCCATCCCGACCGTGTGCCGGTATCCAGGTAAAGCGACCAGTGAGCGAAATGTAGCGAGCGTCGTCTTTCGCGGTCCAAACCCGATGCGGAGGCACCGCGATCGGCGTAAACGTGATCCAATCCGTTTTAGGAGTGCAATTCCGATTCCAGTAGAGCCGCGGATGATCCATTAAAATCGACAAACCGCTTCGGGCAAGCAGCATCAAGAAGAAGAAGTTCACGAAATGCGTAAGTCCGATCCACGCCGGAAACCCGTGCGGCTCGCCTTGCACAACATGCGGCGGAGTGACCGAAATGCTGGGAAGACCGAAAAACAGAAATTGAATCCAGGCGACCGTTACGGGGACCAGCAAAATAACAACAATAATTACGGTTTCCTTCGCCCGTATTCGAATTCGGAATCTCCGATCTTCGGGATAATGCACTTTCCGATGAGCTGCGTCAAATGCTCGCATGGTCATAAAGATTGCGATTTTTGAAACTGGATTTCGAGCTGTTAGGCAAATCGACGTGGGGGTAATCGACCTCGTTGACGATGCCTGTGGCTCCAATGTCTGGAGCGCCAGGTGCGTTACGATTTGATGTAATCATCATGCTCCTGTTAATTAATTCTGGGATCAGCCGCCATGAGCGAAAGCGGGATAATCCGTCATGCCACCATCTACGAAAACCGTGCGTCCGGTCACATAAGAGGAAACATCCGAAACCAGCACCACCACTAGGCGAGCGATTTCTTCAGGCTCTCCTATCCGGTGGAGCGGGATTTTCTCCAGCAAGTCTTGCAGGCTCTGTGGATCGCTCCAAACGGAGCGGTTAATCGGTGTCTTAATCGCCCCAGGTGCGACCGCCAACACGCGCACTCCATGAGGGCCAGCTTCCTGGGCCAGGGTCTTGGTCAGCATGCTGACGGCCGCCTTGCTGGCCGTGTAGGCGCTGTATCCGGACCATGCGATTTCTTCGTGCACCGAACTGGTGCTCAGCACAACGCCGGTCTTCTGAGGCACCATGCGCTTTAGGGCTTCGCGGGCGCGGTAGAAGGCTCCAAACATATTAACCTCGATCACTTTTCGCCATGCTGTTTCCTCAAACAGGATTACCCCACTGATAAATTCGTTCAGTCCTGGGGTAGTAAACAACATGTCACGATAGTTCCGCCGGGACTCTTCCGTAGACGCAAGATCGATCGCCGCGAATCTCTTTTTGATCGTCGGATAACTCTCATCGGCCGCCAGGATGCCTTTGCCAGCAGCGAGCAGTGACTCACTCGTTGATTCCATTGCGGGGATAGTCATAAGGTCTCGAATCGTCTTCGCGATTGCCACTGATCGTCGTCACAACTCAGTAGTTGAGATTCCGTTTAACGTGCAATGTCGCGCCAAGCGAAGGAACGTGGTATTCCGGCGCTTGCAGGATGGTTTCCTTTGTCAATTTCACGAACACCTTGGACTCTTCGTGACTGATCCAGTCGAAACAATTTCACCTCTCGGCGTTTTCTAAATTACCGAGTCATTTGAGACGCAAAGAATCATTCGAAGCTTGCCGGCGATATGGTGGGCTAAGTCGATCATTTCTGTGGCAACATCGCTGGGCAGCTGAGCACGACAATTTGCCTGCCAAAGAAAAAGCCAGCGCTCGAAATGCTCTTCCCGCAGGCTGAGTGACAGGTGTTTCATCGGCATTGCTCCCGCATAGGTCCGCGGTCCACCGATGAGCGTTTCCCAAAAGCTTGTGATGATTTCCAAGTGAAGTTTCCAATCTTTGATCTTCGCGTTAAATATCGGACCGATCAGGGGATCTTGACGTACATCAGCATAGAAATAATGTAACAACTTGGAAGTTCCTCCATATCCACCGATGCGTTGGTAAAGCAGATTCATTGGGGAGGAAGACGAAAAAGGGATATTTTTTCGTATTTCACGGCTCAAACACTTTTGGGTGCGTTTTCAATCGTAATTTATGGCGCGCGGTACCCTTCCCCTTTGAGCGCGGCTACCAGCATTTCGTCTACGATGCCTTCAAGTTGCAGTAACCGGGGAGCGCTCAATCCGTAAAGAACCGAATTTCCCGCTTCTTCTGCCTTTACGCAGCCGCAGCTCAATAAGCGTTCGAGATGGAATGAAGCATCGAGTGGGGATAAACCTGTCGCGGTGGCGATTTGCGCATCCGTTTTGGCGCCCTGGCAGAGGGTCTGCAGGATACAGAGTTGCGAATGATTAGCCAAGGTGCCGAAGAGCTCTTCCTTGCAATCCAAACCACAGCCGGATGACTGGTTTCTTGTTTTCGGACTTCCGCGGTTACCGGAGGCTAAATCAGGTGAAATATTCATTTAACACATTTATGTTCAACTTGCTTTTAAAGCAAGATGTAATATACATGTTTTAGCAGTTTACCGATGCGCCTGACCTTCTCCATCGATTATGCCTTGCGTGTGTTGATGCTGGTTGGACTCGAACGGAACGCCTTGTGACCATCGAGGAGGTCGCAGACCGTTTCGGAATATCAAACAACCATTTGATGAAAGTAGCGTACCAGCTCGGGCAGGCAGGGTACCTGGAAACCGTTCGGGGCGGTAACGGAGGGTTGCGCTTGGGAAAGCCACCGGACCAGATTGTAGTGGGGAAAATACCATAATCTTGAGTCATTCCGCTGCGCCAGTCGAACAGCATACACCAATGCCTTTTTAGAGTTTGCGGAAAAATCAGTTGGGACGAGAAGCTTCTTAAGCTGTAAAGAAGGAATCGATTTCGATGGCCGACTCGACTCTTCGACACTTTTGCCTTTCGCGGTCGATGGGTCCGATGAGTCTTCAGGAAATGTCATAAATTTTGCCTTTCACAGATTTCGTTCGTTTTAGGATCAAGTGTTGGAATGTTCTCGTCGGGACTCTGCTATGAGAATGAGCGCGCTAGCTCGCAAAAAGAGAACTTGTATGTTGTCGTGCATCACCGCGCGGTCGATCCCGGGAGGTGTAGATGACGCTCGTTGAACAACTCGCCGCATTCGTGGTGCGCGCCTCTTACGAGGAACTGTCACTGGCGGCACGTGATCAACTGAAGATTCGCATTCTGGACTCGCTTGGCTGCGCGATCGGCGCTTTGAAGGGCGAGCCTATTCGGTTGATTCGCGAGCATATCGAAGATTTTGGCGGCGCCAACAATTGCACGTTGATTGGTCCTCATCGTGAAGAAATTCAACGCCGAAATCCATTCGCAGTCGGCCATCGAAGGCGCTCTGGAACTTAAACACGAGCACCATGTCGCTGGTGCGGACGTGGAGCGAATCGAGATCGGGATTTTCGACGTGGCCCACAACATCATCGGCGGCGGCGAGGAAGGCGACAAGACCATCGTATGCACAAAAGAACAAGCCGATCACAGTCTGCAGTACATGGTGGCAGCGGCCATTTTGGACGACCAGGTTATGCCCGACCAATATTTGCCGGAGCGAATTCAACGTTCCGACGTCCAGAATCTGTTGCGGAAGGTCGCGGTGCGAGCGTCGTCGGCCTATAGTCTTAAATTCCCTAATGCGATGCCTTGCCGCATCATGATTCATTTGCGAGACGGGAGGACGTTGACCAAGGAAAAGCAGGACTACGAAGGATTTCACACCCGGCCAATGACGTGGCGCACCGTCGCCCACAAGTTCGAGCGACTCAGCGGCGCCTTAACTGACGCGGCATTGCGCAAAGAAATTCTGGATGCCGCAGCCAGTTTGGAATCCATTCAAATTGTCGATTTAACAAACTTACTGACCCAGGTTCGGGTCGTCCGCAGCTAACCATCATCCAAAGAATGCCATCATGACTGAATCACAAATTCACACCCACGATCGAGCCTTTGACTTCCTGAAGATCAATGAGCGCGCGGCCAAGCCGCGTTCACGCGGCGTGACGGAAATTCGCGGGCCGTATTACACACCCATGGGGAAATACTACCTGCAAGATGTTCTGGAGACAATGGGCGCGTACGTCGATGTGCTCAAGTTCGCCGCCGGATCGTTCAGTTTGATGCCGCGCAAAGCGGTGCAGGAACTGCTTGACCTGTGCCACTCGTGCAACGTCCTGGTCTCCACCGGTGGCTTTATCGAGCACGTGCTGACGCAAGGACCCGACGCCGTCACTCGCTACATTGAAGAATGCAAGCGGCTCGAGTTCGACATCGTGGAAATCTCTACCGGCTTCATCACGATCCCGACCGACGATTGGCTGCGCCTGGTGGAGAACGTGCAAAAGGCGGGTTTAAAGGCCAAGCCCGAGGTCGGAATCCAATTCGGAGCAGGCGGCGCGACTGCCGCTGCGGAGTTGGAGGTCGAAGGAACGCGCGATCCCGAATGGGCGATCTCACAGGCGAAGCGTTTTGTCGATGCCGGTGCGTACATGATTATGATCGAGTCGGAGGGCATCACCGAGAACGTGAAAGTGTGGCGCACTGATGTGGTTGCCAAAATCATCAACGCTCTGGGACTGGAGAAGCCGATGTTTGAAGCAGCGGATCCTGACGTCTTCTCGTGGTATATCAAAAATTACGGTGCGGAAGTAAACCTCTTTGTGGATCACAGCCAGATCGTCCAGCTCGAATGCCTGCGTTCGGGCATCTGGGGCACCAAAAGTCTTTGGGGCCGGATCCTCACATACAAAGGTTGAGCCACGTGCGGCTACATTCGCCAACAATTGAAGAGATACACAATGAAACACCTCGAGTAGAGAAGCCAGAGGGAGTAATGGTTGCCGAAGCTCAAAAGTCTGAAGGTTAAGCTAAACTAAAAGTAACATTCTCGAACAAACCCCCGATTTGAGAACGTTATTGAGAATCATAATAGTAAATTCTCCGCGCGGCATCACGGCGAGCGATAAGGAGCATTTCGCTGGCGTGGACGACAATGGAATGACTTCAGCCATCAGGATGACGCCGCATCATTTCCAACTCTTGTCGGACGGTGGATCGATCGAGGTCGAGGCCGACCACCGATCTGACAGCGTCAGTCGAGACCGCCGTTCGCGGTCACATGAGCCAGATCGCGGGTATGTTCTCCGAAGGCAACTTTTCGTTGCCTATGTTCGTCCATGACACATTGCCTCCAGGCGTGGAGAAGACAAGACACAAAACCGAATCCAAAAGGACTCGAAGCGGAAGTGGGCAAAGTCGCCGATCTCGTGAGCTACCAGGACGACTCGATTGTGAATCGCAAAATCGTGAAGAAGCCGGGCACTGTGACGGTCTTTGCTTTCGACGAAGGGTAAGGCATGAGCGAACACACAGACCCGTTCTATGCACTGGTTCAGGTGCTGGAAGACGAAGTCCCGAGCCGCTCAACCGAGCGGGCTCGCCCTTCAACGCGGCGATCGCGCAGCCAAGCGAGTCCAGAATTCGAATTTTCAGTTGATCGCGCGCCGTCGCTAACACTTCGTCGTAAAGACCCACGAATGCGACGAGTTGTTCAACGAGGCGAAAGTATTCGGACTTGGAGATGAATGATGATGGGCTGATATTAGCCCCATGCAAATGAATGAAAAACTGACGAGAATCATTCATGGACGCACGATCGAGCTCATAACCAAAGAAGAAGAACTGGTCGTAATCGTCTTTGACGATCATTCAACGATGCGTATCAAAGTTGCGGGAGCGCCAACCGTGAACGTGTTGGGCGAGGGCAAAATCGAATCCGCAGGAGAAGACGGAGGCCAGCTGACCCTCGTCGGCGAGGACAGTCGGACGGCGGTCTTACAACTAGCCGAGCCCGGCTTTTCCGTAACCGTTAAGGATAAGAACGACAAAGTCGAATATTCGGGATGATCGGGTTCGCGTTTCGACGCTTGCGAAGCCGTTGACCCCGTGGCAGTCCCTGCGCTTCGGTTACCGCGAGACGTTCGAGACGCCGTCGCCGGATCCTTATGAAAACTTGGTGTGGGATGTATTGATTAGCGACGAAACGCTTTTTATGCGCGCTGATCAAGTCGAGGCTGCGTAGGAAGCGCTGATGCCGGTGCTCGACGCGTGGGGCGACGCCTCCGCCCGATGGTTTACCAAACTACGCTGCCGGCACTTGGGGGGCCACGCGCGGCCAAGGATCTGATCGCGCGTGGAGGACGCGAGTTCTTTTTGCCGCTCGTTGTCAGCGATCCAAGCCGTGAAAGCCGGCGTGAGAGGGGAACGTTAAGCTCGGTTGGGGCTGCAATAAATATTCAAAAATGCAGTCACAGTTTCTCATTTTGAACGCGGATTTGCTGTTGGGGCGCTTATGGTGAAGGGGCAGGTGCATCGATAAGATGCAATATGCTCAATTTGCTATAAAGCAAGATCTAAGATATATGTTTGTATAGGTTTTCTTATGCGACTCACTTTTTCTACCGATTATGCTCTGCGTTTGTTGATGCTGGTTGGACTCGAACCGGAACGTCTTGTGACCATCGAGGAGGTCGCAGATCGTTTCGGAATATCAAAAAACCATTTGATGAAAGTAGCATACCAGCTCGGGCAGGCAGGATATCTTGAAACGGTTCGGGGCCGTAACGGAGGATTGCGCTTGGGAAAGGCGCCAGACCAGATCGTGGTGGGAGAAGTGGTCCGCAAGATGGAACCGGACTTCGCGGTGGTCGAATGCCAAAATCCGGCGGGCTACTGCAGGATCGCGCCCTGCTGTACGCTGCGTTCTGCGATGGGCGAAGCTGTCAAAGCTTTTCTTGCGAAACTCGATCAATACACCCTCGAGAACCTGCTTCGACCAAAATTTAGGCTGCGCCAATTGCTTGGCGTCAATCAGGAGAAGGCGTTTGCCCCGGGTCGATGAGGGTCGGGATTCAAGGCGTTAAGCCGAATCCGGGATTGCTTCTGTATCTGAACAAGACTAATGCAGAGCACAATCGAGGGAGATTTCGGAGAGTTCTCTGGCTCTTTCCGCGTTGGCTCACGCGCAAATAAGCGCTTGGGGAAGTTGTTTCGGCCAAGCTCGAATTTTTCGAGGTATAACCGAATTTTGTGTATGAGGAGATAAGAAAAGGCGCGTCTTTTCAGTAAGACCTCCATCGTCCCGAATTTCCGGATAGCCAGTGGTGTTTATATCGCTGGGCTCTGTTCGTCTTCGCTTGAGTCCTCGCTGCAATGTGCTCAGCGTCATTGCGTGGATCCGGCAAAACTCGCCTCGTGATAGGCCACTTGTTCCAAACTCACTCACAAGCCGCTGGACCTCCTGCCGCGTGGGCCGGCGGCGCGCTTTAACTTCTTCGGGTTCCGTCATCCGCCCACTTCAACAAATTCCGCCGCGAAATGGTAGTTTCAGACCGCCAGATCCCCTTGAATTAGGATGAGCCGGAGATTTCGTAAACGAGGCGCAGATCGGTGCCTGGAAAAACAGTTTCTGTAGCTGTTATTTCTGCGCAGATGTGGCGGAGGATTTCGTCATGTGCTTCGGTGTCGGGCTTCCGGATCGTCAATGGAAATGCGCGTCTTGTCGGCTGCGGGAGTCATGCAGGCCATAACAATTTTGCCTTCGGTGTCTCGCTCTCCCTTGAACAACTTAATAGCGCACAGGCGGCAGGCGCCGACTGATCCCATCGCCGGATGCCAGCAGAAGTAGGGCAGATCGAAACCCAATGACAGACAGGCATGAAGCAGATTTCGTTCGCCAGAGACTTCATAGGTTCGATCATCGATATAAATCTTCGCCATGCGTCATCTCCACGGGCAGCGTTTCTCGCGAATGTGTCGTTCAAAATCGTCTTTAAAGAACTTCAGCGCGCTGGCCAACGGTTCCATTGCGCCGGGCGCCAAAGCACAAAAGGTAAATCCCAGCCCGAGGAATTTGGTGTGCAGCGACAAACATTCCAAATCTTTGAACTCTCCCTGGCCCTCGTCGATGGCTTGCAGCAGCCGAGCAGTCCACGGGAGTCCGTCGCGACAGGGCGTGCACCAACCGCAGGATTCGTGGGCGAAAAACTTCTCGAGATTCTGCACCATGGCGACCGGGCAGGTCTTGTCATCGAGCACAATCATCGTACCGGTGCCCATTCGGCTCCCTGCCTGCTGCACCGATTCAAAATCCATTTTGACGTCCAGATGCTCCTCCACGAGGAACTCGGCCGAAGCTCCACCGGGAATTACTGCGCGAAAGCGGTAACCCTCACGCATACCGCCTGCATGTTCTTCGAGGATTTCCCGAATGGTCGTACCCATCGGCAGCTCCCATAAACCCGGTTTTTTGACCCGACCGCTGACTCCATAGAGTTTGGTTCCCCCATTTTTAAGCCTCCGTGATGGCTTGAGCCAATCGCCTCTGTGCCAGCTTGTAAGCCCATCGCAAAAAAATGTAGGCGACCTCGGCCTGGACCGCGTAGGCGCTGATGATCATGGCTTCAATAAGCTGGTGCGGGTTGCCTTCCAGCAGCAGGCGATCTTTAAAGGTGCCGGGCTCCATCTCGTCTGCATTGGCAGCGAGATATTTTGGACGCGGTACGTCCTTGCCCATTGGAACGAAGCTCCACTTCTGGCCGGCCGAAAAGCCGGCGCCACCCCGGCCGCGTAAATTGGATTTTGTTACGGTGTGCACAACCACTTTCGGCGTCATGCTGCGTAACGCTTTGCGCATAGCCTGGAGCATGGTCGCAAGCGCCCAGGCAGACGATCGGCAACAGGGTAAAACGCCCGTCCGGGGTCGTTTCGCCTGGCTCGACGCCCAGGAGCATGGTCAGATGCTCACAAATCCGCTCGTAGCCCATGATCGAGCAGCTCACGCTGTCACAGATCAGGATCACATGCCGGCCAACAGGGCTGCGAAAAATCAGGTTGTAAAACGTGGCCACGTTGTCGAGTTCATCTGCCGTCATCTCCAGGAAAGCAGCGACCTCCACCAGAGCTTCGTCGGAGACCCCTCCCCGATGCTTTTGGACGACCCTCAACGCTTCGATGCACACGGCACGCCTCTGTTCATAGCGCGGAAATTCGACTTCAATCTCTCGTTTTTCTTCTTCGCTCAACATTGTCGTATCTTTGTCTGTAATCGCTCATCAATTTAGCGGTCCACGTCAGCGAGCACGAAGTCGATGCTGCCCAAAATCGCCAGCAGATCGGGAATAAACGAGCCACGGCTCATCAGCGAGATCATTTGCAAGTGCGCAAAGGACGGCGTGCGAATCCGGGTGCGGTATGACACCGTGCTTCCGTCACTGATCAAATAGTAGCTGTTATTTCCTTTCGTGGCTTCGATGCCGACGCAGGCTTCGCCCGGCGGAATGACCGGCCCCCAGCTCACATCCAGGAAGTGCGTGATAAGCGTTTCGATATCGTGCATGGTGCGCTCTTTGAGGGGCGGCGTCGCCAGCGGGTGGTCGGACTTGTAAGGCCCAGAAGGCATGTTCTTCAAGCATTGCTCGATGATCCGCAGGCTTTGGCGCATCTCCTCCACGCGCACAAGCGCTCGGTCATAACAATCCCCGTGTTGGGCCGTGGGGATGTCGACTCGAACTGATCATACCCGGAGTACGGACGCTTCTTGCGAAAGAAGGTAGGCGAGATTGTTCATCACCCCGGCCAGATAGTCGACACGGTCGGTGTAAGGGATATAGGTATGCCAGGATTGGCGCTCGCCCATTTTCTCGGCGCCGCGGTGGTGATATCCAATATCCGGCACGGCATCGACGATCTCCTCACCGTTGCGCGGGCAGGATGGTCTTTGCGCAGCGGATGACCTTCCCAAGTGGGCGGCATCAAGATCCGTCGCAAGTGCGGATGACCGTCGATGCCGATGCCAAACATGTCCCAGACTTCGCGCTCGTACCAGTTCGCCGCGGGCCAGATGTCGGTGACGGTCGGAAGCGAGGGAGATTCGCCTTTGAGCGGCACCTTAATGCGGGCGTCTTCATTTCGTTCATAGGAGAGTAGATGATAAACAACAGCGAAATCACCCTCTGGTTGGCCCTCCCGGCTGGTGCGGACGCGTTCGTCGATACCGGTATTTTCTTTGCCCACAGCATCTCGGAGCAACAACACGCCTTCGAGAAATGCGTCCGGCCGCGGCGGGCACCCGGGCACATAGACATCCACACGCGGCATCTCCTGGGTTATGCAACCAGAGCGCGCCGCTATGTTCGCCACCGAGTTCGGCGTCACCAGGCTTTCGTCCAAATCTATTCATTGTTAGGGCATAACCGTGGCGTCCACTCCGCCATCAGCGGTAAACATCATTCAAATTTCCAATCCGGATCATCCGGATGTTTCAAGTCCCAGAGCGGCCGGCGGCTGCGAACCTCAGGAATCTTTTCATAGTTGTACTCGGGTGGAGGCGAGGTCGTGGTCCACTCGAGCGTCCAGGCATCCCAGGGATCGTCTCGGGCGGTTTTGCCTCGCCAAGCCGACCAGATCAAGTTGATGACGAAGATGATGACAGCTATCGCCTGAACGACGGCCCCTACCGAAGAGATTAAGTTCAAAAGCTCCCATCCCCGGCCGGGCTGATAGGTATAGATTCGCCGCGGCATGCCGAGGAAGCCCGCGAAATGCTGAGGGTCAAAGGTCAGGTGGAAACCGATGGTGAACAACCAAAAATGCCAAAGTCCTAGTTTGTTGTTCAGCATCCGACCAAAGGCTTTCGGATACCAAAAATAAAAAAATGCGAATACCGCGAACAATATTGAACCGACGATAACGTAGTGGAAGTGCGCGATGACGGACCCAGAAGATCATGACCGTGCCGTGCATCGTAAAGAGCTGATTGAAAGCCTGTGGAGTGACTACGTGTCCATTCGGGAAGGCAAGTTGTGCTCGGATGAGGATTGCCATGATCCCGGCCAGGACGAAAAACCATAGCCCGGCGCTTATGTACAGCATACCGAGTTTCTTATGGTCTACCGTGAAGACGAGATCTTGAATCCACCCGGTTAACGTCCCTTTCTCTTCCCCTGGCCTTGCCGGAAACTGCTCAGTTCCTGTGTCGAAATCATTCGTCCTGTGTTTTTTTGCTAAGAGATGCATTGCTCCTGAAAGCTCATTGGGTTTTGTTCCTGCTGCTAGGCTTCACCACTGGCGCACTTGCATACTTAAATCGATCTCCATCAGCCATTAGATTAGTCAAAATACCCAGATCAGTTTCAATGAAGGTTCCTCGTGATCTTCTGCATCGCTAAGCGACTGCTCAAAAAAATCGAGGCCGTGCTGCAGCGCAAGATTCGCTAGGCAAGCGTACACCGAACTCCGAATCGCAGAGGCCGCGCCTTCGAACAGCGCCACCAGAGCGCATTCGTGATGTATTGTTTGCGTCAACCGTTCATCTATTAGCGCGCGGATTTTAGCTGGAAGGCGCCCCTCGCAGCGGAGCGAGATTATGAGCAGATCAGCCTCGGCGAGCGCGGGAGCCGCCAAGGCGTTGAGTTTCGGATTCTGCAGAATGTCCAAACGCCACATCGAGTGTCTGAACTCCAAATTGTTCCCGAGTTCGCCGGCGACGTAGTCGAGACCTTTTTTTGCTCGCTTCCCAGTTCCAAAATCCTCATACATGATCACGACATTGAATGGGGTGGGCGGACTCCTGTCGACAGAGAGCATCCCTTGGGACAACATGAGGGATTGCATAAGAACTCAATTCTTGCGCTATTTTCGAGCTCTGACAATTGGGCCTTTTCCCAACTCGCATCTACGAAATATTCCGATGTCTATCGGAGAATTTTTGCATGTCACCGTGATTCTCGAGTCTCGGCTCAGCGGGAGGCAAACGAGATACTTTTTGGGCGCTTCTTTGGAGGATGTTGAACTCGGCATCCCCAGCTTTCGTCCACAGGCGGAGTCGGCTCATTATTGTTGGAGTTTTGTCCGCCCTCGCGACCATCGAATTTTGCGGAGCCCGGAATAGGCGACCGGCATAATCCAAAGCACAAGAGGGATTTGCACGATAGGGCCGGATATGATCGCAATTGCCGGTGGTTGCAACATCGCCGATCCTTGGCCAAGGGCGAGGCTCAGAGGAAGAAGGGCTAAGATAGCGGCAATTGTCGTCATTGCGATCGGGCGAAACCGATTCACCGCCGCCTGGATCAAGCTGTTGACTTCATGCCGATTCTCAAGATCCAGGTATTCAGAAAAATAGAAGATCGCAATTTCCGTGACGATTCCGATGACCATCGTCATACCCATCATAGCCGTAATGTTACGCTCTGTTCCGGTGATCCAAAGCCCGACGAAGACCGCGCCTGTTGCGAGAAGCGACATGGCCAGAATGAGGGCGGCGATGAGGAAGCTCTGATACAGAAACAGCAGCAGGATGAAGACAAGCACGAGTGCAGAAACAAAAACGATCGTGAGATCGCGCATTGCGATGAGCTGTTGCTTGTATTGTACAGACCGCCGAGTTCATAAGTAATCTCCTTGGGAATGAAATTGTTGCTTTTGAGTATGCTCTCAACCTCGGCAGCGACCGTATCCACACTTCTCCCGTGTACCCGAGCTGTCACCGCCACCATCCGCCTCAGATTCTCACGGTCAATCTCCGGCTGGCCCGCGATCGTGTCGACCTGAGCGATGCGTTTCAAGTGGCACGCGGTGACCATCGGTCGCGCGGATCTGCAAGTGCCGTACATCATCCGCAGACTGGCGGTAATCGGTGGGAATCCAGACTCTGATTCCGACTACTTTGAGCGTCTGTTCAACCGTGCTTGCCACATTGCCGGTGAGATAGTCATTAAGCTGTGTCGTCACCTCGTCGGGTGTAATGCCCTCAAGGGCCGCTTGCTGTCTATTTACGTTGACCTCTAGGGCGTCACCAATAATCACTATGCCGTTTTTGACATCCACAATCCCGTTCAACTTCGAAATGGTCTGCGCGACTCGCGGACCAAGCTTCAGAAGTTCGTGTGGGTCGGTTTTATCTCAATCGGCTGAGGAACTGCAGTCAGATCGCCAATGAGATCCTCCAACGGCTGCGACATCTCAATCGTGATCCCGGGTACCGTATGCTTAATTCGACTGCGCACATCAGCCATGACCTTGTCAATTGCACGTCTGGGCAGCGGCTTGAGCCGCACGAAGAAATCACCCGAGTTCGCTTTTGTTAGGCTCCCTCCCAGCCCGAGTCCCGTCCGCCGCGAATACGTGAGAACTTCGGGCATCGTCTCGAGGATTATCTCAACTTGGCGCAGGACGCGATCCGTTTCCGTCAACGCCGTGCCAGGCGGGGTGGTAGTCGAGAATGAATCCCCCTTCGTCCATAGCAGGCAGAAAGCCGGCGCCCAATTGGTGAAAAGCAAAGTAACCGGCACCCGCAAGCGGCAAGGCGATCGTGAGTGCAAGCCAGGGACGACGAAGTCCGAAGCCGAGTGAAGCGCCATTCCGAGAACCGATAACAGCAGTCCCGTTACTGCAAGCACAACGGGCACGACCAGAATGCCGATCAATGTGATTTTCCAGCTGCGCAGAAAGACGAACAGCACGACAGCGGCCAAGCCAATGCCGATTGGGATAGCATCGCGGACGCTGCTGACTGCGTCCGAAACGAGTGTCCCCTGGTTGTACCAAGTATGAAACACGACGCCCTGAGGGATGATCCCGGAAAGACTCGCGAGTTTTGCGCTCAGCTCGGTTCCGATCGCAACTGTGCTGGCACCGGGCTGCTGATAGACCGGCATGAGAACCGCGACCTTTCCGTCGGCGGTGACCCGTGTCCATACGGACTTATCAGCAACTCCACAGTCGCCACATCCTCAAGTTCGACGATCCCATCGCTGCCGTGTTTAAGGATCGTGTGACCGATCTGGTCAGGAGATGCGAAGCGACTGTTGGACAGGACTAAATAAAGCCTGTCGCGCTCTTCCAGTCGGCCGACGGCCACAAGTACGTTGGAAGCCGTCAGCGCCTTTACAACGTCCAGGATTGTGAGATTATGCGCCCGCATACGGACCGGATCGACATTGACGCGGTATTCTTCCTCTTCGCCGCCCAGGACAGCGATCCTCGCCACGCCATTGACAGTCGAAAGTGCAGGTGAAAGTTGATTGGGCGAGATCACGCAGCGCGATCGGATCCAGCGTGTCCGAGGTCAGGCTGAAGGCAATGACTCGGAAGACTTCGGAGTCCATCCGCCGGGCCGTATAGGTAGTCCCGATGGGCACTTAGCACAGAAGCTGCCATAGGGTAGCCTGCGCGTACCTCACCACGATTTGCGCCTGTTCGAGCGTTTGACGGGATATGACACGCTTGGACCACAAAAACTCCATGCGCTTCAACTTGGCGTTTGCAAATTCGACCGCGGCCTGAGCCTTGCGGTAAGCTTCTTGCGCCGCCGCTGCCGCAATCAGTCCTGCCAGCGGGCTTCCCTGTTTCACGGTCTCGCCGGCACGTACGTAAACCTTGTTAACAATCGAATCGTGAGGGGCATCGACCGAAACAACATCGGCGGGCCGCGACTGCACCTTCCAGAAGCCGGTGACGGTTGATTGGAAGATCTCTTTTTTGGCTGGCATTACAGACACGTGGGCGACCACCTCATCTTGTTTGTCGGCTGACACGCCATCGGTGGGCACAACGGACGAGATTGTCCCACTCAATGTGAGGAGCACACTGCTGCACCACAAGAGAGTTCTAGGCGCCCTAAAGAGCCGCCTTCGTTGCACTGCGGTTGAAAGCCTCATGCGACACCTTCTTTCCGGCGGGGCTGTCGGCCCAAGGCTTCACTTCATCATTCCTGTCCGAATTCCCTCTTCAATCGCCATCTGCAGCACTTGAGCGAGATGCAACGCGTGGCGATCGGTCGTCTGTGAGATCTGTTCGCGACAACTGAAGCCATCGGCGACAATCAATGTGTCCTTGGCAGTTCTTTGGATCGCCGGCAGAAGCACGAGCTCGCCGACTCTGATCGACGTGTCGTAATGATCCGCTTCAAAACCGAATGCTCCGGCCATGCCGCAACAGCCGGAGTCCAAAAGATTGAGATCGAGCTCCATCCTCTTTAACAGCTTTTCTTCGGCCGTCATTTTGATTAGTGCCTTCTGATGGCAATGACAGTGCACGAGCGCTTTGCGATGCAACTTCGGGATTTCATATTTCGACGCCTTTTCATTTAGGAATTCGGCGAGCACATACGTCTGTTTTGTCAGCCGTTTCGCGTCATGGTTATTCGGCAGCAGGTTGATCAATTCATCTTTGAAAACGGCGTAGCAGCTCGGCTCCAATACGACGATGGGTGTGCCGGCACGGATGTATCGCTGTAATTCAACGAGCATTTTTTTCAGCCAACGTTGAGCCGTCTCGAGCATGCCGTAGTCGTAAAGAGGGCGGCCGCAACACATGTCTTTTTCAGGAATGACAACGCGGAATCCTGCAGCTTCGAGAACCCCGACCGCCGCCTTCGCGGTGTCGGGATGGAAGTAATTATTGAACGTGTCGGGCCAAAGCACGACCGGTGGCTTCTTGTCGTTCTGCGTCGCGCGTTGACGAAACCACTTTTTGAACGACTGGGCTGCGAACGCTGGAACGCTGCGCTGCGGCGCGATGCCGATGACCCTTTTGAAAACGTCGCGAAAAATCGGCGCGTGCGAAAAGAAATTGGCGATATGGGGCGTGTGCGTCGCGAGCCTGGCCCAGATGTGGATCAGTCCGAAGGCGTAAGCGTAGGTCGGCCGCAACCGGCCCTTGTAATAATGGGCGAGGAACTCTGCCTTGTAGGTCGCCATGTCCACGTTTACTGGGCAATCGCCTTTGCAGCCTTTGCACGCGAGACAGAGATCGAGCGCTTCTTTAACGCTCTTGTCGCGCCAGCCGTGGTGCAAAAAATCACCTCGCAACATTTCAAAAAGCAGATGCGCACGCCCCCGCGTCGCGTGTTCCTCCTCGTGCGTGACCCTGTAACTGGGGCACATGGTGCCGCCGGATTCGCGTCGGCAAAGGCCGACGCCCACGCAGCGCAACGTCGCGTGCGCAAAGCTCTGGTTGTCGTCAGGGAACTGGAAAAACGTCGCCGGCTGTGCGGGCTGATAGGTCTCGCCGAGTCGCAGCTCCGCCGTCGCTGGATTCGGGTCGACGATCTTGCCCGGATTCATTTTCCATTGCGGATCCCAAATCGTTTTGAATTCTCGAAATGCCTGCACCAGTTCCTCACCGAACATTTTCGGCAACAAAGTTGCACGCGCCTGGCCGTCGCCATGTTCGCCTGAAATTGAGCCGCCGTAACTCACTACGAGATCGGCGGCGTCATCGAGAAAGGAATGGAACTTTTCCCTACCGCCTTGCGTTCCGAATTCGAACGGCAACCGGCAATGCACAAGTCCCTGGCCAAAATGGCCGTAGACCGATGCGTCGTAATCGTGGCGCGCGAAAAGTTTTTTTAGGGCGCGCAAGTAATCCCCGATGCGGTCCGGCGGCACGGCCGAATCTTCCCATCCTGGCCAGCGATCCGGCTTGCCGGGCGCGAACGCGGTAGCACCGAGGGCACTCTCGCGCACTTCCCACAGCTTTGCTTCTGACTCCGCATTGTCGTAAAGTTTAGTGTCCGGCGCGAAGGGGCCTTTCTTGAGCGCCGAGATCAGTTCGCACGCGCGATCGTCCGCTTCCTTCTTGCTCTCCGCGCCGAATTCGACCATTAGCCAGCCGCGTCCTTTGGGCAGCAACTTGAGCTCGTCTGGATGAAGCTTGTGCTCTTTCATCAGATTGACCATCTCGTCATCGAATCCTTCAAGGCCGATCGGCTTGTGCCCCATGATTTCCGGACAATGGTCGCCCGCCTGGAAGATGTCGGGATAGCCGAGCACGAGAAGCGAACGCGCTTTGGGCTGCGGAATTAGCTGGAGCGTGGCTTCAAGAATTGTGATGCAAGTGCCTTCAGTGCCGGCAAGCGCGCGAGCGACGTGGAATCCATTTTCCGGCAGCAAATCGTCGAGGTTGTAACCGGATACGCGCCGCGGGATTTTCGGGTAGCGCTCTCGAATCAGCGGCGCGTATTTGTCGCGCAGCGCTTTCAATTTCCGATAAATCTCCGCGCGCGGACCGCCGTCGTGAGCGATGCTCGCGAGCTCTTCTTCGCTGGTTTTGCCGACGCGCATACGCAGTCCGTCGTAGGTGAAAATTTCCAGCGCCTCGAGATTGTCGGAAGTCCGCGCGCCGGTGCCGGCAAATTGCGCCATGACCGAATGCACACCACACGAGTTGTTGCCGATCATGCCGCCGATCGTGCATCGATTATGTGTCGCCGGGTCGGGTCCGAACGTAAGCCCATGCGCCACCGCGCGAGCGCGCAAATCGTCGAGCACAATGCCGGGCCGCGCCGTGGCGAGCCGTTTTTGCGGATCGATCGCGATAAAGTCGTGAAAGTATTTCGACATGTCCATCACGACCGCGACGTTGCAGCATTGACCGGCGAGACTGGTGCCGCATCCGCGTGAAAGGACCGGCGCGCCGTGCCGGTTCGCGGTCAGAATGGTCTGCGTGACGTCTTCGGCGTCGCGCGGCATAACGACGCCGATCGGCACCTCGCGGTAATTCGAGCCGTCGGCTGCGTAAAGCGCGCGACTGCCGGAATCGAACCGCACTTCGCCGCGGATTTTGCCTCGGAGTTCTTCCGCTAGCGCGCCGGAATCGCCGTGAAAGGCGCTCCCGTTTTGCGACCCGGCGATTTTGCTCATAGAATCTCAGGCGTACCCTTCGGCGATTACCCATCGCGGTTGACCGATCCTGTTTCTCGTGATCTTACCTCACGAAGTGGACTGATACTGGCATGTTGGAATCAGTTTATCGTAACGCGAAAATCTTTCCCCTCCCATCGGTCGCTCCAATGGAAGGTAAAAACAATAGAGGCCCCCCGAGGCAGGCTTTGCGCGTCCAAATCGGCAAACCAGCAACCAATGCCTGCGTCGGTGAGTTTGGTCTCCTTAGCGGTCACCCAATTATCAAAACTCCAGCGCAAGATAGCCGGCGCGCCAGTGATGATGCGCAAAGTTTTGCCGTGGACGATGCGGTCAGTCTGGTAATCAAACGTCCACATCTCGATACTACTGGCAGCCTTGTCGATCACATAACGCTGATGGACAGGCTCGATCCGGGCGATGCAGCGGCCTGCTCGGCTGCTGCAAACAAGCGAAAGATATTCCGCGTGCGCCCAGCAGAGCGGCATAGCTGAACCCGCTGGACGACCTTTGAATAGCTCCAGAGGTGGAATATCGTTCATCCACCAAAGCTGCTCGGGCAACATCCCGCCTTCATTTGAGAAATTTTCCATTGCCTTAATGAAGGGCAACGGGTCACGCCCAGCGGCCAGCTCGTAGTGACCGCGTTCGCCCGTGAGCAAAGGCCATGCACCCCCGACGCCGGAGCCGTCGAAAGCCTCGCCGTCCGCCTTCTGTCCATACCCGTCATGATTGTAGCGCAGCCACGAAGGGCCACCGGGAAGGTCGCGCTTCAGGACGTGATCGATCACTGCGACCGAATCGCGCATCAGCGCGCTATCCGCTTGGCGCACCCCGAGTCGGACAAGATCAAGAAAGTCCCCGCCCACAACGTTGCGCGCCGGATGTTTGCCGCCGCCGTTGCGCAAATCAATGACAGCTTCATTGGGATCGATACTCAACCCGATCATCTGCGGGTCAGAAGGGTTAATGCGAATGTAATGGCGCGGCACACCAGGGCACAACTCACCACGATCGGTCACCGTCCAATCTTCTACATGAGCGGAAAGCCAGTCCGCGTAGTCCAGGAGAAAATCCACTGTTTCCTTAGCGCCCTTTTCCTTCGCGAAGCCGGAGGCGCAAACCAATCCCGCGATCAGGGCGGCCAGAGTTGAGGGTGAATACCCGGAGTTCTCTTCCCAGCGCTCCTGCGCGCTCACCGGCGCATGCTGCATTATGTACGCGGCAGCGCGGGAAACTAGTCCCCACGGATCGAACGCCTCCAGGACCCCGGCCTCTTTGGCTCTCCAGGCAAGCAGAATCGGGGCGGCGACTTCATCAAGTTGTTTCCCGCTCCAGTACGCGTCTCCGCTAACCCAGCTATTCTGGGGCACATGGCCATCAGGTTGTTGGATACAGGCGAGCCAGACCAGTGCGCGTAGCGGGGACTCCCGGTGACCAGCGGCCAGGAGAGCACTGCCGGTTTGCACCATGTCACGCGGCCAGACAAGATGATAGCCACCGAGCTCGTCGTCGCCTTTCATCTCGCCCCACGGAATGCTCATCGACGCAACGAAAGCGCCTCGAAAAATCTTATCCTCGTGAGCCACCAGGATGCATTCGCTCACACGCAGCAGGCGGCCGCTGTCGCCGGTGTGTTCATTCAACCGCTCGTCCGAGATTTGTCGGCACTGCCATTGCTTGATGTAAACTTCTCGCTGAACTTTGAAGGGCAGAGAAAGGGATTGGCAGAGTTTGGCGGCAGCACTGTGGGCGGTGCGGCCGAAGGCGAGCCCGATTGTAAACTCAGCATCCTGGGTGAGATCGATCTCGCCAGTTAGGGCTATGTTGCCGTTCTCGGCGCGGTCAAATTCGTAGTCCATTCGAAAGTTGTCCTTCAAATCCCTCCACCCGTCGGTTGCTCCGACATATCCAACCGATCGCCTCGTAAAGTCGGGAGAACTACCGAAAGCGGCATAAATGTCGGAGCGTTCGAGGTGAAAAAAGCGATGGGCGTTAACGTCTTCAACCCAGGCAGTGTTACCGCAACCGTGACGCTTTAGGTGCGGGGCAAGAAGTGCATAAACTTGGAGTTTCCCGAGTAGTTTTTCATCATGGATTTCGAGCCGCGCGTGGATTAACACCACAGACGCATGCGGATCGGTAATGATTTCTTTGATCAGCAGGTAGCGTCCCTGGCGGTCGCAATTTGTGAGACGATAATAAAGGGCGCGCTGTTCGGGATATTCGATCTTGTGATCAAGGTCGCGTTTCTCCTCGTGGCAGAATGTCTCACCGTCGGTGATTAAAAATTGCAGATCACGCGTGTTCGGACAATCGACATTTGGATAATAGATCTCGTTGAGAATGCCGTGGCTCAGTGTAAACCAAGTGTGGCAACTCGTGTGGTACGCGGTCCCGATGCCTTGCTTGCTGCTGCGGGTCCACTTCGGGTTAACGCCAGGTGAGCCAAAGGCCGTAGTCATACGAATTGGGGTGAAGACACGTTCTTTGCCCGCTTCCCAGTTCCAAAATCCTCATACATGATCACGACATTGAATGGTGTAGGCGGACTCCGTTCGCCAGACGGCATCTCTTGGGACAACAAGAGGGATCGCATAGGAATTTAATTCTTGCCCCATTTTCTAGCTCTGACAATCGGGCCTTTTCCCAACTCACACCCCCGAAATTTTCTGATATCCATCGGCGAGTTCTTCTGTGTCACCAGCGCAACCTTGCGTCGAAGCCGGCTACGCCAATGGTTGAGACGAAAGTACAAGATAAAGGGGGAGGGTCGAGAATCACTTCCCGACGGCTATTCTTTGTCAGCAGGTTGGACTAATCCCGCTGACCCGCTATCAGAACAACAGCAAGCGCTGGTTGCGGGTCGCAATCACGCACTGTAGGCGGTCTCCTATCCCCTACGAGGGACTTCTGCTCAGCACGAAGGTCATGGGCAGCCACATCAAGAACCTGCAAAATCAGGACATCGGCACGATCGACGACTTGATCTTTAATCCCGACACCGGCCGCGTGCGCTTCGCCGTGCTTAGCGTCGGCAGCTTCCTGGGTGTTGGCGAAACAAAGGTCGCCGTGCCTTGGGCCGCGGTGGGTCTGGAAAAGAATTCGCCCGGGGAGGCTCCCAGCTATGTGGTCGACGCCACGAAGGACAAGCTGGAAAAGGCGCCAAGGTTTGACGCCAATAAACTGAGCGATCTCTATGCCCGCACAACGGCGCAGCCGATCTTCGACTACTACGATATCATCTTTTTCGAAGACGTACTCGGAGCCTTTGATCATTCCTAGTTTATGTACCCGCGGAAGAAAATTGGGGCGGATTCCAACTGGAAATACAACGAACTGTCTCCTGCCCCGATCTGATCAAAGCCATTCACGTAGAACGAACTGCAATTAATCAGGACGAATTTTCGCGAGCGGAGTGGTTTTGGAATCGGCGGCCGAAGGCTCTATGCCTAAGTTTGACTTTTATCTTCTGCTACATAAATCGTTTTTGTTTGTCTTCTCTATCTTGTTCCAGAAAGTGTCCCATCACTCCTATCTGGGTGGTTGGCGTTTTTTAGATTGTGTTCGTCTTGATCGATGGAGAAGTGAATACGAGTCAAGTATTAAACGGGCTATTGTTCATCTGTTGAAACGGTAAAGCAGTCTTGAACAAGACAAATGATTTCAAGCTGACGCGGTAGCCACATTTCCACGCAGGGGTGCGAAATGACCCGAGGTTGGGAGCCTGAGAGATGCCCCGACCTTTCGCGATTACGTCGATTCCTGAGAGTGGGCCCAATCAAAAGCGAAGCGTACCAGTTCCGGCGCGCCTTTTAGGTCCAGCTTTTCTTTGAGATGGGTGCGATGACCGGTCCACCGTCTTTTGACTGAGATGAAGCCGATCGGCGATGTCTTTCGAACTCAATCCCTCTACGAGTAAGTTCAATACCTCCATTTCGCGATCACTCAGCCGAGCGATCGGCGAAGTTTCCTTGCTGCCGATCCCGTGCAGGTACTGGTGCACAATGCTTTTCTGCATTCTTTCGCTGACGTAATCGCTTCCGGAAAGCACTGTACGGATCGCTTCCATAATGCGATCGCGCGCTTCGCGCTTCATTACGTAACCGCTCGCGCCGGCTCGCAGCGCGCGTTCCGCGTAGCGTGACTCGTCATGCATCGAAAGTACGAGCACAGGAACCGACGGACGAACGGCTTTCAAATTCTTGATCAACTCGATGCCGTTTACGCCCACGAGCGTAATGTCGACGATAGCGAGATCGGGATTAAGCCGAGTGACAGCTTCCAGGGCTTGCTCGGCGCTTGCCACCTCGCCGCGTACTGCCATGTCAGCTTCTTCCCGGATGAGCTGCGCCAATCCATCGCGAACGATCGGGTGGTCATCCACAAGCAGAACTTCGGACTTCGCTCTTGTTCCTTTTCTCATCGGACCTATAACGGTGTTTAACGGAGTTGAACTCGCACCGAACCGTAGTTCCGCCGCCGGGGGTGATCTTAACATCCAACTCAGCGTCGATGAGCCGGGCGCGATGCTGAGAAGCTTCACTCAATGTAACGACGCAAGGCTTGGCTGTCTCGACGCTGCTGTGTACGTGTGGCGTCTATCGACTTAAGTTTCTCCAAAATGACGGACAATTTCCGGTGATACAGTGGATCGTCCAGATTCGCTGCAAGAACGATGAGAGCGTTGAGCCGCGAATTCTTGATCAGTTAGCTAAAGCCCCGCCGCAAGGATTCGCGCGCTGGAATGGCCGGCTGATTTCCGAAGCTTTGGGTGACTTCAGTGATGATGCTGTCTGGCGGCGCTTTTCCGGACAGATCCGCCCCAGGAATGCCAAGTACTCACCCGATGTCTCTTGAAGGTGATAAAGATCTTCTGGGATGCCGTGATAGACCGTGCCGCGCCATCCAATCCACGGTAAGGGTTGTCGCTGCGCATCTGAAATCGACACGACGTTCATCTCTCGGAATTCCTTGTACAGCGGCACCAAATCAGGAATGAAAAGGTTGCCATGAAGGGTAGTGACAGCGGGGACATGCTGCCGCTTTGTAAATGGAAAATGAAGGTAGTCGATGTGGAAGTGCAAAACATCGAACTGATGCGCCTCCCGAAAGACGAGTTCGAGCAGACGAATGTAGTGCGCCACCGTATCAATAACTGGCGTTGGACTCAGCCGCAACGCCGATTCCGAAGCTGGAACCAGCCGCGCACCCGTCACAGAATCTGCGCTGGCGAAGAGCGTAACATCGTGGTTTCTCGCTACCAGTTCCTCGGTCAGGTAAGAAACGATTCTTTCCGTGCCGCCATAAAATTTGGGAGGAACGCTCTCATAAAGTGGAGCGATCTGGGCAATTTTCATCGTTTGTCTGGTCTTCTTCGCATCCGTGATGGGCTTAACTGCTCTCGCGAGCTGTTCCACGCCCCGGAGCGGCGCGTGACGGGCTGTCTCAAACTGCAATTGTTTTGCTGCCATAGATCTATCTAATAAGTGTCTCTAATAGCTACCCAATGATTCCGCAATACCGTCCTCTCACATACTCAGCTAGCTCTCACTGTCGATCTTGCTCTCGGTGCCACGGATTCGGAGATGATGTTTTTTGGGACATAGACAGAGTGCTAAATTCCATTGCCAAAACATTCCAATGGTCACGATTGTCCGTTGTTTGATGAGTTGCACATAAGCCGATGACAACTCGATTAGCATTGCTGTCCTACCGAACTCCAACGCGATCTTTCCCGTGGTGCCAGATCCGAGAGACGTGGAGCATGGCACGCACGCGGTTTGGTGACTCGTCTGCCGGTTCAGGCCCGTGGCTGGTCGGCGGAATCCAGCCATCGGCTATTGTCAATTGTCTGCGTCCACTGCTCACGTATGCGAGAGACACGTCACAGGCTACTGTGCTCTATGCACCACGACATCCTTGCCGAAGTATGCGAGAAGCTCGCATCGTTAGGCTAAGTAAATCTCTTAGTGGAGTCGTCACCAACGGCCTTCAGCATTGTTTGCGGAACGGAAAGCGTATCGATGGCTTGACCTAAAGTGAGAAATTTTCGGAGGGCTGGACGGGGAGATTTGCTAGTTGCCGATTGAAATCGCGCGCAGTTGAATGATGGATGAGTCGCTAAATCGAAATAATAGGAATCATTGTTGCATGGGACAGATCCCTAATGAGCGTGCGAAAGCAATCGCCAGGCTGATCATCTTTGGCGGCCCGGCTTCGGTTCTCACAATTTGCGCAACTCTATGCGCCTTCGCACCGTCCGATTATCGGACGCACGCGTCGATGTCTCAATCGATCAGCAAATTTGCTCGGCCTATCCTCCCAAAGGGTTTTCCCGCTCTTTTGCAAAAAAGTTTAAATCTAAGAAACCAGCTAAAACTGTTCCAAACGATGGGGGGAACACGTCTTGATGCAACGGCTGCTCCGATAGCGGCCCGGGCGGGAATGCTCGCACTCGCCGGATCTGACATTATGACATTCAACATCGAACGAAAAATCTGGGCCATCGCGGAGGGTTGCATCCACGGGCGAAGCACATGAACCCAGCGGACCAAGGGCCCATGCCCTTCCCGCCGATCCATCGGCACGGCGTCATCGGTGACCGACGCACGGGGGCTTTGGTCGCCGCCGACGGCACGCTCGACTGGTTTTGCGTGCCGAACTTCGACGGCCCTCCCCTTTTCGGCACGTTGCTTGACCCGGAGCGCGGCGGGTTCTGCCGTTTCGGTCCGGCCCGAGCCAGCCTGGGACGGCAACATTACCTGTCCGAAACCGCCGCTGTGGTGACGAGTTGGACCGGAGCGACGCTAAACCGCAGCACACTTGAGTTGGGGGACGTGATGGCGTGGCCGGCCGATGAGCGCCCCGAACAAGCACGAGATCACCGGGTTATCGTACGGCGGCTGCACGCTCGGGAAACGGCCAACGCCCGTTTCGAAGCGCGGCCGCGGTGGGAATTTAAGGGCCGGCCCGAAGAGGTCCGACAGATTCCAGACGGCGCGGCTTTCCGTTTTGCCGCCGGCCAGCTGGCTGTGTGGACTTCGTTTCCGGTCCGGATCGAAGCGGACGCTGTGGTCGCCGACCTCATCGTCGGCGAGGGCGATGAGTTATGGGCTGTGATCGGGTGGAATTCGCAACCTGGCGATTGGACACGCGGGCGCGCCGCGGAAGTTTTTGAGGCGGCACTCAGGTACTGGCGCGATTGGAGCGCGAAATTGAAGGTGGATGGTGCCGAGGTTCGTGCCGCAGGCCTGCGCCGCTCCGCCATCACCGTACACCTGCTCAGCCACGCGGAGCACGACGCGACGGCGGCTGCGCTCACCTCTTCCCTCCCGGAACGCATCGGCGGGGATCGTAACTACGATTATCGTTTCGCGTGGGTGCGCGACGCCTCGCTCTCGCTGGGCTCGCTGGCGCGCCTGGGCAACGTCTACGAAGTGCAACGTTACCTCGACTGGCTCTGCCGCCTCGATTCGGCCACCGACGCACCGCTGCAGGTTTGTTACCGGCTCGACGGTAACACCCGGCTCGAAACGGTGGAACTGTCCGCGGTGCGTGGCTATGCGGATAGCCGGCCGGTGCGCTACGGCAATCGCGCGGCGAAGCAACGCCAGCTCGGTGCGCTGGCCTTCTTTGCCGACTGCGCGCGCATTTACGTCGAGAGCGGCGGGCAGTGGCAGGACAAACACTGGCAATTGCTCCGGCGCGCGGTCAACTACATTTGCGGATACTGGCATTTACCTGAGAGCGGCGTTTGGGAGCTACCCGTGGAAGCCCATTACGTTGCCAGCAAGGTGATGAGCTGGGTGGTCCTAGAACGCGCCGCACAGATCGCCCGGCTCACTGGCCGAGGCGAGGACGAAGAAATGGCCCACTGGGGCGCGGTCGCCAAAGCCATCCATGCCGAGGTCATGGACAAAGGCTGGAGCCAAGAACGAAACTCTTTTGTACAACGTTACGAATCTGAGGCGCTGGATGCGTCCCTTCTGCTCATTCCGCTCATGGATTTTTTGCCGGTCGATCATCCGCGCGTAGTCAGCACGTTAGCGGCCATCGAACGGGAGTTGGTCATCGACGGTCTGGTGTACCGCTTTGATCCAACCGCGACGCTCGGCGGCGTCCAGTTGCCGGTAGGCGAGTTCGAGGGCGCCTTCCTGCCCGTGACGTTCTGGTTCGCGCAGGCTTTGGCCAAAGCCGGCCGCGCGAATGAAGCCGAGGCGATCCTGAAACGGTGCGAAGCCATGGCCGGCGATTTGGGCCTATTCGCAGAGGAGGCCGACGGGCGTCGTCAGATTTTCCTCGGCAACACGCCTCTTTTATTCTCGCAGGTCGAATACGTTCGTGCGGCACAAGAGGTGGCAGAAGCATGGGACCGCGCCAAGGGTCCAAAAAAGAGAAAACACATGAAAAATAATAAAGCCCAAAGGGTGATCGTGATCACGGGCGCTTCAGCCGGCCTCGGCCGCGCGACTGCGCAAGCCTTCGCTCGCAGCGAAGGGGCAAAAATCGGCCTGATCGCGCGCGGGAAAGACGGTTTGGAGGGCGCCAAAACCGACGTGGAAAAGCTGGGCGGCCAGGCGTTGATGTTGCCGGCGGACGTGGCTGAAGCCGACGCAGTCGAGGCCGCCGCTGAACGGGTTGAAACCGAACTGGGACCTATTGACGTGTGGGTCAACGACGCCATGACCGGCGTGTTCTCGCCAGTCAAAGAGATGACGGCTGAGGAGTTCAAGCGCGTAACCGAGGTCAACTACCTTGGCTTCGTTAACGGCACCCTGGCCGCCCTTAAGCGGATGCTGCCGCGCGACCAGGGCCGCATCATTCAGGTCGGCAGCGCTCTGGCCTATCGCGGAATCCCGTTGCAGGCGGCTTATTGCGCCAGCAAACACGCCATCCAGGGTTTCATGGATTCGCTTCGGTGCGAACTGATTCACGACAAAAGCCGCGTGCGCGTAACGATGGTGCAGATGCCGGCCATGAACACCCCGCAGTTCGACTGGGTCAAAAGTCGTCTGCCCAAAAGAGCGCAGCCGGTGCCGCCGATTTACCAGCCGGACGTGGCGGCCAAGGCCATCGTGTACGCCTCGCACCATGACCGGCGCGAGATCTACGTTGGTATACCCACAGTAGAGGCCATCATCGGGAACAAACTCTTTCCCGGTCTGCTGGACTATTACCTGGCCCAAACCGGTTACGAGGGACAACAAACAGACGAACCGCAGGATCCGCACCAACCCTACAATCTTTACGAGCCAGTCGCCGGGGACCACGGGGCGCACGGGCGTTTTGACGCGCGTGCGCGCAACTTCAGCCCGCAGCTCTGGACCGACCTCCACCGTGACGTGTTGGCCGCCTTCGTCCTGATTGGGGTCGCTGCCCTAGGTGCAACCTTGTTTATGAGAAGAAAGGCCGGCTGATGAGTAGTGCCGAACAACTGAGTGATGAGCTGCGCTTCGGCGCGGACGACGCGTTACAGCGGCGGCGAGCGGTCGCGGGGCTTACGTTGCTGACTATTTCGTCGATGGGACTGATCGCGCTTTACCAATTGGGCGTGCTCAAACATTTACCAGAGCCGCCGCTGCCGGGGCTGGATGCGGAGAAGGTCAACGGTTCTGCTCAAGCTTACGGCCTGTTTGCTACCCCCGATGCAGTGCTGGGCCTGGGCAGCTACGCAGTTACCCTTGGGTTGGCGGCAATGGGCGGCAAAAGGCGCGCTGAAAGCCGGCCCTGGATTCCACTCGCCCTGGCCGCCAAGGCCGCGGCAGACTTGCTGCAGGCTGCTAACCTGACCCGCATTTCCTGGACAAATTACCGGAGCCTCAGCCTTTACAGCCTGATTGCCGTGGTGGCTACCTTCGCCACGCTTCCGCTGGTGGTGCCGGAAGCGGTCACCTCCTTCAGGAAATTAAAGCAAGGCAAGTGACTCCGCAGTGCGATGACGACTTTCTTTGAAAGGACTCGCCAGTTAAAGACCTGGACATTCCTCTAACCGGACGTATTCGTGGACGAAAAACCACATCTGCCACCTCCAGGGGATCGCCGGGAGACCCGCGACCTGCCACAGGTTTTTCGTCCACGCGCAAATCTTTTTTACCGCGCCTTCCTCATTGCAATTCCTGTTTTTCTGTTGGCCGCCGGATTCGTTTGTTACGAGCTCTATCGCTCGCCACATTGGACGGGTGTTTCCGTTGCAATAGGGCAACCGGTGCTTTTCAGCCACCGGCATCACGCGGGGCAGTTAAAGATCGATTGCCGTTATTGCCACACGTCGGTGGAGCAATCGTCGTTTGCCGGCTTGCCGTCCACACAAACTTGCATGACCTGTCATTCCCAGATTTTTACCGACAGTCGGTTGCTTCAACCGGTGCGCAATAGTTTTGATACGGGGCTCCCGATCCGCTGGAACCGAGTCCACAACCTGCCCGACTACGTGTATTTCGACCACGCCATCCACGTGAAAAAAGGCGTCGGGTGCTCCACCTGCCACGGACAGGTAAACCAGATGCCGCTGGTTTGGAAAACCCAGACCTTGTTCATGGAATGGTGTCTGGACTGCCACCGTCAGCCCGAGGCGAGCCTGCGCCCGATTTCCGAGATCTTCAACCTGAACTGGCAACCAACCAAGGTCCAGCCCCAAGCAGACGCGCAGCTGGCCAGGGACTACCATCTTGACGCACCGCACCTCACTAACTGCTCGGTGTGTCGCCACTGATTAGCGCATGATGACACCTTCCCCTTTCGGAGCGTTTCAGGAACAACCGGCCGGCAAAACTGGTCCACTACTCTGGCGCAGCTTGGAAGAGTTGGCCGACACGCCGGAGTTCCGCGCTTGCCGCGAACGGGAATTCCCATCCGGCGCGGCTGAATGGCCGGCAACTGACGTCATCGGCCGGCGGAAGTTCCTCGAGTTAATGGGCTCATCGTTGGCGTTGGCGGGCCTGGTCGGCTGCAGCCGGCCGCGAGAAAAGATCGTTCCCTATGTGGATCAGCCCGAACAGATAATTCCCGGAAAACCGCTTGTCTACGCCACCGCTATGCCGCTTCACGGCTACGGCCGCGGCATCCTTGTCGAGACGGACATGGGCAGACCGGTGAAGATTGAGGGAAACCCGGCGCACCCCGACAGCCTCGGGGCGACCGACCATTTTATGCAAGCGGCCGTCCTTTCGCTCTGGGATCCGGACCGCTCGCAAACTCCCTATTTCCAAGCCAGGAGCGCCAAATGGGAAACGTTCGAGGTGCCGATGCGCTCTGCGATGCCGGAAGGCAAAACCAATAGCATTGCCACCTGGAGAGCATTTGAAGGAGAACTTCTCGGGGTTCTGAAAAGTGCGGCTGATGCAAGCGGCGACGGCTTAGTGGTACTTACGGAGCCCACGACGTCGCCGAGCCTTCATCGTCAGATGAACGAACTGCTACAGAGATTGCCCCGGGCTCGCTGGTGCCAATGGGCACCGTGGGCGAGTCTCCGGCAGCCGCTTTCACCTGAGCCCGATTTTGGAAGAGCCGACCTGATCGTGGCGATCGGCAGTGATTTCCTCATTGATCTGCCGGGCAGCCTGCGCCACACGCGGCAGTTTGTGGCGCGACGCCGCGTCCTGAAAGGCCAGATCAGCCCCAACTGCCTTTACGTCCTTGAATCCACGCCGACGCTCACCGGCGCCATGGCCGACTACCACCTTTGCGCGCCGCCCGACCGCATCGCCGTCGTCCTGCGTCAGGTGACTGGCGCCGCGGGCGAAACCGTCAGCGCGGGAGAAGAGGCGTTCGTACGCAAACTCACTGCAGACTTGGCCGGTCATCGCGGAAATACCCTCGTGCTGGCGGGTGAAACCGAGCCGCCGGAAATCCGGCAACTCGCCGAGCAACTTGGCGCGGCGCCGGCCCAGCCAACCCCGGAAGGGTTGACACAGCTTGCTCAGGATCTGGATGCGGGCCGGGTCAAACAGCTCTTTATCCTTGGTGGGAACCCGGCGTACACGGCCCCCGCCGACCTGGGCTTCGCGGAGCGCCTGCAAAAGGCAGCTTTCACGGTTCACCTTTCGCTGTACCGGGACGAGACCTCGCGGCTCTGCCGCTGGCACCTGCCCGAAACGCATTTCCTGGAATCCTGGAGCGACCTCCTGGCCAGTGACGGCGTCACCGGGACGATCCTGCAGCCTGCCATCGCGCCGCTCTACGACGGTAAATCCGTTCACGATATCCTGTCGATGCTGTTAGGTTCCTTCCAAAGCTCCAGCTACGATATAGTCCGCCAAACCTGGAGCGCAGGGCGGGTCAGCGATTTCGAGTCATTCTGGGAGCAATCGGTTCACGATGGCGTCGTGACGAGCGCGCCGGCTGCCGCTCCGCAGTCCACGTCTGGTCCGGAGCCGAAGGCGCCGGCCAGTTCTCCCGTCACACTTTCCGCAGGCGAAACTTATCTGCTCGTCCGGCTGGATCCGACCGTCGACGATGGCAGCTGGGCGAACAACGGCTGGCTGCAGGAATTGCCGAAGCCACTGACAAAACTCACGTGGGACAACGCGGCGCTGGTCAGCCCCGTCCAGGCGCAACGGCTCGGGGTATCGAATGGCGAGGTGGTGGAACTGCGTTGCCACGGGCAAATCGTCGAAGCGCCTATCTGGGTTCTTCCCGGCCAGGCGGATCGTTGCGTGACCGTGCATCTGGGATACGGACGGCGGCACGCCGGCAGCGTCGGCAACGGCCAGGGGTTCGACGCATACCGGCTCCAGCATTCGGCCCATCCCTGGCTGAGGTCGGGGCTGGAGATCCGCAAAACCGACCGGCGCTACGACCTGGTGACAACCCAGCACCACTACTCGATGAGAGGGCGCGACATCGTCCGCGCCGCCGACGTGGAAAAATTTCGACGGGACCCGCACTTCGCATCACCCGAGCTGAAAACCCGCCCCAGCCTGCTACCAGCGCAGCCAACGCTTGGTCCGGCGCGTTACGCCTGGGCAATGACAGTCGACCTGAGCACCTGCACCGGTTGCAATGCCTGCGTCATCGCCTGCCAAGCGGAAAACAATATCGCGGTGGTCGGCAAAGAGCAGGTTGCAATAGGTCGCGAGATGCACTGGATTCGGATCGACCGCTACTTCGAGGGCAGCCCCGAGAACCCGACCATCCTGCACCAGCCGGTGCTCTGCATGCACTGTGAAAAGGCGCCTTGCGAGATTGTCTGCCCGGTCGCAGCAACGGTGCACAATGACGAGGGGCTCAACACTATGATCTACAAATCCTTCTAAACGTTGGCAAGATTTTGAGTTCGTCGAGCCGTTTTGCCGAGCTTGGTTCGTCCGGCTTGGGCTGGGTGCGGCCCTGGCGTTGGCCGCCATCGTACCCCTTCTCGCGGAGGACCAGAAGCTGCCCGCTCGGGCAGATTTTGAGCAAAAGCTCGGTTCCCAACTTCCGTTCGGTTTGTCGTTTACCGATGAAACGGGGAGATCAACAAAGCTGGGCGCCCTTTTCGGCCCGCGTCCGGTCATTCTCCAGCTTAGCTTGGCTATAA
Source organism: uncultured Verrucomicrobiae bacterium (assembly GCA_963782115.1). Classification (GTDB taxonomy): domain Bacteria; phylum Verrucomicrobiota; class Verrucomicrobiia; order Chthoniobacterales; family JAFAMB01; genus JAFAMB01. The sequence goes on from CAWAIK010000005.1 coordinate 187,141, forward strand.
CCGGTGCTGGCTCCTGTGCGACGTGGTGACCGGCGCGCTGGTGCGCAGCCTGCAAGATTTGAAGCTCAATCCCGGGCGTGATTTCGACGTGGTTTTTGTCAGCATCGACCCAAGCGAGACCTGACAACTCGGTGCAAGCAAGAAGGCAGAATACGTTCGCAGTTATGGACGCGCGAATACCAAGCCCGGCTGGCACTTTTTAACCGGGAGTGAGCCTGCGATTAAGGCGTTGGCAGAGGCAGTCGGTTTTCACTATTTTTACGATGCGCCCAGCCGCCAGTTCGCGCACCCGAGCGGGATCGTGATCGTGACGCCCCACGGACGGCTCTCAAAGTATTTCTACGGCGTAGAATTCGATCCCCCAAAGCTGCGTTGGGCGCTCGTGGAAGCCTCCGGCGGCGCCATCGGCTCGCCCGTGGACCAACTGTTGTTGCTCTGTTACCATTGGAACCCGCTGGTGGGGAAATATGGCCTACTGATCTCGTGGAGCCTGAAAGTCGGTTGCTTCGGGTCATTGGCCCTACTCGGGGGATTCATCTTGTTTTGGCTGCGGCGCGAGCGCCGGCAGAAGCAGCTCGATACCAACCTGGCGCCATGAACATTCTCGCTTTCGATCTACCGTTCGTGCCTCCCCAGGCCAGTGAGCAAGCCTGGCAGGTCGATGCGATCTACTGGTCGCTCACCGCCATCAGCGGGTTTATTGTGATCGGCCTGTTTCTGGTGATCACGTTATTCCTGATCAAGTACCGGTCCACATCAAACGCGGACCGGACCATGGCGGATCTACCTTCAATTTACGCGGAAATTACCTGGACGGTGATCCCGATGCTCATCTTTATCGGCCTGTTCATCTGGGGAGCGATCATTTTCGCGCGGGCCAGTAAACCGCCGGCCAATGCGCTCAGCCTCTATGTAGTGGGCGTCCAGTGGTATTGGGATATTCGCCACGAAAACGGCCGGCGTGAAATCGGCGACATGCATGTGCCGATTGGTCAGCCGGTGCAACTCATTATGACCTCAAACGACGTCATCCATGATTTCGCTGTCCCGGCTTTCCGGGTGAAACGCGACGTGTTGCCCGGCAAATACACCACGGAATGGTTTACGGCGACCAAGCCGGGCCGCTACCACATTTTTTGTGACCAGTACTGCGGCACCAAGCACAGCGAGATGATCGGGTGGCTCTACGCCATGGAACCTGCCGAGTACCAGAACTGGCTCGCGCAGGGGGGTGCCGGCGAGGGAAACATCGCGCAGGACGGTTCCAGACTCTTCCGCCAGTACGGCTGCAGCGGCTGCCACGGAGAGAACTCCCGGGTGGCGGCGCCAAGTTTACGCGGCCTTTACGGACGCCCCGTGCCGCTCCAAGGCGGCGGGTTCGTCGTGGCCGATGAGCAGTACCTGCGAGATTCCATCCTCAACCCTGACTCGCAGGTCGTCGCCGGCTTTCGCCCGATCATGCCCTCCTTTAAAGGTCAGATCAGCGAGCCGAACCTGATGGCGATCATCGCTTATCTTAAAAGCCTCGGCCAAAACCAGTCGTTCAGTGCCAAAACCAACAAGCCCCCCTCACCGTCACCATGAGTTCAGCCTCTACCTCAATCGAAACCTCGCCGACCGGCACAGAGCCGGAACGTCACCCCCTCAAGCCGGATTACCTGCGAGACGGTTACGGGCTGAAATCGTGGCTGACGACGCATGATCATAAACGGATCGGGATCCTCTACCTTCTCTCGATCACGCTTTTCTTCTTCGTCGGCGGCACGGCTGCCACCCTGATGCGGATCGAGCTCATTACCCCGCACAACGACTTGGTCACCTCCGAACAGTACAATAAGCTTTTCACCCTGCACGGCGTCACGATGGTCTGGTTTTTCCTGATCCCGTCGATCCCGACCGTTCTGGGCAACTTTCTGCTTCCCTTAATGATCGGCGCACGCGACGTCGCATTCCCGCGGCTGAACTTGCTGAGTTGGTACATTTTTGTGCTCGGGGGAATTTTTACCCTCTATTCCATCATCGCCGGAGGAGTTGACACCGGCTGGACGTTCTACACGCCCTACAGCACGACCTACGCCAACGGCCACGTTATTGCGATGGCCGCCGGCATCTTAATCACCGGTTTCTCCTCGATTTTCACCGGGCTCAATTTTATCGTCACCACCCACACCATGCGAGCGCCGGGAATGCATTGGTTCCGGTTACCGCTCTTTGTCTGGTCGCTTTACTCCACCAGCTTGATCCTGGTGCTGGCGACGCCCGTGCTGGCGATTACGCTCGCTTTGATTGCCGTGGAGCGGCTTGCCGGGGTCGGGGTCTTCGATCCAAAGATGGGCGGCGATCCGCTCCTCTTTCAGCACCTCTTCTGGTTCTACTCGCATCCGGCGATCTACATCATGATTTTGCCGGGCATGGGGGTGGTCAACGAAATGATCACCTGTTTTTCGCGCAAGCGGATTTTTGGGTATAAGTTCGTTGCTTTTGCGAACCTAGCCATCGCGATCTTAGGTTTCATCGTCTGGGGCCACCACCTGTTCGTGGCCAGCCAATCCATCTACGCCGGGATGGTTTTCTCAATCCTTAGTTTTCTGGTCGCGGTGCCGTCGGCAATCAAGGTGTTCAATTGGACGGCCACGTTATACAAAGGGCGCATCTTTTTTCACACCCCGATGCTCTACGCGCTCGGTTTCATCGGACTGTTTACCATCGGCGGGTTAACCGGCCTTTTCGTCGCGACGCTCGCCGTGGACATGCACGTCCACGATACCTATTTCGTTATCGCGCATTTCCATTACATCATGGTCGCCGGAGGAATGGCAGGTGTTTAACGTGCTGTCTTCGGCCGGCGCTTCCGTGCTGGCCGTCGGCTACATCCTGCCACTCTGTTACCTGATCTGGTCCTTCTTCTTCGGACGCCCCGCGCCCCAAAACCCCTGGAACGCCAGCGGCCTTGAATGGAACGAAGCCAGTTCTCCGCCGATTCGTGAGAACTTCGAGAAGATTCCGCACGTGACCAAACCCGCTTATGACTACCCGTACCCGGAAAAACGGCATGCCTGAAGCCGCCACCGCTTTAGCCGAGCAGTTTGAGCGCCCCAAGCAGCAGGAGGAAGCATCCAGCCTGGGAATCTGGACTTTCCTATCCACAGAGATCCTTTTCTTTGGCGGGCTTTTCCTCAGCTATACGGTTTACCGGGTCAACTACCCGGAGGGGTTCGCGGAAGGCAGCAGGCACCTCTATTTCTGGATCGGGACGATCAACACTTTCGTCTTATTAACCAGCAGCTTGTTCATGGCGCTCGCGGTTCATTCGATCCAAGACGGCCATCAGAAAATGCTCCGCCGGTTTTTGGTGTTGACGTTTCTTTTCGGCGGCACCTTCCTCGGCTTGAAACTGATGGAATACTATCTCGACACCAGCGATCGCCTCGTTCCAGGATTCAACTTCGATCCCAGCAAATACGCCCACCCCCACCATGTGGAAATGTTCCTCTTTCTCTATTTTGCGATGACCGGCCTCCATGCGATCCATATGACGCTGGGGCTGAGCGCGCTGACTTACCTGTATATCAAGGCTCGCCAGAAGACGTTTTCGGAGAGCTACTACACCCCCGTCAAGATCGTCGGCCTGTACTGGCATTTCGTCGACGTGGTCTGGGTGTTTCTTTACCCGATGCTGTACCTCATCGGGAAATCCTGATCGGAAGTTATAGATCGCTTACACGCCATGGCTGATAAGACTCGACGCCCAAAAAAAAGAACGCTCTTTCTGGTCTACGCCGGCTTGATTGCGCTGCTGCTTCTCACGGCTGTCGGCGCCTACGTGCCGGTCAGCGGCACTACGCACGTGCTTTTGGCGTTTGGAGTCTCGTTGGCGAAGACGTCCCTGATCGCCTTGTTCTTTATGGAAATCCACTACCACACAGGAATTACCCGGTTCTTTGCTGGCGCAGGGCTTACTTGGCTGGCCCTGCTTTTCCTGCTGAGCTTCTCGGATTACCTCACCCGACACTGGCGCTTTTAGATGAACGAAGCCGCTAAAAGTCCTTACCTGTGCAGGGGTACGCAGTCGCGACGCAGTTTATAGGTCGACCGTACCCAAACGGAAAAAATTGTACGCTTAGCTTCCGGAAGCGTGGTGCTCGCGATGGCAAAGAGCAAAGACGTGATCGGTGAACCCGGCGGTATCCGGGTAGTGTTCTTCGATACGAAGATCAGATTCGTGGTAAAGCAATCCGTCTAAAACATATGTGGCATCGCGAGCATTGGCTGCGATTACCTTGCTGTAGAATGGCGCCAAGCGGACGGGTGAGGATGAACGCCGACCAGAACAACAACGTACGAGAGATCTTCGTGTAAAAATAGGCGGCCGCGAGAAGCACTACTGCACCGGCGAAAACGACCGCCGCACCTTCATACCCCAGCCCCCGAATCGTCGGCAAAAAAGTCGCTGAGGGCGGTCCCGAGCGTTTTTGAAAAGAGGATCGTCACCCAATAACATATTTCAACTTTGGGCGAGACGATGTTTCTGAATGACACAGAGCCCACGGAGATTCGCCATACTCCGAGAGCGATCATCAGTAGCGTGAAGAGTAAAATTGAGCCACCCACGTAGCCGATTCGGAGCGAGCGATCCGCATAGTCCGCCATCGTCGTCCCAGCGGTGGTTGTCGTGACAATAACTGCCCAATACAAAATCGGGTGAAAGATTTTGAAGCGACCTGAGCCGCGACCGTGACGATCAAAAGGCGAAGAAAACGGCGGTGCTGAGGCGGCGTAACCCAGGTGCATTGTCATGGAAGGGCATCGCCACCTGTCTCACCCGATGTCGTCGCGGCCATCTTGATGACCCAAAAGGCCAGTGTGACTTCGGGCACCTTGCTTGCCCGGATTTCAGAAGATCTTTTCAACCCGCAGCCTCCCATAGTTCGTGATCAACCGCAATGGACATGGAACGTTCACGATTCCTAAGCAAGAACCACCCCAGCAATGAACCAAAGGAAACTCGTGCCGGGCCCGAGGATACTCGGTGCCCGGGACCAAAGCTGGCACGAAGGAGTTCGCGCGGATGGAAGAATAACACGCTGACGCCAAGAGCAATGCCAACAATGGCATAGATCCACCGTCTATTGGGCGATGGATCGTTGCCATCATCGAATCGCCGACTGCTCATAAGTTAGCGCAGGTGGGGAGGTCTCTTGGAGCTGATCCCTTTGGGGAATATTACTGATGATATACTGCTGATTATTAGCATTGATCGAAGCGCTTAAGGCATGGGTCTCTACTTTGGCCAACGTTCTATTGCTTCCAGCGAAACGCTCTACATCTACAGGCCCAATCGGAGGTTGCGGGGCATTACCGGTCGGGGAAAGTGCTTGCCTAGGAAAACAGCCAAAGAAACGGACGGTCCGATCAGGAAGAACCCTCATCAAGTGTCCGCAATTCGGACGAGAGACGTCTGGTTTCCAGACACAATCCAGCAGGGCGATAGAAGCTTCAGTGTGCATGTACCTCGGGGAATGACCGAGTGATCGCCCTGGCACGAATCATGTACTTACCAGAATCAGCCGATCCTTCGGCGTAACCAAATTTAAATGACGAGCATGAAGGAAAAGGAATCAAAGAATCGCAAGCCCAAGGAACATGAACACGAAGGTCCTGAAGCAGAGGAAGTGCGTGGAACCGTCGTACAATATTTGTTAGATCCACGGGGAGAAGTAGACAAGCGTAGTCCGCACGGAGGCATTGATGGCGCCATCCTGGAGAACCGCACAATCCTTCTATTTCCGCCGCACGTCGGCGACACGTTTGCCGAGTTGTTAGAGCGCGGAAAACAGGTGCACGCTCTCGGCTTTGGTACATCGAACCAGTACGGGACAAGTATTGGGGTCGCTATGCTGGGTTCGACGAGGGAGTCACTCACCCTGATCGCACCTGCTCCTCACAGACCGAAGAAGCCGAGGTCACATGAAAAACGCGAAGATGAACACGAGGAAGAAGATTGATTGTCCCGTTCGTCAACTGTTTGGTCCTTTGTGCTAACGCGAGCGTTAGCCGGCTTTCATTTTTAATCTTGAAGCGACGTTGTTTTTGCAAACGAGTATTCTGAACCGCCAGTACATCATTTTAGCGGGCGAAAACGCCGCTTATCAAAAGTTTCACAAAAACGGTCGTTTTATTGAACTACTCGCGCGATCCGGTTTACTACCTCAGAGACCGCGTGACCATGTTGGTGGCCACGGCCACGCGCGGCTCGAAACTGAAAACCCTGATTCCAGTCTCGATTTAAAAAAAACATGACCGAAAATGATTTGGTCAACGAATTAACTAAAATCTACCGACGGTGTGACATCAAACGACAAGCGTTTCAACCCGTTTTCGCTCGACGCGATTAACTTCCTGCTCGCAGACGTTCGCGGTGCACTCGGGCCTTACCTCAATGTTTTCCTAGTTACCCAACGGCACTGGAGTCAGACCGAAGTCGGACTGGTAACAACTCTGGGCGGCCTGCTTGGGCTAGTCGCCCAGACGCCGATCGGCGGCGTGATCGACGCGACCCGCGCCAAAAGAGGAGTCATCGTGCTCGCGCTTGCCGTGCTAGCAATAGGGGCTGTCACGATCTTCGCCAGTCCGACCATCTGGCCGGTAACGATCGCCAACGGCCTAATGGCAATTGTCGGCGATGTCTTCGGCCCCGCGGTTGCGGCTCTGACCTTGGGACTGTACGCGCGGAACCAACTGGCCCGCCGCATGGGACGGAACGCAGCGTATGATCATGCAGGCAATGTGGCTATCGCAGTGGTGGCGGGCGCGGTTGGCTATGCCTTCTCACAGCGCGCCGTCTTCCTTCTCGTGCCCGTCTTCGCAGTGCTTGCGAGCATCGCGGTGCTTTCCATTCCAGCCAAGGCGATCGATTTGAACCGGGCCAGAGACTTGAACCAAGAACCCGACGGAGCGGGGAGCCCCGCCAGGGCCGCCGGCTACAGCATTCTGTTTAAGTCTCGGCCTCTGATCATCTTCGGTCTGTGCGTCATGCTCTTCCATTTTGCTAATGCGGCGCTGCTACCACTGGTGGGACAAAAACTGGCAGCCGCCTTTCCAAAGGAGGCGACGGCCATGATGTCGGCGTGCATCGTCGCCGCCCAATTGGTGATGCTGCCGATTGCCCTGCTGGTCGGACGCACAGCCGATAGTTGGGGCCGGAAGCCTCTATTTCTTGTCGGCTTCGCTATTCTGCCAATCCGAGCGGTGCTTTACACTTTCTCGGATAACAGCTTCTGGTTGATCGGTGTCCAGGTTCTCGATGGTGTAGGAGCCGGGATCTTCGGCGCGCTCACGCCTCTAGTAATCGCCGATATCATGCGAGGCACCGGTCGCTACAACCTTGCCCAAGGTGCTATCGCAACGATGCAGGGGATCGGCGCCTCGCTGAGTGGGTTAGCTGCCGGCGAGATCGTCGATCATTTCGGATACAGTCCAACCTTTCTCATTCTTGGTGGTGCCGCGCTTGTGGCACTCATCGTTTTCGCAATTCAAATGCCCGAAACTGTCGAACGAAGTCGGCCTCCCACGGAGAAGGCCCTCAGTAGGAGTTAAAAGCGGCACTCGGAAACCATGATTCGGTCAGTTGAAAAGCGCTGCAGTCTGGCAGCGGATAAAAGAAGCTTCTTCAATCCAAAGCAATAAAATACGGCCATCATGTTTTTATTCTTTTCCGTACCAGAAATCTGGAAAACAGGCCTTACCTGCCTAATCGGACTGGCCACACTTATTGGGATCATGACGCGCCCATTTCGCTGGAACGAGGCAATCATCGCGATGGTCGGAGCCGCGATTCTCCTTCTCCTTGGATTGATCACCCCCGCCGACGCTTTCTTAACGTTAATTCGGGACTGGAATACGTTCCTCTTTTTTCTAGGGATGATGAGCCTATCGGCCCTTGCAGAGGCGGCCGGCTTGTTTGACTGGCTTGCAGTGCAGGCAGCACGACTCGCCGGACGGAGCGCAGCGCGGCTCTTCCTGAATGTTTTCTTGCTGGGGACTCTAATCTCGATGGTACTCTCTAACGACGCGACGGCCCTTATCTTAACGCCGATTGTTTACGTCCTGGTTACGAAGCTTCGACTACCTGTTCTGCCTTATCTTTTTGCCTGTACCTTCATCGCCGATACCGCTTCTTTCTTGCTGCCTGTCAGCAACCCGATCAATATTATTATCATTTCGCGGTTTCCGCTCGACCTGTTGACTTTTCTGCGCCTTCTGTTTTTACCGAGCCTGGTAGTGATTGGAATTAACTTCGGCATATTTTTCCTGCTCTATCGTAAGCAGCTAAAAGGAAGCTTTGATATGCAACGGTTGCCGTCCGCGGAGCAGGCAGTCAACCACAAAGCCTATTTTTGGTACACATGTTGTGTGCTAGCCGCGGTCGCTCTTGCGTACGTGGTCGCCTCAGCGGTCCAATTGCCGCTCTCGCTGGTTGCGCTGAGCGGTGCTGTAATGCTGCTTATCGGTGGCCTTTCCTGGAGACGGACCTCTCTGCGTCAGACAGCTAGCCGGATTTCCTGGTCCATCTTTGGCTTTATCGCAGGAATGTTTATTGTGGTCCGAGCGATCGAGGATACGGGGCTCACTACCATATTCGGAGACTGGCTAATCCACCTCTCGGGAGGCACGAGTTTTGGTGCGGTGATGGTGGGAACAGCAGGGGCAGCACTGGGAACAAACCTGATTAATAACGTGCCGATGGCTGTCGTGATGATTTCTGCATTGGGAGGCATTCAGCACGCAGCGCCGGCTATCCAGCATGGGTTCATCGCAGCTACGATATTTGGGTGCGACCTTGGACCGAACCTGACGACTGTTGGGTCCTTGGCAACAGTGCTGTGGTTGCTGATCTTGCGCCAGCGGAACGTCGATGTGTCGGGACTGGACTACTTTAAGGTTGGTGTAGTCGTGACACCGCTGATGTTGCTCGCAGGCGCGTTGACTATGTGGTTACTTCTCTAAAAAGCACGCACAAAAGGAGCAAGCTATGCGCGTATTGTGTTGTCTTGACGATACCAACGTCGGACAGGTTAGCAAGGCGACAGAGATGCTCTCTGCAGCTCAGCCGCTTACCGTGGGTATACTCTATGTGACCGATACCGGCCCACGAAGAGATATCGAACACACGCGCGAGCGCTTTTTGCGGCCACCCGGTCCGCCGCGGCCGCGCGAGCATGAGATGCGGCAGGCAGAGCACGCAGCCGCAGAGGATATTTTGAATGAGGCGCTGCGCTACCTTCCCAATGCGGAATTTGCCCTTCAAGTCCCAGAGGGCGTTATCGACCGCAGCAATGGCCATGGAAGAGATTCCCGGCCGGCCCAGATTTCGAATCTGTTCGAGCATCATGCGCCATGCGCCGCCGTTGGCGAAAGCATCGTGGCCAATCAGCTTCGGCCCAAGTGACTGATCAATCAGATGTCCCCGTGGCGACATCCGCATAGCTATAGCCGAGCCCGATCTGATCACCAGCATGAACCTTCGCGATGACCATCGTGGTCTTGTCCCATTGAAGGTGCCGTCAGACTCCGGCGTTTCCGTGGGGATTGTGTAAACAGAAACTTGGATGCGTTCGATCGTCGGGCCAGAGTTCATAGTAACCTCAATCTAAATCCGGGGCATACCGTGACCCCAGGTATCCGGTGGAGACAAGTCTCGCCGGATGGGAGGTTGTTGTAAATTACGCTTATCTGATTTGAAGATTTCATTTCCTTGTGTGATCAGATAATCCGCTGTCCGGGCAGCGAGGGCCATGATCGTCAACCCAGGATTCGCTGAGCCCTGTGTCGGCATGATGCTGCCATCGCAGATGAATAAGTTCGCAATATCGTGCGTACGTCCAAACCGGTCGACGACTGAGGTCTCCAGATTGTTACCCATGCGTGCCGCTCCGACGAGATGTGCGTACCGCGCTTCCTGCACGACTTCCTGGGCACCCGCTGCCCACATGACCTCCACGGTTTTGTTCTTTCCGTACTCGATCAGCTTCTTGTCGTTGTCGTACAGGTTGAAAGTGATTTTTGCTATTGGAATCCCCAGATGATCTTTTTCTTTCGCTAATTGCACGCGGTTCTCCGCATGAGGCAGAATTTCTCCAAGAAATCCGAAGGCTGCCCAGTGGTTGTAATCCATCATGACGTTTCGCAGCCCCCATCCCCAGGCACCTTTCGCAGTCATCATCTGCTTGGCAAACGAGATCGGCAAGGGACCAACCGTCTGGATTGCAAAGCCGCGCGCGAAACCACGTTTCGGATCGGTCTCATAGAATTCTTCTGTCAACGCGTGCGCCGGAGGCGCCTTGTACATGCGGACCAGCTCCTTGAAGCGGCCGAGTACGACATTGCCGGCTTGTGCCATCAGGTAGCGGCCAACGCAATTACTGGAATTAGCGAGTCCGTTTTCGAAGCCGGGACAAGCGGAATTGAGCAAAAGGCAAGGTGTTTCAATGGAATATGCCGCCACGATCACGCCTTTTGCTTTTTGAAAGCGCTCGTGTCCTTTCGGATCGAAGTACGCAATTCCCGTCACGCGACGATCGCCGCCTACGTGGATACGTGAAACCATACAGTTTGAGCGGATCTCCGCTCCGTTTTTGATTGCGTCCGGCACGTGCGTGATCAGCGTGCTCGCCTTTGCGCCCACCTTGCACCCCTGGATGCAGAAACCACGATAAATGCAGTGTGGGCGGTCGGCGCGGGAACCATTCAGGATCGCCACCGGACCCCCAGCAGATACTCCAATCCCCAGATTCGTGCAGCCTCGAATCAAGGCGTTGCCAACACCGCCCATCGGATGCGGTCCGTAAGGATAGCCATGAGGATCGCCCCAGGGATAATACGATGGACCCGATACAGGCAACTCCAATTCCATCAGCTCGTAGTAAGGCTTCAGCTCAGAGTAAGAGATCGGCCAATCGACGCCGACACCATCTGTCGAATGGATGCGGAAGTCGGAGGGATGCAATCGCGGGGTGAACGACGCCCAGTGAACCGTGCCTCCACCTACGCCCTTGCCGCTGTTGTTCGCTCCAAATGCCAACGGGTGCTGACCGCCGGTGATCCGCAGGTCATTCCAATAGAGGTTATGAGCTCCCTTCTCATCGCTCACCCAGTCGCGCTCAGTGTCCCAAAACGGCCCGGCATCGAAGCCAATGACATGAAATCCCGCTCGCGCCAACCGTTGTAAGAGCACACCGCCTCCCGCGCCCACGCCCACGATGACGTAATCCACCTCTTCCGCTTCGGAGAATCGATGCATCGGGGTCTCGATCCGCTGGATGGGACCGAGCATGTGCGGTTTTCCGTTCGTTGCCTGAAACTCCCCAAGAAGCGGCGACTTCAATGCGTACCTCCTTGGCCGGGAGAGCCGAAATGTTCTAATTGTCCCGCGACCGATTCGAATACGCCGGAGACGGAAGTGCCCGGTGCTTTCCATTCGTAGCGCTTTTCTTTCGACTCCCAGGGCTCCGCCTCGCCGCGTTCCAGGCGCACGTAAGCGCGCGGGTAAGCCGGGCCGCCGAAGCCGATTTCATCCCAGGCAAAGGGATGTGAGTAGTAGGCTTCGGCACAATCGGAAACCAGTAGCATCCAGAAACGGTGGACGGGCATTCGCTTCCAGATCTCGTGCGCAGCGGAGGGTCGACCCGTCGTGCAGGGAGCGGAGAATTTTATCTTGTTCCAATGGGCCGATTTCTAAAAACCCGCAATCGTAGCGGTTCTGCGCGATTTCCTCGATGGCCCGCAATCCTAACTGGAATGCTTCACGATCAGGAGGCATGTCTTCGTACCGGTAGCCATCGAGTGAGTTCTCGTAGAGCCGTTTATCAATTTGCGGCACGATGGGAATTTTGTGAGACTCGTCGCGGTCGTCCTGCGGAAGAACGCGATCACAGACCGCGTTCAGAAGGCGAGCTTCCTGCGGACTGAAAAATCGGATCTCGGGGATATTATTAACACGGTCCAAAACAACTTCGCGTGTCTTTGCATCCCAGAATTTCTGTTGGCTGAGTGTGCTGAATCCTGGATAGTATCCAGGCTGAGCCATGGGTCCGATCGGCTTTCCCGTGCATGAATCCACCGGACGTGTATCTGTTTTTGCAGTCTGAGCGCTCATTTTCGTCTCTCTCTCCGAAGCAAGCTGGCTAGCAATCCAAGAAATCCGCTAACCGCAAACAGCAAAGGCGCAAAGAGCGGCGGTCCATAGATGATGTTGTAGAGCGGCTTTTTCAAACCGCCAGGTCGCCGCAAGACGCCGCGGGCATGGTAAACAAGACCCACGGCTCCATCCACTATCGCTATAGCCGAAATAGAGGGAAGCCACGTATGCGCAAGACGAGAGCTCTTAACCGCGCCGAGCCCCGCCGCCATCAACATTGGTGCGATGATCACTGGCGTCCATTGCGCCTTATAGCGGAAATTGTTTTTGTAATGTGAGTACCAGGCTTCAAATCCACTGAAGAACGCCGAGAGGACGGTCGCGATTGCCATCTGCTTTTGAAAGCGCCCTTCGCGCACGTCCTGCGTTCAGCTAATTGGTTCATGTTCGCCAGTGACGAGCTTCGCCCAGTGATGTGCGTGTGCGGGGAGAGGCAAAACTCGGTCGTCGCCCTTCTCATCGCGACGAAGAAACGAAGCAAGAAAGCCGAGGTAGGCGCTCACACCAAACAGCAATGGAGCAAACACGGGCGGACCCATGATCATGTTGACGATGGGAAGCCGCCACCCGCCGGGTTTTCGGTGAATTCCTCGCACATGAAAATAAAAGCCCAATACACTGTCACCGAGTGTAATAATCGAGATCACCGGCAGAACTGTTCGTGCCGCGCGTTTGCTGAAGAAGCCGGCCAACCCACCCACCGCCAGCGCCCCGCTTAGGATCACGGGTGTGTACATGACTCTGCGACTGTAGCGCCTCGATAGTGCTCGTATGCGACCTCAATCCCACTAAGCACGCTGGACAAGCCGGCGATGAGCGCCAGCCAACGCTGAAAGCGGCCCTCCCGTATGTCAAGATCGACCTCTCGAGCGCCGCTTTCGAGTCCAATGCTGAGCACGTTAGACGACACGCCGGTCGACTGCTCGCCTTCTTTTCGAGTAATAATCATGTCATTTTCTTTTGCTAACCGTTGATAACCAGCTCCGCGACCCGGCATTGAAACGAGGTCAGCAGCTCCGCTCCTGTCTCAGTGACTGTCACCATGTCGCAATGACGGATGCCCCCATAACCATCGATATAAATGGCGGGTTCAACGTTAAACACCATTCCGGTTTCAAGCGTTTCCTCAGACTTCGGATGAAGGCGAGGCTTCTCACGCGCATTGATCGCGGAAAAGCCTACCCCGTGTCCAGTGGAATGCTTGAACTGCGGTCCGAATCCTCGCGTTTTTAAGACGTCCCGCGCCGCTTTATCCACATCGGCTGCTTTCGTTCCGGGACGAATCGCGGCTAGAGCTGCTTCGCGTGCGGCGAACACCGCGTCATACATCCGCTCCCGGCATTCGTCTAATTTGTCCAAGGAATAGGTGCGCGTGATGTCGGTCCAGTACCCGTCCGCATACGAGTTACAGTGCACCAGGACGAGGTCACCTGATTCGATCCGCTTCGCCCGCGAACGGGCGTAAGCTCCCGAGACAAGCGCGGAGTTAGCGCCGGACATACACCACGAGAAGCCATCGGCCCGGCCCAACTCGGGAAAAATCGCAAGGCTTGCGCTGAGTGGCTCACGGAACGTCACAGCGGTTTCTACTTCGGTCGCTCCGGTTTTTATCTGCTCGAAGCCGTGCCGAAAAGCTCTTTCCGCAATCTGGCAGGCTGTACGAATCTTCAGGGCCAATGCCTGGCGGTGGGTATGTCGTTTAGTGAGAGGAAGAAGAATCTTTTTGCGGGACATTTGTTTAGCAATTTTTTATCCTCGCGGGCGTGAGTAAAACTCTGCGACTGCCTAACTGCGACCAACAAGCCTTATTAGACCAAGTCCAAGTGCGGCTTGTGGAGCGCGCCGAACTGGAGCGTTTCAAACAATTGCTCGATGAGCATCACTATCTGGGAAGCCTCAAAGCGGTGGGCGAACGCCTCCACTACGTGGCCACCGATGCCCAAGGTCAATGGCTGGCCTTGCTGGTCTTCAGCGCTCCAGCCAAGCACCTCAAGCATCGCGACCAATGGATCGGATGGAGCGCTGCTCAACGCCACCGTCGCCTGAGCCTGGTGACTAACAACAGCCGCTTCCTTATCCTGCCCGAGCGCTCCGTGCCCAACCTGGCGAGCAAGGTGCTGCGCCTGACCCTGGATCGCCTTCCCACCGATTGGCAGAGCTCTTACGGCCATCCGGTGTTGGTGGTCGAAACCTTCGTCGATGTTGCCCAGTTTTGCGGTACAGTTTATTCGGCCAGCGGCTGGAGCGAACTGGGCCAGACCGACGGCTGGGGCCGTCATCGGCGCGATTACTACGTTAAACACGACCAGCCCAAACGCCTCTTCTGCCGCCAACTGTTCAAAAACGCCCGCCGCAGTCTTCAGGCCGAACATCTCAAGCCAGCGTTGGCGGTGGTCGAACAAAAGGTGTCGTCACCCTGCACGCGTACGGTGAAGGAAATCCGCTCGATGGTCGAACACTTCAAGGCCGTGCCAGACTTTCGCGGGCGCTTCGAGTCCTATCCGCTGTGGTCGATGTTAACGATCCTTCTTTTAGCCACTCTCTGCGGTGCTCCGCGCGGGCAAAAGGATATCGCCAAGTTTGCGCGGGGCTTGAGCCAAGCGCAACGCCGGGCTCTTGGCATCCGGCGTAACCCAAAAGGCAAGTATCCTGCTCCGACACAGCCGACCTTTTGCCGTCTGCTCCAGCGGGTCGATGCCCGTAGGGTGGAGGAAGTCATTTTAGCCATCCAGGAGCAAATGCGCGGCTCGGCGCCCAAAGATCAATTGATCGTACTGGATGGCAAGGAACCCAGGCACGGCAGCGGCGCCTCGATTTTGAGCGCGGTCACCGTACCGAGCCAGCATTACTTGGGCAGTGCACTGGTCGACCAAAAGACCAACGAGATTCCCGTGGCGCGAGAGTTATTTAATCGCCTGGAGCTCGAAGGCCGGTTGGTCTCGTTGGACGCCTTACACACCCAGGACGAAACCGCGCGCGCGCTGGTCTTGGAACACGGGGCCGATTATCTGCTAACAGTCAAAGGGAATCAACCCACCGTGCGCGAACAGATCGAAACCCTCGTTGCCGCCCCTCAGGGCGATTTTCCCCCCTCATGAGCCGACGCCCACCAAGGCTCGCGTGCAGGAAATCAACAAAAGCCGCAAAGAAAGCCGCAGTATTGTCACCGCGCCAGTCACCGGTGAACAGGTCTGCTTCCCATTGGCCGAGCAGGCTGCTCTGCTGTTGCGCCAGACCGAAGGACGCAAAGACGAACTGGTGGCGCTGATCACCAGTGTCGAGGCCTCACGACTCCATGCGACAAACTGGATGCGTCTGAACCGGGATGCCTGGGGCATCGAGAGCGGTTTGCATCAGCGCTTGGATATCTCCCACAACGACGACCGCTGCCGGGTGCGCAACGACAACGCTATGTTGGTTCTCGGAATGATCCTGCGCTTGAGCAATAGCCTCTTCATGCAATGGAGTGGGTACAAGCGACGCCCAGACCATGTCACCACCACCGATTTCCAATCCGCCTTGTCCGAAGACCACCACCGTCCGGCACTCTGCCTAGCCTTGAGCAAATATCCCAACCTCAAACGACTCTCATGAATTGGCGCTGACGAATCTTGCTGATTTCGAATTTGGTCTTGCGTACCCTCAGCTCAGCCAAAACTGCGTCTGCAGGAGAAAGCGTGGCAATATTGAAAGTATCTTCGAGCAGATGGCGCATCGTTCCGCCGTAAATGTGTATAGCTGCGTAGGAGGCCGGCTCAAAAATCTCGTGCCCTTCGAATCCGACCCGAACTGGCTCTGCGGAGAAGCCCTCCGCAAATTTCCGGAGTGGAGCACGTATTGCCTCCGCAGTCGTGATAAGTTCGTCGAGCGAGTCGGATTTGAAGGTTCGTATCTCATCCGCCCAACCACGTTTCGCGAGATCCTCCTCGTCTTCAGGAACCAAAAGGCTGATCCTACCCTCTGAGGAAGCGATCGCCACACCGGTGCCGACGACCGGCCAATAGCCAGACAACAGGAGTACGTTCGTCGGCAGCGCACAGACAACCAAGTCCCACTGGCTCTTACACAGTGCATTCCGAGTTTGGTCAACGCGCTCCGGGTTCCTCATGCTAGATGACTTCCCGAATCTTGTCTTCGAGGACGGTCTTGATAATTTTCCACCGGTCTTTTTCGCCTTTTGACAGCGCTTCGGCGAAATGCAGAGCCTGTTCGGCCGAAACGTTTCCTGGTAGCGGCGGCTCATTCGGATCCACGACTGCCTGAATTACAGCCGGGCCTGGGTGGGCAAGCGCCTGCTTGAGAGTACTCTCTGCGTCCTTTGGATCTTCAATGGTAAAGCCGGCCGCTCCGCAACATCTCGCGAATCCTGCAAAATCGATCGGTTGCAAGTCCACTCCAAATTGAGGGTTGCCTTCCTGCGCCATTTGCTCCCAC
The DNA here is from genome assembly GCA_963782115.1 of uncultured Verrucomicrobiae bacterium. Lineage (GTDB taxonomy): Bacteria > Verrucomicrobiota > Verrucomicrobiia > Chthoniobacterales > JAFAMB01 > JAFAMB01. The sequence goes on from CAWAIK010000005.1 coordinate 203,771, forward strand.
TTGATTTCCCCCAAAACGTTGTTCTTGATTACAACTACTTTGACCGGCAACTTGTATTTGACAAGCGTCGCGATCTCGCCCATTAGCATCGTCAACCCGCCGTCACCGACAACACAGACGACTTGGCGCCCCGGGTATGCCACGGACGCTCCGACGCCTACGGCAGGCCATTGGCCATCGTTGCCAGCGAACCCGAAAGCGAGAACTGCATTTGATCGCGGATCTCGATATAGCGGGCGGTCCACGTCGCAATCGTGCCACTATCCGAACAAATAATTGCATTCGGATCGAGCAGCTTATTCAACTGATAGGTCACCACCTGGGGCTTCATCGGCATATCGCTCCGCGTGCCCCGCTTTTCCATGAGCTCGTTCCAGGCGGTCATGCGTTTCTGCGCTTTTTCGAGAAAGCTTCTGTGTGTCTTGCGTTGAATGAGCGGTTGAAGAGCTCGGAGCACGGTCCGGCAATCGCCCACAAGACCCACGTCCACTGGATGCCGTAAGCCAATCCGCGTAGGATCGAGATCGATCTGAATCGTCTTCGCCTGTCCGGGTTTCGGTAGAAACTCCATATAAGGAAAGCTGCTGCCGACGATGAGGAAAGTGTCGCATTCCTTCAGAGCATCCTGCGAGGGCGCGGTGCCGAGCAGCCCAATACCGCCGGTCGTATACGGATTGCGATCCGGAATCGCGGCTTTCCCCAGCAAGGCCTTTATTACCGGTGCGGCTGCCGCCTCCGCAAACGCCAGGACCTCTTCCCGCGCATGTAGACAACCGCGGCCAATCAGCATGGCCACCTTCGATCCCTTGTTGATCAGATCCGCCGCTTGCGTTAGGAGTTGCTCAGGCGGATTCGGATGCGGTGTGGCAAACAGATCGCTGCTGTGCTCTGAGATGTTCGCGGAAGACCGTTCGCTTTCAGACTTCGTCCACTCCTGAATGTCCTTGGGTATCGTGATATGACAAACTGTTCTGCGGGCCAAAGCAGTCTTAATTGCCTCGTCGATTACATTGACGAGGTGGGCTGGGCCCATCACCCGCTGATTGTAAGCGGCCACATCCATAAACAGCTTGTCGAGATCGACATCTTGCTGATAATGAGTGCCAATCAAATCGTGGAAGGTATGGCCCGTGATGGCCAAGACCGGCTGTAAGTCACATTTCGCGTCATAAAGTCCGTTCAACAGGTGAATGCCCCCAGGGCCAGAGGTTGCAAGGCAAACTCCCAAACGGCCAGTGAACTTGGCGTAGCCGCAGGCGGCGAATGCGGCCGACTCTTCGTGCCGCACCTGGATGAACCGCAATTTGTCTTGATGCGTGCGTAACGCTTCAAAGATGCCATTAATGCCATCTCCGGGGAAACCAAAAATGGTATCTACGTCCCACTCGATGAGCCGCTCTACTAAGTGATCTGCTACTGTCGCTTTGGACATCGGTTTTTTCTCCTTGGAGCAAATTTGCTCGTTTATTAGTTCTGAAGTGCTCCCTATCGTTGGACAGGCCTAATGGATTTCTTACTGGTAAACTGAACTCCTTGATCTGTGGTGGCGCTTGGCATCTCTTGGGACAACAAGAGGGATTGCATAGGAACTTAAGTCTCGCCCTATTTTCTAGCTCTAACAATCGGGCTTTTTCCTAACTCAAACCCCCGAAATTTTCTGATATCCACCGGCGAATTCTTCCGTGTCATCGTGATTCCTGAGAGTGGACCCAATCAAAAGCGAAGCGTAGCAGTTCCGGCGCGCCTTTTAGGTTCAGCTTTTCTTTGAGATGGGTGCGATGACTGTCCACCGTCTTTTGACTGAGGTGAAGACGATCCACGATGTCTTTCGAACTCAGTCCCTCTCCGAGCAAGTTCAGCACCTCCATTTCGCGATCACTCAACCGATCGATCGGCGAAGTTTCCTTGCTGCCGATCCCGTGCGGACGAGAGATATTCAGCTTGATCGGCTGATGCATGTAAAAGGCTCGCTCTGCGCTTCCGATTAGGTCGATCCCTGAGATTGGACCCAATCAAAAGCGAAGCGCACCAGTTCCGGCGCGCCTTTTAGGTTCAGCTTTTCTTTGAGATGGGTGCGATGACTGTCCACCGTCTTTTGACTGAGGTGAAGTCGATCGGCGATGTCTTTGGAACTCAATCCCTCTCCGAGCAAGTTCAGCACCTCCACTTCGCGATCACTCAATCGATCGATGGCCGAAGTTTCCTTGCCGCCGATCCCGTGCAGGTATTGGTGCACGATGCTTTTTTGCATTCTTTCGCTGACGTAATCGCCTCCGGAAAGCACTGTACGGATCGCTTCCATCATGCGATCGCGCGCTTCGCGCTTCATCACGTAACCACTCGCGCCTGCTCGCAGCGCGCGCTCCGCATAGAGTGACTCGTCATGCATCGAAAGCACGAGCACCGGAATCAACGGACGAACGGCTTTCAAATTCTTTATCAACTCGATGCCGTTCACGCCGCCAAGCGTAATGTCGACGATCGCGAGATCGGGATTAAGTCGAGTGACAGCTTCCAGGGCCTGCTCGGCGCTTGCCGCCTCACCGCATACTGTCATGTCCGCTTCTCCCCGTATGAGCTGCGCCAATCCATCGCGAACGATCGGGTGGTCATCAACAAGTAGAACTTTGGACTTCGCTCTTGTTGCTTTTTTCATTTCATCGTTAGTGGCGTTTGAACGTGCATCGCACCGTAGCTCCGCCGCCGGGCGTGGTCTTAACATCCAACGCAGCGTCGATAAGCCGGGCGCGATGTTTGATGATGTTCAAACCGCAGCCACGGCGAAGATTCTGGCGCTCGGAGATGCCAATGCCATCATCTGTTATGACCAGCGCCGACGACTTTGAGAGTTTTTCGAGTCGCACTGTGACTTGAGATGCTTTGCTGTGTTTGATCGCATTCGAAATCGCTTCCTGTGCGATCCGATACAGATGAGTCGCTATTGCATTATCTTCGAGGAGGATCGGCTCTTCGCACCGAAATGAACACTTTGTGGGACTTGCATCGCAGAGCGCTCGCACGAGCTCCTCAAGCGCGCACATGAGACCATCAGGCCGCAGCGGAACTGGATCGATTCCACGTGCAAGGTCATGTGCCTGGTTGATCGATTGATTAACAAGCTCCGCTATTTTCGATGCGGCTGGTGCGAAATCCGAGCGATCTGAAGTGAGGTCGCGTTCAAGAGCTAAGACGTGAAACAGCACGCCGGTGAGGCATTGGCCTAAGCCGTCGTGCAGGTCCTGGCTAAAGCGGCGTTGTTCGCTGTCCCTGCATTCAAGCACTTGCTTCTCCAGCTTTTGCCTCTCGATCATTTCCGCTACCAAGTCAGCCGTACGCTCTCTCACACGCTGTTCGAGTTTGTCGCGCGCGACCGTTAGCTCCTCCTCGAGTTCTCGATGCCTCGTGATATCTGCCACGGTCCGTATAAAACCAAGTGTCTCCCGCGAATAGCTTCGTAGCGCCGCTCCCTCAGCCAGCACCCACCTTATTGTACCGTCCGTCCGCACGATCCGATATTCCTCGCGGAAAAACTCATTCGAGTCCCGCATTTCTTTCCATCTTTCCGCCACTGCAGCCCGGTCGGCGGGGTGGATCGCATTTTTCCAGTTCTCACCAATTGCTTCGTCGATCGTGAGGCCAGTGATCGCACTCCAGCGATCATTCACGTAATTACATCGGCCGTCTGCATCGAAACGCATGATTCCTACTGGCGCCACTTTCGCTAGCGCGGAGAAAGTGATCTCGCGCTCGCGTAGCGCTTCCTCCGCGCTGTGAAATCTGTAGTCCGTCGCCATGCGGTCTTCCAGAAAGGATCAAGTTACACTCAATAAACGAGGGAGAAAGCAGCTTCTGACTGCTTTTTCGCGCTTCCGAGCAGTTAGTGCGCTTGACCTGCCGGAATCGAGGACCCGTTTCCGTCCAGGCGTCGTGCGTAAGTTCCTCTCCCTAGGTAAAATACGTTCTTGAACAACAGCGAACAGTAGCTTACTGTTCGGAGTTCCGAACAACCAAAACCTTCATTTTTATGGGCTGCCTTTGTCGAGATCCGAAAAGCAAAAACTGGTACTGGGCTTGGCGCGACGCCGACGGGCGACGTCTCAAAACGAGCACGATGATTCCGGCGCAGGCGAGCTTGCGTAAAGAGGCCGAGGAAGTCGGGAGGTCCTTCGAGACGATCGACGAGGTGGCGCGACGCGACGCGGACGTTGACGGTCAGTTGCGCAAGATTATCGCCGATGTCCTGAAGAAGGTCGGGAAACCGCCCCTGGATGATCCTACCCTCTCGCAATGGCTCGACCGCTGGCTTGCCGGGCAACGCGGCGCTGTATCGGAGGCGACGCTGCGGCGGTATGATGGCGCGGTCGGGATGCTGCGCCGAATCCTTGGGCAACGTCAGAATGCCCGGCTCTGCGCCGTGACGTCGGCCGACATCCAGCGATTCCGCGACACCCTTCGGGCTGAAGGCCGGTCGGCCAAAACTACAAACCTTCTTTTGAGCGTGATTCGGGCAGCGTTGAAGGTGGCGGTGCGGGATGATCTCTTGGAACGCGATCCAGGCCGCTCGGTCCGTTACCTCAAGGTTGTGGACACCGAGAAGATTGTGTTTAGCCCGGGCGAGGTTGCGCGTCTGGTGGCAGCCGCGGAGGGCGAGTGGCGGACCTTGATCCTGTGCGCGTATTTCACCGGGCAGCGGCTCTCGGATCTGATCCGCCTTACTTGGGCCGACGTCGATCTAGACGAGCACCGCATCCGTTTTTTCCAAAAAAAGACGGGTAAATGGTTAAAAACGCCGATCCATGCCGAACTAGCGGAATATTTATTGGCGCTGCCGACGTCCGATAGTGCAGCTGCGCTGCTCTTTCCCGAATTGAGCCAACTCAAGACCGGAGGCTCTAACGGCTTGTCGCGGACCTTCAGCGCTCTGATGGAAAAGGCCGGGGTCGGCAACGCGATCGCACGTGAACGCGAAGGCAAATCTGGTCGATCCACTGCCGCGCGATCGTTCCACGTTTTAAGGCATAGCCACATCAGCTCCATGATGAACGCCGATGTGCCGGCCGAGATCCGCCAACGGATTTCCGGGCATTCGTCGACCAAAATCCACGCAGGCTATAGCCACGCCGAGTGGGAGACCCTCGACCGGGCGGTGCAGTCGATTGATCGGCTGCCGAAAGGAAGCTAGCGCGCCTTGGATAAGACGCTGCAAATTCGACCGGAAGACGTTGGCAAGTTCCTGGCGCGAAATCCGAAGCTGGTGAAGGCGCTGAAATCGGCTCAGAGCTTCCTCGAGGGGAACCCGAAATCGAAAGACAAACAGGACCGCAGAAATTTTTACGTCTGGAAGCTTCGTATGGTCAAGAGCCTGGAACGCACCAAGGAAGCTGTGGAGAAAGAAGCAAAGCTGAAAGGCATCACCTTCATCGTCAACGATGGCAGGCTTGATGTGCTGAAGGGAGAGCTTGAGGCGATCAATTCTTGTGGTAGCGAATCTCAGCGGAAAGATCTGGACCGAGCCGAGAGGTTCATGAAGAACATAGAGGAAGAAGGCGGGTACGCATCCTACAACTATGGGTGCCTATTCGTCCAATCCTACCAGGAGCTTTTGTGCGACGCAGCGTTTCTGACTCGAAAAGCTCCCACCAAACAGGAAGTGGCGCAGCGCGTCGTGAAACTAAGTCCGGGCATTACCAGTGTTGAGGAACTTGGAAGCGACGTTACCCTTTCTGTGATTTACAAAAAGCTCGGATTCAGAGACACCTTGCGCGAGGCAAAACGCGGGCCAAAGCGCCTCCCAAGGCGAAATTAAAGATAAATTCGAAACGCTGTTAGGTGGCATATAATTTAGCTGCCTAATGAGTTTACTATCATTCCCAAAGCTCTTAAACGAGGTTGCGCCGACGGGCGCGCGTCGATGGATTCCCGTCGAAGATTCACCAGTTAGCAGAGCTTCAACCTACCGGGCTCTCAAGCTGGGCCTGTGGGACTCTGTGGTCTTGCAATTTCCCGGCTCAAAACGTAAACGCCGTTTTATTGATTCTATGTCAATCGACCGCTATTTTGAACAGCTGATGGCCGAACAGAAGGCCTCGAAGCAGGTTCAGGATGGATAAGCGTGAAAGATCCATCACCTCCTGAAACGGAAAGCGGCGCCCCCGACCAGGAAGGCGCCACCAAAACCGAAGCGAACAATTCTGACCCTAGGCTAGCACTTTCGCCAGAATCAAGCAAGCCAGATGCGGTTCGACTGAGCTCACCGTCGAAGTCCCGACATGCGCGTGATCATTGGATCGAACGGCACCTCGATTTCGTCTTTGACGAGCTCCTGCGCCTCGACGCCCGGGGCGTGATCGGTTGGTCTTGCTGGCAAAACGCGTTCGTTGCTTACGCTCTTGGACGCCGATTTCGGGCCTGGCAAGCGATCTGCGCCGCGTATCAGTGGTTCGAACAGCTAGAGTGGGGTGCCGCGTGATCACTTGCGCGTGGCTTTCGGAAGGATCGCAAGCATGAATCGCGAGTTGCCTCCCCGCACCCTGACCTACCTGCAGAATGGTGCGCAGAAAGGGAACCGTAACGCTGAACTACTCGCTGCCGCCTGCCAGTTGAGAGACGCGCGGTATAGCGAAGCCGAGGCGACAGCGCAATTGACACCGCGCGCGATTGCTGACGGGCTAACCAACCACGAGGCCAGCGCTACCATTCGTTCTGCATTCACCCGGGCGCCGAGAGAGTATCTTGGACCCGCAAAGAATCAGCCGACCCGTTGCCATTATCGCAGGTTACAGACTGACCCTGCGCCTCTTCCCAGACCGATGGAGCAAGGTGCAATCATGTTCCTGGAAACGGTTTTTCGCCAAGGCGAGTTTGTAGGCATCTCCGAGGCGATCGAGAGAAGGGACGAGCACGGTATTAGTGTCGCGCCAAACGGTGGATTGGTTCGCACCAGAGAGACATGGATTGCCGACATTCGACAGCGGGGGATTGGTGCGGTTTTCAAGTCCACTGACGGACTTTTTGTGCGTATCAATCCGTTGAAAGACGCGAACGGCAAGGCTGATAAAGACGTTACCGCTTATCGTCACGTGCTGGTCGAGTCTGATGAAGGCGCTAAAGAGGACCAGCTCGGCGCGATCAGAGCTATCGGATTACCCATCTCGGTTATCACAGATTCAGGCAACCGGAGCCTTCACGCCCTGGCAGTAGTCGATGCGAAAGACGAGCCCGCCTATCGGGAACGATTCGAAATCCTGAGGGAGTACTGCGAGCAAGCTCTCGGCTTAAAAGTTGACGAAAAGAACAAAAACCCGAGTCGATTCAGTCGGTTGCCCGGCGCAAAGCGGGCCCGGAGGGACCACGATACGAACGAGCCGGTATTGGGAAAAGACGGTCAGAAAATCCTGGATAACCAAACGCTCCTAGCCAAAAACCTGCCTGGAAAGACGTGGGACCAATGGGAGAGATCCCTTCCGGTCGATGACGGGTTGCCTGAGATAAAAAGTCTCTCCCAAATCGTAGCCGAGGACCGACCAAAACCGCCAGAGATCATAACGGGAATTCTGCACCAAGGGTTAAAGCTCATGTTGGGAGGACCGAGTAAGGCGCGTAAGACCTGGAACTTGATGCATCTCGCCTTATCGGTCGCGACCGGCAGGAAGTGGCTCGGGCACCAGTGCCAGAAGGGACCAGTCCTCTACATTAACTTCGAATTGCCTGAACCATTCTTTAAGGAGCGGGCGCTCTGGATCTTGAATCAAATGGGTGTTGCGGGCGATGTGTGCGATTTCTTCGAACTTAACCTCCGTGGCTACGCTGGACCGGCCGAGCAGATCTTGCCGAAGGTTATTTCCAAGATCGCGCAATTGCCGTCGCTTTTGGCGATCATTATCGACCCTACCTATAAACTCATGGGAACAACTCGCGATGAAAACTCCGCAGTCGATATCGCGAGTTTAATGAATGAGTTTGACCGGCTCGCCGTCCAGACCGGCGCGTCAGTTATCAGTGCCGCTCACTTCGCCAAAGGCAACGCAAGCGTCAAAGAAGCAATCGACCGGATTTCCGGCTCGGGCGTTTTCGGTCGCGATCCCGATTCGATTCTGATCATGTCACCGCTTGAGACTGACGATACGTTCCAGCTAAATTTCATCCTGAGGTGCCTTCCACCAAAAGATCAAATTGCGATACGCTGGAACCGCTGGTGCTTTGAGATCGATGACTCGCTTGACCCTGACGACTTAAAAAAGATCGGTGGACGGCCAGCAAAATTCAACGCGCAAGACTTGTTAGACGTTCTAAGAGACGACTCCTTGACCGACAAAGATTGGTCAGATAAATGCGAAAAAAAGCCGCTCCAAATGTCCAGACCATCCTTTAAACGACTCAAGAGAGAGTTGATCAAAGATAACCGCGTCTACCTCTCTCCGCTCGACGACACTTGGTCCAAAACCTCAAGAGAAGTAGCAAAAACTCAGGGTCAAAACCAATTATGATCCCAAAACCACTTTTTTACCCTTCTTTCGCACCATGCACTTTGCACTAAGTTGGGATCAAAACCCCTATAGTATTATAAACCTTATGACCCCAAGCTCTCAAAAGGCTTAGGGGTCAGTATCATAACTGGGTTTTGACCCTTTTGATCCTTTTGATCCCACAGTGTCCTAAATGTCCCAAGGCGTGTCCTGTGGCTTGTCCTTATAAGACGTCCCTATAGCCATGCCAACCAGCTTCAAACTTCCTGCTTTGCGCTCTCTTGGTGAGCTTGCGGACCACGCGCCGACGATCGTAATCGACACGCGCGAACAGAATCCGCTTGTTTTCAGCCGCCTCCAGTCTGTGCGCGAAACATTGAGTCAGCTGGCGACTATTCGATACAAGGTTTACAAGAGTTATTTTCGATCGAACGAAAGAGCGTCGGGGATCTGGTTGGCTGTTGCATGGGCGAGAACCGATAGCGGTTTGAAAGTGAGCTTACATCGCTTGCGCGGGTTCAGGTTCAAGCGTTTGCTGATCGTTGGCAGCCGTGGTGAGATTGAGCGGTCAGCGTTACATTCGCGGATCGGGCCCAAAGTCGTGCTTGGAAGCTTGGCGCATGGCAAGTGAGGTTTGATCTGCCAATTGTCTTCGGCGACGCTCGGCTGAGGCTGCGCGGCCAGATTGAGCGATGGGCGTGGTATTTTGCGCGGGAAGTTATCGGGTCGCCAACGATCTTTGGCGCGCTACGGCCGGGAATCGAATAGTACATTCGTTGCCTCCTAGAGAGTCCGAACAGCAGTCAGAACAGAAAAGTAGCATTCCGGAGTCGTAAACGGTATGCTCACAAACGTGAACGCTGGCACCAAACCCCACCGACGCATGGGCTTCCTCCGATTGATTTCAAATTCCTTCCCAGGAGACAAACGTGACCAAGGCCGAAAAAAATAGGATCAGGGATAAGGTGGAAGGCAAGAAAAAGCTATTTAGGAAAGATCCTCTTGGCTACCGCAGGGAGCATGAACGCCTGAACAAATTGCTGGCCAAGAAACCTGATGCGTGACGAACGAGCAGGCGGGACCGAGGATTGTTAGGATGCGAAATCGCGGATCGAACAAGCGGGCACAAGGTAAAGCGTTGGACAATCAAATTACAGGCATGGAAGCTGGTCGTCACCCAAGGATTACCATATCACGAGGCTGCCGCGCAGCTCTGTGTCTCCACTAAAGCGATTCAGCGCTACATCAATCGAACGCTTGAGTCAGCCGGCTCGAGTTTCCCGACCGATCTGGCACCGGCAGAGATCAACAAGCTGCGACAGCTGCAGAGCGAGATTCTGTTATCCGCGATGGCCAAAGTGATTCGCCAGATGGATGCGGTTGAGAAGGCGGCTGGCATTGATGCTGATGCCAAGTTGATGGCGAGTTCGGCCGGGCTTCGAGCCTTGCGATGGCCAACGGACGGCTCGCAGCGATGAACGCCTTGAACGCGCCGACCAAGATCATTGAGGAAAGCCTACGGCTCGAGTTCAAGAAGGTTGACGGTCGAGTTCGGGTTGAGTTCGACCGTGAGCAACTGCGGCCGACTGGTGAACCGATCGGGCTGGTTGACTGTGATGGCGAGCCGTACGAACGGCCATACGACCCGCACCAAATCGAATGAGCGCACGTTTTCCTAACCCACTGGAGTGGCAGCGCAAACTGTTTGAACAGATCGATGAGGCGATTGCGGCCGGCGAACAGACGTTCATGTGCACGGTCGGACGGCAGGCCGGAAAAACAGCGGGACTGCTTCTCTGGGCGTTGACCTGGCACCGCGGCGTGTTGGCTGGCGGTAGCGTCGCGATCTGCGCGCCGAGCGGTCGGCATTACGACGAGATCAAAGCGCAGGCCAAGCGGTGGCTAGCGGACATCATCTCTGGACCATCGACCGGCGATGGGTGGGACACGACAACGGGCGGACGGTTGGACTTCTGGAGTCTTGGTGCTGGTGCGATCGCTCCGCTTCGAGGCCGGACATATGACGCGGTTGTGATTGATGAGGCTGCGTTCGTGCCGGACTTGCTCGAGGTGTTAGAAGCAAACATCTCGCCGACCTTATCGACGACGGCGGGCCCGACGATTCTTGGATCGACGCCGAACGGTGTTTCGAACGATTACCACACGCTCTGGCGTCGGACACCGGCGATCGCGCGGTTCAGTGGTCCGAGCAGTCTGAATCCGGCGATCAAGGCGAGTTACCTGAAGCGGCGGCGTCGCTCGATGCCAGAGCTGAAATACCTGCAGGAACATGACGGCTGCTTCGTGGATCTGGCTGGCGCTGCGATCAAACGGTCCGAGGTTCGGGTAGGTCCGGCGCCGGCGATCGGCGAACTATTAGGGATCTCGATCGGGTTCGACTACGCATTAAGCACTTCGCTTAGGGCTGACTGGAGCGCGGCGGCGATCTGCGGGGTGGACCGGGAACGACGGTTTTGGGTGTTGGAGGTTCTGCGGTGGCGCGCTGGCTGGCCTGCAACCAAAAGGCGGACGCTGGAATTGATTGATCAGTATAAGCCCGACACAGTGGTAGTTGAGAGTGTAGCGTTCGGCGAGTTGTCGGTGCATGAGTTGATGAACGAGGGTGTGCCGCTAAAGGTTGTGAAACCGAGTAAGGCGACCGGGAAAGAGCAGCGAGTCGGCATTTTTCATGAGCGGTATATCAGGGGATTGATCCTGCACGCGGACACACTGTCGCCGGATTTTCAGAATGAATTCTTCGCGTTCCCCTTGGGAAAATTCGACGACCAAGTTGACGCCGTAATCTACGGGTTGACCGGGCTGATGCGCGATGTGCGGCGGGAGTTGGACACTGGCGAAGGTCGGGACCGGTTTTTCGATAAGACGCTGCCGTACGAGCGCGAGCCGCGTCGGTTATACCACGACAACGGTTCATACACGCAGCTTGCGATTGCCGACGGGAAAGAACAATTGGTCACCTATAACCCGGATGGGACGGAGTTTGACGACGAGTGGCACATCGCGCTATTGGGTGACGAGTGCGTGGTGTACGACCGCGGCCGAGAGGTAAGCCGCCATCCGCGGTGGATGCAACCTCTCTTGATGCAGCAGCACCGCGAACAATACGAGGAACGATATGCAGGAAGAGCTAAGTAAACTCATTGAGGGCCTCTCCGATGTGGAGCGAGGCCGGCGAGCTGGCCAGCATTGGGGCAACGGCGCGCAAGCAAGGCGGCAGCCTCGGCGATTTAGTCATCCGTTGGCTGGCATTCAGTTAGGCGTTCAGGGGCATGAGGAGCAAGCCAGACTGGCGGCTGAAGGCTGGTTGAACGCTGGCCCGTCGGCTAACCTTCCGCGGTTACGGCCGCAAGACGGCAGTTGGTCGGCGCTCTGCTATTCGTATCCCGAGCGGGCGAATGGCGCAATGCCGTGGCTCGCGAACTATGTGACGCTTGGGTCATTGATCCAGCCCGAGGAATGGCGGCGCGCCGCTGTGCTGCTCGAGTGGCAAGCTTTTTTAGGTTTGCCGGTGACGATATTTGTGCCCTCGAACGGGGCTTTGACCAAGGAAGCCCGGCGCGGCGCCCAACGCAGGACTGTGATCGGCAACGATTTTCGCGGGATGTATTTGAACGAGCCGGTTAAGGTACCTGCCGGCGTGCCTGAGCTTGGGATCAGCTTTTCTTAAGGTTGCGGCCTGGGCGCTTTGCGACTATGTTAGGAGCGCTGATCTTTTCGACCAGAACCCTAGCGAGTGCTAGGGTTTTTGGTTTCCGGTCGTGCCTTTGTTCAAAACCGGGCAAAGGTAATAGCCCTGTCCGGAGATCTCCTGCCGGCACTATTTGGCACGACCGAAAAGTTTTCTAATCCTCTTGCTTGTCCCTAACGGCCATCGCATCCATCTCACCGGCGGCGCCGTTAATTTGTGAGTGCAATCGTTTGTGAAAGCTCATCGCCTTATTGATGGCCATATGCGTTTTGGCGTGATCCTTCTGCAAGATGCCCAGTTTGGCCTTGGCGAGGTGTAGCCCGACCATCGCCGAGTCGCGAAGTGCGTGTGTTGAACTGGAATCAGAGTCAGGGGCATCCGGATCGACCAGGCCGGTCAAATAATCATCCAGCGGCTGATCGTCGTCGACATTCTCGGGATCGGGCCATTGAGTCGAGGCCTTGGCGAGCTGGCTGACTTTCTCTAAAAGGGCTTGGTTCATGGCGCGACCGTCGTAATTGTCGGCAGCGTCACCGCCGCTACAGCCGTTTTGAGCGTCGCGATATCGGTCGAAGCGGCCACCGCGGTTTGCAAAGCCGCAATCGCCGCCAAAAGCGCGGACAGATCAGTCACTGCGGCATCCAGAGAAGTTTCGCATATTGCTGTGCGACTTGATAGACTGATATCCATGGCAGCACCGGCGGCAATCTTTTGCGGAATGGACTGGGTATTTTCTAAAAGTGACATAAGGGTTAATGCTCCTGTTAAAGTTAACCGGTCCAGATTACGCCATTGGGGAGCGGAAATTGTTGATCGTTCTGTTCGCGGACCGCATCTAGCGAGATCGTGCCGGTTCGCCCCATGAGCGCGCCCGAGCCGTGCGTGACTGTGACCAGTCTCCTGATTGGATCGACGCTTACCACGGTTGCGACAGTCGGTGTCTGATGGATCGACAGCCTGACATTCACGGTGTCGCCCGGGTTAACTGGCAACATTTTGTTTATCCTCCGGTTTAAGTTGCGCGACCAGGGCCCGGATCTCGGTCACTAGCTCGGTCAGAACGGGTTTGAGTTCAGAGGCGACGACTGCGCCCAGGAGCCGGATCTCGGCGGTGTGCTCGTCTTTCTCGCGCTGCGCCTTATCGAGGGCGGCCTGCGTACCATAGTCGACCTTGGCAATCGCGGCCGCTGCACTAGCTATCATCTTTTGGCCGAACTCGGCATCCTGTTGTTCCCGGGACTTTTCGCGTGCTTGCGCGGCTTCTCTCTCTAGCCGGTCGCGTTCGCGTGCTTCGGCCATTTCTCGCCGGTCGCGTTCGCCCTGCTCGGCTAACCTGACTGACATTGGAGCAAAAAAGTTATTCATGTTTTATGATTTCCTTTGAGCTTTGGCGTTCCATCGGGCCACGGCAGCAGCCCGGGCAACTCCGCTCCGTTTTTCTGGTGAGAGTGTTTCAGATCGACGTCGGGCCAGGACGGTCGCGGCGTGCTTGATTTCTTGATTGGTCGCCATCGTGGGAAAAATGGCATTGAAAACATGCTAGCGCTAGCGTAAATAACGAATTGGTACAACGTTTTAAATGTATTGCATTTATGATTCCAAGATTTGAGCTAGCCAAGGGTTACGACGTGGCGAATTCGGCGCCCGACAATCCGCAAAGTCCGGAAACGTTCCGGGCGAACTCTGTAGCCGAACTTCTTCAGCACACCCTGACACCGTGCTTGGTTATCACCTCCTGGGGCATGGGAAAGACGCTTCAGCCTGGGATTTTGGCAGGCCTTCAGGGCAATACGGAATGCATGGGCACTAATTCCCCGGAGCTTCCGGTCGCGCCGGACAAATCGTTAATCAACACTCTGATCCCGGTGACCTACCCATCGCAGTCAGGCCGGCGCACGTAGGTTTGTGACGGGAGTACGTTGAAAACGCTCGAGACCGAATTACGGATACATGGCCGGACTCTGCGCCAACTCAAAAGGCAGGGCCGAGTTGCTTTGTACGAAGTACTGAATGCCGGCGCCGTATTGATCGGGTACGAAGTCGTTATCGTTCAAATTCGGCCGGAAGAGATATTTTCGGGGCGCTCGTACCCTGAACGCGAAGTTTTGCCAAGGGATAGCGAGTGGGGTTTTTTCGGCTGGAGTTTTCAAGCCCGAGACCTCAAAGGAGCGCGAAAACGGTTCGCGCACCTTTTGCCCAGATGGGGCGCCAGCGCATCAGGTGGCCCGAATAAGCCGCTTTTCGATGATGGCGTGCTAAATTGGTCGTTCACACCTTAAAGATCCGTTAAAACCCAATACGCATTCCTAAACAAAATAAAGAATCGGAGAGAATTTTGAAACTGACTATCAGCGGTAAAGAGTACGAGACGCCGGAATTCTCAGCGGCGGATTTCGACGATTGGCGGGCCGAAATCGAGATCGTCAACGCCAGCAAAGACCGGGCCTATCTCGAGGTTCAGGACGCCAGTATCAAGGTGATCGTTGGGTTCCTGCAAGCCAGTTTCCCGGAGTTGACCGACGAGTGGGCGATTAAGAAGTCGATCCCAGCCAGGCGCGTGATCCCGACTTTTGGTGAGCTGCTGTACGGAAAAAAAGACGACGCTTCGGCGCCTCAACCTTCTTAACCCATGCCTGACGATTTCACAGTAAACCTGACGGCGGATGTGAGCAGCTTCACATCCGGAATGGATGAGGCCAAGAATGCCGCGGCCGACGCCGGCGAGGAAATCAAGGATTCGCTCGAAGACAACGGTGCAGGAGAAGCGCTTGACGAACTTGGAGAAAGAGCGTCTGAAGCGATGGAGAAGCTCGGCGATTCATCCAAGGAAATGCTCGAAAAGCTTGCGGGGCTGGGTGAGGGACTCAAAGGTGTAGCAGAACTCATGGGCGTAGGATTTCTGGGTGAGGCGATCACCAAGACGGTGGAAGAGTTCGTTGATCTCGGTACAGAAGTGCAGCGCACGGCGACCATCATGGGCACAAGCAACGCCGAGGCGCATGCTTGGGTGGATGCGGCTGAACTCAGTGGCGTGTCAGCTAGTACTTTTGCTCAAGCAGCAAGAGCCATGAACGCACAAGTTCTAGCCGGTGGTAAACAACTCAAGGAAATGGAGATCTCACTCACTGATGCAGGTGGTGCAATGAAGACCACCGGGCAATTGATTGAGGACGGCATTAACAAGCTTGATACTTACACGGCAAGTGCAAACAAAAACGCGCTTGCTCAAAAGCTTGGTGGACGTGCATGGATAGATCTAGCGGCTAACGGGCAACTGTTGATTGATAATCTCGAAAAGCAGAAGGAAGAATTCGCCAATGTAGGTGACAGAGAGGACATGCTAGTTGCGCAAACCAAGGCCATGCAGGCTGCAACTGCCCAGATGAAAATCTCTTGGGATGACATAGTGAGATCGGCTGCACCCGCTCTCGTCGGTGCTCTAAAAAGCGTGGACGAGGCGTTGATGGCTCTTACGGCCAACGCGCAAGCGGCAACGATTGCTATTCAGGGGGTTTTCAGGATGGCGTCAGGGTTGGGAGATGTCGCGGGCGGAATCGGTAAGCTATTCGCTAGCGCTGGATCTGAAAACCCGCTCACTGATCCTTCTGCTGCTGCAAGTAGGGCTGCGGGCATGGACCAGATAACGGCGGCAGCTAAACGTACAGGAGACGCATTCACCGATACTGGCAATCAAATAGATAAGGTCTATAAGGATCTGGATAAGCAACGGGGTCAACTCTGGGTCGATCATCTCAAGATGATTCAGGGCGATCTACAAGACGCCGGAACAGCAGGGGAAGGCGTGGTTAATGCAGCTAAGGCTCCAGCCCCTCCAGCAAATATCCCGAAAGGCGGCGGAGGCGGAAAAGGCGGCGGCGGAGCCGATCCAATGGCGGGAATGGATGACACGCTGGTGTCCAGTCAGAACGCCATGGACAAAATGGCGGGCGAGATGCAGAAGCTCGGGTCGGAAGCGCAAATGGCGTCCAAGGCGTCGGCGGAATCGTTTGAGACATTGAGGTCGAGAGCGGTAAACGATTATCAGGTGATGACGGATGCCCATAAAGCGTTCGCCAACGCTGTTAAGACCGGTGATGTGGAAGCGGCCAAGGCTAGCGAGAAAGATTGGCACGACGCTTCGCAGAAGTTTCAGCAGGATTGGGATGCGGCCGCGGCAAAAGCCAAGCAGGACATGCAGCAGATTAAGAGCACGGCGGATCAAATGGCCGGCGAGGTATCGGGCGTCCTGAACAACGCGATCAGCGGAAAACTCAATTGGGCGCAGGAATTCGACAAGATCCTGTCCCAGATGCTCAGCAGTTTGACGAAATACTTGTTTGAGCAGATTGCGAAATGGGTGGCGACCGAGGCTCAGGTCAACGCCGTAAAAGCTGCGGGTGCGGCTCAAGGCCTGGCGATCCAGAAAGCGGCGCACGCGGCAACTGCACCCAGCGATGCAGCGTCGGCCGCTCAAGGCGCGTACGCCAGCGCGTCTCATATCCCCCTTATCGGCTGGATCATCGCACCGGTCGCGGCCGCCGCGGCGTTTTCAGGGGTCGAGGCGTTCGGATCAGCCGAGGGGGGGTGGAACGTTCCACCAGGGGCTCGTCCCTTAGCGCTGTTGCACCCGAGCGAGATGGTGCTGCCAAAATCCCTGGCGGAAAACGTGAGAAACATGACGGGCCAAGGTCAAGGCGGCGGGAACACGGCCAATATCAACATGCACATGCAATCATTTGATCCCCGCAGCATGAGCGACATCATGATGGCGAATTCGGACATGCTCGCCAAAGTGGTCGCGCGCGGGCTCAGGGGCGGTGCGTCGATGTACACCGGCTAAGCTCGTGGGGGTGGAAGTGGAACCGCAAATTTACACCATCCCACTTTCAGATCATGTCTGGGCTCAACTCGATCGTTTGGCGGCAGAGCGGCACTGTTCAACGAACGATCTTACTGTTGATGTTGCGCTCAGAATGATGGCTGAACCAGACTTATTTGATCGTGCTCAACGCGCAATGTGGAAAATAATTCGGTTACGACACGAGGGTCAGCAGGATGCTCAAGAATGGCCAGCTGAACCGATCGAGTGCCTAGCTGTGGGTCTTCGCCTGTCTTTCTACATAGAAGAAGTGGCTGAGCAGAAGATTCTGACGATGCCGGAGGAAGGGGTGGATTACTGGACGCGTGAGGTAGAGCGCACTGGCCGGAGTTTCGAATATTTGATCTGTCAGAGTGTTTTGGGCCCTCAGCCAGACCGAGCAGAGGGAGAAGAATAGGACCTAATTCCATTTGTCCGGTATCCATTTACCTGTGGCGTCCTCGTGGTGTGTCCAGTGAGCGTGGGTCATCTCATTCGCGTGCCAGAGTGCCAAGATAACAATCGCAACAGCAATCGCAATCCCGATCAGAAATCCTCGAAAGAGTGTTTTTAGAACACTTGAAATTACCGCATCGGCCGACACGACGGCTTTCCTGCGGAGTTCGGCGTCGTCGGTCGGTGGTTTGATCACGGCCGAGGCCGGTATCGTGACGTATTTGCCCTTTTGGGGGTCCCAAAAAGTATGCATGTCGGGTGTCATGAGGTCTCCTCATCAGTATCGTTCGCTCCTGTCCAATCATCAATAACCGACGTCGATCGCCACCTCTTGCCGGCCGGGCTCAGGTAATGCGCCTTGACTGTCCAGCCTCCGCCACTCCGCACGACATCGGCGGCAGTTGTCCCAATCAGATCTCCAGCCAATTTCGCCTCCATTGCAAATGCTTCGAACCGATCAGCTACAGACTGGGCTCGCTGACGCGTCTTGAACGGCCAGTCCGAAATTACTTCGCCCATTTCACTGAGGCTTCTCAATTGATCGCTCTGAGCGCTAAGGAACCACTCAAGGAGCTCGTTCAGCGGTATCCCGAGAGTCACGGCGATATCGCGCCAGGGTTCCAGAGCTTGGCTGTCTATTTTGATCGTTGTCTTTGCCATATGTTTAGTTGTTTTCGGGATTCATCTCGATACCGCTTTTGTGGTTTTGCTCGCGATCCACTTGCGCAGATCCGAGAGTTTGATTCGCTTGGTTTTTGAGCCAAGCACGACGACCGGTATCTCGTGGTTGAGTGCCGCCAGATAGAGCCGTCGTTTGCTGACCGACGCGATCTCGGCCGCCTCAACCACCGTCAGGAGCCGGTCATCATCTATTTTGCGGATCTGGGTTTGAACCTTCTTTTGTTTACCAAATATCGTCGTATTCATCGGCGTGAAACTATTCCATAAGACAAGTTACTGCAACCGGTATCTTGATGTTTTACTTGTCCTATGGAAAAGTTGAGGAGTGAACGGCATTTCCGATATGATCGGCCAGATGGCCCCGCCCGACGAAGTAGACCAGTTGATGAGTGAACTACTGGCCTGGCGGCGGGCCGAGCGTGGACGCGGGCGGGAGCTGGCGGCCGCGATCGGCGTCAGCGAACAAGTCGTTTCAAATTGGCTCTACAGGCGCAAAACACCGTCGCTCAAGTACTGGTTGGCCCTGCAGGCTTTCGCCAAAAAGCAGCGCCGCTCTCGCGGGTCCCGTTCATAACGGGTATGAACCCGACCGAGGCTGTTAGTCGAATATTCTTCGTGGCAACCGAAAACGGCGAATCAACGACTTTAGCACGCCGATACTTACGTCCTTGCCCTTGTGGTTCGGGCATGGAGCGGACGCGGCCTTACCGTCGACGTCCGGATGCTTGATTATTATATGGCTGCCCTTACCCCGCTTGGAAAAGAACTCAAATCGGTTATCGTGCTTGTACAAACGTCCGAAAACCTCGCGAGGCTTCAGACCTTTAGGCATTAGCGTGCCTTGGCACGAAAGACGATCGCTTCACAGCTTCCTGGACTTGCTTCATTGGAATTTGGATGAATATCGCTCGCACTTTTTTGCAAACGGGTGGCGACTTATCGAAAAGGCCAGCCAGCATAAGTTGCTGGGCCTCTTTCCAACGGTTAAAGAACTCTTTTGGAGCTGGATGCAGGATCAAATCCAAGTCGTTCATTTGTGAAGCAAACGAGATTTGAGAGAAGACGGCATCCTTCAGTTCGGATTCGGCTTTCTCGGGAGTCGGCCCAGATCCAACAACGTCCATCTCCAGGGCATGAGCGTTCCATTCCCCGTTTTCTTCATAGAGGAGCACGCGAAGAGGCACAACGTAAACGTGTTTATCCATCAGACATGCGCAGCGTTCACGCGAACGCTGCGCATAAAGTTAAGGGTACTTCTGATTCCGGTCAATCTCGAAAAGCATTGCAAATTACAGCAACCCTTACGACGCCTGGGCCATCGGCACAACGTTCTCGGCCGGGCGGGAGAATCTGCCAGTACCGATCGGCCTCTTCGGGCGTCACGATCTCGCGACTGCTAGGGCCTGGTGTGCTATCTGTTCAAATCTGTGGGCTTGTTCCAGTTTATAGGGTTCACCGGCCTGTCGATATGACGCGGCCGCGTGTTCCAAGGCTTCGACGATCAGATCCTTTTCGTGCGGTTCGAATACGTCAAACGGGTTTACGTCTTTGCTGCCGTAGGTGAGCCATTTGATGGCGGAATCTCTAAAGTCGGATGTGAGGGGGAGATTTGCCAGGGCGGCCTTTAATTTGTTTCGGTGCTTAATGCTAAGTACAATTGCTTTCATCCAGGTTGGCCTTTGTGACTTAACGACAGTATACAATAGGGAACAATAGGGAACGTGTTCGGAAAAAGTGTTCGGAAAGCCGTTTACCTGGCTCACGTCACATCGTCTAAGTGCCTCTCTGGTAACCTATTAGGCCAATCTACCTAATGGGTGACCCGTTTCCATTCGAGCCGTTAACGTAAGCAATCAGGCGCGGCGCGATTTCATCAAGCCCCAGATGATCGTGCGCCAACTCCTCGCCGGTTTCGGGGTGGCGCGGTTTGTCTTGCATCTGCTCGTTGCGATGCGTCATCGTCCTTCCGCCGTTAAGCCGAACTGCATGAAGTCCGAGCAAACCGTCCTCTCGCGCGTGCACCAGAATGACGCCCACCACGCGCTCCTTGTGCGCTGTGGCCGCAGTCCGAAACAGAACATCGATGGACGGCCGGCGGTTATTCTCCTCAGCGTCGGATATCAGACGCATTCTGTCAGAATCCAAAACCAGGTGTTTGCCGACGCAGGCAATGTAAATGCGGCTGCGCTGGATCGGTTCACCGTCAACCGCCACAGTAGCGCGCATTCGTCCGGGAGCGTTGAGAACATCCGCGAGAAGAATCGGACGGTCAGGCTTCGCATGGAGTACGACAAAGACAGACGCCCGGAGATCAGCCGGCAACGACCCAACCAGCCGGGTCAGCGTAGAGGCGCCACCGAGCGGTGCACCGATGAGGATGATGTCGCGCACTAACAATTCTCCTTGAAAAACGTGATGTGTTTCAAATTTGGAATCTCGCGGTCAAGAGCGAAATGGTGAAATTTTTCGCTTCCCAGTTTCCTGATTTTGTCCAACGAAAGCGGAGGTCGCGCATTGACCGCGAGCGGAGAAAACGGCTGCAGTGTCGATTGTTTCAGTGTGCGAGAAACAGCCATGTGAGATCCGTTTTGGTTGATGCCGTTCAAAGGCATAAACAATTTCGCCGCGCGCCTCAGCGAACGAAATGAGAAATTGGAATATTCCCGCTATCCAAAAATTTCTTACCAGCGTCTGGAAACGGACCGCAATTCAGAGGGCCGCCGAAAGCGATGGCAATAAAACTCACGATGTCGTCATCGGAACACCAGGATGAACGACCTACTTTGGCTGTTTGTCGTTTTTTGCGTGAAACCGAATCGTCGAAAAGTTACCTCATTTCTTCCATATGTGTCGTCGCAATTGGGGCAGGACCGCTAACTTTGACGCGCGCGCAGACGACGCCCTCGGCTTCCAGCATCGACTGCGAGCGCCACCCCTTCGCTTACTCCGTGGTCCTTCGGAACAAACCCAAACTTCCTGACATTGAGTCACAACGGAATCTAACAATCTGCTTCGCGTAACCGCTTCGCAGAATAAATAGGAAAAAAGAGCGACAAATTAACGTCCACCCTGATGAGTGATTTCGGCCAGTACGAGCGGCTTGCACCTTACCCGGACCCGCGCGCACTAAAGATATGAAAGTGGAACGCAAGGAACGCGAAGTCGTGATCACGGTTCCAAAAGCCGCCAAGAAGTGACTGGAGAACACCGGCTTAGACGCGGTGGGGCATCGCGTGAGTGCGGCGCCAAAGGCATGCATGTAGCCCTTGTCGAACAAGGACCGCTGGGCGGCACCTGTGCGAATCGCGGATGCATCCCTTCCAAATTGCTCATTGGTTACGCGGACGCCGCCGAATGTGCGCGTGCGGCGCGGCGGTTTGGCTTCGAGACGACTCTGCGAACGCCCGATCCTGATGCGATTCTGCGCGACACTTTCGAGTTCACAAATAAATACGACGGCATCCTCGAAAACGCGCTCGGGAAGAACGTCACACTCTATCGCAATCACGCCGCTTTTACCGCCAACCGAACTCTCCTGGTCAACAACAACCCCATATCCGCCGACAGAATCGTCCTGGCAACCGGTAGCCGCCCGCAACGTCCTGCACTCGATGTTCCATATTGGACCAGCGACGAAGTCTTCACACTCAAGAAAATGCCGAAGTCGATCACAATTGTCGGCGGCGGCTATATCGCGTGTGAGCTTGGCCATTTCTTTCGCGGCGTGGGCGTGACACGCTAATCGTCGTCCGGCGCGATCAACTTCTCGACTGCGAGGATGCCGAAACGCGCACTGTCTTTATGAAAGGCTTCACTGAGCGCGTGCCCGTAACTTTCAACTCGACGATCGCATCGGCCAGGCACGACGGCTCGCGGTTCCACGTTGGGATCGCTCACGCCGATGGCGCCAACATTTTGCCGTTAAGCCAAGCCCTGGCGCTTTGGGGATCATTTTTAGGAAGATGGCCCAACTGGGCAATCTGTTTAAAGCGCTTGAAGACCAATTCGATCTGCCAGCGCAGGCGGTACCATTCCAAGACTTGCCAAGCGCTGAGTTCAGTTTCAGCCAAAGTGGTGAAAACTAAGATATATCCGGCATAAAGCAGTGTATCGGCCTCCAGGGCGATCCGCTGTTCATAGGCCTTTTTTCGCAGTTTTTTGCAGGCGCGTTCGGTGGCTTGCTGGCTTTTAGCAATCACGCAAATGCGACCAGGTACCTGGGTGCGATCTCTGAGGCTGATGCGTGCTTGCCACTGCTTAATTTCCCCAGGGCCAGCAATA
Organism: uncultured Verrucomicrobiae bacterium; assembly: GCA_963782115.1. Classification (GTDB taxonomy): domain Bacteria; phylum Verrucomicrobiota; class Verrucomicrobiia; order Chthoniobacterales; family JAFAMB01; genus JAFAMB01. Next base: position 226,221 of record CAWAIK010000005.1, read on the forward strand.
CTGTTAAGCGCCTCGACCCATTTGAATAGCTGACCCTCTGCATCCAGGACCCGGATGGCTCTGGGATTGAGTCGAAGGATCACATCGGCTCCTTGACTGACCACCTGATGGATGCCTCTGGCCGTCGAATAGCCTCTATCGGCCAGTAAAACAATCTCCCGCTTGGACGGGGATAGGGCTCAGCGATTCACCCGAGCCTGACCCCGACGTAGAGCTCAGGCGAAAATAATCACAACGCAATGAAGGCCAACTCAGGCTGTAATGAATTCGCCAAAGGCTCCCGGTCTTGCCAGGTTCCGAAACGTGGTGGCGTCCACTAATCGGATCCGACGGTTTAAACCCGAGTGCTGGCTCTCCGTATTGGCCTGCTCGAAGAGTTTGCGGCACAGCTCGTACAACCATTGTTCGCTCTTACGAAGCCGTTTGAGCAGTGCCACATCCGAAAGATTTGCCAGCCGCGCTTCCCGAGCTCGCAGTGCCGTCTCCCTCAACGAGTACCCGCAGGCCAAATGCATCAAGAGGGTTCGCAGGCATTTCTCCGCAGACTTATTCCGGCGCAACCCTTTCAAGGCGTCGGTTCGAATCGCTAGCCGCTCCCAATCCTTCGGCAAAAACGAAACGAGCACCCCCCAGTCTTCGTCCATTCCATTTGTGGGCTTCATGTACCGCGGGATCGCCGCCCCAAGGAGTCGTCTTGCCGACGCGGAGAAAAGCAGTTGGATCACAGAGCCGAACCCTCTATCGTCCAGTGTCATGACGGCGGCGGAACTCTTCGAATCTATAACCAATGGCGGCACATCGGACTTTGGTCAGGTTGTTGCCGTACTCAAGGAGCAGGACATAAAATGGTGCCTGATCGGCGGCTTAGCCGTCAATTGCTACGTTACGCCCGTTTATACAACAGATGCTGACTTCGTTGTTGTTACTGAAATGCTGGATCTGGTTGTTCAGAAATTGACTGACAAAGGATTCAAAATCTCCAGATTTGAATTTTCCGTGAACGCTCAAAAGCCGGGCAGTGATCTTGTTATCCAATTTACGAGAGACGAAAGGTATCAGCCGTTTGTCGAACGGGCTGAGATCCGAGAAATCTTTGACCACAGCGTTCCGGTCGCTGCTTTACCGGACCTTATTCAGGGTAAGATCTGGGCATGGGAAGATTCTCGCAGGCGCTTGAGCAAACGGACAAAAGATCAGGCTGATCTGATCCGAATTGGAGAGAGCTATCCGGAACTACTTCAGCTATTGCCTGAGAGTCTACGTCAAGCGCTCCGGGATCAGGGAAACGACAGATTCGGGTTCGGTATGCGGCCTTGAGCTCTCGAACCCTGCCCTCATCGGGACGCCGCATACTCTAGCCTTTCACCCTTTGTCGAAGCCTAAGGCTCGCGACCAGAAAGCGCCAGCAGTACTCGCCTAGACCCAGATGAAATGCCTTGGGGAATACTGGAGTGGGCTCATCTGTAAGGTTCAGGGATTAATTTGGTGGGTCGTGTGTCACAAAAGGATAACTTCTTTCGCCCCTTCTCTGCGGTAGATCAAAGCCCCAGTTTTGTGCTACAAAGCGTTATGAACGACCCGACGACAGAACCGGAAGATTTCAAAAGTCTGTATCGCCGCGCCTTCTCAGAGTACGGGACACAGGCGCTTTGGAACAAGCGCATGCTTGAGGAACCAAAGCCGGAGGATGCGCTTGTCGTCGCGCGTGCCTTGCGCATTGAAGGCGACCGCGACGCGCGCGCACTTGCGGAACAGATTGAGCAAATGTGCCGCCGTGCCACTCTCTAAAATTCAGATCGATGCTTTGCGGTTGCTCGCTTCGCAGCGCGACCCGAGAGCTATGTTGCCGGGGCAACACCCCTAAATCGTGATGCCCCGCGCTATTCCGGGGACATAGACGTTTTCCATGACCGCGAGGAACGTGTTGCCTCAGCCGCTCTTAGCGATGTGCAGACACTTGAAGCGGCGGGCTATGGCGTTCGATGGATTCGGCGCTTGCCGACAATCTATACCGCCGAGATAACGCGGCAGGACGCCGCCACCCGCCTTGAATGGGTCGTGGACAGCGATTTCCGGTTTTTCCCGACCATGCGGGATGAGGCTTTCGGCTATGTACTGCACCCGGTTGACCTAGCCACAAACAAGATTATGGCCGCCGCCGGACGGCGTGAGGTGCGCGATCTTGTTGACCTCCTGACCATCCATGACACCATCCTGCCTCTTGGTGCCGTTGTGTGGGCCGCTGTCGAGAAATCGCTCGGATATACACCCGAAGGCTTGATTGCCGAAGTGCGCCGCAACTCCAACTATCCCGCCGCTGAATGGCGGGCGCTCGTCAGCACCGAACCGATTGACCCGAAAGTTGTTATGACCAAGCTACGCGCCGCCCTTGACGATGCCGAAGCCTTTGTTGCGCGGATGCCGACCGACAAGGCGGGATTGCTGTTCCTGCAAGCGGGAAAGGTGGTGCAGCCCGACCCTGAGCGGCTGGACACCTATCAAACCCATGCCGGACAACGGCGCGGCCAATGGCCCAGCAGCCCCGAAATCACCGCCGCCATGTTCGAACGCTATTACAACGGATGTTCCTTTAGCAAAATGATGTAAGTCATTCATTTTAAATATGATATGCGATTTTTACGCTTAAAATGTAGCCACTAATTATTGTAAAATAAATGACATTCGTTCTTTACAATAAACGAGTTATAGTTATGATGGGTGCACACAATGTATCTCGACACCTGTAAAGTCCGCTCTGGCAATAAGGTCTATACACGTGTTCTGCTGCGCGAATCCTATCGCCAGGATGGCAAGGTTAAGCACCGCACCATTGCCAATCTCTCCAAGTGTTCAGATCAGGAAATCGCGGCGATCAAACTCGCCTTGCAGCACAAACACGACTTAGCCGCGTTTCGGGAAAATGCTCAACTCAACCCCAATGTCACTCTGCGACAGGGCTTAAGCATCGGCGCGGTAGCAGTCCTGGAGGCCCTGGCCCGGGAACTTGGCCTGGTTAAGGCGTTGGGAACAGACCGGGAAGGCAAGCTGGCTCTCTGGCAAGTCATCGCCCGAGTCATTGATCAGGGCTCGCGCCTCAGTGCGGTGCGCCTGGCTCAAACCCATGCCTGCTGCGATTTGCTCAAGTTGGATGCTTTCAATGAGGATGATCTTTATTCTAATCTTGCCTGGCTCACAGAACATCAGCATCGAACTGAAACACGGCTTTTTGAGGTCTTGCACCCTGGCGAAAAACCGGCACTTTTTCTCTACGACGTCACAAGCAGCTATCTGGAGGGGAGCAACAATCACTTCGGAACCTTTGGCTATAACCGTGATGCCAAGTCTGGAAAGAGGCAGATTGTCATTGGCCTGTTGTGCGACCAAGCAGGGATACCCTTATCAATCGAAGTATTTGCCGGCAATACTTCCGATCCCAAGACGGTCGCTTCGCAAGTAAAAAAAATAGTCGGCCATTTTGGCGGCGGATCCGTGACCTTTGTCGGAGATCGAGGCATGCTTAAGATCCCGCAAATCGAGCACTTGAGCGAGCATGGGATGCATTATATCACGGCGATTACCAAGCCGCAGATAGAGTCACTACTCAATACAAAAGTGTTGCAGGTGGAGTTCTTCGATCAGCCTTTGGCCGAGGTCAGTGAAGAACAGGTCCGCTATATCTTGCGGCGTAATCCTAAACGGGCGGCTGAGATGGATGCCACTCGCGCCAACAAACTGGGCCGCCTTGAAGACAAAGTAAATGAAAGCAATGCCTATTTGAGCGCTCACCCACGAGCCAAAGCTCAAACGGTGATCAAGACTCTGAGCAAGGAAGTCCAAAAGTTGAAGCTTCAGAGCTGGGTTGAAGTCAAGTGCGGCAAGGCTCGTTGCGTGGCATTACAGATCGATGAGTTCGCACGAAATGAACAAGCCAAGCTCGATGGCTGTTACGTGCTCAAGACTGATCTGAGCGCAGCACAAGCCAGTAAAGAACTGGTGCATGATCGCTACAAAGACCTGACCTTAGTAGAGCAGGCTTTTCGTACCTCTAAAACGGTGGAACTGGAAATGCGCCCCATCTATGTGCAACTGGAAAAAAGCACTCGTGGTCATGCATTGGTCGTCATGTTAGCCTATCGCTTAGTGCACGAATTAGCGCGGCGTTGGCAGACACTGAACTTGACGGTTCAGGAAGGACTTAAAAAACTAAGCACCCTTTGCTTGGTTGAAGTGATGCTTGCCGATCAAACAAGCTGTCTGACGATTCCGGAACCATCCGCCGATGTCGCCAAACTCATCGAACTGGCCGGCGTGAGGCTGCCAACGGTTTTGCGCAGTCGAGGTGTAAAAGTAGCCACAAGGAGGAAGCTCCAAGAAAACCGGTTAACTCATTGAATATGAGCTACTTACGGGCGCTATTAGATACAAAACTATGGGAACATGCGTTACAAAAAGCCCAATGGAGACCAGCCAAAGCCATGAACCAAAAACAAGAATTATGGTGCAAAAAATTGCACCATAAAATCCTCTCTCCCGCTCAAGCGAATAAAAAAATGGGGAACACGGGGGCGAAAAGGATGAGTCTTGCCATCCTTTGCCCCGATTTGTGCAAGCGTCCCGCCCCGTGCTATCTCTTAAGGCGTCATGTCCGAGCTTCTGACCTCTATCGCCGCCAGAAAGAGCGGCTCGACGAATTGCGGCCCCTGTCGCGCAAGGCGCTTGCCAACCTTGAGCATTTCTACGACATCGAACTTACCTACACGTCGAATGCGATCGAGGGGAACACACTCAGTCCGGTTGAGACGACGCTTGTTATTGAAAAAGGGATTACCATCAGCGGCAAGCCGCTTAAAGATCACCTTGAAGCACTCGATCATTTATGACGCCATCCGCTATGTGCGCCAATTGGCGAAGCAGGAAACGCGATTGACCGAAAGCGATGTGCGGAATTTGCACAAGCTGGTGATGCAGAGGTCCGCCCCGGCGATTGCCGGACAGTATGCCGACCTGCCCCGTTACGTTCGCACGGCAACGGGACGCTACAGCTTTCCGTCACCGGCAGAGGTTCTGCCGCTTATGGGAGTTTTTGCCGGTTGGATTGGAACCGCACTTAACACGCCGGATACGGCGTTTACGGCGCACCCGCCGCTTGGTCGATATTCATCCGTTCAATGAGGGCAACGGACGACGACGCACCGGGCGGGAAGGGGCGAGACTTATAAGATTCGACACGTGCGCAGACGCCAATAAAATCAGTACTTCCCGCATTTTAAATCTCGGCGCCAAATCTCCCTGCTCCGTTCCCCCGCCAATGCGACCACCCTCCTACCCATCCCTTTGCGGCGTAGATAGATCTCTGCAGATCTGGCTGGCCTTTAATGAATTGCAGCATCGCGAATCCGGATTCGCCGGGTAAAGAAAGGTCCAGTAGCACTACACTCGGATGCCATGCTCCTTTGACGGATACAATTGCGATTGCCTCTTTTGTCGTCGGGACCGCACGCAGTTCCGCAGGCGATGAAGCCTCACTGAGACCTTCCGCCGTCATCATCCGGTCTTCCGGACTATCTTCAACCTGCAGAATCCTCACTAGTCGGTTCATACGGATGAACTTTCTAATGGAGCACCGTTATCAGGAATGGAAAAAAAGAAGGTCGAGCCATGGTTCGGCGCCGATTCCACCCAGATCTTCCCGCCACGACGTTCGACGATTTTTTTCCCGATGGCGAGTCCGATCCCTGTCCCCAGGTATTGGTCGCGAGTATGTAGCCGTTGAAAAACGCCGAAGACTTTTTCGGCGTATTGCTGCTCAAATCCGATCCCGTTATCTGCGATACTGAAGATCCAGGCACCAGTCTGACGCTCGGCACGCACGTAAATTTTCTGGCCGAGTGCGCTTCGGTACTTAATGGCGTTGCCAACCAGATTTCGAAGCACTTGCTCGAACTGCGTCTTGACGAAACGCAGCGATGGTAATTTTCCGAACACAACTTCCGTTCTGGATTCGGTGATCGCAACGTTGAGATCAGCCAGTACATGTTGCAGCACAGCTTCAGTGTCAATCGTCTCGAGATTTTCATCTCGTCCTGCTCGCGAGTACGCCAGAATGCCATCGATCAACGCTTTCATTCGGGCCGATCCATCCACAATCATCCGGATCAGGTCGTCGCTTTTGTCGTCAAATTTCCCACGGTATTTCCGCTCAAAAACCTGGATACATCCAGCCACCGCGCGAAGCGGTTCCTGCAGATCGTGAGAAGCAGCAGACGCGAACTGCTCAAGATCTGCGTTTGAGCGCGCCAGCTCTTCTGTGCGCGATTCCAATATGGCATTCTGGGCGGCTAATTCATCGGTCCGGGTTACCACGCGCCGCTCCAACTCGTTATTAAGCGCTTCCAGCTGCGCCGTCCGTTCCTCGACCCGCTTTTCCAGCCTTTCGTTCAGGTTGCGAAGTTCATTGCGCGCTTGTTCGATCTCGATGCTGTTTTCTTCCAGCTGTCGGATCATAAGCGCGTTGTATTTTTTCATTTCCTTCTCGGACGGCAAAGCGTTTGCAGGCCCGGGGTGCTCGGAGCGACGCTCTCTCCTCTCTCTAATGACTTCTTCGATCGCTCTGAGGATCACGCTCGGCGTACCCTGTTTTTTGATGAATCTGTCCGCACCGCATTCCAGACCAAGTTTTTCGTCATTCGCAGTGAAATTGGTTGCGGTATAAAGAATGAAAATCAATTTTTTCGGCTCAGTGCGCCGACGCACCTCGCTACAAAGACTATAGCCATCCATGTTCGGCATCAGGATGTCGCAAACAATTATGTCGACAGGCTGGCGTTCCAGGGCAGAAAGCGCCTCTAATCCGTCCTCCGCTTCAAGGGTCGTGTAGCTCTCTGCCTGCATGATCTCGCGCAGCAGTTTGCGGTTTGTCGGGTGGTCATCAACAATGAGGACAGTTTTTTCCGGCGAACTCATCCTAAGTCGCGGTTGCGGAGATTGCTCTTGCTCGGCGTCGCTCATCAACTATTGGCACGCCGGCTGTTGAGAAAGCGTCATGGATTCGTTGGTGTTCGCAGTGGTCGGATTTTATATTGAATCTATGGAAGAAGCAATTATTATTATAGATACGTCACACTCGACCAACAAAAATTCAAGCAGATCCTCTACAACCTCCTCTCCAACGCAGTCAAATTCGCCGATGACGGCGGCAAGGTGGAAATCCATGTTGCGATGCACGACGCGTACCGCTTCAAGTTGTCGGTCCAAGACACCAGCATCGGGATCAAAAAAGAGGACTTTCGCCGACTATTCAAAGAGTTTGAACAAATGGAATCCGGTGCGGCGCGCCGTTACGAAGGGACAGGGCTCGGCTTGGCGTTGACCCGAAAAATCGTGGAGTCGCAAGGCGGCGACGTCGGCGTGGAAAGCGAAGTCGGCAAAGGCACTAGCTTCAGGGTTGTGCTGCCATTGGTCATGGCCGAAGGCAGCCGTCTGGACGACACCAGCACCGCGCAAAAATTCAATTCCTAATTCCAATGGGGAATCGCCAATCAACAATCCTTGTCGTGGACGATAACCGCACCAATTTGAAGCTCGTAACCGACGTGCTCGGTTGTGAGGGTCACTGCATCCTCATGGCGATGGATGCCAAACAAGCTCAGGCGGTCGTACAACACTCTCCGCCCGATCTTATCCTGATGGACATTGGCCTGCCGGACATGGACGGCTTGGCTCTAACCCAGATATTGAAGACCGATAAAGAGACCCGTCATATTATCATCGTGGCACTCACGGCATTCGCGATGAAAGGAGACGAAGAAAAAGCCATCGCAGCTGGCTGCGATGGCTACATCATTAAACCGATTGACACGCGCAAATTACCCGGCCAGGTCGCAGAGTTGCTGCTGCGTGGTATTAGCGGCAAAGCGCCAGTGGAGGAAAACCACTAATAATCTCGTTATAAGAGTGAAGACTTACAACCTGCACGCTAACTGCTAAATCACGAAACCGGTTAATTTTCTTACTGTCAGAACCGAATTATTGCTGGTTCTAGAATGATAAAGTGAGCGTGAAAACGGCTACCCATCCAAGATGCGGATGGCGCTAATTCTACTTCTGGCTGTCCGGATAATAATTCGACTCACCCAACGGATTATCCGCCGCAACATAGAGGATCAGATCCCTCGAGCCGTCGTTGATGAGCTGGTGCGGTTGCCCGGGCTCGAAGAGAAATGCGTCGCCAGGTTCGATTGCGCTCCTTCCATCCTCATGCCGAACCATTCCCTTGCCCGAAATTACGTGGTAAAACTCCCATTGCGCGCTATGGGAGTGATACGGATAGGGGCTTTTGGCGGGAGGAATGCGCAAGATCTCGACGTCAAAGGGATGCCGTTCCCTGAGGTCGGTCGAGTCCGGATTGCGCCCGAGTGCTTCTGAGATTTCTATGCCCGCGCCACAGAATTTTCCTTTTGGAGAAGACCAAGAGAATTCAGCGATTTCCTTTGTGTTGATCTTGCGCATGCTTCTTGTTGTTCCCCCGGAGTAAATGCTTAGTATGAAGAAATGGTCGGCAGCGGAAAGGTGCTCTACACAAAGGACGGGAAGGCTCCCGTCGAAATGCAGTTGGCGAATGAGAATGGCTACCCGCATAAGGGCTTCGTCGATTTTGTCGACAACCGGGTCGACGCTTCCACAGGCACTATCCGGGTACGCGGCGTTTTTGAAAACAAGGACGGTTTGCTACGACCGGGCCTGTTCGCACAACTGCGAATTCCTTCCAGCCCAAAATACAAAGTGGTCCTGATTTCTGATCTGGCAGTCGGCTACGACGAGGGACAACCGATCGTGTACGTTGTCGGCGCTGACGATGTCGCGACGGCGAAACCGGTGAAACTCGCTACCTGGGTAACTACGCTGCGATCCAAATAGAAGACAATGAATAAGATATTTTGTTTCGCTTTCATTGCGGTCTTGCTCTTCGCGCTCGGCACGCCTTGCGCTAAGGCAACCTACGTCGTTTACGACCCGGCGAATTTCACGACGAACATGGCTAATTGTGTAAGCTCGGTTAAGTCGTGGACGAGCGACCTGGCTAACCAGCTCAAAGGACTGCAACAGTACGCCACGCAGATCCAGCAGTTTGAGCAGCAGATTCAGCAATATGCGACGATGCTTAATTACATCGGCAACCCGCAGGCCCTCGCTAATGCCGTGGGTCTGGGGCCGGTGCTGCAATTGGGGTCGCAGGCGTAGCGACCCCAAACCGTGTTGCCTGCGCTGAGATGCCGCTCTATGCTTGAGTGGGCAACCAGATCTTCCGAGCCGACGCCATGAGCACCGTAACCCTTACCGCCAAGCAAGCTTTTCTGCTCGAACGCTGGCAGCAGATCCTCAATGACCCGCAACTCGATCAGTACGAGAATTTCCGCATCGAGACCGACGGCAACGGCGAAATCCTCATGAGCCCTAGACCCCCTAAGCCGCACAATTTTAAAGCGACCAAAATCGCTACGATGCTCGTTGAGCGCTTGGGTGGTGAAGCGGCGATTGAGCCTCAAATCATCACTGACCAGGGAGTCAAAGTTCCCGATGCTTGTTGGCTTCATCCCGATCGTTACGCCGAGGCCTCTGATCCAGATCCTTTCATCATTGCCCCCGATATCTGTGTTGAAGTGCTCTCGCCCAGCAATACACCCGACGAGCTCGAACAGAAACGCGCCTTGTACTTCGCCGCCGGTGCTATCGAAGTTTGGATCTGCGATCGCAGCAGCAATATGACCTTCTATTGCGCGAGCGGCGTGTTGCAAAAATCGGGCCTTTGCCCTGATTTCCCTTCCCAGCTCCCGCCACCTAGTCGAAGATGAGTTCGGGGCATTCCGCTGACGGTCTCCAGTGGTCTTTTGATCGACGGGCATTGCCTTTGCGTGGCTCAATATGATTCAAACGATCAAAGATTTTAAACACGCGCAGCCTTTTAAACCCTTCGACATTAAGCTTTTCAGCGGTCGGGTGTTGTGCGTAGAGACCCCGGACCACGTCGCCTTTGCCGAGATGCCTGGTCGATATTGCCCATCCGACGACGGCGAGGATCAAAAACAAAACTAGTGAGACGAACGCCGACCCCCCCTTCTTCTCGGGCAAAAATCACCCGGTGCAGCGCCGGATACCTTATTTTCCGGTCGTGTGATTGGCGATCGCGAAAAGCTGCCCGTTGGCCCAGAGCAAGGTGGCGTCGTGCCCATAGCGCATATCCAGGTAATCGGAGCCAAAATCGATTTTGTGCTGCTGGCCGCTCTGGTGATCGACGAACCAGGCCGAGAAGGTGTGATGGACCGTGGTGCCCACCCAGGAGCCGCCGTAACCCCGGATCGTGGTCCCGCCGCCGTGGACAATAGGTATCTTGGCCTCGAAGCATTAAATGACCCGGCCATGAGCACGCCAAATTGCATCGGAGGAAACTCCTCAGCCTTTTTGGGGCGCTTCGGGAGCGCGGGCGGAAGCTGTGGCGTGATGGTTTTCATGCCCCTTCTCTCTTCGGTTAAAACGCTGGCGCTCACAGGTCAATCTTTTTCCCATGCATATCGGCGCTTTAAAATATCAAATCATTTTTGAAAAATGTTTTAGTGTTTGGCGGGCTTCCCGTGAAATTCTTGAGGTTTGCAGCGTTCAGGGAAAAGCGGCGTGAGTCTTCAGGCCAAAGGTCCTTGCCACCTTATCCTGGGTGAAGGTAAGATACAGGGCGAGCCATGCCGGATGAAGAGCACCGTGAAGTCGAAGCCCTGATCACAGACTCAGACTGGAGACTTGGCGCGCACGGGCGATACGCGCTTGCTCAGGTCTTGAGCTCTGACACGCCAGCAAAATCAGCGATCTGCAATCAAGTTGTGAAACGTGTCAAACCGCCCACGGGGTCGCCGTTCCGGTGCAAGATCGAACGCTCCGATCGAGGGTGGCGCATTGTGGAGATCCTCGTCGACGGACTCCCGCAAGATCTAATTGGCATTTCAGGTGTGGTGCGGGAGGTAGGAACCTACGGCCGCGAAGTCCATTCATCCCCCTCCCATCCGGTCCGGTTGTCGTCTTCGAGTTGGACAATAGATGCCTTCGGGAGGCGAAGCTTGTGGAGATTGATGTAGAAACTCCGATCGTCTTCGATGGCGTTCGCGGTCACAAGGGCTATGAGGTGGCGAAGATCTTGCAGCCAACGGAGGCGGCAGCACTACCCGCTGGCAAATCGCCTCAAGGTGCCATGGCCTTGGTTCAAAAGGAATGGGACGTCGAGTCCCAAGCAAAAGGGGTCAATGTTTCAGTGCGATCTGTCGGTTCGGTCGTTGCAGCCAAAGTCTTCGTGCCAGGGAACCTATTGCGCGGCGCCGGGATCGAACGACTTGTCCGAGCGAGTCGCCACGTGCTTCCACCCTGGGAGGAAAGTGATGGGTTACTTTCTCATTGGGAATCCGTTCTGCGAGAAGGAACAGCCGCCGAGCGGGACGAACTAGAGATTGATCGGCTAGAACTGTTGCTGGAGTGGGTCGAGGCATCGCAACAATGGCGTGTAGAACGGCTCTTACGACCTTGCTCGCTCCGAGAACCAAAAGGAACGAAAGAAGTCGTCGATTGGGTCAGCGGCACGGTTCTGACTGAACCCGTCGAAGTGAAACCGAATTTCAGCGAACGATGTTTTTATGTAGAGGTCAGTTACCAGGACCAGCGGGTCGGACGCGGTACCGCGCGACTGCGCGTCGGAGAGCAACGGTTGATGGATGCTGGCCTGGAGCCAGGAGTGCCAGTCGTGGTTCGGCTCGAGTCAAATAAGGAGTTTTGGAACATCGGCGGCTTGCATCGATCGAGACCCAAATCAAAGGACGACGCACTTTCGGCCGAGAAAAGAGTTGGCGATGAATTGCTCGGAGAAGTCGCGCCGTGATGACCAGGTGGATCAGTGGTTTCCTGGAAGCTCTAGCCGAGATGCTGACAGGGTCCTCACAGAGCCCGATCCATTCTGAACAACCGATTTCTCTCCCAGAAGTCACCGCCGTGACGCCGGCAGTTTCTCAGCCATCGTTCGCATCTCCGACGTTTGAAGGCGTCCCAATCCGGGTGCCCTCCATCGATCCTCTGCTCGCGGCCAACTATTGGCGCGAGGCACTCAGATTTGTGAACTTCTCGGCATTCTCCGGGAAGGGGGCACGAAGCATCCAACCAGTCGACTGTTTTCGTTTTGATGTGGTCGTGGAAATGGCCGCAGTATCTGGCGCGGACTCAGAGGAGGGGTTTGAGCAGGGGGCCGACGTCCATGTCCGCACAACCCATCACAGAGATTTTCCCACTCGACCCAACACAGCGCAACGCGGTTCGCGCTATTCTAAACCTCAAGCCAGGCGAGTTGCAGGCTGTGAACGGTCCGCCAGGAAGCGGGAAGACCTCCATGCTCCGCGCAGTGGTCGCGAGTAACTGGGTCTCAGCGGCCCTCCGCGGCGAAGCCTGCCCAATCATCGTGGCGTGCGGTGCGACTAATCAGTCCGTCACGAACGTGATCGAAGCTTTCGGGAATGCACCACATCCCAATGCTGCAATAGCTCATGCACAGAGGTGGATCGCCGATGCGGCGAGCTATGGTGCTTACCTACCCGCAGCCACGGTCCTCACTGATCGGGAAAGGGAGGCGGAACTTGCCCGTTTCGTTTGCCTTAAAAAATCTGGAAATGCCAAAGGCTTCCTCTATGAGTACGCCGACGGAAATAACGTTCTCGATCCGAACAAAGCACTGGATTACGAACAAATTTATATATCCAAAGCGCGGATGGCGCTCGCCTCTCACTCGGTGAGCAACATGGAGGAGGCGGTACAACTCGTTTGGCGAAGGCTTGCTTCCGTTGAGCGTGAACGACGAGAGTTCGAACAGGCTCCAAGAAACTGGGTCGAAGCCGGATGCCGGTTCATCGAATCAAGAGAAAGCATATGGACCAAAAGGCGGAGGGAGATTGCTTACGATTCGCTCAACTCCTGGGATCTCCAAGCATTCATGGATCTTACCTGGCGGACTGAAGCATTCCATTGGGCCGCACGGTATTGGGAAGGACGCTTTTTGCTTGCTCAGAGGGAGCGACTCTTCAGCCGCCATCCCTTGAACGGCGAAGAAGCTCTTCGCCGTCTGTGCATGTTAACACCTTGCCTGGTCTCGACACTCCACACCGCTCCGCAATGGACGCAGATTGATGACCACATGAAGCCGCAAGAAGACCCGCGCTCGCACGTCTTCGGCCTTATCGATCTCCTGGTGGTCGATGAGGGCGGTCAAGCTCTGCCGGAACTTGCTGGTGCTGCCTTTGCTCTTGCCAAAAGGGCGGCCGTTGTGGGCGACCTGAAACAGTTGGCCCCTATTTGGAACAATTCCCAGCTTGCTGAAATCGCCATCGCGGAGCGCGTCGGCGCCGCCCACAACGCAAAAGAGGCAATAATTCGATCGCGCCGGTCGGTGGCGTCCGGAAGCGCGCTCGGCATGGCCAGGCTGGTTTCGAAGTGGAAGGACTCAGACGATGATGGCGTAACGCTCCAGTTCCACTATCGATGCAAACCAAGCATCATCGACTATTGCAATCACCTAAGTTATGGCGGCGCTTTACAGCCCAAGACCGACGAAAATGAAGATTTTCCTGACCGCGCTCTGGCTTGGGTCGCTGTGGATGCGGAACCCGAATCGACGGGAGGCTCCTATCGCAATAAAAAGGAAGCCGAGGAAATCATATCTTGGATCGTCGAGCGGTGGCCTGTTTGGCGCGAGGAGGAAAAGACTAAAGGAAAATCACTCCACGCCATCGTCGCAATTATCACCCCCTACCGGCCGCAAGCAGACTATCTGGAACGACGTCTGAGGGAGGTGTTTGACGAGGCCCAACTGAAGCCTGGGGAATGGTCGACCAAGGAGGATATCAAAAAGGTGACCGTAGGAACGGTTCATCGTTTGCAAGGGGCCGAAAGACCCGTGGTTTGTTTCAGCCTGGTCGAGGGACCGGAACAAGCTGGTGGCAGCTTCATCGACCGCGACCCGACCTTGCTGAATGTCGCCGTGTCACGGGCTAAGCGGTCATTCATCATTTTTGCCAACCCAAAACGTCTATTTCCACCGACGCAGAGATCTGACGCCGATTCCAATCTTCTGCCGTGCCATCGGTTGGGAGCGCACCTTCAGAAGCGGAAAGAAGCAAGGCTTTTGTACCCCACCAAAGTTGTTTTGATTGAAGCTGGAGGAAAGATTGCCGCCTTGTCTTCGATGCTGGGGAAGGATGCCTGCGTAATCGCCACGCGCGGGGCTTTGCTTAAGTTGGATCTCGAAATGATTCCGCCGCTGCCGAAACTTTTGTTGCTATGGCGCTGAAGCGGTTTGACTACATTGTGGGTGTCGTTCCTGGGGCATGGGCCGAGATGGAGCAGACCCAGGCGTGGCAGCGCATGGCGACGGTCAGAGCCTCTCTGCTCCAATATATGTCTGCGGCTTACGCGCTGCGGGATACAAAAATATTTCAGAATGCCTGTGATACCTTTCTTGGACGGGAGAGCTCAAGTAATGGGCATGATAATAGAGCTTTATTCCCTTGATCCTCAGCTCATAACCTCCGGGGAAACCACACAACCCGAAGCCGAGAGCATCCGTCAGATCGGTACCCTCGTTGGCAGCCTTTCGATAAATTCCGTCGCAGTTGGCGAAACTTGTGAATGGATGTTGCAAAGCCCTCTGGCCCCACTCGTCGACATCCAAGCCGACGGTTCAACCACCATGCTGGTCCAAACGCCTGATATCACCGCGCTCGTCGAACAAATAAACAAAACTGAATCACCGACGGCCGTCGCAGTTACCAACGCCATCTCGGACGCCGCCGAGGAGGTTCTTTGGCGGGAGCAAATATTGGGCATTGTGATGTCTTGATGCTTTGCGATTAAACGCCAGCGTTTCGTTTATATACGGCGATTTCAATGGAGTCACGAATCTGGCCAGACTCGGCGGTGAATACCTCGCAAGCCGAGAATGTCGGCGTCGGCAGCTCGCCTCTGCATTTTGATCAAGAGGGCGATTTTTTCCTCGAATGAGAGTTTCTGAAGATGACGCCTTGTTCGGTCTTTGCGTTCCAACGCTTCGGCAAGAGATTGATTCACGGGCGGTGTCCTCCTTGCTGGTTTTCGATCCGCGCCGGGCGATCGCATAACCCTCGATTACGCCAGCGGCAACGATCTGGTTGAGGAAATCGATTGTTTTTCGCACAGGATCTGGATCTTTGTTACAGGTTTTATGGTCACAGTACTCCAACCCGAGCTGCGAAAATTCACGATCGCCGAGTATTATAAGCTCGCTGAAACGGGAATCCTTGCCCCAACCGAACGAGTGGAATTGCTCAATGGCCAAATTATTCGCATGGCTCCAATAGGCGAAAAACATCGAACGATCGTAGACGAACTGAACTACATCTTCGTCGACGCGCGCAAAAAACGCTACCGAGTCTCGATCGATCAACCGGTTCGCATCGAGAACTTCGATGAACCCCAACCGGACCTCACTCTTTACAAAACGCACGTCAAGAACAGACATCCAACACCCGAGGACATTTACTTGGTCATCGAAGTCGCAGATACCACGCTGGATTATGATTTGGGCGACAAGCTGCGAGCCTACGAAAAAGGCGGTATCAAGGAATACTGGGTTATCGATGTCGGCAAGAAAGCAGTCCACATCTATAGGCTCCCGGCGCAAGAGCACAATTTCGCCCTAGAATCTCACATGCACGGCGTCATTGCCCCTCTAGCGTTCCCGGATGTAACCGTCGACCTTGAAGGTATCTTTTAGTCCTCAAGCGTGCGGCAAATCTTATTGCAATTGTCACAAACATTTTCATGTGAAACGCAATGAAATGCGCTCGTAAAAATCGAGCGATCTCTCGGCCGTCACCTGAGTGATCTTCTGGCGTGTGATTTTTCGTCGGCGCCATCCCGCGCCTCAGCAAGCAGAGACGCACCGTTGAATCGCAATGTCTCGACCCGACTCGCTGCCGGGTCGTGACCCACCTCAATGACCGAGTCCAGGCCGCACTCCGCCAATCGCTGTCGGAGGCCGATCCTCACGTGCTGCCCCGTGGTGCGATTCAGAATTTTTTTATCGACTCCCGATCAGCACGATTTGGCCCCGATGTTGTGCGCCGCGTCATTCCCTAATTGGCGGCGTGAGCAAGCAACGCCTCGACGGGTTTGAAAGGTTCTCCTTCAAGGTGATGACGCTCAACGAGATATTCAGTGGTATTGAAGCTCAAATAGACCTTCTTCTCTTCGGATTCCCAGGCCAGAGCCTTCAAGGGAAGATCGATCGCGAGCGATGGATGTTTATTCATGAGCGGCGAACCTGTCTTTGGATCGCCGAAGATCAGAAGTTCCATCGGCCGCATGGAAACACCGACGGCTTGAGCTTCGGCGGCCTGATCCAAGCGAGCAAACACTTTTATCCCTTTTGACCTGAGCAGATCCGCCACACGGTCGATGGTTTCATGCACGGAGTACCGACTCTCCAGGCTCTTCAATCCGGGTGCCGCCATGGTCGGGCGATCTTCTCCACTTTCTGAAAGAGAAGCAAGTCGATAGCCTGGAAATCTCGCGAGTCAAAGCGCTCGTAAGATTTCCAGGCTGTGCAATGATTTTGCCATGCTCCTGAAAGCAGCAATAAATGGTAGGCGCTCGCAGAGTGAACATCCTGCAATCCCGATCAATCCGAGCCAACAGGCGCACCAGGCGGTCATCGCAGTGGCGGCCGGAGCCGGAGCCATCCATGTGCACCCGCGCAACGCAGGCGGTCATGAAAGCCTCGCCTCCAGCGACGTCGCCGCTGCCCTTCTAGCCATTCGGACGGCATGCCCGACGACACCTGTTGGTGTCAGTACCGGCGCGTGGATCGTCCCAGACCTCGATGCACGCCTTGCGCTCATCGAAAGCTGGAATATTTTGCCCGACTTTGCGAGCGTGAACTTTAATGAACCAGGCGCCCTGGAGGTCTTCCAGCTTTTCACCGAGAAAGGGATCGGCGTGGAAGCAGGAATTTGGAAGCCGAAGCCGCACAACTCTTATATGGAAGCGGCCTCTCGTCACGCTGTCTGCGCATCCTGATCGAACCCGCCCAGGAACCCGGAAACGCAAAGCATCGTTTTGAAGAGATTGAGGCGGTCCTGCAAGGCGTCCAAGGTTCACGCCTCTTGCACGGTTTCGAAACTTCAGCGTGGGAATTCATCGCTCTGGCCTCTCGTTGCGGTTATGACACGCGTATCGGGTTCGAAGACGCTCTTGCGCTTCCGGAAGGGAACTTGGCGCAGAACAACGGCGATCTGGTCGCGGCAGTCAGGCAAATTATTGCCCGCTAGGCACAGATTGCCCGCTCCGCCGACTCGCTGTGGCTCGCCGTAAGACGCTTTTCTCAATCAACTTGAGCCTCTTAGTCACGGCTTTTCCCTTAGAGCCCATCTTTGAGTTTGTCCGGAAGCCATATCTTTAATTAATAGCAACCCGGATGAATGACTACGCGCGCGTCGCCTTGGCGATGTCGGCAACCGTTTCCAATTCGTCTATTTTCCAGCACAGATCTATGAGTTGCGCGGTTTTATTCTGACCGATAATCCCGGTCGTCAGCCCACGAAATCTATGCTCAAGAATGCTGGCCTGTGGAGGACCGGAGAACGGTGTTAAAGCCGCAATGGCGATCTCCAGCGTCTCATGACGTGCGCCACCCATGGCGCAGCCAAGCCAGTTAAGAAATGTGCGGGCTGCTTCATTGCGAACGGCATCAGGCAATGCATCGGGCTTCGCCTCGGTCACGTAGCAGGCGAGAACTCGGGTAACTGTTGAAGATGAACTTTGCTCCGATGACATGGTCTCTTCAGACGGTGGACGATGGGGCGCAAACTCGAAGCTAAGAGGCGATTTACCGGTGGTGGTGGCGGTGATGAAAGTCCGGCACGTGAATGTGGCTATGCATCATTGGCTGGTGCCTGTGCCAGTGTGAATGCGGTTCGCCGGGTGGATCGGTCGGCACGTGCTCATGTTGATGGTGTTGATCGTGACGATGGCGATGTTCGTGTTTCAGAGCTTCATGAAAATGTTCGTGCTCGTGGTGCTCGGTCAAATGCAGCCATACTCCAAAAATCATTAACAAAAGCGCAGGCCAGAAAAGAAGCGGCGGTACCTCGCGAAGTAGAAGGAACGAGAGCATGACGCCGAGAAATGGTGCCGTCGAAAAGTAAGCAGCCGTTCGAGCCGTACCCAAGTCACGCAAAGCCAGGACAAAGCAGGTGAGGCTAACCCCGTAGCTCAGGAAGCCAAGTAATCCGGCGCCCGCTAACAAACCGGCGGGCGCCGGTTTTCCGCTCATCGCCAGACCGATAAGCAGATTGACTGCTCCAGCGCTGAGCCCCTTCAGCATCGCGATCTGCACAGGGTCGGCTGCCGAGACTTTGCGGGTGAGATTGTTATCAACAGCCCAACAGAAACATGCGCCGACAATCGCGAACGCTCCCCACGAAGAGCCGGCTGCCTCGCCTGGGCTGCACGCGAGCAGCAGCCCACCCGCTACGATGGCGATCATCCCCAGGAGAATACGACGGTCAAAATTCTCGCGAAACACAAACCAGGCGAGCAACGCAGTCAGCACGCCTTCCATGTTGAGTAGCAAAGAAGTGCTTGAGGCTGGGGTGGTGGCTAAGCCGATCATCAGCAAAACCGGGGCAATCACTCCACCCGAGAAAATTGCTCCGATAAGCCATACCCAATCAGAGCGCCGCACCGCCGGCTCCGCCTTGGTTCGCGCATGGTGGCGAAATCTTCGAGCCGATCGCCAACCCGCCAATCCAAGTCCGGACCCAAGGTAAAGTGCACCGGCCAACTCCGTCGGAGATAAGGTATGAAGGAAGATTTTCGCCAATGGCGCACTCGCACCGAATAGCAGGGCCGCTAGCAGAGCGTTCCGAACGCCGGCAGAAGGATTGATGGGTTTCACCGATTCATTGGCACGTATTGTCCGCCTGGGACTAACAATTAATAGAGAATTCCCGGGCGATCAACGCCAAGAACAAGGCCTGTAGTATCATTTCATGGACGTTGAATCCCCCTGGTATTCAGATCCAGTGCGTACAGTGAAGAACTGGCCGCAATGTAAAGGCTATCGTGACGCGGACCGCCGAAAGTGAGGTTGCCGACCTTTTCCGGCACCAGAATTTTTCCGAGATGCGTCCCATCGCTGGTATAAACCTGGACGCTGTCCGCTGAACTCGTAAAAATGTTGCCATGAATGTCGACGCGAAATCCGTCGGCCAGCCCGGGCGCTATCACGGCAAAAACTCGACTATTTCGCGCTTTCTTTCCATCCACCACATCAAACGCCATAATGTGATGATTCCCATTCGGATCGAACGCCGCAGAGGTATCGGCTACGTAGAGGACTTTCTCATCAGGAGAAAATGCTAATCCGTTCGGTTCAACCACTTCATCCGTCACAATGGACAATTCTTCGCTCTCTGGATCGAATCGAAAAACATAGCAATCACCAAGCTCGCTCTCTGCCTTGTAGCCCTCATAGTCGCTTAGAATCCCATAGGGCGGATCCGTAAACCAGATCGTACCGTCTGACTTTACGACAAGGTCATTTGGAGAATTCAGGCGCTTTCCTTCATAACGGTCCACGAGTACGACCTTGCTGCCGTCCGGCTCAGTTCGACTGATGCAGCGACCGCCATGCTCGCAGCTCAGGAGTCGACCTTCGAGATCCCGATAGTGTCCGTTCTCAAAATTGGAGGGCTGGCGCCAGACGCTCATTCCCTCCTTGGCCGACCAACGGAGAAGACGGTTATTCGGGATATCACTCCAAATCACGCTGTCGTCCTCGGGAGAGTAGATCGGCCCTTCGCTCCAGATCGCTCCTGTAGCCAGTCGTTCCAGCTTTTCACCCGGTTTGAGCAGTTCGCGAAATCGGGGATCGAACTCAATGAACTGTGACATTGCCGTCACTTCCCCCAGATCTTCTTGTATTGGTCGCGATAGCCGTTATCCGGATCAAACAAGCTATTCTTGCCGCCGTCGAACTCTACATTTTCGTGGGTGACGACATGAACCGGACTGCTGAATCCGCTCGGCTTTTCACCCGCAAACGCCCGGTTCAATTCGTCGACCAACTGCCACCCTTGCAGGTTCAATGGCTCAGGGATCGTCGCGTACTGGTATTGATTTGAACGAACTCGCTGGTAGGCCGAAGTACTGCCGTCACCGGCGGAAATATTAAACAGTTGACCAGTTGGCTTGACGCCGGCAGCGGTCAAAGCCGGAACCATCCCGTCGAAATAGAGATCATTAATGGCGAGAGAATAATCCCACTTCTTGCCATATCTCTGCAGCAGCGAAGCGGTTACCTGTGGCATATCCTTGGTGGCGGATCCCAACGATTGCACGCGGGTTTCCAAAAGCTTGCAAGTTTTGCATTGTTTGACTATTTCCGCCATCGCATTCGATTTCGCCAACGCGATGGTGAATGCCGAATCCGTAAAAATAACCACACCAGCCTTGCCGTCGGAATTAGCGATTGCCAGGTAAGCCGCAGCTTGAGAAGTCTCTTCCGCAGGGGTGGTCACATTCACGAATACCTTCGGCTTCTCAAGCGGGCCGGGGGTTGCACCGGCGTGCCAACCGACCAGAATGATCCCTTGCGCATTGGCTTGCTCTACCAGGGTCTGCTGTTCCTTTGCATCGAATCCGTTGATTATAATTCCTTGCGGCTTGAGCGCGATCGCCTGACCCAAAGCCTGACCTCGGCCTTCCACGTCGCCGCGGCCGTCAATTACTCGAAAGTTCCAACCGATCGCCTTGGAAGCTTCGGCCAGTCCATCTGCGACCCCTTTGACACCTCCATTGCGCGAATCGGATGAAACACAAATAATCGTTTTACCGGTCTGAGCTTTGGGCCCTGTTGTCGGACCATTCCATTTGTCAGCACGCGCGGTCGCTTGTTGGACATAGGCTTTCGCTTTCGCGACGATGTCATCCTCGGCACGGACAGGGAGCGTCGGCAGAGCCAGCAGAACGGACCCGAGTGCGGCCAGCCGAATCAAGAAATAAGAACCAGGGGACGATGGATTCATGTTAATTTACTTGCAGTTGTCATCAGTTATGGTGGGAAGCGGCTAACGGTTTGGCCGCGAAGCTTCTGTCAGCGGAGTTGAATCCGGACGCTTTGGATCGCGTTGGACCAACTCCTCTTTTTTCCGAAGGGCAACGCGCCGCCGGCCGGCAAACCCGGCGAGCCCAATTGCCATCAGCAGTGTAAGCCCGTTAAACAGCGGCTCGACATAAAATGCGCCACCGAGCTGTTGCAGCCCGGAAATGCCGATCGCGAGGATCACCACGGCGACGATGGTGCCCCAAACGTTGACTCGCCCCGGTTTGATGGTCGTGGAACCCAGGAAGGCGGCTACCAAGGCAGGTAACAGATAGTCCAGTCCAACTCCGATCTGGCCGATTCTCAGTTTAGAAGCCAGAACAACCCCGGCGAAGGCCGTTATCATTCCGGAAGTCACGAAAGCCAGCGCGATATACAGCCGGTTAGGTATTCCGTTCAGCCGAGCTGCTTCCGGATTAGCGCCGACCGCATAGAGGCATCGGCCCAGTGGAAGATAGTCGAGGACAACCCAGAAAAAGATGCTCAACACCAGAACATAAATGGCCGGGAGCGGGATATCGAACAGACTGCCGTTCGCGAGCTGGAGAAAACTGTCCGGAACATCTCCGATCACTTGCTGTCCATTGGTGTGCCAGAGCGCCAAAGCGTAAACCACCGTTCCGGTACCGAGAGTCGCAATGAACGCGTCGATCCGCGCGAATTCGACCAGGAGCGCGTTCACCAGACCGAATACCCCTCCAAAGAACAGCAGTATCACCATGACCAGCAGCCACGGCAGGTGATAAGTCGTCTGCAGACTGATTGTTAGTACCTCCCAGAGCACGACCCCATAGCCGATGGACAAGTCAATCTTCCCTGCCACCATGGGAATCATCGCGGCCAGCGCCAACAGGGCTGTCCCAGACTGGTTGCTGAGAATCAACCGGGCATTCATCCAGGTGAAAAAAGTGTCGGGCAATAAAATAGAAAAAATGACTATCAGGAGCACGGTGATAAAAACTAACCCGTAGACCGGGAACAGTCGCAAAGCCCCGGCGAAAAGACCTTTTGCACCTTTGCCTCGCAGATCAGTCAGATCCGGTTCAAGTGCGTCTGATTTGATGGATTGTGTGGCCATAACTTATTAGTATTATTCTCCGGCTGCAGCATGAAGTAGTTGTGGAACGGTCAGCTCATCTTGCCCAATCTCGGCGATGATTCGTCCTCGGTTGAAGACCAGCGCGCGATGGCAAACGTTAGCAATCTCCTCAAAGTCGGTGGAAATCATGAGAACGGAGACGCCTCGCTTTAATACTTCGATGAGAAAGGCGTAGATCGCCGCTTTGGAGCCTACGTCAATCCCTACCGTCGGTTCTTCAAGGATCAAGACCTTGGTCGCGAATTCAAGCCATCTGCCAATCACGACCTTTTGCTGATTCCCGCCACTGAGGGTTTCGATGGATTGTTCCGGCGCCTTGGGCCGAACATCGTATCGTCCGACCCAGACGTCTGCTTCGTATCTTTCCTGACGGGGACGAATCGGCTGATGCCATTGGTATCCCCGGTTCCGCGGATTCAGGAAGAAGTTTTCCCGAACACTTAGGTTCATTGCCAAACTCTCAACCTGGCGATTTGAGGAGACGAATCCAATCCCTCTTTCCATTGCCAGGCGCGGTGAAGTCAAATTAACCAGACGACCTTCGAGACGAATCTCGCCATGTTCGGGTTGATCCAATCCGAACAAAGCACGGCCCACTTCCATCTGGCCGGCTCCCTTGAGCCCGGTGAGCCCGAGCATTTCCCCGCGGCTGAGATCAAAGGTGACCGGCTCGAGATGGCTTAACGTGAGGTCCCTAATTTCGAGCATCGCCTCGCCTGCTTCCGGTTCTGGCGCCCGAGGATAGATTTCAGCGATTTTGTGTCCCACGATCAAGGTGACGAGTTCCTGAGGCGTCGTTTCCCGGGTTGGAAAGACGGCCACCAGACGCCCATCCCGCATGACCGCAGTTCGGTCGGTCAGGCGGAAGATTTCGTCCAACCGATGGGAGACGTAAAGCATTCCGATGCCGCGGGCGCGCAGTCCGGCCAGGACGTCAAAAAGGCGGTCAACATCTGAAGCCGTTAAACTCGACGTCGGCTCATCCAGGACCAGAAGCTCAGCATTCGCCGCCAAAGCCCGTGCGATGGCAACCAGCGAACGATCGGTTCTTGAAAGCCGGTGGATCCGGATGCTTGGCGGGATGCCTCCGCCCACTTGAGCCAAAGCTTCTTCTGCTTGTCGTTCAGCGGCGTCCCATCGAATCAGGCCGCCCCGGCGCGGAAACCCCAGGCCGAGCGCAAGATTCTCCGCTACGGTCATCCACTCGATCAGACCAAGATCCTGATGGATGAAAGCGATTGGAGGTTTGCCGCCAAAATGGCTTATGGGCCGGCCTCGAAAATAAATTTGACCTGAAGTGGGGGTGTGCACACCTGCCAGCATCTTTATCAACGTGGATTTTCCGGCTCCGTTTCCGCCCAGCAGAGCAAGAACCTCGTGGCTGAAAAGATCCAATGTCACATCGTTCACGGCGAGGGTGCCTCCAAACTGCTTGAATATGTGTTCGAATCGGAGCAGCGGTTGATCATTCGGGCTCCGGGTTTTCTCTTTAGTATTGGGCGCGGCAATTGAGTTCATGGTGACGGGAGAACAAAAAAGGAGTGATCGGCGAAGCCGGTTCCATGTTACGCAACCAACGACACTTTCATCGCTTTCCGGCGATCTGAGGCCAGCTCGAAAGCAGTTGTGGCTTCCGAGAATTTAAATGCAGCGCTCAAGATTGGTTCGACATCGATCCTGTGGGCGATCAGCGCGTCGACTGCCCAGCGGAATTCCTGGTGGAAACGGAAGGTGCCGGCGATTTCCAATTCTTTCGCCGTCACTTTGTTGACGGGCGTGCCCGAATTGCCGGGCGACAAAAGGCCTACCTGCACGATCCGGCCGCCCGGCCTGGTGGCGTCGATGCAGTTTTCCAAGCCTCGAGCATTACCCGAAACCTCTATTGCCACGTCGAACCATCCCCCTTCCTTGGTGAATACCTCTAACTCCGAGCTCGCGTTCTTGACATTTACCACCTGGGTCGCCCCCATCCGTTCAGCAATCCTCAATGGTTCGTCAAAAAGGTCGGTTACCACAATCTGCGCAGCCCCAGCCAAACGCGCCGCTGCGACGACCAGGACACCGATCGGGCCGGATCCGGTCACCAAAACTCGCCGACCGAGAATATTCCCCGCTCGCGCCACCGCATGCAACGTCACCGCAAAAGGCTCGGCACAGGCCGCGATCCGGAAGGAAAGAGATTCTGGAATTGGAAAACATTGTTGTTCTGAAGCGACAAACAGCTCGGCGAACGCGCCCTGCACGTGCGGAAAGCGAGCTGCGCTTCCGAAAAAGCGGACGTTCCTGCACAAATTGGATCTGCCTGACAAACAGTTCTCGCAGCGGAGGCAGGCTCTGGTCGGATTCACCGCGACACGCTGACCGACCCGAACCTTCGTGACTTTCTGCCCTAGTTCAACGATCTCTCCAGCCACCTCGTGGCCGATCACCATCGGTTCGCGCAGGGCAAAGTCGCCCACACGCCCTTCGTGATAGTAATGCAGATCGGATCCGCAGATCCCGCCGGCTCCGAACCGAACCAAAACCTCGCCCTCACCGGGTCGCGGTACCGGACGTTTTTCAATTTTGAGCTCTTTGGCTCCCTGAATGACACACGCTATCATTTGATCCAGATCCTCTAATAGTTGAATGCGGTAGGAAGTGCCTTTCCGGCGAAGTGTGCTTCCAGATTCCGAACGACAAGATCTCCCATCGCCGACCGGGTTTCGATTGTGCCGCTCGCATGATGCGGCTGAAGGACGACGTTGGGCAACAAGATCAGTTCACCACGAACGTTCGGTTCCGACGCAAAGACATCCAGTCCTGCTCCCCCCAACTTCCCTTCCGTAAGCGCTTCAACAAGCGCGTCCTCGTCCACGACTGAGCCACGGGAGACGTTGATGAAGATTCCATTCGGCCCCAGTGCTTCAAGGACCGCCCGATTCACGATCTTACGCGTAGCCTCTCCGGCCGCCGTCGTAGCGACGAGAAAGTCGACGTCCCGAGCCATCGCTGCCAATTCGGGGTAGAACACGTAGGGCACATCCTGTTTATTCCGGTTGTGGTAAGAGATTTTCATGTTCAATGCCTCAAGGCGCTTCGCCAGAGCCTTGCCGACGCGGCCAAGTCCCAAGATGCCGACCCTTTTTCCGTTGACCCGGCGCGTCAGTGGCATTTGTCCGGCGGCGGCCCACTGGCCGGTCCGAACATACCGATCAGCCGCGACAATTTGCCGCGACGTCGCCAATAAGAGCACCAATGCCATGTCCGCCACGTCCTCGGTCAAAACGTCCGGTGTGGTCGTGACCGGGATATGTCGTTCTTTGGCAAGCCTGAGATCTATGGCGTCGACTCCTACGCCGCAGGAAGCAATGATTTCCAGATTCGGCAGGGCATCGATTAGATCGCTGCCGGCGCCCAGGGCACCGTTGGTGACAATTCCTTTCACGTTTGGAGCGACTTTTTCCAGAAGCGCCTGGCGATCGAGCGCCTCCCAGAGTCGGTGCATAACGTAACGCTGCTCCAGCGCAATCATGCATTGAGAGATCAGGGGCGCAACGATGAGTAATTCCGGTTTCATGGCATCTTTTTCACATGGCTGTATGGGGCCCGAAAATGTGGTTCAGTCAGGGACAAAAAGGCCGGCCGAAGGTTTCGACCGCTTTGCCGGAAGCGGGGATTCAACGCGCATTTTAAGGGGATAATGCATTGGGGGGAGCAGTTAAAAGACGGCGAATGATAGCGCTATCAATGGGGATTGCAAATTTTTTTTATGGAATATTTTTTCCGTATCTGTTTAGCCTCGTTGTCCCAATCCTCCTCGTCCTCGTCGTCGTCCTTCGTCCACGGTTGGGATCGAGGCGGTTTGCTAGGGTGGAGGAGGGACGAATGGAGAAAGCAATTGGCGGGAGTTCGCATCGCACCGCCCAAAAACGGACGAGACGAAGGACGACGACGAGGACGAGGACGAGGAGGATTGAGACATGACAGGACACTAGGTGCTCGCTCTTTCGATAATCTTGAATCCCAGATCGACCTGGCGTTCAGCGGGCGGCCGCCCTTGCAATTGTTCAACCAGCATCCGTGCCGCAACCTGCCCAATCGCCCGGCGTGGCGTACCGACCGAAGTAATCGCCGGAATGGTCGATCCGGCGATTTCCTGGTCGTTGAATCCCATAATCGCCAACTGCTCCGGAACACGGATGCCCCGACGCTTGCACTCGAACAGCGCGCCTGCCGCAAGGTCATCGTTGGCAAAAAAAACGGCTTGGACATCCGGATGCTGTTTTAATAACTCGATCAGGAGCTTGGCACCCAGGGCAATCGAAAACGGTTCGTTGCTTCGCTGGATGTAGTGGTACGGCAACCCGTAATCTTTCAGGGTCTGTTGAAAGCCGGCAATTCGCTTAACGCTGCGCAAATCAATTTCGGTCAGAGTGCCGGCATAGGCGATGCGGCGATAACCCTTTCGGAAAAAATATTCGGCAACGGCTACCCCGACCCTGTGGTGCGAGAAACCGACATTGATGCCGATCGGACTGTCAGTGAGATCCATGACCTCTACGACGGGAATTTGTATTCGCTTGAGAACGCCGAGTGTTCTGGCGGAATGGTCGACGCCGGACAGGAACAACCCATCCGGGTTCCACCCCAACAACGCCTCTACCAACTGGTCTTCCGAGGGCACCTGGTACTCGGTGGTGCTGAGGATAATCTGGTAACCATGCTCCGCCAGAACGGAATAAACTCCTTCAAGGAACGGGATGTAGACCGAATGGAGCAACGTGGGAATGACCACCGGTACAAGCCGGGCGGTGCCCGATGCGAGGCCGCTGGCGACTCGATTGCGAAAGTAGCCCAGTTCGTCGACAGCTTTCAGGATTTTGGCCCGGAGCGGATCTGAAACCATCTCAGGTTTCCGAAGCGCGCGAGAGACGGTCATCAGACCGACACCCACATGCCGTGCAACGTCGCCGAGGGTAACCGCCTTGCGCGGGGCGGGCGTCCCATCCCGCGGTGAAAAAGGCGGGCTGGGCTGGGATGGTGTGGACTCCATGATAGGTCAGAGGAAAAAAATGGATAATTCCGTTTTCGAGCGAGTGCGGTAGCGCTATCATAGTGCCTCTCTGTCCGTCAGCAACCCCCGAATCCAAATTCCTGAACCCCAATCTTCCAATGCGCAAGAACCTATTCGATCTTACCCGACGCCGGATCCTCGTCACCGGATCCAATGGCGGAATCGGTCACAGCCTCGCCCTCGGCCTCGCAGAACATGGCGCCACGGTCATTCTCAATGGCCGGCGCGCCGAAAGACTCCATGCTGCTGCAGAAATCCTGCGTCAACAAGGCTTGAGCGCCGAGGAAGCGCGCTTCGACATTACCAACGAGGCGGAGGTGGCGGAAGCATTTGAAATTCTCGACTCCCAAGGCGGCGTCGATGTGCTCATCAACAACGCTGGCATCCAACGCAGGATCAGTCTCGAAAAGGTTGATCTGGGCACCTGGAACGAGGTGCTTCTGACCAATCTCACCAGCGCGATGCTGGTCTCCAGGGAAGCTTCCAAACGAATGATCCAAAAGGGTGCCGGCAAGATTATCAATATCTGCTCGCTGATGAGCGATCTTGGCCGCACCACGACCGGTCCTTACACCGCGGCCAAAGGAGGTCTGAAAATGCTCACGAAGGCCATGTGCGCCGACTGGGCGCAATACAACATTCAGATCAACGCCATCGGGCCGGGCTATTTCATTACCGAGATGACTCAGGTGCTGGCCGACAATCCGGAGTTTGATGCCTGGGTCAAAAGCAGGACACCGGCACGACGATGGGGCAAACCAGAAGAACTGGTCGGATCCGCCGTGTTCCTGAGCTCAGAGGCGTCTGACTTCGTGAACGGGCAGATCCTCTATATAGATGGCGGAATGATTTCGGTACTTTGAGAGCAGTTGCCGGTGGTCAGGTCAGTGTCAGTGTCAGTGTCAGTGGGCAAGCGGTCAAATACGCCGCAGTTTGGAATTAGTGATATCTCGAAAATAGATCGATACTCAAACTATGCCTGACACTGACAACTGACCACTGACAACTGCTTGTCACCGGGTCGGGTCCATGACCTGCCGGATTGACTTGCCTTCTGCCAATCGATCGAATGCTTCGTTCAATTCCTCAAGCGAAACAATTTCGCTCAAAAGCTGGTCAACGGGCAGTTTGCCCTGCTGATAGAGGGAAATGAATCGCGGTATATCCCGTGCCGGAACACAGGAGCCAAGATAGCTCCCTCTCAGGGTGCGTTCCTCAGCAGCCAACAAAACAGCGGGAATCGACAATCGATGCTCAGGATTTGGGAGGCTTGCGGTGATCGTCGTGCCTCCACGTTTAGTCATATCGAAAGCCAATTGCAAAGCGGGCACCGAACTTGCCATCTCCAGTGCAAAATCAACGCCGCCGTTGGTAAGATCGCGAACCTCTTTGACTGTATCCGGCCCGACCTTAACCGTTTTGGTTGCTCCCAGACGCGAGGCAACCTCCAGCTTTTGCGCGTTGGTGTCGACGGCAACGATCTCCGCAGCACCAACCAGGTTCGTAGCCAGAAGAGCGCTTAAGCCGACTCCCCCCAGACCAACAATGGCAACCGAGGAACCCGCGGGTATTTTCGCCGTGTTAATCACGGCGCCGACGCCGGTAACAACCGCGCAGCCAAACAACGCTGCTTCATGAGCAGGTAATGAGGCATCCACTTTGATCGCGGAACGGCGAGACACCACCGCGTATTCAGCGTACCCGGATACCCCGATATGATGGTAAATAGGACTCTTGCCAAAGCGCAGACGCCGTTCTCCGGAAAGGAGTGTCCCAGCGACGTTGGCGCGCGCGCCCGGTTCGCAAAGAGCCGGACGACCTTCCATGCAGAACAGACAGCTTCCGCAGGAAGGAACAAAAGCCAGCACGACTTGATCGCCAGGCTTCAGGTCAGCCACACCCGGACCACATTCCTCTACTACACCGGCCGCCTCGTGACCCAGAACCATTGGCATCGGTCTTGGACGATCGCCGTTGATCACCGATAAATCGGAATGGCACAAGCCGGTCGCTTTGATCTTAATCAACAATTCTCCGCGTCCAGGGGGGTCGAGTTCGACCTCCTCCACTACCAGTGGCTTTGAATTCGCATAGGGACGAGAGCATCCCATTTCGTTCAGAATCGCTGCTTTCATTTATTTCAGGTGTTGAACAGGTAGTATCCTCAAAGGCTCCTGGTTACGGTAGTCTGAAAATTCAGAGAACAAAAACCGATCCGGAAAGAGTTCGATCGTGGCGAAAGGGACCGGTTACCTTGAAAAATCTCCGAAGCTCAACGAGGCTGACTTTCTATGGCATCGAAAAAAATCTCCATTCTTCTTGCCGACGTCGATGGCACCCTCGTGGACAGCCAAAAGCGGATCACAGCGCGTGCAAAAGCCGCGATTCAGAAGCTTAACGAGGCCGGGATCAAATTTGCTGTGACGAGCGGCCGTCCGCCGCGCGGGATGAAGATGATCGTCGAAGAGGTTAATTTGTCGACACCGATCGCCGCCTTTAACGGCGGAATGTTAGTTGAACCAGGCACGATGAAAGTGTTGGTGCAACAGACGCTGGACGCCGATATAGCAAAAGCTGTGATCGAGCGCGTGGGAGAATTCGGCCTCGACGTTTGGGTCTATGCCGGGGTGGATTGGTACCTTCGTGACCTCAACACGTCGCACCGCGAGAAAGAAGAGCGAACAGTCCGGTTTTCGCCCAAGGTAGTTAAAAATTTCGACGAGGCGATGCATCAAGGTGTAGCGAAGGTGGTGGGTGTAAACGACAACTATGAATTGGTCGCCAAGGCCGAAAAAGGAATAACGGAAGAATTTGAGCATGGCGCCTACGCCAAGTGCACCACGACATCGCGGGATTGCGAACCGAGCGTCTCGGCGG
The DNA here is from genome assembly GCA_963782115.1 of uncultured Verrucomicrobiae bacterium. GTDB lineage: Bacteria > Verrucomicrobiota > Verrucomicrobiia > Chthoniobacterales > JAFAMB01 > JAFAMB01. The sequence goes on from CAWAIK010000005.1 coordinate 256,470, forward strand.
CCCGGTCGCAGCCGTACTACCTCGATGTCACGCATCCCAAGGCAAACAAGGGATATGTGGTCCAAATGCTAGCCGAACTTCTCAAGATCCCGCCCGCAGAATTCGCAACGATCGGAGACATGCCAAACGATGTGCTGATGTTCAAAAAGAGCGGATACTCCATCGCCATGGGACAGGCGAGCGAAGAGGTAAAGAGGTCGGCCACCTACGTTACGGCGGGAATGGATGACGAAGGATTCGCCAAAGCAATTGAAAATTTTGTCTTGAGTTGAACGGCACACTGACACCGAAGGCTAGTGTACCGTCTCGCATATAATGGTGTCGCCATTATATGCGAGACGGTACGCTAGTGAAGGGTGCAAAAAATATGCCTGACTCAGTCGTGACCGCCTGGATGAGCTTCGATTATTCATCCTCGAATTCGAGGACTGGATTGAAAACGTGAGTCGTCCATTGATACGGGTACTTGCTGTCGATGTGGATGGGACGCTGCTGGACAGCTCTCACCAGTTGAGGGCCGAGGTCAGGGAGGCTTTGAACCAATTGTCCGCAACTGGCGTTACGACTGTTTTGGCCACCGCTCGCGGCCCGATGGCCCTCGGCCATATCGTGCAAAAGCTAAGTTTCTCGCCTTTCTTAGTCTGCTTCTCGGGGGGCTGGATCGGTCAATTGGATGCCAAATCCTTGACACTCACAAGCGTGCTGTTCGACAAGCGAATTCCTGCATCCTCCGCACAAATCATCCTGGCGAGCGCTTTCTCACATCACATTGAGCCAAACGTCTTCACGCCGGACACCTGGCGAGTGAGAACCACCACAAATGAGATTCTGGCCGAGAGCCAGATTGTTGAATCGCATCCCGTGATCACGCCGGATTTGCTGGGCGACAATGAAGAGCCAAGTAAAATCATGTTAATTACAGGCGAAGGGAATCCTGCCAAGGTGCTTCGGACGATTGCCAATTCGGTGCAATCGCTAAGCACTGCGACTTTTTCGAAGCCAAACTATCTCGAAATCATCGCGAACGGAGTGAATAAGGCAAAGGCCTTGGCCGACCTCACCGAAACTCTGGGCATGGATTTATCACAGGTCGCCGCTCTCGGGGACGGAGATAATGATGTGGAAATGCTTAGGGAGACCGGTCTTGGGATTGCGATGGGAAACGCGTCCGACCGCGCTAAATTGGCGGCTGAGTGGTTAACCGGCACCAACGACGAAGGCGGTGTTGCCCAAGCGGTGAGAAAACTGATCACGGATGGCTTGGTCTGAGCGGTCGGAATCTCCAGCCTAGCCTGCTTTGTGCTTCGGCGGGCAGTTTGGCGAGCTTTACCGCCCGCGTGGCCGGGTGTGATCCACTTTCCCGGCAAAAAGGAAGTCCAACAATCAATAACGCCTGAGCAATGCTCTGCGTCCGCGGACAAAACCTCGTCGCCTAATTCAATAAATTCAGCTCGGATTCAGCTTTCTCCAACGCCTCCAGGGCGGCTTTTAAGTGCGGAGCCTCAACGTCGTAAAGTTCAGGCCAGCGAAGCATGTCGTTAATGAGCAATTTGGTCGTATGAACTCGTTCCTGAGACCACCGCAAGACGGTCAAGGAAAGTGACCGTCGGGAAGAATTGCTGTCGATGCTGTTGCTCGTGGTCATGATGAGAGGTGAAAGCATTAGGCATGCCACATTATCGGCCGCCCCATGAAACAGCGCTGTTATAGATTCAGTGTGAACGACTTGCACAATCCGAAGAAGTCTCTTCGAGTTCATCTGAATCTCCGCTTGTTCCGAAACCGGGTGGCCGTGATCTCGTTTCCGGGCAAATTTTTCCTCTCACCTCCCGGCTCGACCAACCGAATCGGACCAACGGCTGTTGGATAGCATGGGCCTCGTTGAGGAACGATTGCTCCTTCGGGTTTTGGAAAGTCGCGTTGAGGCCATTTGATGATCAGACATGGCCAGCTTTCCAGTTTGGCGTTGCATTCTTCTTGCTCGGGAAATCTATCCAAGACAAGATCTAGCTAACCTCCCAAACAATGACTACTCAACTCAACGCGGCCAATCTCAATCTACTCGATCCAAAAATTCAGGTTCCAAAGTATGACCGGCAGAAAGTCGGTCAGTCGATCATGCACGTCGGTGTGGGCGGCTTCCATCGGGCGCATCAAGCACTTTACATGGATGATCTGCTCCACCAGGGTGGAGACTCACACTGGGGTTACTGCGGCGTCGGATTGCTGAAGCATGACGCCCGCATCCGCGATGTCATGCTTTCGCAGGATTGCCTTTACACGCTCGTGGAGCGGAGTTTGGAAGGCGACAAAGCTCGAATCATTGGCTCGATTGTTCGTTTTCTTTTCGGGCCGGACAATCCAGAGAAGGTCATCGAACAAATGGCATCCCCTCAGACCCGGATTGTGTCACTCACGATTACGGAAGGTGGATATTATATCGATCAGTCGAACGGGGAATTCAATGCCAAGCACCCTGATATTCAATATGATCTCGCTCATCCACATGAACCCCGCTGTTCATTTGGATATCTGATGGAAGCCCTCGACCGCCGACGCCTGCGCGGACTTCCACCGTTCACGCTGATGTCATGCGACAACATCCAGAGCAACGGTGAAGTTGCCAAGAAGATGCTGACCGCCTTCGCCGAGTTGAGAGATCCGGTTTTTAGGAACTGGCTGACCGAGAACTGCATCTTTCCAAACAGCATGGTCGATCGCATCACTCCCGCCACGACAGACGAGCATCGCACCTTGGTAAAAGAGAAGTTCGAAATCGACGATGGATGGCCGGTGATGACGGAATCCTTCAAACAATGGGTAATCGAAGACCACTTCGTACAAGGTCGACCGGCCTGGGAATTGGTGGGCGCACAGATGACAAATGACGTCTTGCCGTACGAAAAAATGAAACTCCGGCTCCTCAACGCCAGCCACCAGGCGCTCTGCTACATCGGGATGCTCCTTGGATATCAGCTCGTGCATGAGACGATGGCGGACGATGACATCCGGGAGCTCGTCGCCAGGATGATGGATCGTGAGGTGACCCCACTTTTGGATGCAGTTCCTGGCGTTGACCTGACAGATTACAAGAAGACCTTGATCGAACGCTTTGCGAATCCGGCGATTCGCGATCAGCTTTCACGGATCGGAATTTACGGTTCGTCGGGTATCCCCAAATTCGTCCTACCCTCGATCGAGGAGCAACTGCAACGCAGAGGACCTATCAAGCTGCTGAGCTTTACCGTCGCGTCTTGGTTCCGTTATCTCGACGGCCTGGATGAATCGGGCAAGGAAATGCCGATGCTCGATCCGATGGCCGAGACCTTGCGGCAACGCGCGAAGGCTGCGGGCAGAGATGCGCGACAACTTCTCGCCATGCGCGAAATATTCAGCGAAGAGCTGGGAAATTCGCCCGCCTTTGTCAAGGAGGTCAGCGAAACATTGCAGAGCTTTTACGAACACGGAGCCAGGTCGACACTTGTAAAAAGCATTTCGTAACTCACTACCCCGTTTTTTCCATCGCTAAAGGAGAGGATCTCGCAAGCTGCAGCCACTACTCGCTGGCGAGGATCATTCGCGCGCAGATCTCGTCGATCACAAGCCCGTTAATCCATTGGCCTCGCAACGCTCCGAGCACAGCGGAAGCTTTGTGTTCGCCGCCGGCAAAGGCGATGACTGGTTTTTTTGGCGGACGGCGCAGCTGGATGCTGGTAACCCTCTGCTGGGTGGAAGCACGGACGAGTTCTCCGGCATCGTTAAAAGCCCAGCCAAGATTATCCCCGACTGCGCCGGCCTTCAGGAGCTCCATCACTTCCTCACTGGTAAGAAATCCGTCGCGATGCAACGGACATCCGAGCCGGATGTCCCCTATCCCCACGAAAGCCACGTCGAACTGATTAGAAAGTTCCTCCACAATCCTGTACAAACGATGGTGGCACCATTGTTTTCGCTCCTCCGGCGAATCGGCAAGCAATGGAGCAGGTATCAGGAAGCACTTTGCACCGATTTTTTCGGCAGCCTGAAGAGCGGCGTCGTAAGGATTGCTGGAACCGTCCCGAGCAATCGTTCCGACAAGAGAAAGCAGGCGATGCTGTGGCCTGGCGAGCATGTTCAGTTCGCCAACGACCGCTTTGATAGTCTGGCCCGAGCCGAGCGCGATGATTTTCGGCTTGACCTCGTTGAGATAAGACTCCATCACCTGGGCGCCAGCCACCGCAATCTTTCGCAAGACCTGATCGGCGCTATCGGCGTTCACAGGAACGACGTCGCAAACCGCCAGATTGTACCGTTGCCGCAGAGCAATTGCTAATTCCAGGCAACTGGCCACCTTGTGGTTGACCCGCACCTTGATAAGGCCGCGTTCAAGCGCGAACGCCACAAGTCTCTGCGCGGTCGGCCGCGAAATCTGCAGTTTCCGCGCAATTTCGTGCTGCGTGTTACCCGCGACATGATAGAGCCAGGCGGCGCGCACCGCTATTTCCAGCTTTTCCTCTTGCTTTGGCGATGACGGATCCATCTGTGATGCGAAGTGGGCTGATCGAGCCGCCCCTAACCTACTGCACCATCACAAGAATCAAGCCGCTCTTTATGGGGTACCGACAAGAGTACGAGCACCTTGGGGAACAAGGAGTTTAGATCTCGAACCGATCCCAGAACCGTTCGCTGCTCTCGTAAAGATCATCAAACAACAGCTGCATCTTGGCGTACCGCTCCGTCCATGACGGGTTCGGATTGATTTCATTGCCATATCGAACCTGCTGAGAAATGACAGTTTCGAGATCTGCAAAGAGACCCGAAGCACATCCTGCGAGCATTCCGCACCCGACTACGCCACATTCCGGCTCAGAAGGAACCAGGATCGGGCAGTTATAGATACTGGCCTTGATTTCGAGCCATAACCGACTCTTTGCGCCGCCTCCGGCAGCGACCAGTCGATCAAAACGATAGCCTCGCACCTTCATTAATTCGATATTTCTCTTGGAGGCAAATCCAACCCCTTCCATTACGGCTCGATGCAAGTGGGCAGCGCCATGGCCGCTCGTAAGACCATAAAATTGCGCCCGGGAATTCGATTTCCGCGCGAGACGTTCGGCGTTCAGGTACGGCAGAAATAGAAGTTGTTCAGATCCTGCCGGCACTCTTTCGGCCAGCGAGATGATTTCCTCATATCCGCGCTTGTCACCGTGGAACAACGTACGCGCCCAACGTATGGCGTCTCCAGCGGCGTCCACAATCGTGAAGGCGGCCCAGCCGCCAGTAACGCAGGACAGGTTGGAGATGATTGGGTCGAACACGGGTTCCGCTGAGAGCAACGCAATGAGCGTCGAGGTGCCGCTGATATCGCATCCCACCCCCGGACTTGTTACACCCGCACCGAGGAGCGCCGCCGGGAAGTCGCCCGCACCGACCGCCACTGGCGTGCCGGCCCGCAGGCCGGTGAGCTGCGCCGCCTTTTTTGTCACCGATCCGAGCACCTCCGAAGCTGCGCCGAGCAACGGCAATTTATCCGGATCCAAGTCCAAAAGGCGCAGGAGCTTCTCGCTCCAGGCCCAGCTCCGGATGTCAAACATGTAGCTGCAGGAGGCTTCGCAGAAGTCGATCCGACGTTCGCCGGTCAGCTTGAAGTTAATATAGTCCTTGGGGGTCAGGAACGTCCGGGCCGCGTCGTATGCTTTGGGCGCGTTCTGCTTGATCCAGGCCAGCTTAAAGGCCGGCCATGCGACAGTGGGAGGGTTCGCTGTCATGGACAACAATACGTCCGGATCGTGCTCCTGAAGAAATCGGATCACGAGGTCGCGGGTCCGTTTATCGTTCCACAAGGGCACTTCCTCCAGCACCAGTTCGCCGACATCATCGACCAAGACCGTGGCATGCATTTGCCCGCAGGCGGCGATTCCGGCGATTCGGTCGGCAGCATCGGGTATCTCCTTAATGACGCGTCCGATACTAAAAATGACTCCTTCCCACCAGATCCGCGGAGGTTGCTGGGACCACCCAAACCGGGGAATGATCTGGTCATGTTCTTTCGCCGCGAACGCCACAATCTTTCCGGATTGGCTGACGAGCGCGGCTCGAGCGCTTCCGGTTCCGACGTCGATTGCAAGCAGTAGATCCTTTGTCATGGAGTGCGGCGATAGGGAGTCTAAGAAAAAGTACCGCCGATTGGCCAATCCAATGATGCCCGTTGGCGCTGCCGGCAAAAACGAGGCCAATCACGAAGATGAAAGACGAACGAACCCTCGGCAAAATGATCTTTTATATCTTTAACAAAATAAATGCTTGATATTTGCTTCGCCAAAGAGCATAAGACCAACCAGGCCGCCTTGAGTCGATTTTGGACTCCAGCCCGTTAGGCGTGTCATTCCCGGCGCAAACGCAAATGAAACGACTCCTGCTCGAAAACAACTGGCACAGGGTCCCGGTCGAAGGATCCGGACAGGCAGCCGATATGATGCGCGAGGGATCTCTCCCTGCTCGACGACGATTCGAGCTGATTCGGCTGGCCCAGCGACAAGGTCAGCTCTCCGTGGCGGAACTTTCCTCGCAGTTTGGAGTCTCCGTGGATACGATCCGGCGGGATCTCGATTTACTCTCCCTCCGCGGTTTCGTCCGGCGAACCCATGGAGGAGCGGTTCCCGCGGATTGTCTCGGCCAAGGCGGATCTTCGTCCGCGCAACGGATCGGTTCGCGAATCGCAGAGAAGACCCGGATCGCTCAATGTGCGTCCGAATTGATCCAAGACGGCGAAAGCGTGATCATCAACGGAGGTTCGACCACTCGATTATTTGCTTTCGAACTGGCCGGTAAAAAGGATCTCACGGTCATCACCAACGCTCTGGACATTCCGGCCGCACTTCCGCGCCCGGCGGTTCGCGATACCGTCGTACTCGGCGGCGAATATCGGGCGGAGTCTCATATCACCGTGGGATCAGTCGCTTTCTGCGGAGCCATTGCCGTCAGCGCCGACAGCGCCATACTCGGTGTTGGTGGGATCACGCCGGACGGTATTTTTGCCGGGTCGCTGCAGGACGCAACAATGACGGCCAGCATGATCGCCGCGGCTCGCAGAACCATCATCCTGGCAGACTCCGCAAAATTCAATCAGAAGCTCCTTGGTCACATCGCGTCCCTGGAACAAATCGATATCCTGGTCACCGATACAGAGCCTCCTAGAGAACTGTTCGGTGCGCTGGAGGAGCTCGAAGTCCAGGTCTTTGTCGCTCCCCCTTTGAATTCAAAGCAATGGAGCAAGCTTACCACTGAACATGTTTAACCGTGACCGAATACAACATGGATTGCGAAGGGTAATTTGATTTTTTCCCTTGGTAAGAAAGGCAATGCCTCTGTCTGGTTCTATTAGCGCGCGGCACCTGACTGCCTAACCTGAGCGAGGTTGCAACTTATCACTTTGGTTCAAACGATGTTCACCCGGCGGCCTGCGAAACCAGATGCGCCCTCGAGGCGATTAACCGTCAAGACCTTCAAATCCCGCATCAGATGCGGTTTTTTGCGGCTTTATCATTTAAAAAAACTTGTGATCAGACAGGGAGATTGCTTGACACTTTCGAGCCGGGAATGAGAACTATTCAAGCAACTAGGTGTATTCGGCAGTTCGGTTTACCGCGCCGAATAAATGCCTGACCCGCTAAACCAGGAGCAACTCACTAATGAACCGCCTCGTCCCCCCGCTGTTAATAGCTATATTGCTGTCGGCAATCACTGCCCTAGCACAGCAAAAGACTGTGACCATCGCAACAGTCAATAACCCGGATATGATCGAGCTGAAAAAGCTTTCTCCGAAGTTCGAGGAGAAGAACCCGGATATAAAACTCAATTGGGTGATCGTTGAGGAGAATGTAGCGCGTCAGCGAATCACGACCGACGTGTCGACCGGCAGCGGCCAGTTCGACATTGTTTTTATCGGTCTCTATGAAACGCCCATTTTTGCGAAACGAGGCTGGCTGCGACCGATGGGAGATCTGCCGTCCGACTACGATCCCGATGATGTCTTCAAGTCGCTCCGAGACGGGCTTTCCTATGAGGGAAAGCTGTATGCTCTGCCGTTTTACGGTGAGAGTTCCATGTTGATGTACCGAAAAGATCTCTTGGAGGAGAAGGGTCTCAAGATGCCCGAGCAGCCGAAGTATGAGGACATCAAAAAGATCGCCGATGCATTAACGGACAAAGCCAAAGGGATTTATGGCATCACCTTGCGGGGCAAGCCGGGATGGGGAGAAAATATGGCCTTTCTCGACACGCTGATCAACACCTTTGGCGGCACGTGGTTTGACATGAAATGGAACCCCACGCTCGACACGCCGGAGTGGAAGAAGGCGATCACCTTTTATATTGATCTGCTGAAGGCAGACGGACCTCCTAGTGCGAGTTCGAACGGATTTAACGAAAACCTCACCTTGATGACCAGTGGAAAGGCGGCCATGTGGATCGATGCGACGGTGGCGGGCAGCATGCTGGAAAATGCGAAAGAATCCCAGATAGCTGGTAAGATTGGTTACGCTCCCAGTCCCATTGAAGCCACGCCGAATGGGTCTCATTGGCTCTGGTCCTGGGCGTTTGCCATCCCCAAGGCCGCCAAACAACCCGCCGCGGCAGAGAAATTCGCTACGTGGGCCACTTCGAAAGATTACATCAAGCTGGTTGCGGAAGACGCGGGCCAGTTTGCAGTTCCGCCGGGCACCAGAAAATCAACGTACGATAACCCGGAATACCAAAAAGCCCCCTTCGCCGCTGCTACGCTCCAGGCCATGCAAAGCGCAGACCCAACGAATCCTTGCATCAAGCCGGTGCCGTACACCGGGATACAGTTCGTGCTCATCCCGGAATTTCAGTCGTTCGGCACGGTGGTGGGCCAGAATATTTCTGGAGCGCTGGCGGGTAAATCCAGCGTCGATCAGGCCTTGAAAGACAGCCAGGCTGCGGTTTCCCGCGCCGTCAAACAAGCAGGCTACCCGAAGAAATAAAGTTGTTTGAACCGAGACCGGCTCGTGTGAACCGTTCACGAGCCGGCTCCCCAGCAAGACCTATGAGCGTAGCAGCCCAACCACCAGTCGCGGCGCCGGTAGGGGCGCCATTGACCGCAGATAAACCCAACAGGCTGCTGGGGCTGTTAGAGCTCCCGGCGATTGGCGCGTTGTTACTGTGGATGATTGTTCCGCTGGCATTGACAGTTTATTTTTCGTTTATTCGATTCAGTCTTCTGAATCCGGACGTCAGCGGCTTTGCCGGATTCGAAAATTACCAATATCTCATCCAGGATGAATCGTTTTGGCCATCCATCATCAACACGGTCATCCTGGTGGGATCGGTATTGGTCATCACGATCGTGTTTGGGGTACTCTTGGCAGTCCTCTACGACCGGGAATTTTTCGGTAAGAATGTGGCGACCTTGCTGGTGATCGCTCCGTTCTTTGTCATGCCGACGGTCGCCGCACTGGTCTGGAAGAATTTCATATTGCATCCCGATTACGGACTCGTGGCCTTCGTTCTGGGAAAATTGGGGCTGCACCCGATCGCCTGGTTTACCGACTATCCACTGTTTTCAATTATCATGATCGTCGCGTGGGAGTGGCTCCCTTTTGCTTTTCTGATCCTGTTTACTTCACTCAAATCGTTGGATTCCGAACAGAAGGAAGCTGCGGCCATCGATGGGGCAAACCCGATTCAATTGTTTTTCTATATCATTGTTCCTCACCTGCAGCGTGCGATTGGCGTCGTGGTGATGATCGAGATGATCTTCCTGCTGTCGATTTTTGCCGAGATCTACACGACAACCTCCGGCGGTCCCGGGCACGCCAGCGAAAACCTGGCTTTTCTGGTCTATTCGTTGGGTATCCAAGGATTCAATGTCGGCACCGGATCCGCCGGCGGTATTCTGGCAGTTGTTCTTGCAAACATTGTCGCCTACTTCCTGGTCAAGATGCTTGCTAAAAATCTCAAAGGCCGCTGACATGAAAAAGTATGGAACTTTGATCTTCGGAATTATCGGGTGGGTGATCGCAATAATCATCTTTTTCCCGATTTTCTGGATGACGATCACAGCATTCAAAACCGAGCGCGGCGCTTATTCTCCAGATCTGATCTTCATGCCGACGCTTGAGTCCTTTAGGGATGTGTTTGCCCGAAGTAACTATCTAGCGTTCGTGATGAACTCCATCTACGTCTCGATCGGCTCGACTTTGGTATGTTTCCTTTTCGCTATTCCGGCTGCCTATAAGATGTCGTTCTTCCCGACACTCAAAACACAGGGAACCTTACTTTGGATGTTGTCGACCAAGATGATGCCCGCCGTCGGCGTACTGGTTCCAATTTACCTGTTATTCAAGCAATTCGGTCTTTTAGACAACGTCCTCGGATTGATTATCATCTACACACTGATGAATCTTCCGATCGCGGTATGGATGTCCTACACCTACTTCTGTGAAATTCCGGCGGCGATTCTGGAAGCGGGCCGAATCGACGGTGCAACCCTCTGGCAAGAGATTTGGCATCTTTTGCGCCCTATGACCCTACCGGGACTTTCCTCCACCGCGTTGATCCTGATTATCTTTGCCTGGAACGAGGCTTTTTGGAGCATCAACCTTACGGGTGCAACTGCGGCGCCATTGACGGCGTTTATCGCTTCCTATTCCAGTCCGGAAGGCCTTTTCTTCGCGAAGCTTTCTGCGGCGTCGCTGCTGGCGGTCGCTCCGATTATGGTGCTCGGCTGGCTCACCCAGAAACAGCTTGTACAGGGTCTAACCTTCGGCGCGGTAAAATAAGGCCGCAACGCCGACTGTACAGGTACTTCAATGTAAACGGTGTTTGACTAGCCGCGCTATTCTCTCAGGTTTTCCCGGATCTGGGCGCCCATTTCCTTCGTTGAAACCAAGCTGGTTCCTTCGAACCAGATATCTTTCGTCCCTAAACCTTGCGCGATGGTTTTTCGCACCGCCGATTCGATTCTGGCCGCGGTATCGTCCAAGTTAAATGAGTAGCGCAGCATCATTGCGACAGAGAGGATCTGGGCAATTGGATTGGCGATGCCTTTGCCTGCAATATCGGGAGCCGATCCTCCGCTCGGTTCGTAAAGGCCGAAGCGATACAAACCATGCTGTCCGGTTCCCAGGCTGGCGCTTGGAAGCATTCCGATCGACCCGGTCAACATTGCCAGTTCATCGCTCAGAATGTCACCAAACAGATTCTCGGTCACCACGACGTCGAACGTTTTTGGGGCTCGGATAAATTGCATAGCGGCGTTATCGACCAGCAAATGCGTCAATTCCACATCCGTGTAAACCGAAGCGATCTCTTTCAGGACCGCGCGCCAGAGCAGGCTGTTTTCGAGCACATTTGCCTTGTCCACCGAGACAAGTTTATGTTTTCGCGATCGTGCAATCTGAAACGCGAGGTGCGCTATCCGTTCAACCTCGGATTTCCGGTAGACCATGGTATCGACTGCAATAGTTTCTCCGTTCTCCTTGCGAGTCTCTTTTGGTTGCCCGAAGTACAACCCTCCGGTCAATTCCCGGATGCAAAGAATTTCGAATCCGCCTTGAACGAGGTCGGGCCTCAGCGGCGAAGCAGCCGACAACTCAGGCAAACAGAGGGCCGGTCGGAGGTTGGCAAACAAGCTGAAGTGCTTCCGAAGGGGCAGAAGAGCCGCGCGCTCGGGTTGCTGGTTCGGCGGTAACCGCTCCCACTTTGGACCGCCGACTGAGCCAAACAATATGGCGTCGCTGTTCTCGCAATTCGACAGTGTCACGTCAGGCAAGGCTTTTCCCGTTGCCTCAATCGCAGCCCCGCCCACAAGCGATTCTTTCAACTCGACACGGAACCCGTCCAGCTCAGCGCATCGTAGAAGGAGGCCTATCGCCTCCGCCATCACTTCGGGCCCAATACCGTCGCCGGCTAAAACAGCTATTTTATATGTAAGTGGCGTATCCATTTTTCATCGTTCCATAACTGACAATCTCACACCCCTCGGGCCGCAAGAACAAACTCCTGCATCTTCTCTTTGTCTTTAAAGCCCTCTCGATTTTCGACTCCGCTGGCAACGTCAACCGCGTAGGGCCGCATCTCCCGTACTGCGTGCGCCACGTTTTCCGGTGTCAATCCGCCGGCAACGATCAATGGTTTCTCAAAGTTGAGACCTTTCAGGAGTGTCCAATCAAATCGCTCTCCCGTTCCGCCAAACGACCCTTTCCGGTAGCTGTCGATCAGAAAGCCAAACACGGGATAACCGCGAACCCTCTCCAGGAGCTCAACGGATGTCAAACGGACCGCTTTGACCACCGGCTTGCGGCACTTCACCAATGATTCGCAGAATTCTTTGGACTCTTCTCCGTGAAGCTGCAGGCCGTCGAACAGATCCGTCTCTAGCAATTGACAAGCCTCATCCACCGTCGAATTGACGATCAGAGCGATCCGCGAGACCTCGACAGGCAACCGGCGGATCCACGCTGCTTCCTTTTGCCATTGAATGTACCGCTTCGATCCCGGATACAAATTGAAACCCAAAGCGTCCGCTCCACATTCGATCGCAGCGATTGCGTCGGCCTCGTTTTTGACCCCACAAATCTTCACCCGAACGTGATCAGAACGTTTTCTAAAGAAGCTGTTCAAATTGAAAGAGTTAGCAGTCACGGTCCGGTTGATTTGGTGCGGTAATTTCCACTATCTGATCAATAATCCAGTTTTTTCGGTTTACTGTGTGGAGTTTCTCACTAATATGCGCCACATCGATCATTGGGAAATTATTAACAAGGAATAAGCGGAAAGATGGAACGCCAAGAGAAATCGAAAAAGGTCGCAAAGGAAAAGCGAAGCGTCAAGAAGTCCAAGACGGTGGCACTGCCCGCAAAGGAAATCCCCGCAGCGCCAGTAGCGGAAAAGCCAACGGCACCCAAGAGTAGCGACGCTGAAACCGTGAAACGCCCAGTTCGCTCCAGTAAAGCAAAGGAACCGAGCTATGAGCAGGTTCAGCTCCGTGCCTACTTTATCGGGGAACGACGCAAAAGCTTGGGAGTCCCGGGTAATGAAACCTCTGACTGGGTACAGGCCGAGCTTGAGTTGAAGGCCGAGCTTGAGTTGAAGGCGGAGCTGGCACTCAAATAGTCACTGTCCCGTTGTCAGCTCCCGGTCTGCAGTACCCGATCTCCCACCGAGCTCTCGGCGATCCGATACAGTTTTCCTGCAGGTAGTGATTCGAGCCAATCCAGGTGCGTCGTCGTCACCAGACGCTGCCCACGAGACGGGAGGGCCGAAAATAATCGGTTTCGTCGCACTGGATCGAGTTCACCAAAAACATCATCGAGCAGCAGCAGGGGCGGCTTTTTGAATTCCAGTTCCAGAATCTTTGCCTGGGCCAATTTCAGAGCGATGGCGACTGTGCGTTGCTGGCCTTCAGAGGCAAACAGATCGGCTGGCTTGGTGTTCACAAAAAGTTGAAAATCATCTCGATGCGGGCCGACAACGGTCATCCGCAGCCGTAACTCTTCCGCCTCCGACTCGCGGAGAGCCTTCTCGAAATCGGTTGTCGCGCCCGGATGATAACACAATCTCAACGTTTCATTTCGATCGCTTATTGCCGCAAACGTTTCGATGAGATGCGGATCCAGGCGCTCCAGTAGAAAGGCGCGCAGCGCCGTCAGTTGGAGACCAAATTGCAACAGAGGTTTGCGATAGGCATTCACCTCGCGCGGACGAGCGGGGACCATCTTCAGATAATGATTCCGTGAATGGAGCGCCTTGTCATACGACCGGAGGATCTCGCGATAATTTTTGAACAACTGGCTGCCGACAAAATCGAGAAATCTTCTTCGTGTGTCGCCGGCGCCCTGAATCAGACCGATATCGGAATTGGCGAAGTAGACCACTTTCGCCACATCAAGGTAGGTATTCGAGCTCTTTTGTTCTACCGCATCCAGCGCGAGCTTCCGGCGGCTCGCGCTGTAATAAAACTGAAGATGATACCCCGAAACGAAGCCATCAGTCACGAGGCCCTTGGCGCCGAGGCGAACCAGTTGGGCCAGGGAATTGGTCCTCGGCGATTGGAGACGCGTCAAAACCGCCACAGCCTCAAGGAGGGATGTTTTTCCCGAGGCGTTCCGACCGATAATGCAGGTAGATTCCGGGTGAAATTCTATTTCCAGTTTCGAGAAACAACGAAAGTCCCGGACAAACAGTTTGCTGATCATTTAGAAGTTTTTCAGCCAGAAACGTCGGCATGAACGACTTTCCAACATCAGAAAATCTCTTCGAAAACCCCTCCTCCGAGCAGATGCTCGCCATCGTACAGAGCACAAATCTGGCCCGGGGTCAGCGCGCGTTGTGGTTGGTCAAATTCAAGAACGCCTGATCCTTCCCCGAGTGCTTCAAACAAGACAGGCGCTGCCTTCGCGCGGTATCGGGGCTTCGCCGCAATCTTCGCGTGCGCCGGCAGCGTTCTATTGGTGAATGAAATACTCCCGATCCGGCAACGGCGGGCGTACAGCCCCTCCGTGTCGAGGCGGTCAAATGCAACAATCAATTCATTGGAAGCAAAACGTTTCTCCACAACCACGTACGCCTCGTTCCGCGCGTTGGAAGGCACCCCGACTCCTCTCCGCTGACCGAGCGTATACAAGTGCAGTCCTTTATGCTGACCAAGATTCTTACCTTGCCGGGTCCGAATAAGCCCAGGATTATCCGGGACAAAAGTCTGCAGAAAATCGCGCATCTTGATGTCTCCGATGAAACAGATCCCCTGACTGTCTTTTTTTCCGGCCGTAACCAGGTTGGAGGCACTGGCAACTTTGCGGACTTCGGCCTTGTGCAATTCACCGACCGGAAATCGCGCCGCAGCGATCTGACGTTGCCGCAACAGGGAAAGAAAATAGGATTGATCTTTACTCTTGTCGACCCCCTCCAAAATTTCCCATGAACCGTCCGGTTGGCGAAGGCGGCGGGCGTAATGTCCTGTGGCGACAGCGTTAAAACCGGCCGCTCTGGCCAGTTCGAGGAACACCCCAAACTTCATTTCTCGATTGCACATCGCGTCTGGATTTGGAGTGATCCCGGTCTGGTACCCTTTCAGGAGGTATTCAACAACTCTTGCCCGATATTCCCGCATGAGGTTGACGACTCGAAACGGTATTGGTAAGGCTTCCGCGACTAACCGCGCATCTTCGATGTCCTGTTGCCATGGACAATCTCCCAGGATGCTCTCCTCGTTGATCCAATTCTTCATGTAGGCGCCTTCGACAGGCAGACCTTGTCTGTGCAGAAGGAGCGCAGCAACGCTGCTATCCACTCCGCCGGACATCGCAACCAGAACACGTTCGGAGGATTCAGGCACTTTTACAAAATTGTTGGGACTGCGGTTAACGTTGGAAAGCCGTCCGTCCGCTGAATGCCCTCGCCAACGTCAGTTCGTCGGCGGTCTCCAGGCCGGACCCAGCCGGTAATCCCTGGGCGATCCGGGTAACGTTGACTCCTTCCAGTTGCAACAGATCTCCGAGGTAACTGAGGGTCGCTTCGCCTTCCACGTCAAGGCTGAGGGCAAATATCACTTCCTGAAGTTGATCCTCTTTCACCCGGCGCACCAGCGAATCGATTCGTAGATCCTCGGGACCAATATGATCCAACGGCGATAGTCGACCTCCAAGAGAATGATAAAGTCCCCGGAACACTCCGCTGCGCTCAAGTGAAAGAATGTCCGTCGGCTGTTCTACCACACACAAGCTTTGCGCATCACGCTCCGGATCAGAGCAGATAGCGCATTGGTCGGCCTCGGAAAAGAACCCGCATCGGACACAAGACCGAATCCCTGAGACTGTCTTTAAAATGGCTTCTGCAATCTGATCCGCACGCGCCTCTTTTCTTTGGACAATCCAGAGTGCGATACGCTCCGCGCTTCGCGGCCCGATCCCGGGCATGCGGCGTAATTGCTGAATCAACTCCTGGATCAGGGAAGGATAATCGATCCGTGGCATGGTTCGAACTTGAATCGGGCCCTCTTCTGTTGAGTCAGGCTGGCCGAGACGACTCTGCCTCTTTAGCCTGCCGATAGAACTCAACAACGCGCTCACTCAGGAATTTATCTGGATTCTCAATCGCAGAGACCGGCACCTTGAACTTCAAATTTGAATCCCGATCTCTCAACAGTTTGAGCCCATAGGGATAATCCTTGAACAGATTGTTGCAGAAATCAGTGACGTTGCTTCCGGACTCCCTTGCGCGCTCGACGATTTTTACAATTGCGTCTTCTTCAATTTCGAACTGGACACCATGTTTCTGAGAAAAGACGGAGGCGAATTGTCGGACCATCTCGGCCTGATTCAACTCAGCTTCTGCCTGCGCCTGATCCAGAAGATGCTTCAATGCTTTTGCGGGATCGGTGACAAGGTCAAAATTTATATCGAGCGTGCGAACGCCCAAACCCGGCAGCTCGAATTTGAAATCTCGGAACAACCGATCACAGACGGTGACCAAGCCGCGGGCGCCGGTCTTTTCCACCGCAGCCTGAAGCGCAATCTCCCTCAGTGCCGCATCGTCAAACCGTGCATCGATGCCGAACGCCTCGAATGCGCGCGTGTATTGCCGGATCACACTGCCCTCCGAGGTCTTCAAAATTGCAAACAAATCTTCCGCGGATAATTCGTGGCACACCACCCGTACCGGCAATCGCCCTATGAACTCCGGCTCCAGCCCATAGTCGATAAAATCCCGTGTGGTCGCCGCAGATAGTACTTCGGCGCTATCGGAGGGAACGGGTGCGTTGCCAAAGCCGATACTCGCCCGGCGCAAACGTCGTTCGACCTGATCCTTCAGCCGATCAAAAGCGCCACTGCAAATAAACAGGATATGGCGAGTATTAATGACCTCTTTCTTGGCCTTACCCCGGCGTTGGAACTCCAGTGCGGACTGGAGCTGAGATTGAAGATCCATCGGATTCCGCAACGGCACTTCCGTTTCTTCCATCAATTTCAAGAGCGTGGTCTGGACTCCGCGCCCGCTCACGTCGCGACCGGTTATGCTTGAGCTCGTCGCGATCTTGTCGATCTCATCGATGTAGATAATGCCATATTGCGCAATTTCCACGTCGCCGTCCGCTTTTTGCACGAGGCCGCGAATGAGATCTTCGACATCTCCTCCCACGTAACCGGTTTCGCTGAATTTCGTCGCATCGGCTTTGACGAACGGAACACCGATCAGGTCGGCGATATGCTTGACCAGGTAAGTCTTTCCAACGCCGGTGGGTCCAAGCAGCAGAACGTTTCCTTTGCTGTATTCGATCCGTCTGGCAGCTTCCGGGTCTTCTTTTTCGAGCCTGTAAATGCGATTGACGTGGTTGTAATGGTCGCAGACCGCAATGGACAATGTCTTCTTCGCTTCGTCCTGTTGGATGACGAAACGATCCAGGTGCGCCTTGATCTGCTTCGGTGTCGCGTTGAATTGAAAAGGATCGATTGATTCCTGCCGTTCTCCCGGCGGCTCGTCGGTCGAGGACTGCTGGGTAAACGCAGAGACCGCGACCTGCTCGCCGAAATTCGCCTTCATGAACTCCTGGATCTTCTTCTGGAGTTCTTCGGGCGACGGAAATGGTGTTTCAGGCATCGGTAAAGCTAACGCGCCTGGCGGCGTCTGCAAACAAGGAAGGCGACGCGGATTGAGGTTCAGCGGCCTTTGTCTTCTCCCAGAGCAGATCCATCTGCGGCAACGTGAGGGAGCTGAGCGCCAGCCCGAGATCTTCCGCCAGGCGTTCCATCGCCTGGAACCGGGCTCCGAACTTCGCGGTCGCCTGATTGAGAAGTTGCTCGGCGTCCAGTTCCTTTTTGCGGGCGAAATTTACCACCGCAAAGAGCAGATCGCCCAGCTCTTCGTGAAGACGAATCTCCGGCGCCGATTCGATTTCGTAGAGTTCTTCCCTGACTTTTGCCAAAGCCCCAGCAGCCTCGTTCCAGTCAAATCCGACCCGGGCTGCTTTCGTCTGCATCTTTTGGGCGCGCGCAAGCGCGGGCAGTGATTTGGGTACCCCGTCGAGTGCCGAACGACGCTCTTGTTTCTCAGCACGCTTGATCACCTCCCACTGCCTGAGAACCGCTTCACTATCCGGCAATCGCGTCTCTCCGAAAACATGCGGATGCCGGTTTACCAGTTTGTCCGCGATGACAGTAGCGACATCGTCCATGTCGAATCGATTTTCTTCTGAGGCCATCTGCGAGTGCAACACGACTTGCAACAGCAGATCTCCGAGTTCTTCCTTCATTTCCTTATCGTCTCCGGCATCAATCGCATCGATCAATTCGTAACACTCCTCGATCAGATGTTGTCTTAAGGTGCGGTGAGTTTGTTCGCGGTCCCAGGGACAACCCTCCGGCGATCGAAGTCGAGCCACAATATTTCGCAATCGATCAACTGGAGAACTCATACGTCAAGTCGGGCATTCAGTGCCAGTGTCAGTGTCAGTGTCAGTGTAAGAGATGCCAGATCGAATATCAGGGGGTCGAAATTCCAAAACCTTTGCACCTCGATCGTGGAAAACATTGAGGAACTGCTCGCCCTTTTTCCGACTGGCACCGGCACTGACAACTCCTGAGCAGGCTGATATCAGCCTATGCTGGCCTATCGCTGATCCTTTTCCAACAGCTTTGCCCGAGCACGCTCCAATGCAGCGCGCTCCTGCGACGTCAGACTGCTCAGACCGTGCTTGGCGATCTTATCCAGCAGAGGGTCGATCTCGGCTGTTTCGTTTCCGGCTACTTCGATGGTGGAAGGGCGTGAACGGGATTTTGGTTTTTGAACGACCCTTAGTTTTGGTCTGCGCCGCAGCGGCAGGCGAAAGGAAGGCAATTCGCCGCCCCTCTGAAGAAATCGAATATAGCCAAACGAAAATCCGCTGATCAACCAAAGCTCGCCGAGCGAAACCCAGGCGGAAGAGGAAAGGTCGATCGCCGAAGACAGCACGAGGCTGGCGATCGCCACCCATTTCGCGGTCAGGAACCCGCCCCATTGAACACCGGGATACAAAGTGCAAAAAGCGATAAAAAGGCCAATCATGATCTGGGTCTGGCCAAAGAAAAGGATCGGAGAATTAATGAACATCCCGACAGCGGTGAGACTCACTACCGGGATCAGGACAATAACCCCGTACAGGGTCAGGAAACGTGCTTTGCCGATGTATTTTTCAATCTCCACGGCAGAAACATAAAGAAAGAGCAACCCGATCACGGTGAAGAAGTTCGGGATGTCAACGAAGGAGTAGGTGAAAATCTGCCAAATCTGGCCGCCGAGAATCGAATGAGCGGAGTCAAAAGCAAGCAGTGAAACGATAGTCTCCCAGCCGCCGAGTGCTTTCGCTAGGAAAGTGGCCAGAACTCCGATCGCGTAGGCGACGGTAAGAATCGTCGCACAATAGATGGGGTGTCCCCTGAAATAGGTAACAGGGCGATCCTCGTTGAAGCTTGAAAGCAAGGCCATACCTGAACTTTGTTTAGCAACCGGGTTATTGTAGAGGAAATCGACGCTCCGGGCAAGGAAACAGAGGCTGTTTGCTTCTGCTTCGAACAGAAGTTAGTCTCGATCCCGTCATGCCTCAAGTCCTGGATGCGCCGGTTCAGAAGTCGAACCAACTCGCGCGAAAAGCGCGGGATTTCGCTTCGTCGACTTTCCGGCGCCTGACTCGAAAACGACGCAGGCAATCCGACGACCGCAATCTTCTGCCGCTGCTGATCCAGGTATTGGCAGGATTCACGAAGGTCGACGGAAGAATTCTGGAGGACGAACTCGATTCCAGCTTGGGCTTCTTGCGATACGATTATCCCGAGGCGGTTTACTCCGATCTTCGGGCGTTGTTTCAGAAAGCCCTGAAGGAGCAACAAGACCTTGGGCACATGGCGAAGCGGCTCGCGGAAGAAATGCCTCAGGATCGCAAGATCATGCTGGGCGTCCAGTTGTATGATCTGATCGCCAAAGCCGGGATGCAACAGGAACAGGTCATTGCTTACTATTCATTCATGTCTCAATTGGGAATGGCTGCCCAGGCAATCGATATTGTCTACCAGCTGAATGCGGCAGATACCGCGGATCCTTCTGTCTACCAGAAAGGAACATCGCCTCTCGAATCGATCCTTCTGGGCTCAGAGCCCACAGCGGACGTGCAGCTGAAGGAGTTGGGCCGCGACGAGCGGCTCATGGCCTATCGGTACCAAGAGCTGATCCTTTTCAAGAATCTGAGTTCCCGGCCGGTGATGGTTCGAGGACGAGCTTTAGCACCTGGCGAATTTTGCCGGATCTACCCCGGTCAGCGCCTCCTCGTAGACGAACAGGTCATCAGCCACCAGGACCTCATCTTCTATTTTAACGCCAAGAAGAATGTTTCCCTCCCGCACATTTTCGTAAAGGTGGCGCCGACCGACGAGGTACAACTCGAAAAATCCAGAAGCCGGGATAGCAGTCTGGAGGTTCAGTTTGGCCTGAAGATCCAGGTGAAAGCTCTTAAGAATGTGGCGGCCACGCTCAACGGGATCGATCTGAAGTCCGGCACGACCGTTTCGGGCAACCTGGAAGACCGGATCATCTTCGGAAACGGGATGCTGCTCCCATTGGTCGATCTCCGTCGCGGCGCCCGCGCGATGGGGGGACGTTTCCAGCTCAAAACGTCGAAATCGGAGTATCTGGTCTCCAACAATACCTCGTTGCTTCAGGAAGATGACATTTTGCTGAGTCCCGGCACCAGCGGCGAAGTTCTGTTGAAAATATCGTGCGACTACGAACGGAGAGTCGGAACGCTGGAGGTTCTCCAGGCGGATCGCCCAATCATGGTCGGTGAAACGATCGTCCGCAATTCGGCCGATCTGATCGATGGTGATACAATCCGCATCGATACCGGGCAGATTCTGCGCTGCGATTTTTCCGAACGAATCATCGAAGAAGAACGCAACATCATCCGGCGCCTTGATGTCCGAGATCTCTCGCTCCGTTTCAAGACTGGTGATGTAGCCCTGGACGGGATCTCCTTCCAGGTGACCCGAGGCGAGATGGTCTGCGTGATGGGGGCCAGCGGTTCGGGAAAAAGCACGTTGCTCAAAGCCATCTGTGGACAGGGTCAACCGACAAACGGCGCGATCCTGCTCAACGGGCAGTCGCTTTATAACAACAATCTCGAAACATTGCGGGGATACGTTGCCTACATTCCTCAGGACGACGCGTTTGATGAGCACCTGACCATCCTGGAAAACCTCGATTACGCTGCGGCGATTCGTTCTCCGCACCTCACCGCGAGAGATCGCCTGCGCAGGATCGATAGCAAGTTGATCGAGCTTGGGCTTTCAGAGCGCCGGGACAGCGTGGTTGGCAGTTCCGTCAAAAAATATCTTAGCGGCGGCGAACGAAAACGGCTGAACATAGGATTGGATATGATCAGCTCGGCCGATGTCTACCTTTTCGACGAGCCGACGTCCGGACTGTCGTCCAAAGATTCGGAGCACGTCATCGAGATCATCAGGAGCCTTTCTCACAATAAGATTGTCCTGGTAACCATCCACACGCCAACTTCGAAGATCTTCCAGATGTTCAACAAGGCAGTCTTGCTTGATAAAGGCGGCCGGCTGGTCTTTTTCGGAACACCTCAGGAAACGCTGCAGTATTTTGCGACGGCGGAACACGAGCAGCAGTTCGGGACCGAGCTTGGCGGTTGCCCCTCGTGCGGCACAACTCGCCCTGAATTTATTTTCGACGTCCTGGAGACACCGCTGCGCGATCTGAGCGGCGATATCATTTACGAAGAGAACACCAAAGGGCAGCTCGTCCCGGCCAGAAGATATTCCCCCGATTATTGGCGAGACAAGTATGAGTCTTTCCGGCTCATCCAGGAAATGCGCCAGATTTCCCTGAAACAGGAGCCTACGACGGTTCTCCCGCTTCCAAGCGACAAGAAAGAGGCGACGCGCTGGCGCGACGAGTGGGTTCGCCTCGACACCATTCTGAAACGGGCATTTGTCAGTAAGCTGCGCAATCGGACAAATCTTTGGACCACCATTTTTGAAGCGCCGCTCCTGGCGGCATTGATAGGCTTCGTACTGAGATACGCCGAGAATTCAAAGTACGACTTCGCTTCGGCCTTCCATATTCCAACCTATCTGTTTCTGGCACTCGTAGTGGCGATGTTTCTGGGGTTGACGAACAGCTGCGATGATATCATCCGGGACCGCGCAATCCTTGAGCGGGAGAGAAATTTGAATATTCATCTCCCTTATTATGTGCTTTCAAAATTTTTCAGCTTATCGTTGTTCGCGGTCGTCCAGTGCGTGCTCTTTCTTCTGATCGGCGATGCAATTCTCGAAGTTCGCGGGATGTTCTGGCCGTATCTCTGGTTCATGGGAACCACGGCGGTGGGTGGAGTCGCAGGCGGACTGCTGATCTCTTCTCTGGTGAATGACGCGAAGACAGCGGCTAACATCGTGCCGCTCGTCCTTATTCCTCAAATCATTCTGGGTGGAGCGCTGATCAAATACGAGGAAATGAACCGGAATCTGGATTTTCTTTATGTGCTCACCCGAGATCGTGCAGCAAAGATTCAGCAACCGGCTGATGAGCGGATGAAACCGAAAGATGTCGAAGTCCCGTTTGTCTGCCAGTTCATCCCGATGCGCTGGTCCTACGAGGCCATGGTTGTGGCGCAGGCCAAACTGAATCCCTTCACGCGTCGGCAGGATATTCTCACCGAAGAGATCGAACAGTTGGCCAAACAGAAGGATTTAACGGCGGCGCAGAGCGACCGGTTGGATGATCTGAAGGAAACATTGGCGATTCTTTCCGGACTCGCCGGAGAAAACCCCGGTCAGGTGAATCAGAAAATGCACGAGATCGATAAGATCATCGCCGGTGGCCAACTGAACCGCAAAGAATTTGATTCGGAGAGTGACCAGGTGACGGCAGAACAGCTTTTTCAGAATCAAAAAATCACCGACATGCTCACCGACGCACAAATGAAGCAGAAGGATTATACGTCAGAAGCGCGGAATGTGTTTTTCGGTCCGGAAAAGAATTACTTCGGCCAAAAGCTGAACATATTTGTCTTCAATTCCTGCATAATTAACGGGTTCACCTTGCTCTTTCTTCTTTGCCTTCTGCTGAGCCTGCATCGCCAACTGCGAACGATGTGAATCTTCAAAGCTCGATAACGAGCACGACGACGAGAACGAGAACGATTCGGGGAGCGAAGCCGGCAAAGAAATGCAAGCGCGCATCGTAGCAATGCTCACCCGCCTGATCGCCCGCTTCTACAGGGATGAACCGCCCATCCGCAAGGACTAACTTTCCCGATCGTCCTCGTGCTCGTTACCGTTCTCGATCCCCTACCGCCACCAGCCCCGAAACGCGGACCTGTCCAATCCGCGTCCCCTGCCATCACGCCCACCAAGCTCAGGCGCAAAGCAAGATTATCACGTGTCCTTCCAATCGTGCTCGTTATCGCGCTCGTGCTCGTTATCGACTAGGACGATTGGGAAAATTAGTCCTTGCGGATGGGCGGTTCATCCCTGTCGAAGCGGTCGATCAGGCGGGTGAGCATCGCTACGATCCGCGCGAGCATTTCTTTGCCGGGGCGAGTGCGGTCAGCTGAGACCAAAGATCTGGCGACCGACGCGTCAAGGCAGGCGGCGCACTCAAAAGCCGAGCCACGGGCGTCGTCAAAAAATTTGGCGCGGTGGCGGCCGTGACGTTTACCGTTTCCCTCGGCCGTGTTGAGAAGCATGGAAAGGCTTGCACGGTCAAGTTGTTCAACCAACTCGCGTCGATGTTGCCCCTTCGATCCGGAGACATCCGACAAAAAGTCGCCGATCCAAGCGGTAAAATGGAGCTCGACACAATAAACGTCGAGTTTTTCGTGATCAAAGAGGGGTTCCATTAAGTTATAATAACATATTTTTTATATGTATGTAAATAACGATTGTAATTCGATCGATCTCATCCATTGCTACAGTCCCCGAATCGTTCTCGTTCTCGTCGTCGTGCTCGTTATCGAGCTTTGACCGTTGCTGGTCAAAAGCGGGTCGCTGGGAGAACGGACGTGAACGAGAGCAATGACGGGTGCATTTGCTGACATCCTGGGAATCGTTGTTCTCGTTCTCGATGTCTTTCGAGCCCCCTCGCCTCCATCGTTCTCGTGCTCGTTCTCGATCCCCTACTGCCATCAGCCCAGAAGCGCGGACCTGTCCAATTCGCGTCCCCTGCCATCACGCCGCCATCCACTCAAGCGCAGAGCAAGATTATCGTGCCCCCCTTCAATCGTGCTCGTGCTCATTATCGTTCTCGAGTAGTTCACTGGATATCAGCAAAAGCACGCGTCGCTGCCTTCGTTCACGTCTGTTCTCCCACAGCGACCCGCTTTTCACCTCCGCCTCCATCGTTCTCGTGCTCGTCGTCGTTCTCGTTCTCGATCCCCCTACCGCCACCAGCCGAGAAGCGCGGACCAGATCACCAGAAAAACGAGTGGAATTAAAACCGGTGCGCTAACTCCGAGAAACTGAGTTGTCGGTTTGGAAATAAGAAACAGCCGATCCTTCGGGTAATTCCTCGCGGGCGACGATTCAGGTTGCGTCTGGCCAGCCGCAGCGAGCTGCGGCTCTCTGGAAACGGATGAATCACCATCTACAGACCGGAAAGCGCCGTCCCATTCTGTAACTTCTGTCTTCTGTCCCAATCAATGTGCGGCGGCAAGATCTGCGCGCCCAGGGGGGCGAGCAGGCTTTTTGAACAGGAACACCAGCGGGACACAAAGCAAGCAAACGATCACCAGCAGCCGAAACTGATCCACGTACGACCCGAGCGCGGATTGCTGCAATAGTGTTTGATAGGCCATTCCGTACGCCTGGCTATGAGCGGCCACTGAACCGACTTGCGGCGTGAGGGCCGTTTGCATTTTGGCAATCTGTTCGTTGAAGATCGGGTTGTACTGACTCAGCTGGCCGACCATGAGGGATTGATGGGTTTGTGTGCCTCGGGCCACCATGGTGGTGATCGCTGAGATCCCGACGCTACCTCCAAGGTTTCGAAGCAGATTTGTCAGTCCACTCGCCTCGCCCATATTTTCACGCGAGATCGTCGCCATCGAAAAGGTCGTCATCGGCACGAAGATACAGGTAATCGAAAAACCGCTGATGACGATCGGCCAGATAATGTTTCGTGGAGCAATCTCGGTCGTGAGATTGCCGAACATGTACATCGACAATGCCAGGATCGCGAACCCGCCCCCAATCCAGGCCCGTCCGTCGATCTTCGGGTTTGCGAGAATCCGGCCGGAAATAATACTGCCAAGAATTGCCCCAAAACCACGGGGACTCATCACCAGACCGGCGTTGAAGGAAGTGTAGGAAACAAGGTTCTGAAGGAAGAGAGGCAGAATCGCGGTTGTTCCGTAGAGAATTGCGCCGACCAAGAATAACAAAAGAGAACCGATGGCAAGATTGCCGTTCCGCAGGATTCGCAGGTTTACGATCGGGTGTTCAACCCGTAGTTCCCAGGCGATGAACGCGCAGAATCCGACCACGGCGCCACCAGCAAGGAGTCGAATTAAGTTTGAATACAGCCAGTCTGCGTCCTGGCCTTTGTCGAGCATGACCTGGAGACACCCTATCCAGATGGTCAACAACGCGAACCCGACAAAATCGATCCTGCCGGGCCGGGACTCTTTGAGGTAGGCCGGGTCTTCCAGCAGAATCGAGCAGAGAATTACAGCCAGAATCCCGATCGGAATATTGATATAAAATACCCAGCGCCAGGAGTAATTGTCAGTTAACCATCCGCCCAGGGTCGGTCCCAAGATCGGCGCAACGACCACGCCGATCGCGTAGACTGACATCGCGGTACCCCGTTTTTCCTTCGGAAAACTTTCCAGAAGAACGGTTTGGGCGATGGGTTGCAGCGCTCCCCCCCCGATGCCTTGGACAATCCGCGCCAGAATGAGCATGCCGAGGCTGGTGGCTAAACCGCATAGTGCGGAGGAGAGAGTAAAGATCACGATACAAGTGATCAGAAACCTTTTCCGACCAAAGAACCGGCTTAGCCAGCCGGTTGCCGGCAACACAATCGCGTTGGAGACAAGATAACTTGTCAAAACCCATGTTGCTTCATCAGTGCTGGCCGAAAGGTTACCCGCAATGTGATTCAGCGCCACGTTGGCAACCGAGGTATCCAAAACCTCCATGAACGTCGCAAGCATCACTGCGAAAGCGATGAACCACGGATTGACCGGTGGTTTCTCCCCCGCAAAAGACGGCGATGACATCGATGCAGTTGCCTTAACGCGCCGGCAAAATTTAATCCGAGATTGGAACCTCCGAAGCCTTAGGCTTGCGCCCTAATCCCCGGCGAATGATGAAAATGATGCCGACCGCCAACACCACAAAAGCGATCCCGACCGCGACGGGAGAGAAATTGGGGCTTGAAACTTCTACGGACGGAACGACCGATTCACCCGGTCCCAGCGGCAATCCGGTCCCGGTGTTTAGCGGTTCGTCGAACAGGATCTTGACCGGAACACGCTGAACCACCTTCACGTAGTTGCCCGTCGCATTCTGAGGCGGGAGTAAACTAAAACGAGCTCCGCTGCCAGCCTGGATGCTGTCGATATGCCCGCGGAATTTCTGGCCGTGCAACGCATCCACCAAAATTTCGACCGGCTGTCCGGGATGCATCCGCCGGATCTGATCCTCCTTGAAATTCGCTGTGACCCAGACGTCTTGCGGGACCAGGGCGAACAAATTTTGCCCGGCTTGAACGTATTCTCCGGGTTCCACCGACTTTTGGGTCACCCAGCCTGACTCAGGTGCCAGAATCCGGGTGTAGGATTGGTTCAATTTCGCCGTTGCGAGATTGGCATCGGATTCCTTGATCTGCGCGTTAACGGCCTGGACCAGGCCTGCGTAGGCGTCTACCTGGGCGCGCGCTTCGTCTACCTGTGCTTCGTCACTCAGCGCCTTCTTGTCAGCCGCGTCTAACGTCGCCTGAGCAGATTTTGCTGTGGCACGGAACTGGTCGACATCCTGCGGCGAAACCACCTTTGTTCGGTAGAGGTCCTCGTAACGCTTGAAATCGCTCTGCGCCTTATCGTTCTGCGCAGCGTCAGCCGCAGCGGTCGCTCGATCTGACTCGACGGTCGCTTGCAACGTCTTGACGTGAGCTATCGCCTCTTGAAGTGCCGCCTGCGCAGCCTCAGCCTGCGCTTGAGAGCTTTGCAGAGCAGCAGCCTTCTGGCGCATTGCGGCGTCCAAATCGCGCGGATCCAGTTCAACCACCGGATCTCCTTTCTTCACCGTCTGGTTATCAATCACGTAGACCGATTGGACGCGTCCGGCGACTTTGGCTGAGACAGGGATAATATGCCCGTCAATGAAGGCGTCGTCCGTGGACTGGTAAGCCGCGGAATTGACAAGGTAGAGGAAGCCGACGATCACCCCGGCCGCGAATAAAAGAGCCACGCCAAGCGTCGCAACCACGCGCCCAGCTGAATAGCTGCTTCTTGCGCTGTCGGGCGAGCGAACTCCCCTGCCGTCGCGCAATTCCGGCCGCACTCTCGGGGGCGCTAATTCAACTTGCTGTGCCATAAGATTTTCCAGGGTTTCAATTGGCGGACGTTTCGATTCCACGTACAAAGATGTCGACGACGGTCGAGATGTACGCGTCCGTGGTGTAATTACGCGGGAGATATGCGCCCTGGCGCAACATCCCGGCATAAAGAGTGTTCTTGAAGGCGTCGAGTGCGCACTCAATGTTCAGATCATCCCGGACCACGCCTGCTCGCTGTGCATCGGCGAGAATGAGGACCAGGCGTTCGCGGACCGGCCGAATCACATCGGCAATCATCGTCTGCATCGACTTGGGCAATACTTGCGCCTCGGCCAGAAAAGCGCGGGCAATGCCTTTCTTCTTTTCCATATGGGAATAGTAGTGCCGGGCATATTGTCCCATGCTCTCCCGCAGGTTCTCTTTCCAGGAAGAATGCTGCTCAATGATAGCAACCTCGGACGCCAGCCCGCGTTGCAAAACGGCGCGCAAAAGCTGTTCTTTGCTTTTGAAATGCCGGAACAGCGTAACCTCGTTAACACCCGCTTTTCGGGCGATTTCGCGCGTCGTCGCCCCCCGGATACCATCCGTGGAGAAGGTTTGCGCAGCGGCATCCAGGAGCCGCTCACGCGTTCCATCAGCGGAAGAAACGCTCGGACGCTTAGGTTCGAGAGAAGGTATTAAAGCTCGCATGTAAGTACTTACTTACATTTCTGACCAATGCAAGCCTTTGCTGACATTTCTTCAACGTTGATTCCCGTCTTGGTCGGGCAGAGAATGTTGTGCTATCTTTTTCGTCCAATGACTGAAAATCGGCGCGCTTACATGCAGCGGGAGACAGCGGAAACTTATGTCTCTGTCGACCTCCTGATCGATGGCTGCGGCGCTTCTTCCATCCAGACTGGTATCCCTTTCTTCGATCATATGCTGACTCTGTTCAGCAAACACAGCTTGTTCGACCTCAAGGTCGACGTGCGTGGAGATTTGGAGGTGGACTATCACCACAGCGTCGAAGATACGGCAATCGTTCTCGGCAAATGTCTCGCGCAGGCCCTCGGCAATAAAGCAGGAACCAGGCGTTACGGATGGGCCCTCCTGCCAATGGATGAAACGCTCGTCCAGATCGCGATCGATTTGAGCGGCAGGTCCTATCTGCATTATCAGTCGCCAGAGAGCGCGGCATCAATCGGGCGGTTTGGCTTCGAACTCGTGGAAGAGTTTTTGCGAGCGTTCAGTTCCAATGCCAATCTGAATCTGCACGTCGACGTCCTGCGCGGCCGGAACAGCCACCATATGGCGGAGGGAATTTTCAAGGGTCTGGCGAAAGCGCTGGATCAATCTTGCCAGATAGACAGTCGAGTTGGAGGCATTCCCAGCTCAAAAGGGACCTTGTGACGGCACGCGCAAGAATTGGATTGATCGACTACGGGTCCGGCAATCTGCGCAGTGTCGCGAAGGCCCTCCAGGCCGTAGGAGCTGAACCTCAACAGATTGTGTCGGGTCCGATTCCTGGCGGGTTCGATGCCCTGGTTCTTCCGGGAGTTGGTTCGTTTGGGGATTCGGTGCGTCATCTGCAGGAACGCGGGCTATTTCGGCCGCTCCGGGATTGGTTAGGGAGTCAGAAAAAGTTTCTTGGTATTTGTCTCGGTTACCAGCTCTTGTTTCAAGCGAGCGAGGAATCACCCGGAGTCGAAGGCCTCGGGTTGTTCGAAGGCGCGGTGCAACGATTCCGGGCCGCCGATCTCAAAGTGCCTCAGATCGGCTGGAATCGGCTCACCTGGACAATGGCAGCGTATGAACGGTTCCCGGAATTGCCGAGCGACCCCTTCGTTTATTTTGTTCATTCCTACTATCCGGTTCCTGAAAACAGGTCCATCATTGCTGCGACGGCAGAGTATGGCGAAGAGTTTGCTGCAGCGGTTGTGACGGAAAGTTTGTTGGCCACCCAGTTTCATCCCGAGAAAAGTCAGGAGAACGGATTGGCAATTCTGCGACAGTTTGTTAGTTCACTAGCATGATCATATTACCGGCGATCGACCTGCTAGACGGGCAGGTGGTGCGTTTACGAGAAGGGAAACTCGCAGATAAGACGGTGTATTCGGACGACCCCTTGGGGTTTGCCAGACGCTGGGAGGAGGAAGGTGGAAACTGCCTGCATGTGGTAGACCTCAATGCGGCCTTCACCGGCGAGCCTCGAAATATCCAAATGATCAAACGGCTCGTCCGAACCCTCAACATTCCAGTGCAGGTCGGGGGCGGAATACGGTCCCTGGAAGCCGCGACTTCTTTTATCGAAGCCGGTGTTTCGAGGGTCGTGCTCGGAACCGGCGCGGTGGACAGCCCCATTTTTCTCGAGAATCTGGTGAACCGTTTCGGTGGAGATAAAATCGCGGTGAGCGTCGATGCGCTAAACGGTCATGTGGCGGTCAGAGGATGGACCGAGGTTACTTCAATCAACGTTCTCGATTTTATTCGAATGGTTGAGAAGTTGGGGGTCGGGACGATCATTTTTACGGATATCGCGACCGACGGAACGTTGATCGGGCCGAATTTTCCGGTTCTGGAGAAAATTCTGGACAGCACACATTGCAATGTTGTCTCCAGCGGAGGCGTGGCGACCCTCGAACACATTAAGCAGCTCGCTGCGATGCCGCGCCTGTACGGTCTGATCATTGGGAGGGCCCTGTTCGACGGCACAATCGATCTCTCAGAAGCTGTGGCTCTGGCGAATTATCACAGCGACGCCCGCGGAGCCGTCTAGCCAGGAGTCAGGAATCAGGAGTTGCAGGAGTTCAGAAGGCAAATATCTGACGCCCGCAAAAATAATAGCGACGAACGTCCTGGTCCGCTCTGGGTAGGACGAAGCCTGAACCGGGACCTCTGGCAAAACCGGCTTACACAGAGCTTTGCCGCCAGGTAGTCCGGAAAGCTGCCTCTCCTGGCTTCTCGCCTCAATTACCGTCCGACTGTCCGGGGCGATTTCCCCAGATCGATCAGATCCGACAGAATACTCAGCGTCTCTCGTTTACCTGGATCGCTGTCTGCCAGGCTCGTCGAGTCATCGTCGTCAAGCGCGGCCTCAACCGGATTGTCGCTGGACTGCGGTCGGCTTGGCTTTCGCCGATTTCGGAGTGGGCGCGGGATCGGGTTTCTGTTCGGCCAGCTTGAGCTGGGGTTTGTCCACGTCAGCCAGCGTCAACTCGAAAATCTTGTCATGATCATCGGTCTCCGCCTTCTTGCGGTCTGCTTCTTCTTTTTCTCTCTGCTTCGCTTCTTTCGCCATCTCATCGCGGCGGACCGATTCGTTGAGCGACAGTCGATTGCTCTTTAGCCTCTCATCCAACTGGCGGACATCCTCGGAAATATCTTGAAACTGTGGGTCCTGACTGACGCGAGTTGCGGAATGCTGGCGTAACTCGTCGACAAAAAGTGGCTTCCGGTTCGCGGCCACATCGATCGGAGCTGGTTCAACCTCGTCGTATGCCAATGGATGTTCCAAAGAGGTTTCCCCAAACTCGTTGTTGTCAGTGAGAGAAGGAAGCCTAACGTCCGACACAACGCCTCGGAGCTGGGTCGATCCCCCTGCCACACGATAGAACTTTTGAACGGTCAGCTTTAACGCGCCGGCATCGTTGGAAGCATTCCCACCAAGCATCGGCATGAATCGACCTAGTTCCAGCATGGTTTGAACTGTGCCTTTGCCGAATGTACTGGAGTCCCCGACAATCAGAGCTCTACCGTAATCTTGCATGGCTGCAGCAAAGATTTCACTGGCAGAAGCACTCAGCTTGTTCACAAGAACAATCATCGGGCCGCCGTACAAGGCGTTCCCTTCTCGATCCTTCAAGACATCGATATCGCCGTTTGCATCCTTAACCTGAACGACAGGGCCTTGATTGATAAACAATCCGCTCATTTTGATGGCCTCGTCGAGTGAGCCGCCACCGTCCTTTCTTAAATCGACAACCAATCCTTGAATCTGCTCCTGCTCCAAGCGCTTCAATAGAGCCGCGACGTCGCGTGAGGTGCTCTTGCCGGTGCGCGATTTTTCCATGTCCTGATAGAACGACGGCAACGTGATCCAACCCAGCTTCTGAATTGATCCGTCCGGCAAATCCTTCTCGATAATTTCAGCCTTTGCCTCCTGTTCCGTCAATTTCACGTTATCGCGGACTAGCTCAACCACCTTGCGCTTCGAGGGATCATTCGCGTTAGAAGGGATAAGCTGGAGGCGGACGACCGTCCCTTTCCTGCCCCGAATCATTTCGACGACTTTGTCGAGCTTCATGTCTACGGTGTCGACAAACGCATCTTTGCCTTGGGCAACGGCGGCTATCCTGTCGCCCACCGTCATTTTGCCGCTCATCTGCGCAGGACCTCCAGGCAGGAGTCTTTGGACTTTTGCGTACCCGTCGTCGGAGCGCAATTCGGCGCCAATACCAGTCAAAGAGAGTCGCATATTGATCTCGAAGCTCTCGAGATCGGAGCGTCCAAGATATTCCGAGTGGGGATCGTACGATTGCGCAACAGCGTTCAAAAAGACCTGCACGAGATCTTCGTTATCCCGCTCTTCGACGCTTTTCAGGAGCTGATCGTATCTTCGGGCAACGACCTTCGGGCCGGGATCGACTGCAAACTTATTCAGTTTTTCCTGGAGCAACTCCCCCTCGACCCGGTCCTTCCAGAGGGCATCGGCCTCCGCCATATTAGCTGGCCACGGTTCTTTTCGCCGGTCCAGGGCAACCGTTCTGCTGCTCTTGAAGGTATAGTCCTTTTTCAGGAGTTGGTGGATTTTCGCAGTGCGATCTTCCACCCGGACCTTGAAGACGCTGTAGATTTCCTTTGCCGGCTGCAGATCCCCGAGCAAGATGCTATCACCCAGAGTTGCCCCGTATTTCTGGGTGAATTGATCGACATCCTCCTGCGTGAAAAACAGTCTGTTATAATCCAGGCCCTGAAGATAGGTTTGCAAAATCCGCTTCGACATTTCGGCGTCGAGTTTCTGTCGACTATAATGGCCCTGTTCCAGGAGGCGGCCCACTGTGATAGCGACTTGGCGCGGGTCAGCCGAGTTTGGCTTATCGTCCCCAAATACGAATGTTGAGTTGAAAAGCAACAAAACTGCGGCAGCAGCAATACTAATAGTTTTCATGCGTCGACCAGGTGCACTTTGACACAACGGTGCCAGAGTTCAGGCATTAAGCCAAAAGTCTGATTTATTCCAAACTTCGGAATCTCTATTCACTATGCTCCACTTTCAAACTTTTATTGGCGGTATTTTCGACACCAACGCCTACCTGATTGGGACGCCGGGAGGAAACATATTGATTGACGCTCCCACCGGGTCGGCGGATTGGATCCGGGATCTGGGAGTAAGACTCGATCTGCTGCTGCTGACGCACGGTCACCCTGACCATTTCGATGATGCGGCTAAAATCAAGCGGGCATGCAAATGCCAGGTCGCTTTTCATGAAGACGGTATTCCTCTCATGACCGATCCTGATTTTTTCAAAAAGAGAGGTTTTTTCTTGGAAGCGGAACCTGTACAGCCCGATTTTTTGATCGGGGAAACGCCTGGAATCGATCTTTGCGGCATACCTTTTCGTGTTCTTCTTGTTCCTGGTCATTGTCCCGGGAGCCTTTGCTTCTACTCAGCCGGCGACGAGATCGTCTTCGATGGCGATGTACTTTTCGCCGGGAGCATAGGCCGGACAGATTTCCCGGGAGCCGATCATCAATTGCTGATCCGCGGCATTCGCGAAAAGTTACTTACCTTGCCGGACAAAACCTTGGTATTGCCGGGGCATGGACCCCGAACGACCATCGGCGAAGAGCGACGAAACAATCCATTTCTTCAATAGATCCGCCGGTGCAAAGGTGGACAATTAGTTCAAAACCGATTGAATTTCAGTTTCGCTCAGCTCCATTGGATGACCGGTCCAGACGATTTTGCCGCTTTTATCGACCAGAAAAGCGGTTGGAATAGCCTTTATTCCAAACTGCTCGTAGATCGATCCCGGCGTGTTGATCGCCACATTGTAATCCATCGGAATCTGCTTTTGAAATTTCTTGACGGTAGTCTCATCCTCGTCCGTGATTCCAACGATCTGCAATCCCTGGGCTTTGTACTTGGCGTAGATCTGGTTGAGGTGTGGGATGCTCTTCCGGCAGGGAGGGCACCAGGTTGCCCAAAACTCTACGAGGAGAGGTTTGCCAGCGAGTTCAGGTTGCTTACCCATGTAATTTAGGGCGAGCGCCGGAAGTTGTTGGCCCTGTTTGGCCGCAACCAGCTGCGCACGAACGGGTGCCGCCGGCAACCCGGCCAACAAACCCACATAAAGAGCAATAGCGATTTTCTTCATTGTTAACTCCGTAGTTGGATATCTTTTTGCCTCATTTCGTTCATTTTCGAGATGCGGACCCCGATCGGCGAGTGGCACGCGCGTTGCGAATTCCGGCTAGCAACGATCTCCCGAATGGAAAAATCGAGGCCGTGCGATCATTCAAGGCGGCGATACCTCCGTGAGAATTATTTGGCCTTCCGCAACCAGATGCTGTCCAACCCGAGCTTCGACGGCGCATTGAACAAGTTCACCCACATTACCCAATTTGCGGGCGCTGAAACCCATCGGTTCCTCAGGGCGAACTGGACGCAAAAATTTCATGGATCGAATTGCCGCAAGCAAAAACATTTTCCCGGGCCCCCCACCGCTAGCCCAGCGGTCTGAGCCATTCCTTCAACTAGGAGTACGCCGGGCACAATTGCATTCCCGGGAAAATGGCCCTCGAAGAAAGATTCACTTCTTCGAAACGTCTTAGAGCATTGTGCCAGCAAGCCCGATCTCGAGCTTTTCGACAGATTCAACAAAAATGAACGGCGGCCGGTGCGGCAATCCGAGGGAAATTGGATCCATCGCTTCAGATGTGTTCATTGCTCGGCGCATTGTAACAGTGGAAACGAAATACACAAATACCGGTTCCGATGCGCATTCGACAGTGCAAAGACCTCCCGAGGGCCTTGGTTTGTGAATTCTCGCGCCAAACCATTGTCCGACGAAACTTTGTTAAAGGACTTGCCTCAGTTGCAACCCGGAGCGGGCGGGTGGAAGATCCGATGTGGCGATCGATATTTTGGCCCGCGAGTGTCGAGGCGACTTCCCGATCCTGGATCAGAAGGTGAACGGATTTCCACTCGTCTACCTGGACAATGCGGCGTCCACGCAGCATCCGGCCTGCGTGATCGACGAAATTGCGCGGTATTACCGGGAAGATCACGCAAATGTCCACCGGGGTATTCATGCCCTGAGCTCTCGCGCGACGAAACTTTACGAGGATGCGCGCACCCGCGCTGCGCGCTTTTTGGGCGCAGCTTCCAGCGAATCAATCATCTTTACCCGGGGGACGACCGAAGGAATCAATCTTGTCGCGAGTTCCTGGGGAACCGCACATCTCAGACCGGGAGACATCATTTTGATCACTGAGATGGAGCATCACGCCAATCTGATTCCATGGCAGATGATCGCACGACGGACGCGTGCTTCCCTTCAATACATTCCGATCCAAGGAGACGAAGGGACCGTCGATTGGTCCGTTCTGGAACAACGGCTGAAGGAGAACCCGGTTCGACTGCTTGCCTTCACGCATATCTCCAATTCGCTCGGATGCATCAATCCGGTGAAAGAGATTTGTGCGGCAGCTCGACGGCACGGAGTTGTTACGCTCGTGGATGCGGCACAGAGCGCGGGCCATGCGCGAATTAACGTTCAGGAACTCGGATGCGATTTTCTGGTCTTTTCCGGGCACAAATGCTGTGGTCCGACCGGTATCGGCGTTCTATACGGCGATCCTAAACTGCTCGCCGATTTAGAGCCCTATCAATTCGGTGGAGAAATGATTTCCAGGGTAACCTATGAGTCGGCCGAATGGAAATTGGGGCCGCACCGTTTTGAAGCCGGGACGCCTCATATTGCGGGAGCGGTGGGTCTGGCGTCTGCATTGGATTATCTGGAAAAGATCGGACGGACCGCCATTCAAGCCTCGGACCATCATCTTGGGCGACTGGCCTACGAAAAGCTTTCGACTTTGCCCGCGATTCGAATCCTCGGTCCGAAGGGCGAGCGAGCCGGGTTGGTCAGTTTCCAATTGGGAACAATTCATGCCCACGATCTTGTGGCCTACGCCGACCAGTTCGGTGTAGCGATGAGAGGCGGCCACCATTGCAACCAGCCTCTGATGCGAAAGCTCGGGCTGCAAGCGACAGCGCGGGCGAGCTTTTATTTTTATAATACGGAGCGCGAGATTGACCGTCTCGTCGACGTACTGCGGGAAGCCGTTCGATACTTTGGAGTCTGATGGAGATTGACGAACTGTACCAGACGATCATACTGGACCACGCGAAGCGGCCCCGAAATTTCGGGGAACTCCCCTCGCCCGCCGTCAAAGGAGAGGGTTACAACCCTTCTTGTGGGGACGAAGTTATCGTATTCGTCAACGAGTCCCCGACCGGGACGATCGACCAGGTCCGCTTTACCGGTCAGGCGTGTGCCATCTGCATGGCTTCCACCTCGCTGATGACGACCCAGGTGAAAGGGAAAACTATCGCTGATGCCTTGGGATTGAAACGCCTATTCATTGATTTTCTGACCAAAGAGGCAGCACCTGCAAATGGCCTCGGCAATTTGCAGGCTCTCGGCGGCGTGAAAAAGTTTCCGCAAAGATTGAAGTGTGCGACTCTGGGATGGCATGCGTTAGAAGAGGCCTTGCAGAATTGCCCTCAATGATCTCCTGCTGCCTTTCACGCCGGGGCCTGACCGACACTCAGCGGCGCTTCGGGCATTGAAGAGGGTCTCGCGACCGTGCGGCGCTGCATGTGCAACTCTCGGTTGACGCAGAGGAAGTGCCGGAAATCCGGCGGATTTGTTCCGATATGAAACGCGCGAGCTTTGTCAATTATCTCGCGCTCGCCCTTGGTCATCCGCTCTTGCATTAGGAGGTACTCCGTCCAGGACGGGTACAACATTTCCATCCGATAACTGTTCGGTCGACCGAGGTCTTCGTGCAGCCGCCAACTGAATGCCCCATTCCGCAAGTGGATCAAGCGGACTTCGCGCAATATATCGAGCATCCCGCGTCCCCGGGTGTGATCGATTTCAACATCAATCATGATCGCTACCGGGCCATCATGCGGTGCCGGAATATGAATCAGCTTGTGCGAAGAACCGGCCACCGGAGCCGGTTCAAAGTCGAGCGTGCTTGTAAAATCGATCGACAACCGGAGTTGAATCACCAATGTCGCCAGTTGCAGGATGCAGGCAACAATCAGCGTCGGTTGCACCCCCCAAAGGGAAACCGAGGAACCCCAGACAATCCCCCCAAGCGCCATGGCGCCTTGTGCAGCCATGATGATCGTCGCATTCATCCGACCACGTGCCCAACTTGGCATTGCACGCTGACCGGCAACCCAAAGCTCGGAAGCCGCCATTGTCCAAGCCGTACCGGCGAGGCCGGCCGCGACCAGGAACAACGTGGTCTCCCGAACAGTTCCCATCAGAAAAAAGACAAGGGCAACCAGGATGTTCGCGAGCACGGTGACTGTATTCGAGTGAAATCTCCCTCTTGCCCAGGGCAGGATGAATACCGCGCCGAGCACCGAGCCAACGCCCATACACGTAAAAACCAAGCCGAGATTTGAGGGATCCAAGTGCAGTTCCTTCAGGCCGACGACCGGGATAAGCGCAGGGATGATCGAGATGAAAAACGCAAACAAAAGATTGCGGGCCAGGACGACCTGTATGCCTGACGTGTACATAACATATCGGATCGCGGTGATAAAAGATTCCAGAAAACTTTCCAATGGAAGGTTCGAAAGGGGTTTCGAATGCTTCAAACGCCGGATCGCGAAAAAAAGCAGCAGAAAGCAGATCGAATTCATCGCGAAAACGGCGTTCGGGCTGATAATCCGAAGAAGCAATCCGCCGAGCGCCGGCCCGATAATTCCGGAAATGTTCAATTGCAACCCGCCGAGTGTTGAGGCCGAGGGCAATTCGTCATTCGAAACGATTTCAGGCTGAATCGATGTCCATGCGGGCGAATAAAACGCAAAACCCGTTCCGATCAAAAAAACAGCCGCGAGGAGGATCCACGGATTGATCAAGTGAAACCATCCGAAAAGAGCCAGTCCTCCCGCCGCGATGGAGAGCCACACGGTCATGACCAGCATCATTCGTTTGCGGTCAACCATGTCGGCAAGTGCGCCCGCCGGCAGGGTGAAAAAGAAAAACGGCAGCGAAGCCACCGTCGCCATCATCGACAGAAATAAAGGTGAATCGCTCACCCGGTTCATCGTCCATGTTGCTGCAGTATCTTGCGCCGCCACGCAGGTGCCAGAGATTAAACTGGCAAGCCACATGCTTCGAAAAACTGGGTTCCGGAGAGCGGTCCAGGTAGAGTTTTGGGTCATAGGGGGCTCTCAAATATTATTGACTAACAGATAATCGCGACTCGATCCAGCAGACATTTCACAGCGCATAGGCTGCCGTCCACGAAACAATGGGACAATCATCCCCGTTTGTCAGGATTGTGAGGCGCCGCGATCCGCAGAAATTCCCGGCAGAAACCACCGGACTTAGACCACGCGTTCCGCGTTGGCGTCCTCGTGCCGGAGTGGGCGTCCCTGTCCAGGAGGTGGGGGAGCACAAGGACCGGCGCGTTTTCCACCGAGGAGTTCCTTGTTCACCGAAATGAAGTGCCTCACCACAGGCCCGTCCGGCCGAGTATCGAGGTTCCAAACTTTTTCAATATTGCTCTGTTCTTCCTTGGTAATCCGTTCGTGCTGCAGCAGATGCTCGGACCAGGAGGCGATCAGCATCTCCAATCGAAAGAAGTCACACTCCGAGAGATCCTCATCAAGGCGCCAGCTGAACGCTCCGTTTCGCAAATGCATCAAGCGAATCGCCCGCATCAGCTCAAGGAATCTCGAACGGTTCATCGGATCGACCTGAAATTCGATCGTGATCGCCACAGGGCCGTCGTCCGGATGCGGCAGATGAAGCATGGCGTGGCGTTGAGTCGGGAGGGGAGCAGGATCGAAATTCAACTTTCCGGTAAAATCAATTGAAAGCGGAAATGCGAGTGCCAAGCTCGATAACAGCAACGCAGCAGCTGCCAGCAGAGTGAATTTCACGCCGAGGGAAGCGGCAGACCCACCCCAAACAAGCCCTCCCAAGGCCATTCCCCCTTGCGAAAGCATAATATGCGTTGCGTTCATCCGCCCGCGCGCCCAGGGTGGCATTGCCCGCTGGCCGGCCACCCAAAGTTCAGAGGCGGCCATGGTCCAGGAAATGCCGGCCAGAGCCGCCACTGCCATGAACAGCGGTGCCTCACGCACCACGGCCATCAACACAAAAACAATTGCCAGTAGAACACTGGCGAAAATGGTCAGAGCGTTCGGAGAAAATCGTGCCCGGGCCCACGGAATCGCCACAATCGCACCAATCACCGACCCCACCCCCATACTCGTGAACAACAGCCCAAGATCCGAAGAACTCATCAGAACTTCCTTCAGCCCTATGACCGGCAACAGCGCAGGTATCACCGCAATAAAGAGGGAAAAAAGCACGTTGCGCGCCAGCACCACCTGGATCCCAGGAGCGTAACGGACATAGCGGATCGCCCCGACAAAGGACTCAAAAAAATTCTCCAAAGGTAATTTCGACTGTTTTTCTTTCCGCTTCCATCGCGCAACAGCGGCAATGACGAAAAGAAAGCAGCCGGCGTTTACGGCGAAGATCCAATTCGCGCCGTAATGACCTATAATCACTGCGGCAGCGGCGGGACCGACAATTCCACAGAGGTTGAGCTGCAAACCTCCCAGGGTGACTGCCGAGGGCAATTCGTCGTTCGACACAACTTCCGGGATAAGCGAGCTCCAGGCCGGGGCGCTAAACGCAAAGCCAACGCCCATTAGAAAAACAGACGCCAAAATTATGTACGGATTCAGCAAGTGAAGCACTCCGAGAACCGCGAGCATCCCCGCGGAAAGGGAGAGCCACAGATTCATCGTGCACAATAGTTTTTTCCGATCGACCAGATCGGCAAGGGAGCCAGCCGGTAGAGTGAAAAAGAAAAGAGGAAGAGAAGCCACCGTCGCCATTACGGAAATGAGAAACCTCGATGACGTCAGCGTGTTCATCATCCAGGTTGCTGCGGTGTCGTGAGCCGACACACAGATACCGGAAATCATGCTTGCCACCCAAAGTCTGCGGTAGACCGGGTTTTTGAGCGAAAGCCAAAGCGAAGTGTTAGTCATAGAACCTACAGAAGTTGCCTAACCTCAAAACATGGGTATTTCACGATAATACATTTGGTAATAAACCCGGGTTTGTTTTTTGCACAAAGGCTGCACAGCGTTGAATTGCAATCCGTTCAAAGAAGATGTCTTGACTTGATGCAACCATCTCATATGCCGTTGAAGGAACCCTCACGGTCCTCGGATCGTCAGACCTCGCCCCCCATGGTGACTAAACTATGTCCTAAGATCATACTGGAAGGCACCCGGCTGACCGGTAAAACCGATATCGCGCTCACATTGAACGAGCATCCACGAATTATCGGGACACGCAAATACCGGTATCATTCGCCCATCGTCTCGGCCGAATGGAGCGGATTTACCAAGGCGCCGTGGGGAGCCAGCCTGATCAAT
This sequence comes from uncultured Verrucomicrobiae bacterium, assembly GCA_963782115.1. GTDB lineage: Bacteria > Verrucomicrobiota > Verrucomicrobiia > Chthoniobacterales > JAFAMB01 > JAFAMB01. Next base: position 296,716 of record CAWAIK010000005.1, read on the forward strand.
TTCGAGGCTCATGACGAACCGATCGTTCTGGAGACCTACCGTACATGGGCAAAATTGTTTGAGCTCTATAAATACTATTCCTGGATCATCGATCGATTTCACATCTCCACCCAGGCTTCAAGGCTTTTGTACGCCGACAAACGATACGATTTTAGCTGGCTCGAAAAACGGCTCGTCAAACTCGGCTTTCGGTTGGTTTTTTGCTATCGAAGGCCGGATTCATTCGAAGAGGCGCGCAATCGGAGATTGAAGATCTCGAGCAATCCATCGCAGTACGAAGATTTCACCATTTTCATTCGAGAACAGGAAGTCGTGCAGGAATTCGTTGACGCCTCCCTTCTTCCTAAGCTGGTCGTCGACGTCACAGACAACCGTGTGGACAGGATCGTGACGCAGATTGCGAATTGGCTCGAGGCAACGGGTGGCCTCACCGCACCGGACTAGTACTAGTGCTGTCTTCGTTGGATCGTTTGATTGACGTGCAGGCGGCTTGAGGATCCGACCGAAGTCGATTCGCGGAGACGATCCAAGGATTGACCTAACGGGAGAATAGGCGTTTAATCCCGTCAGGGCAAAATCCCAGCAGGGTAAAGCATGGGAGCCGTTCCCCCCAAAAGTGAAAAAAGTCATTCTGCTTTTGACCGTATGGTTAATGGCCATTCGGGCGTTCGCCTGGACAGACGGCGAGTTGCTGGTCTGGATGGACGCCGATCGCACTCGTAGCCTGCAACCGATCCTGAAAAAGTTCCAGGATCAATACGCGATCCAGGTCCACCTTGAATCGCCACAAAATATCACAGACAGCTTTCCCACGGCGGCTCAATCCGGGAAAGGTCCCGACATCGTCATTTGGGCGCACGACAAAGTTGGAGAGTGGGCAGACGCCGGGCTAATTTCGCCCATAGAAGTGCATCATGAAACTCGTGAGAAATATTTTCCACAAGCCTGGGAAGCAGTGACTCACGCAGACCGGGTCTGGGGCTTTCCGATTGGCCTGGAAACAGTCACGCTCATTTACAACAAGAACCTTCTGGACGGACCGCCACCAAAAAGTCTGAGCGATCTCGCGCCATTGAATGAGAAAATCAAGCAACAGCATCCCGGGGTCACCAGTATCCTCTGGGATTACAAGAGCGCCTACTATTCCTGGGGCATTTTGGCGAGCGCCGGGGCTTACATTTACGCCAGGAATCAGGATGGATACGATCTAAACAATGTGGGTGTAGCCAATTCCGGCGCGGTGGAAGCACTTTCGAAGATTCTCGGGCTGATAAAATCGGGCGTTCTCCCAAAAAGCGTCTCCTACAGCGCTGCCGAAGAACTCATGAGTCAAGGCAAGCTCGCGATGATGATTTCAGGGCCCTGGGCATGGGCGAACTTGATGAAGGCCGGAATCGATTTTGGAGTCGCGCCGGTCCCAGGATTCGGCGATAACCCGTCCAAGCCGTTTGTCGGAGTCAGTGCCGCATACATCAATCGGGCGAGTTCGAACCAGGATATCGCAAAGGAGTTTATCGAGGGCTTCCTGATCTCGGAAGAGGGTCTGAATGCCATGAATGACGCGAAACCGATCGGCATTCCTTCGCTGATATCGCTCGCTGAGAAACTGGATCCGGAGAACCCGCTCCTCAAGGAGATGAAGATTTGCATCGAACAAGGACAGGTGATGCCGAACATCCCGGAAATGGGCCGGTTCTGGAGTGCGGTTGGCTCTGCTCTCCAGCTCGCAACAAACGGACAGGCCTCCGTTAAGACCGCTCTTGACGACGCCGCAGAGAATATGCGCAAACATTGATTCCGCACGGATTGTGAGCGAGTAACAGTACATCCCAATTTTTTCTTAACACATGAAAGCTATCGTCTACGACGCGCCAAGGCAGTTCAAATACAAGGATGTACCCGAACCCGAGATTGCATCCGACGACGTTCTGGTTCGGATCGATGCATGCGGACTCTGCGGCACCGATCTACATATTCATGAAGGAGAATTTGCGCCGAGTTTCCCTTTAATCCCCGGACACGAGTTCACTGGGGAAATCGTCGCTCTTGGAGGAGCTGTGAAAGATCTGAAGCAACGGCAGCGGGTCGTCGGAAACAGCAACGAATCGTGCGGCAAATGTTTTTACTGCCTGCGCGGCGACTTTCTGCTCTGCCTGAATTTGCGAGCATATGGCGTTACACAGGATGGGGGATTCGCGCAATACCTTCGGATAAAGGCGGACCGTATTTTTCCAATCGGCCATCTCTCTCCCAGAGAAGCAGTCATGGTGGAGCCGAGCGCTTGCGCGGTGCATGGGATGGAAGTTCTCGCGATGAAACCCGGAAGCGACGTACTCCTCTTCGGCGCAGGTCCGACTGGTCAGGTCCTGGCGCAACTGCTAAAACTAAACGGAGCCGGTCGACTGGTGGTCGCTGCGCCGGGCGGTCCGAAATTGGAGCTCGCCGGCCGTCTGGCTGCTGATGAAATCGTTGCCATCGACCGAAAAAATCCGGACAAACATCGCAGCCGGTTGCGCGAGTTGAATCCGACCGGATTCGACTACATCGTCGAAGCCACCGGATCGGCCTTGGTGTGTGAAGACGCACTTCAATTCGTCCGCCGCGGCGGAACGCTGCTGGTCTACGGCGTTTACCCTGAAAAGGAGACCGTCCGATTCAACCCGTTTGATCTATTTCGCCGCGAAATAACGATCAAAGGATCTTTCGCCCAGATTGACGCGTTTCCGCGTGCGCTGGCTTATCTCGAGAGCGGTAAGATAAAGGTCAATGAGATCGTTACGGACGAATTTGCATTGGAGGATTGGCCAAAGGTTCTGGAACACGCCTGGTCGCGAAAGGGGATCAAGATCGCGGTCATTCCCCCGTCCTAGCCGAGCACGAGGCGCCCGGACTGCGGCAGCCCCGACGCTCCTAAGAAACACTTGCGGGGAGCAGCGTCCGTGATACAAGTTGCGTTCCTCCGCATCGCTCGGGTGGTGAAATGGCAGACACGTACGTTTGAGGGGCGTATGCCGTAAGGCGTGGGGGTTCAAGTCCCCCCCCGAGCAGAAGTGCCAATCTGTAAGTTGTTGTTTTTGAAGAACTTATGTTCTAAGACGCTTGGACAAATTCAGAATCTCGTCCCCCACCGCCTGATGTCCCGATTAAATTTAAAATCCAAGACCGCTCCAGGCGACACTCTTTGAACTCGGCCATACTCCTATCGACGTCTTGGGTCCAAAAGATGGATATCGATGGTGATGGCGGACGACGAGAATTCGGACTTCGTGGGCAACGCCGCGGAACAAAAAGTGATTAAGTCTCTAGAATCCGCTTAATCTCGAGAACAGCGGCTTCGTTCAAAAAAACGGTGTGGCCGGCAGGTACGATCTTTTCGGATTCCGCTCCAGCTAGGTGCGAGCTGCTGTACGCCACGACCCCGTCGGAACTTCGAGTTCCGCCGTTAAGTCCCCGATCACCAATGATGCTGTGAAAAGGCACTGCAATTGGCAACGCAGCCAAACGATCCGAAAGCGGGTTCGGGGCAAGCGAGAATAAACTGGTTGGGCCGCCACGAGCGCTCACGCTGGCGAAGTAATGATTCAAGACTCCGGGATTTTTCGCAGCCAATTCCTTCAACGCCTCGGCGGCAGTTTTGGAGCGCCCGATCAATCGACTGCCGATGCTGCCGACAATGCCGGCAGCCAACCGGCTGCCGCGATGAGGTACCGCAAGAAAAATGACTCGATCGATACAAGGCTGATGGCGGAAAAAGAAATATCCTGAGATTAGATGTTTTTCGCCGGCCGAGAGGGACAAACTATTGAATGGTTTGTCAGCGAACCCTTTCCAGAGTGCGTCGCCGCTGTCCGACACTAACGTGTGGGCGAGCAGACCCCCCATGCTATGTGCGATGACAACGACGTGGTGCGATGCGACAGCGGTGCCTTTTGGATCGAATAATCTTTGCGTCGCTCGCAAATCCTCGCGAAGCTTCTCGGCGCTCTCTAGCACCGGTTGCCCAGTCTTATAACGAAAAAACCAGGGTTGGTAATGTTCGAGAATTTTCGGGTCCGAGCATAGATCGTTGGTCAGGTTTAGCCACGAGATTGGAGAAGAGATCAGGCCGTGGATAAACAGGATCGGAATCTTGTTGGGATCGTACGGGTGAATCAGGTAAATGCCGGTGGCAAATCCGGGGTAATCGGGTCGAAGGAATGATACAGCAGCGCTGCTGGCCACTTTTCGGGTATGCGAGAAGAGTACCGCTAAAGTAGCCGTGTAATTGGCTGCGATGGGATGCGAGGCATAGGAGGACCGGACTACGATGGGATCTAGCGCATCATACAGTTTTAGTAGTGGCACCTGCCCTGGGCGGTCTTCTTTTACCGCGGTTACGCCAAGAACAATACCGCTGTATGGGTAATGTTTTTCTTTCGGCGTAATGTCCGGGTTCCTTGAATAGACGACCAGCGGTGTGCCCTTGCCGATTATCTTGTACTCATGGCGAAGACCCCGTTGACGGAGCGAGTTGGCCAAGAATACTTTTTCATAATTCGCCAAGTACTTGAGCGGTTCGCCTTGCAATGAAGGCGCCAAAACGACCTGCACGCGTTCGCCATCCCAATTCATAGTCGGTTGATCAAATGCCGGATGAATGACCGCTTCCGGCGCGTAAGAGATCTTGACCAGATGCGAACAGCCGGAAAGCAGAGCAAAAGGAAGAATGACTGCAAAACGGAGGGGACGTGGAAGTTGCGTCATCGCTCGGAAATAGTTACCTGATTTAATTTTTCCGCTCTTTATCCGACCGGTCCAATGGAATGGCCGCGTAGGAGACAAAATCGACGAAAATGCTGGTTTGAATCAAAATAAATTTTCCAATCGCGTGGGCGAACCCTTCCTCTTCGTTCGAATCAGTAACAAAGTTCGCCCCACTTGTACTTCCTTATTAGCGTTATCCATGGAGAGGCGATGAGGGTCAGCCGTTTACTTACACTTATGACTTATTTGATGCTTTAAGACACCGGTTTCAGTGACAAGCTTTTACGTTCTCTCTTTGCCGATTTGAGCAGCATCGGCGTTGAGAAGTGTCCTTTTTATAATGTGCCGGCTGCCGGTCGCAGGCGGCGACGACGTAGCACCCAGAAGATCCAACGGGGATGACAGCAAACCAAGAAATCACGGGACGGACTGAAATTTGACATCGCGTAACATGTGGAGTTGACATATCCACGAAAGGAATCACAGCACAATGAGCAAACTTACAGGTAAAGTCGCAGTCGTCACAGGCGCATCCAAAGGCATCGGAGCCGCCATCGCCAAGTCGCTGATTGCAGAAGGTGCATCCGTAGTGGTGAACTACGCTTCCAGCAAGGCTGGTGCAGACGCAGTTGTCGCCGCCATCACCGCGGCTGGTGGCAAAGCCGTCGCCGTGCCTGGCGACGTCTCCAAGGCGGCCGAGGCACAGGGTATCATCGAAGCAGCCATCAAAAACTACGGCCGACTCGACATCCTCGTAAACAACTCCGGCGTGTACGAGTACACCCCCCTCGAGGCTATCACCGAGGGGCACTTTCACCGGCACTTCAACATCAATGTGCTGGGCCTCCTCCTTGTTACGCAAGCCGCTGTGAAGTATCTCGGGGAGGGAGGCAGCATCATAAACATGGGCTCCGTTGCCAGTCGCATCACATCTCCGAACAGCGCGGTTTACTCCGGCACTAAGGCCGCGATCGACGCCATCACCATCGTGCTGTCCCGCGAGCTCGGCCCGAAAAAGATCCGGGTCAACACCCTCAGTCCCGGCATAGTCGAGACTGAAGGCACCCACAGCGGCGGCTTCATCGGATCTGAGTTCGAAAAGTTCGCCGTCGCGCAGACGCCGCTCGGCCGCATCGGCCAACCAAGTGATATCGCCTCCATCGCTGTCTTTCTGGCCTCGGAAGACTCCGCCTGGCTTACCGGCGAACGACTTCTTGCTAGCGGCGGTTTTCGCTAATCCGCAAACAGCTGTTCGGTAAAAGCGGCACTTCTCCAACGCGAGTTCAAGTCCATGCGGCAGAGTCTTCTGAATCAGGCAAGCAGTGTGATGGACCGCGGCTGAGTAGAAGACTGAACCGCGAAGTGACTTATACTTGTAGATTAGCTCTTCAAGAGTAACGATCACGGACGCAACGGAAGAACCATAGTGGCCATAGGGGGCTGAATTGAAGGAGCAAGGAATGACCCCGGCGCTTCACGAAAGGTAGTTTATTAGATGCCTCTCCTCGTCACAAGCGCGGCCGGTGCAAATGGCAACGGATATGGCACGCTTCTGGCCTTCGATCTCAATGGCAGGTCGCTCGGTGCCTTCAGCGGTGACAGCCGCATTGCCGATCCACGCGGCCTCGCCGTCGATCGGGACGAAGGGCTGCTCTTTCTCAACAGCGGTACCGACCGGGTGTTGGCGCTCGACCCGAATGGGAGGGTCGTTTGTGACAGCGGCCCGATTGAAGGGCTGAACCCCGGCGGCAGCAATTTTGGGCCGGACGGCCGTTATTATGTCGGCGCGCGCAGCGCGCGTACGATCATGGCTTTTTCAATCGGGCTTGGCGCGACCGGCGAGTATGTCCTGCCGGCCGGGATAGTGCCATTTCCCCGCGGATTTGCGTTCGGTCGTGACGGCAGGCTGTTCCTGGGCTCCGGCATCGGCCCGAATGGCGAGGGCGACGACACCATCGTCGCGTTCGCTTCCACGGGACCTATCCAGGCGTCCCGGTTGGTGACGGATCCGGAACTCAGCCCTCTCGATCTTGCGATCGCGCCCAACGGCAACATTGTGGTTTCCAGCGAGCGTCCATTCGGCATGTCTGACGCCGTGACGACGGTTCGAGAATACGATGCCCTGGACGGCCGCCTCGTCCGCGTCTTCTCTCCAAACCAACTCGCCGAATTCCGCAAGCCCCGCGGCCTGCGCTTTGCTCCGAACGGGCATCGAGGGCTTCGGGAGGATCACAGGAGGAGGGTAATTCAGAAGCATGCAAGCGATTGATAAAGAGAGAGCAACTGGTTAAACGCATTCAGGCGGCGGTCCGGGCCGCGAAACTGCGACGCGTGCCGTCTTCTTCACGCCTCGACGCCAGTTTGAAAGGGCCGGTTCTGAGCAATTCATTTTGACTTATGAGTTTCGACGCAATCAATGACATCTCATCGGGTATGGCGTAGTTTCCTGGCCCTGTTGTATGATTTTTGGGTTGTGGAAGCGTAGTGAGACGGATTCGACGAAGATTGTTTCGTATACGGCCAGCGCCGCAGGTGTGTGCGTTGCCAGAGTTGCATATGAAGATATTCGCCAGGCATTTGGACTCCCTGGTGTGTCCAATGAACTTCTGCGTGCCCGTGCGAATGCAAGAGTAACCAACAAGAAAGCACTTAGCGAAATAGCCACCAGTCTCTTGGAAGCTGGTCAGGCAAAGCGCATTTATGATTATCTTGTTGTCGATATCAGCCGCAGTGACTTGGCTACGAGAAAGAAGGAGCGTAGGCCGTTTAAGCCGCAGACGGTACTCCTGCGGCCGAGGCCGCCCGCGGGTTCGATGATGATGTGGCGCAAGCCGGACCTATACGACTTTCGCTACTGAGGCGGGTAAAGGCTGTGTAAGTGCCTCAAAATCAGACGCAGGGTTCACAAAGTCTTCACTACAGGTTGGGTTATGGGCATCGAGTCTGCCTATCGGCGCGCTTGGAGCGACTGCTAGTCAGAGAAGGTCCGAGGCCACAAGGCAAGGCATGGAAACGCCAAGGTTCACAGGATTAGTGTGGAAGATAGTTGCCCGAGATTTCGAGACTGTTTCCCGATGTTGCCCGGCTAGATTGACTTCTATATTTGCCAGGCGTTTGTCCGGTTTCACGTTTGAAAAGGACGCTCATGTATTCCGGGTGTTCGAAGCCGGCAAGCTCTGCGATCGTTTCCAAGGTGAAATCAGTTTCCACTAGCAGTTGTTTAATCCGTTCCAACTGTATACGCCGTATTTCCTGCTTAGGCGACCGATTGAGATGTCTTCGGAAACGTTTTTCCAACGCGGCGCGTGACATGTTAACTTTCTGAAGTACATCACTGACCCGGCAGCCATGAAGTGCGTGTTCCCTCATGAACCGCGCGGCACTGGCGACTGCCCAATCCGAAACCGCCATCACGTCGGATGATTGGCGACAGAAAATCCGGATTGGATCAATGGAAATTCGCTGCCGTTGAGGGGACTTGCCCATCATCAGGGCATCGAGCAGTTCTGCCGCTGCATAACCAATGAGCTCCGGATTTGGCGCGACGCTGGATAGAGGTGGACTGCAAAGCTCGCACATGATCTCTTCATTATCGACTCCGACGACTGCTACCTCTTCAGGCACTAGTGTGCCGGCGCGGCTGCAGGCGTCCAGCAGGTGCAAGCCGCGTACATCATTGCAGGTCATAATCCCGACCGGCTTGGGAAGGCTCCTCACCCATTTTGCAATCTGCTCAATATCACGATCCCAGCGCGGAATATTTGGTCCGCGCCAGGGGGTCTCATACAGTGAGGTGGAAACACCTGTTTGGTGCACGGCCGAACAAAATCCTTCGAACCGCCGCCTCGACCAGAGTTCATCCGCAAATCCACAAAACGCAAAATTCCGGAAACCTCTTTCAATCAGATGCAACGCGCCCATTTGGCCGATAGCGACGTGATCTGAGCCGACCCAGGGTAAATCCAGGTTTTCATGGAGATCGTTCAGATCGACTACCGGTACGTTCATCCGACGGAAGAGCCGGGCCATGGCATGGTCAGTAGGCCGGCTGAGGATGCCGTCCCACCGGCCGGACGTCAGCCAAGCCGGCGGGGGAGTCCCTAATTCGTGTTGCTCAATGAAGACCGACCAACGGTGATGCGAGCGCAAATAGCGTGCGATGCCCGCCAAGATCCACCGGCCATAAATCACCGACGTTTCGATAATCAGCGCCACCTGAGGAGCCTGGTTCATTTCGCTTTTGGATAGCCGACTTTTCGTTGAATTCCGGCTGGACACAAAAATTCTCAATAAAACGCTGGCACTATGATTCTTTACCTAGCGGAAAGAAACTCAAATTGGTGGTCCAGCAAGTCTTCTGGTTGGGTATCGACCGCGGCGCGCCAATTAATTGACGCCGCTGCTGCTGCAGTGGCCGAGCGAGGCGGTTCGCGTCCAAGACTTACATTGCGATGCTTTTCTTGAAACCTTGTGATGCATCGGTCGGCAGGTCCTTGTTTGGCAAAAAACCTCAAAATGTCCACGACAAATACTCATTGAATGCTGTCGAATCGGGCCGACAATTAACCTCCGAAATTTCTATACCCCTAGAACTCCCATGAATGATACGATCCCCCAAAGTTGCACGATCCCGGTTGTCGTTAGACATACAGTACGCCCGAGCTTTTCGGCGACTGGCGTTGGCATTGTACTAACCGCAACCAGTTCTTTTCAGGAGGTGTGCGATGAGAAGCCTCTCAAAGGTGGCAGGCGCCGTTTTCGCGCTGGCCCTGATCGCAGACAACGTTTACGGGTGTAAAACAGTCCACTGCTGCCGACAGCTCTGGAAGCAAGGGAACGATCGCTCTCAGCCTGAAGACGATCACGAACGATGACTTCCAGAAAGCTCTGGCGGATGCTGTGAAGGCAAAGGTTGAATCCATGGGTTATACCTTTCTGCTCGTCACCGCGGGCGAGCAGACCGCGGTTTCCACGCAGGTGAATCAGGTGGAGGACCTGATTGCAAAGAAGGTAACCGGCATCGTCCTCAACCCAATGGATGGCAATGCGGTGGTTCCCGTTCTCGGCAAGGCGCGTGACGCAGGAATTCCCGTGGTGATTGTGGATTCGCCGGTCGCGAAGGGCCACGACGACCTGTACATCACCTTCGTCGGGACCGACAATTTCAACGCCGGCATGCAAGCAGGTAAGCAGATGGTGCAGGCTCTTGGCAACAAAGGCAAGGTGCTTGTCGTTCGAGGCGCGAACGGCAGTGTGGCCGGGGACAACCGCGTGGACGGATTCAAAAAGGGTCTCGAGGGAAGCGGCGTGATGATCGCAGGAGAGCAGCCGGGCAACTGGACGAACTCGGTCGCCATGCAGGTTACGGAAAACATGCTGCAGGCGAACAAGGATGTGCAAGGGCTGTTCAGCGCCTCCGACGTCATGCTGGACGGAATACTCGAGGCACTTTCCGACGCGAACAGGAAAGGCGTCGTCATTATCAGCGTCGACGGCTCGCACAAGGCGGTTGACTTGCTCGCCGCAGGTGAGATCTACGGGACTATGGCTCAGTTCCCGCAGAAAATCGGGAGCATCGCGGTGGAGAAGCTCGCGTCAGTGATTGAAAACAAATCCGCGGCGAACAGCATCCCGAAGGTTATTGACTCCGGCACCATGCTGTACAGCAAAGACAACCTGGACGAAGCGAAAAAGCAGATGTTCTGATCGCCAAACGAGGGTTTGGACTGCGCGGCGTGACACTAGAGGCCGCGCAGGCCGGACCCTCAGCCTGTAAAAACAACACTGGCGCATGGGCCAACGTGTAGGCCGAATCCTCTTCTCTCTCCTTGGCGTAGCGGCTTTGGCGGCCGCCGGGCTCCTCGTACCGCATTTTCTCACTCCTGCCAACCTCCTGAACGTTGTTCGCCAGAGCTCTATCATCGGCATTGGCGCGGTGGGCATGACCATGGTCATCGTGATCCTGGGCATCGACCTGTCAATTGCCGGGCTGATCGCCCTCTGTCCCATGGTGAGCGGACTGCTCATGCTCCAGGGTGTTCCTATCGTCATTTCGATCGTCGCGGGGATCATCGCGGGGATCGGGATGGGTCTGTTCAACGGTCTTATGGTTGCGAAGCTGGACGTGCCTCCCTTCATCACCACGCTAGTTGTCGGGCAGGTCAGCCAGGGACTGGCGCTCATCATGAACAACGGCCGCTCGATCGGTGGTTTCCCTGCCTCTTACGTGCACATTGGAAATGGATCTTTTCTCGGCATCCCGGTCTCGGACCTTCTCTTGCTCGTGATGATGGGAATCGGGATCTTCATCACCCAGTTCACTCCGACAGGAAACCGCATCTACGCCCTCGGTGGCAATGAGACGGTCGTGCGGCAGGAGGGAATCAACGCCGACGGACTGAAACTTTTCGTCTATGCGTTTTCGGGGTTTTGTGCGTCCATCGCAGGCATTCTGCTCAGCGCGCAACTGGACACTGTCCACCCCATCCAAGGCGATCCCTATCTTTTGGACACGATCGCCGCGTGCGTGATCGGCGGGGTCAGCCTTGCCGGAGGTGAGGGCCGCGTGGCAATGGCAGTCGCGGGTGCTCTCATCATCGGCTCGGTGCGAAACGTGCTGGACCTCCTGGGAGTTCACCCCTTTTTCCAGAATGTTCTGGTCGGGACAATCATCATCCTGGTTGTATTTGGCTCCGGCCTCTCTCGTTACAGACGGACGGTTCCCGTATGAGAAGAATCATACAACATGCCTTGAAAAACGGGAGTGCTGTCATCCTGGTCCTCCTGGTGCTCGTGGGGATCGTCTTCGTCCGCAACTTCGCGTCCGTCGACAACGCCGCCGTCATCGTCAGGCAGTCCGCGATCCCCGCCATCGCTGTTCTCGGAATGACGATGGTTCTCATGACCGGTGGTATCGATCTCTCCCTTGGGTTCGTTGTAGGTCTGGCCTCCACCGCAACAGGTTTCATGGCAAAGGTCTGGGGTCTTCCTGTCGACCTCACGGTGGCAGCCACCGTGCTCATCGGCGCCCTGGTCGGCCTCGTCAACGGCGCCATCATCCAGTACATGAAGGTTCCCTCGTTCATCACCACCCTCGGGACGGGGTATATTCTCTACGGCATATCACAACTCGTCAGCGCAGGGAACGTCATAACGCGCCTGCCCCCTTCGCTTCTCGCGGTCGGCCGAACGGACCTGCTGGGGCTCCCGACATCGGTATACATCGCAGTCGGGATCGTCGCTCTAGGCTGGTTTCTTATCCACAGGTCTGTCTTTGGCCGGGCGCTGACCGCTTTCGGGTTCAATTCCCGTGTGGCCTTCCTGAGCGGGCTTCCGACTGCCCGCGTCAACGTGCTGACCTACGTCCTCTGCAGCAGCCTGGCCGCGCTCGCCGGTCTTCTTCTGACCATCCGCGTGAATGCGGCCCAGCCGAACATGGGAGGCGGAGTATTCACCTTCGAGATCATCACCGCGGCGATCGTGGGAGGGACGAGCCTGTTCGGAGGAGTCGGCTCTGTGATCGGGAGCCTTTTCGGGGTTCTCATCATAAAGGTCATCGAGAACTGCATCAACTTGATGAATATCTCCTATCACCTGTATCTCGCAGTCCAGGGCGGCATCATTCTAACCGTCATTGTGATGGACAAGATCAGGAGCAGGGCGAGCGTAGGGGGGAGCAACAGATGGACGAACCGCTCCTGGAGATGCACGAGATCACGAAGTACATCTACGACAGCTCCGGCAGGCCGATCCGCAACTCAGACGTTAAAATCCTGGACTCCGTTTCCTTCGATCTGCGCAGGGGGGAAGTCCACGTTCTGGTGGGTGAAAACGGAGCGGGCAAAAGCACGCTGATGAAGATCCTCGGAGGCATCATTCCTCCGGATCAGGGCACAATCACCCTCGAGGGCGCTGCCGTGAGCTTCGCCAGCGCCCGGAAGGCCCGCGACAGAGGAATCGCGTTTATCCACCAGGAGCTCAACCTCTGCGCGAACCTCGACGTTGCCCATAACATTTTTCTCGGTCGTGAACCGACGCGCGGCGGAGTCCTGGACAAGAAGAAGCTGTACGCGCAGGCGCGGGCGCTGCTTTCCTCCCTCGGGTTCGAGATCGATCCCATGGTCATGCTGGGCAGGCTCACGACGGCGCACCAGCAGATCGTCGAGATCGCAAAAGCGCTTTCATATGAGTCGAAGATCCTCATCATGGATGAGCCCACGGCGAGCCTTTCGAAAAACGAAATCGATCGGCTCTTTTCCCTCATGAGGACGCTGCAAGCGCGGGGTATCGGGATCGTATACATTTCACACCGATTCGAGGAATTGCGACAGGTCGGGGACCGCATCTCAGTCCTTCGCGACGGCCGTTCCATCGGGACGATTCCCAGCCAGGGATTCCGCGAAGACGAAGTGATTCAGATGATGGTCGGCCGGTCGATCGACGACATGTATCCTCGCTCCCACAGACCGACGGACGACGTTCTGCTCGCGGTGGAGAACCTCAGGCTGCTCCCTGGGGCCCCTCCGTTGAGCCTCACAGTGCGCCGCGGTGAGGTCGTCGGCATCAGCGGGCTTGTCGGTTCCGGAAGGACCGAGTTGCTGAAGACCATTTTCGGGGCGCGCCGGCTGCTTTCAGGCCGGATCGTGTATAACGGGAGGAAAATCAACGGGTGGAGACCAGGGCGCCTGGTGCGCGCAGGCATGGCCTACCTCTCCGAGGACCGCAAGACCGAGGGTCTTATCACCGCGATGACGATCCGTGAGAACGTCACTCTCGCCTCGCTTTTTCGGCTTTTCAGGTTCGGTATGATCTCCCAACGGAAAGAGAGCGAAGCCGCGCGCAAACGCGTCCAGCAGCTGCGGATCGTCGCTCGATCCGTCGAACAGACGGTGGGGACCCTGAGCGGAGGGAACCAGCAGAGGACGGTCTTCGCAAAGTGGCGCGCCGCAGAGCCACAGCTCCTTCTGCTGGATGAGCCGACGCGCGGCATTGACGTGGGCGCCAAGTCGCAAATCTACAAGATGATCGACGAAATTGCAGCCCAGGGGCTTGGGGTGCTGATGGTCTCCTCGGAGCTCCCGGAGCTGATCGGGATGAGCGACCGCATCTATGTGATGAGAGCCGGGACGCTGGTGGCAGAACTGACCGAGAGAGAAGCAATGACACAGGCCGGCATCCTGGCCCATATTCTGAAGGGCGCGTCCCAGCCGGTTTTATAAGCCGTAAACGTGCCGGCCTATGATCTGATTCTGATAGGCTTCGTCGAGCTCGCAGAAGTAGCCGCTCCAGCCCCAGACGCGTACGACGAGGTTTTTGTGACGTTCCGGATGGCGTTGAGCATCACGCAGCGTTTCGACATTAAGGGTGTTTAACTGCATTTGCTGGGCCAAATTTCTCAAAACGGCAGACGCAAATCCACCTGGAATGTTCCGGCTAAAACGTGATGATCGCTCTCAAGGTTCTCATCACCCCCTTACAACGGATGGCCACCACTATACCCTCGAGTTGCAGGGTTCCTCATTTTGTGGGGAACAAAGAAATTAAATTCGAAGAAAAAGCAGTGCCAGAACCGGGCCCCGGCCAACTCCTGCTCCGCGTCCGTGCTAACGCCCTTTGCGGCTCTGAACGGCCGCAGTTTTTTGAAGGAGCACCTGTCACACCCGGGCATGAAGCGGCGGGCACCGTCGTCGCTGCCGGACCGGGTACGCATACGCCGGTAGGAACAACGGGGGCCGTATTCCTGATGGACTTTTGCGGTGAATGCCGCTCCTGCCGGTTAGGGTTTACCAATCAGTGTCTGCAGAAGCGGGGTGACATGGGATTCAACCGCGATGGCGGCTACGGTCAGTATGAATTGGTCCACGAAAACATCTTCTTTCCGGTGCCCGACGAGTTCTCCCCCACAGAAGCGACTCTGTTGCTGGACGTCATGGGCACAGGCGGGCATGCGATTGAGCGGTGCCAGCTGATGCGGCCGGATATAGAGTCTCTGTTGGTCGTAGGGGCGGGTCCAATCGGCCTCGCTGTATTGGCGATGGCTAAGATTGTTATCGGGCAGCAGTTAAAGGTTCTGATCACTGACATTGTATCCTATCGAGTCAAGTTAGCTGAACGGCTTGGCGGACTACCGATCAATGTTCGCGAAACTTCGCTTAGTGCCGGTATCCAGTCCCATGGCCTGGTGCAAGTCGACATGGCCGTTGACACCAGCGGGAAACAGGTCGCTCGTCAGGCAGCCGTTGATGCAATAGCCCAGCGCGGCTCCCTGATTTGCGTCGGGCACGGCGAAGGCATCACGCTTAAGATTTCGCCCGACATTATCGCCCCGGAGCGGAGCATCGTTGGGAGCGAATACTTCCGGTATAATGAACTGCCTACCAACCTGCAGCGGCTGCGGGAGCACCGTGGCTATCTCAGCCAAATTATCACTCACCGGATGGGGGTCGATCAGATTCAGCAGGCCTTCGAAGCATTCTTCTTCGGGTGTGAAACCGGGAAAGTCATTATCGAACAATGATTCCGCCCGATCGAAAAATAAAGGTCTGCCTGGTTGGAGCCGGTGTATGGGGGCGCCAGCATGCTCGGGTTTTCTCGCAGAGACCGGACGTTCAACTGTGCGCGGTTGCCGGACGCACCTTGGCGAAGACACAAGCGCGCGCGGCCGAATTCGGACTTCGCGCTTACACGAACGTGCAGGAGATGTTGGCCGCAGAGAAACCTGATCTCGTCAGTCTGTCGCTACCAAATCTTGAACATTTTGAAGCGACGATGCAGGTCATTGAAGCTGGTTATCCGTTACTGGTTGAAAAGCCTTTAACGTTCGATCTCTCGGAGGTAGACCAGTTGCTGGCCCAGGCCGAAAAGCGAGGTCTGTTCTTTGCAATCAACTTTAATCACCGCTACGCGAAACCTCTCCGGCTCGCTCGTGAAGCAATCAAAGCGGGTCGCCTTGGTGATATTACTCATGCGACCTGGCGGTTCGGCGGCGAAGCCAATGTGAGCTCCCACCCTCATGCCAATCTCATCGAAACTCAGTGTCACGGCTTCGATCAGTTAGAGGATTTATGCGGTCCGATCACGTCGGTCATGGCCGAGATGACAGACCGGACCGGCGGCGGTTATCGCACGATAGCTATGGCTCTACGATTCGCGAACGGAGCAGTCGGGAGCATGACGGGCACATATGATTCTTCCTATGCTTACCAAGAGGCTCACCGGCTCGAGATCAATGGAACCCGAGGACGCGTAGTTGTCGAGGACACAGTCCGGCGCTTCTGTTTTCAAGAGGCTGGCAGCGAGACAGCGGAGATTTGGCAAGCCGGGTACTTCAACGATTTTGACCGCGAATTTCATCGTACCTTCGATCTCCACCTCGACGCTGTATTAGATGCTTTCAAACGGGGAAATCCCCCTCCGATCCATGCGCGGCTCGGCCGGCGGGCACTACAACTGGCTTGGGCCGCGATCGAATCATTCGAATCCGGAAAAAGAGCATCGGTCCCAGTAGGCTGATCAGCAATTTTTAGCCTCCTTCAGTATGAACGGCCATCCGTGGCAGGGATGGAAAACGCCTAGCCCGACTTTCGCTACTGGAGCGAAAAAACGGATTTTTTGATGGTTCGTGGTCCGCGGAGCCGCATAAATAAAGGGCGGAGATGTTCTGAGGTGGCTGTAGTGGAGACCTAGTCTTTTCTCGGGGAAAAAATTCCGCCTACAATGGCTGGCCGTCATGTTTTTAAGATGCAGCTTGCGGCGTAAAGACGGCAAAGAACACCGCTGCTGGAGTATCGCGGAGAACCGCCGTTGTTCTGATGGACGGATAGTCCAACGGCAGGTTTTGTACCTGGGCGAGATTAAACGACAGCCAACACGAGGGCTGGATTCGTTGGATCGAGGTCTTCGATGAAGACGCTCGATGCCAGAAGAAGCTGCAGTTATTTGCACCGGAACGGACAATTAGCCCGAAGGAAGCCGATGCGGTGCAGGTGCGACTTTCGGAGGTTGAGTGTGCCGGTGCCTTCAGCCTGGGTTGTGCGTGGATTTCAAAGCTGGCTTAAGAAACCTCGGGCCCCGGGGTCCACGAGAAAAGTGCGGTAAATCTGCGTGATTTCTAAATGGCCTGTTCATAAGTTACTATAGATAAAGCTATTATAAAATGCGCTCTATGGCCGTTTAAGCCGCAGACGGTACTCTTGCCCCGAAGGACGTCCGTGGGGTCGGTGTAAGACTGGCGTCAGCCAGGTAGCGACAGGAGTGGTTTTAGGCGAACCTGGGTTCGCCTAGGAGAATGAGGAAGGAGAGACAGCCTTGGGGCTCGACGGGGAGAAAGTCTTTTCTCCCGCGAAAATGATCCGTAGACGGAGTACTTTCTCCGAAGGACATTTCCACAGCAACGGAACCGGTGTCTGCCGGCTTTGTTTGCGTCTGAAATCTCTGATCTCGATCATTTATGACCTGACTCAAAACCGCGTTATCCTGGGATTCTTCACATTCCCGTGGAGAGGCGACAATCATCAAAACACATAGAAAATTTGTACGTAGATCGACCACAATTTGCCACACATTTGCTTCCGCTCACTTCCACAGGTTTCTACCCTGATGGAAATTCTCCCGGGTAAAACCTGGAAAATAGCGGAAAACAGAACCCTAAAATGGGTTCAAGTCCCCCCCCGAGCAGAGATGCCCACGTTTAAGTGATTGTTTTTGAAGAACTTAGGTTCTAAGACGTTTGGACAAATTCAGAATCTCGACCGCCCACCGCGTGACGTCCCGATTAAGATCCAAGACCACTCCAGGCGACACACTTCGTACTCGGCCATACTCCTATCGACGTCTGGATCCAAAAGATGGATATCGAGCTTAACTTCGATCAGCTAATTGATCGGGAGCCCGCATAAATAAAGGATTGAGGGCGAAAACGTAGTTCCCGTTACTGGCTACGGGGCCGGGATCTTTTTGAGCAAATCAAAGGCCCTTTGCTGAAGAGCTGAGGGTTCAGTTTCTTGTTGCCAAGCCGGAGCGCCTTCAAGATTTGGTGTGATGGAGTTGCGAACGATCGTGGAAAGATCAGCCAGTAAAGTCTGAAAAGAATGGACCGGGGCTCCCTCGATTGTCTTCTTGGTTCGGGCTTTTCGGGCCGCACTCGGGGAGGGTTTCTTGGGGCTGACGACATCTTCACGCGGCTCACGTGGGGCGTCATCACCGAAGAGCATCGGCGCAAGGGCCTTGCGCATGTGCCATTCGACGTAGTAGGCGAGCATGCATAGAAAGACGTGTGCGCGCACGCGACCCTCCAAACGGTGATGGATGGGGCGCACCTTGAGATCAACGGTTTTGAGGCAACGGAAGGCTTGTTCTACGGCGCCCAAGTCTTTGTAGCAATCCACCGCTTCCGTAGCGCTCATGGCGCTTTGATCCACGCTGGTGCGGACCACATACATCCCGTCCAAAAGCGCTTCTTCTGCGATTTTTGTCTCATTGCGTTTCCAGCTAAAGGCGTCTTCTCCTATTTGGAGAACGAAGTGTTTGGCCATCTTGAAGCGCTCAATGAGCCGGCCGACTCGCAGTGCAATTTTGGCTTTGCCTCGCAGCGCACGTTTTTCCCGATTGGTGGCCAGGGCGATCTTTTGGAGCTCCACTTCGGTGGCCCTCAAAAGTGCCTCACGCTTGGAGCTGCGGTATTGGGCTAAAAACGGATTGCGACAGGCAATGAGACGCTCGTTTGGAAAATCCGGACTGCTGATTTCGGCCAGATTTTTCTCATCAAAAAGCGATGGAGCTATCGCCCCTTCTTCGAGTAGTCCGGCGATTTGGCTCGAACGCAGCGCTCCAATCCACTCAAGCCCTTCGATCCCGCGCAGCTCTTGCTCGATGCGCGCCTGGGTGATCATCCCCCGGTCGCCGACGATCACCACGCGCTTGAGCCCGAAGCGCTCGCGCACCTTCTTTAACTGGCTGCCCAGCGTCATGGGATCAGCCGTGTTGCCTTCAAAAACTTCGACTGCCACCGGACAACCCTCTTTGTTACAGAGCAGTCCGTATTCAATCTGGAGCTTGCCCACTTTGCCATCGCGATTAAACCCAAGGCTCGCCAATTGGCAACATTTGCCTTCCAGGTAACTCGAGGTTAGGTCGTAGAGCACAAGGCAGCCTTCCTCCAGATGCCGAGTGGCTAAGGCTTTTTCGATCCGAGCCTGACGACTCACTAACCAGTCAAGCGCGGCGTAAAGTTCATTTTCGTGGATCGAGCCCTCCAGATGACACTCCTGAGCCAGGGTGCTCGAGAGCGTCTGGCAATCCAGCGAACGCGCTGTGGCAAGCTTTGAGCCGGGATCCAGGATCCGAGCCACAATCATCGCCAGTCCAAGATTACGTTCTCTGGAGAGCTTTGAACCCAAGAGTCGATCCAGCCCAAGAGTGCGCACCACCCGCAGCACAGCCTCGACATGGCCATGAGGTAGGGAACGGGTGATGCGAAAACTCTCCGAGCTGACGCTGGCCGAAGGCTGATGACCTTTGAGAAGCAGACCCAAGCCCGCAACAATGCGTCTGGGCCAATCGGTGAGATTGGCCAGTGTGCGGTGCTTGACCTTGCCTTCCTGGCGGAAGGACTCGCGCAGGAGAATGCACGGAGGAGAATTACGGTTGGCGACCGTCTCGATATACATGGTCACAAATATACCAAAGATATAGATGCAGAGCAAGAAAATAAAAACACATTTACATGGCTACATTATTGAGCCAAAAATCGCTTGAATCGAGTATTGAAGCCATCTAACGGACGATCACCTGATCGAAGTTCAGATCGATGGTGATGGCGGACGACGAGAATTCGGACTTCGTGGCCAACGCCGCGGAACAGAAAGTGATAAGGAACCGCGGGAAATTCGCTCTCCGGATATCACACTCCCGGATTGAAAGGATTGTGGCTTGTCTGCGGCCTTTATTCTCAGGGACAGCAGCGAGAATTCGCGAGAACTTCTCTTCGCGCGCTCGGGCGAGTTCAATAGCTGTTTCTCGACCCTGTCTGGTTAGCCGAATCAAGACTTTCTTCGGCTAACGGACCGACGTTCAGCGGCTGGGCGGGCGCTCGACCACTTCTCGAATCAAGAGGACCGCGACGTCCGCCGGCCCGCTGGAACGGCTGGTTATACCGCCTCTTAGTGAGGGCGAGAATATGTTCTCCCATCGGGTCGAAAACCGCAGGCGCGGGACCGAGCGGGTTTGGGTCCGCCCGTGGTGTTCCCCTTGCGCTTCCGAGATGCACGCTTCGAAGATGCAACCTCAACCGCGGCGCGCCGTCTCGATTGCAGCGATGTCGATCTTTTTCATCTGCATCATCGCATCGAACGCGCGCTTGGCGGCAGCGGGATCGGGACCGGTTACCGCTTTGGTCAGAGCGATCGGCGTGATCTGCCAGGACAATCCCCATTTGTCCTTGCACCAGCCGCACTCACTCTCTTCGCCGCCGTTGCCGACGATCGCGTTCCAATAACGATCAGTTTCGGCCTGGTCAGCCGTTGCGACCTGAAACGAGAACGCTTCGTTGTGCTTGAATGCGGGTCCGCCATTGAGCCCGAGGCAGGGAATCCCCATCACGGTAAACTCTACCGTCAACACATCCCCTTTCTTCCCGGACGGAAAGTCTCCCGGTGCGCGATGCACCGCGCCGACGGATGAATCGGGAAAAGTTTTGGCGTAGAATCGCGCCGCGTCCTCGGCGTCGCCATCGTACCAAAGGCAAATCATGTTCTTTGCTGGCTTCGTCATGTCACTTCTCCATCGTGGCGGGATAACGCCCGCGCTCAGGGGGGGCGTCCCTTGGAGCGCGTTGTTACCGCGCACAGTTTGTAGACAGCCTATTCACGTCGCATCTGTAGCCATCTTGGCGCGCCGGGTCAATTCTTTCGCGCTTGGCTCGGCCTGGCTAAGCGAGCCAAACGGAATATCTCCGGCTGGAAAATAGGTGCTCATCACAACGCCAGTTGTTGAAACCTTCGAAGCCACGAGCCACAGTGCACATGGCCTTGCACCATTTTCGAACAATTGCTTTCCACGGCCAAGAACTACCGGGTACGTCCATACGTTGTATTCGTCAATGAGCGATGCGGCTTGTAGCGTCTGAATCAGATTGCCGCTGCCAATGATTTGAAGGTCGTGTCCGGGCTGAACCTTGAGCGCGGTTATGGATGAAACGATGTCACTGCCAGGCACCAACGAATTGTTCCATTGCAATGACTTCAAAGTGCGGGACGCCACATGCTTTTTTGCCGCATTGAGCGTCCTCGCAATCTCTGATTGGTAAGGCCAATATGCCTCGAATATTTCGTAGGTTTTGCGACCCAGTACAAGCTCTCGATCTTTACCATCGAAACCTGCCGCAGAAAGATCCATCTATCGGAATGATGATCGGTTCGCTCTTGAGCAGATGCGCGAAACCCAAGACCGATCGCTGTTTGTTTTCCACGTAATGGCCGGCCGTCATCCGATGTCCGCATGGCGCAGCATTTCCTGAGCGGCCGTTAGCCCGTAGCGGGCATTTATCTGCGAGCCGTATTCTTTGCGCAAGCTGGGCACGACACGGATTATTCAGTCTGTAACCGCCGCCATATCGGTATACTGTATCCGTAACTCACTGGGAACCATGAAACTCGATGACTGGCTCACGCGGTTAGTGGCCGTCCCACCCGGTCGTTCCCCGCTTGCAAACGGCTTAGCGATTGGCATGCGCATCGCGCTTTTCATCCTTATCCCTTTAGGCATTATCGCCGCTATCGCAATCGTTCTCCTGCACCGATAAGCGTAAACCACGCGCCAAGCCGAACCATCCACGACGAATAAGGTGGCGAGACACTCTGGCAGGCGGCCGCCCATGGTCCACGAATATACAGTTTTCCCTCCCGAACCCGCAAACAAATAACGCCTTAGATCAAAACGACGTCATATTGGGATTTTCACGTCCTTGTGGAAAGGCAGAGAAAGGTTACAACACAGCCAAACAATGTATGTAGATGAACTACAATGAACTACACTTTTGATTCCACTCCTTTCCACAGGTTGCTACCCTGATGGAAAAATCCCCAGGGGAACACGATGGAAAATAGCGGAAAATATAACCCTCAAAGCGGGTTCAAGTCCCCCCGGAGCAGAGATCCTCGCCTTTAAGTAGTTGTTTTGAAGAACTTACGTTTTAAGGCGCTTAACTTGTCGCAGTCGATTTTTGAGACCGTCAGGCTAAGAGAAGAGGAACTGCGAAATCTATGGGGAATCGAACAATGCCTCCCCGATGCAGTGAGGTGGTTTGGAGAAGTCCTCTTTACCTTCTATGACTTTCCGACCCAACATTGGTGGCATCTACGGACCAGTCCCATCGAATCCACCTTTGCTACCGTCCGGCTTCGAACCCATCGAACTCCGGTTCTTCCGGCTCCGGCAAATCTGTGTGCACGACGCAGATTGCTCGCTCGAGACCGAACCGGCGTCGCAGCATCCCTTCCTTGATTTCCTTCAATTTCTGCCTTGTCTACCCAAAATGAAAAAAGCCTTAGTAGCCGGAGCGCTCGGCGTCACCGGACGAACTCTTGTCAATCACCTGGTCTCGCTTGGCGATTGGGAAGTATTCGGGCTATCGCGACGAAGCCCGGAATTTCAAACTGCGGCGAAATACGTTGCTGTCGACCTTTCAGACCGATCAGCGGTTGAATCCCAACTGAGCGGTATCGGCGATGTCACCCACATCTTTTACGCAGCACTGTATTGGGGAAAAAATGTTTTCGACGAGGTAGGTCCTAACTTGGCAATGCTTACCAACTTGGTCGAAGCGGTCGAATATACCTCGAAGCAATTCCGCAAAGTAGTCCTACTTGAAGGCGCTAAATACTACGGCGCACATTTAGGTCCGTATAAAACGCCTGCCAAAGAGGACGACCCTCGCCATATGCCGCCGAATTTTTATTATGACCAGGAAGATTACTTGAAAACTCAATCCGCAGGTAAATCGTGGTCCTGGTCAGCCTTACGCCCATCCTCAATCTGCGGGTTCGCCGTAGGCAACCCCATGAACATGGCCACCGTCATCGCCGTCTACGCAGTGCTGTGCAAACAAATGGGGTTACCACTCCGGTTCCCGGGCACAACCAAAGCGTACGGCGGGATCATGGAAATGACAGACGCCGACCTACTAGCCAAGGCGATCGTTTGGGCCGGCGAAAACGACAGTTGTGACGGCGAAGGATTTAATATTACCAACGGCGACTTCAATCGATGGGCTAACCTATGGCCGCGGCTCGCCGAGTATTTCAAGATGGACTACGGCTTACCCCAACATCTCCCGCTCACACAATTTATGTCTGACAAAGGCCCCGTCTGGCAGCGACTCGTCAAACAGCACGGTCTCCTCGATTATTCCTTTGAAGCCGCGGTCTCCTGGCCTTTCGGCGAAGCCGTCTTCAATATCGAGTACGACGTCATGTCCGACACCACCAAATCGCGTCGGTACGGTTTCCTGGAATGGGTGGACACGGAAGAAATGCTGTTCCGCCTATTCACCCAATTCCAAAAAATGCGCTTCATCCCAGCGCTGCGCGAATAGCGAGTAACATCGAGAGGGTCACGTCGAAATGAAAATAAACGGCGATAATTCCTCTTACACCCCAAACGGGCGTTCTCTTCGCGATTATCCTCGGGAATCGGCTCTGGTAAGGGATCGGCGGGTTTTTTCCTTGAATTGGCGGTTAATACGGGCACCGCGTAGTGCTTGCTTTAGTTCAAGAATTCATTTGTGATCCGCAGCAAGCAGATGAAAGGCGAACCTTTCCGCGCCGAACCGGTTAAGGCTTCTCGGCTAACATTCCGAGTCGATGCTGCGCCGCATCTCGGTCAGAAAGATTTCAATAAAGCCAAGAGGTCTTTCAGGTCCTTTGCTCGGAAGCCGTTGTCGCGCGTTCTTAGCCTTCACTCATCCAACATCCACCGCTAATCGCTAATCCACCGGCTTTTTGCCTGAAGGTTTCCAATCGTTCTGTTTTAGCCAACCGATTAGCAAAGAGATATAATCCGCGAAGGTCAATTTATCCTCTCCAAGCTGCGTTTTTTTCTTCAGCTCCGGCAGCTGTTCCACAAATTCTCGATAGCGCTTGGCGATAACGCTCCCACCAGGAATTTCAACCGGGGGCTTATCGGATCGAAGCCAATTTCGGACGACCTTGATCGCTTCGATTGGCTCCTTCTTGTGAACCTGAATATCCTGGCCGGAGATATCTGAGCAGAATATTTGGTATCGGTGGGGCTCAAGATCCAAAATGAGCGCAATTTTCTTCGTCTTGCCCCGTTCCCAGCGCCTGGCGCCTAAAAACAAGCCTAGCTCCAACGGCATATTAAAACGGGGTAACCCATGCTCGTTCAGCTCGGTGCGCGAAATATCGTGGATGCCCAGCCTACACTGGTCGATGATATCGAGAATCTTCTCGATTCGGACATCACCTGAGTCGTACGCTTCCAATGCGCACCGAGCAACGTACCCACAATCATGGATCGCGAATACGATGGCGTGGAATATCGGCTCATACTCCGCGTCGAAGGGGCAATTGACGAAAATGCTGTCGTATCTTCGCTTAGGAGCGGCCCGAGGACCACGAGCCGCAGTGCGTCCCTTCGGCATTGATTATTTTGACTTGCGAGCAACTTTCTTTGCAGACTTTTTGATGGCCTGCGCCGCTTTGCTCGCACGGTGGACAAGCGCTTTCTTTGCAACGGGAGAAGATTTTATCGTGCGAACTCGAACAGTCATAAGCAGAGATTACGCGTCCTTCTTGGTCTTGTCGATACCCGCCCCCTAAAGGTCAAGATCGAAAACGCATATTCACCCGATCAATCGCCTTGTTCAGCCGCGCGTCTGAAGGGGTCAGTCAACAAATCTTGACAGATTTGCGGCAGATGGATGGATTAAAGGGATAGCGCGACAAGTCAGAATCCATTTTGAGGGGTGTTTGGTTCCCGCGCCAACGGAATCGCCCGTCGGTCCTGCGATCTCGACCTAACGATTTCCAGCCCAGAGGCCACGCCAGCCGAGTGGGCCGAGCTCCAAATCTGTCAAGAATTGTTGACTGACCCCTTTTTCGGACCAGAGCGGATCCGCAGGCGATTGAGAGTTCAAAAAATCGACCCAAGTTTTTTCGGTATACCCGCCTGATACCCACTTTTGGGTTTAATGGGTATACCGGTCCCGTGCATTCGTCCGCTTGCCGCGTGAGTTCGCTCTGGCGGGACGTGTCCCACAATGACGGACACGCATTGGAACCGATCGGTTCGAACCGGCATAGTCGGCACCATGGGATCGGCTGGAGCGCCGGACGCTGACGTAAACGGCCTTGACAATTAGTTCCCCGGATCTCCTTCGCCAGAAACGTAACCGTGACCGGCGTTATCCCTGTCGTCATCGGCGGCGCGTTTTAGGTGAAAGCCCTTAAAATCCGCGCACGAGCAGAGCACCAAAGCCAGGATCGCCAGAGTAAATATTCTCACCAAGGCATGTTGTTCAATCGTGTTCATAAAAGCGAGTTTCCCCTACTAGAGGTTCGCATGGGTCCTGTGCTGTGCCAGAATTGTGCCACTAAAAATTGAAAGTCCTCCAGCCCCGAACATCGTCCCGCTTGCCGCTGCCTGAGGAGTTTCCGCCGTCTGGGATGCTGGCGAATTCGCCAGCATGGTGGCTCCCAGCCGGAGAACTGCGCGTCGACGCGCACATGCTCTGGTCGCCGCGAGAAACATTGCTCTACAGTGTCCAGCCTGCCAGACGACGGACCGAAGCGCTGCGATGCCTTCAGATCCATAACCCTGAATTATATAGCAAGGTCGTGAATCAGCATTTTGTCGTCGGGCCGATCCAGTACAGGAAGGATTGGCTGGAATCAAAGTACCCACCTCTAAAACCTGAGTCCAACATAGAAACCGTTTCATGAGTAGGTCTGTTGGTCCCGGCAAGCTGTTTGAGACTGAGGAAGAGGAATTTGCCGAGCACATCGAAATGATCGAATGGGCGACTCAAGTGACCCCGGAAGAGTTTGACCGTTTTTACGCAGTTCTGAAAGCAGTTCTCGATTTTTAGTGCTGCAACTTTGGAGGATTGATTGCGAGCAGCCTCCGACAGCCTGCAGGATCAACTGAATTCGCCGCGCTGGAAGCCAGATCGACTCTCTGGTACTCTTCAGCGATGGCACCGAAGTACGTCTGGATATCGGGCATTTGTACGAGCAGCAGCAATGCGGGGAATCGACTAAACTTAAAAAGGGCTCGGGTCCCCTTTGCAGAAACTGAAGAAATACCCAAATGCGTTTTGTAGGCCAGCTTTTATGGCGTGCAGATTGGCGCACTGGAGACGCAGGAGTTTAGGACGACGCCGGTCCCGTTCTGGCCCGTCGGATTTTCGGATACCGTGCCAGGGCCGTTGAATGAGCCCCAAAGGGGTCAGTCAACAAATCTTGACGGGATTCAGCCGACCTTGTAGTCATGAATGGATGCGAACCTGCCTTGGCATCCACTTCTAAGGCAGAGCCTCGGCGATTCTGTCAAGATTTGTTGACTGACCCCTCCAATTCAATCGTGCCTCGTTGTGTCGCAAGCCTGAAACGGCCGCTTGTTATTCGCTCCATTATCCCAAAATCGGCTCGGATTCCCTTGTGCGTTGTGTGGCGCAAGTCTTCCGACAATCCCGCATTGACGGCATTCCTGGAAATTTTGAGAGCGTCGCGAGCGGCGATCAGAAAGCAGATGGAAAAATTGATCCGTCAATCGAACGAAGTTGCCTAACGAAGAATTTTTGTAATACAAAAATCCTCAGAACCTACAGGGCTTGAACGCAGTAGGGATTCAGTGTTGCCCCGGCAGAGTCCAGCTCAGGGTAGCTTGTCGAAAAAGAGATAAAGGGCGGCAATCCGGCCGTCCCGGGCAATGATGAAATCAGTTCCGGCGTAAGCTGGCGCCTCACCAGGCCGGCCCGATACCCATTTAACCCGGCCGCCATCGCCCAATTCCTCGGGTTTTGCAATTGGCTGATATCGAAAGTCAGGATGAGTGGCCCTGATCGCGCCCGCGACACGAGCAATCTCGTCGCGGCCACGGTGGACACCCGTTTTGGGATCATAGAACACGCCATCTTCGGTCCAGATCTCGTCGATAGCCGCGCGCCGTCGCGCGGGATCGTTTTCACCGAAGACGTCGTGAAGATTGCGGGTCAGCAAGGTCGATATGTTGTAGGACATGGCGCTAGTTTGGCTGATTGAAATCCAATAGAACTTTGCCACCACGCTGGGAGAGTTCGATTGCTTCTTTGATTTGGGATGGTTTGTATGTTGTGGTGACTGGTAAAGTTAATTTGCCGGAAGCGACTACTTTCGTTGCCTCAGCCAGTGCCGCTCGCATTTTGGGGAGGTACTCTTCGTGATACATCCAGAAGCCGTGGATGTTTAACTTCTTGCCAATGAGATCGCCTTGCCGCACGTGAATCGGCAAACCACTCAGCTGCGCATAGCTGACGAGATGAGCCCCCGGAGAGAGCAGGCTTGCCATCGTCGCTGTCGCTGCACCGCCTACTGCATCAAGACCCAGAGGTATTGGCCTCCCGCCCGTTGCAATCTGAATTTGCTTTGAGAGTTCCGGCGATTCGACCCCAATGAAATCAACACCCAGCTTTTCAATTTCTGGGATAAGCTCGGAGCGCCTAACGATACCTATAAGGTAATGATGCTATCAGGATCGCGCAACGGAGTTTGGTTTAGAAATCCAGTCTCTTGGCTTTAGCTTTACAAATTCGTCTAAGAGAAGAACTGCGGTCGTAGGATTGATGTTTAACATCGAGGCCGTTCTGGCATCGATTGAAGGAAGAACGACAAAAAGACCATGGGCTGGAGCGAGGACCTTGTCAGCCCAGGTGAATGTTCCAAATGGGATAGTAACACGATCGCCTACCTTGACGCTGGTGACTCCCGGCCCGACCGCCTCGACGATTCCCGCACCTTCACCTCCTATGACAGAAGGAAGCTTCGGATTTAAAAAGTAAACTCCGTTCGCTAAAAGGAGGTCGCTGTAATTAATCGGCGCATATTCCATGCGCACCAGAGCTTCGCTAGCAGACGGCGCGTTTGGTTCCGAAACTTCGACCATCCTTAAGTTCTGACCTGGATTACCGTAGGCAGTGAGATGAATGGCTTTCATCTAGGATTCTCCTCGCTCCAAGAAATCTCGGCCTGCGAGAGGACCACCTGCTTGCTGGATCAGCCCTCCATCGCGAAGATTTCCAAGATCAACGACCGAATAGCCAAAAGCTTTTAGTAAGGTTTCAACTCGCTTCTTCGCGCCGTCATCGTCTGCCGAAATAAACGCAACTCGTCTCGCCCCGTTTACGACCGGATCCGCCCCGAAGTTAGGCACGGTCATATTGTTTAGTGCCTTAACCACTCGCGCTCCAGGGGCTAGCGCCGCAACAAGCTGGCTAGTAGACAAGTTTCCAACAGCGGCCGGTGTGAAATTTCCGGCCTGACCATGAAAAGGATTGGTCCCATCAATCAGAATCTGATTTTTCCACTTGGGAAGACTTGCAAGTGTTTCGGGCACGTTGTCCCAAGGCACAGCAAGAAGAACCATTTCGCAAGCCGCTGCCTCTTCCTTGGTGGCAGCCATCGCTCCAGGACCAAGTTGATCGACAATTTCTCGGAGGCTGTCGGGACCTCGGCTATTGCTAAGCTTTACCTTATGGCCTGCCTTCAATGCTCGCTTTGCGAGCGCTTGCGCGAAATCTCCTGCTCCAATGGTTCCGATTTCCATAAGCTGTCCTTCCTAAACTGCGCAGTGACAACTGAAAAGCGAATGTCGGCCGAACACGATTACACAAGATGATTGTATCCCCTAATTGTATCCTGTCCTCCGCAAAAAATAGGATCCCACGATTTTGCCCGAAGCCTGAAGGGATTTGTGGCATGATAGCGACGTCATGCCTGCTGCCCCCGTCTTCCTTCAGTTGGGAAGTGTCACAAAATAAGTGTATCAATATTCTTCAGAATGTATACTCTGGAGCTAATGATTGATATAGACGCGATAAAGCGTCGTTTCGAGAGTCTGTTGCCTACAGTGGATGAGCGGATGCGCCGATTGATTGCCGCTGCGGAAAGTCTCGCCATCGATTACGGAGGTATTTCCATTGTTTCTCGTGCCACGGGAGTCTCCCGGCGCGCGATTGCACGTGGCATCGTCGAATTAGGCAATCCCCCAATGCCTTCCGGCGGAGCTATCCGTAAACCTGGCGGAGGACGCAAGAGCACAGTGGAACAGGACGCGACGCTGGTGAGAGATTTGGAGCTGTTGATCGAGCCGCTGAGCCGTGGTGACCCGGAGTCTGCGCTGCGCTGGACTTGCAAGAGCGTGCGCAAACTAGCCCAGGAATTGGGGCGCCACAATCATCGCGTCAGCCACCGTTTGGTGGCCGAGTTGCTGCACGAGTTAGGTTATAGCCTGCAGGCAAACGCCAAGACTCTGGAAGGCTCTTCGCACCCTGATCGCAATGCTCAGTTTGAACATATCCACCGCAAGGTCCGGCGCTTCCTGAGGCAGGGTCAACCGGTCATCTCGGTGGATACCAAGAAGAAGGAGTTGGTGGGGGACTTCAAAAACGGAGGGCGATAGCTACGGCTCAAGGGAGACCCGGAACAAGTGCGGGTACATGATTTCGTCATTCCCGAATTGGGACGGGTCACTCCGTATGGTGTCTACGATGTGGGCAAGAATCGAGGCTGGGTGAGCGTGGGTATTGACCACGACACAGCCACCTTTGCCGTGGAGAGCATCCGACGCTGGTGGCGTTCGATGGGCAAACCCGTCTACCGCCAAGCCCAGCGCTTGCTGATCACCGCCGACTCGGGCGGTAGCAACGGCTCACGGGTCAGGCTCTGGAAGCTGGAGTTGCAGAAGTTGGCCGATGAGACCGGCTTGCATATCTCGGTGTCTCATTTACCTCCGGGCACCAGCAAGTGGAACAAGATCGAGCACCGACTGTTTTCCTTCATCAGCCAGAACTGGCGCGGCAAGCCCTTGGTGAGCCACGAGGTGATTGTCAATTTGATTTCAGCGACCACCACTCAGACTGGTTTAAAGGTGCGGGCCGAACTCGACACCAACTCCTACCCGCCAGGAGCCAAGGTGTCAAAAAAACAGATTGAAGAAATAAATATTCGTCCCGACTCGTTCCACGGAGAATGGAACTATACAATTCGTCCAAATTTGTGAGTGTATTTGATACACTTATTTCATGACGGGCCCTTGATCGCTGATTTCGTCGTCTATCTCGGTCTGTTCGTCCGGCGGAGAAAGGCGATTCGCCGCTGAGAATCTCTTTCTACGTCGGCAGCTCGCACTGTACCAAGAGCGCAAAGTGGACCCGCGGCGAATCGATCCCGCGACGCGCATCACGTTGGCTCTGCTCTCAAGGTTCTTCAACTGGCGCGATGCGCTCATTGTGGTTCAACCGAAGATGTTGATTCGCTGGCATCGAGCCGGGTTTCGACTTCTTTGGCATTGGAAATCAAAACCGGGGCGCCCTCCGATTCCTGCTGAACTGCGGTGCTTGATCCGAGAAATGTCTCGCGACAATTCGCTATGGGGCGAGGAGAGGATCGCGAACGAACTGCTGGTCAAGCTCGGCATTAAAGTCTCGCCGCGCACGGTGCGCAAGTACATGCGAAGGAAGCCAGGCCGCGGACCTCGCGGAGATCAGCGCTGGCGCACCTTTCTGCGCAATCACGCAGCGGACATCGTCGCCTGCGATTTCTGTTGGCCGTCACGGCGAGCTTTCGCGTTCTATACATCTTTGTGATCATCGAGCCCGCCTCACGCCGTCTGCTCCATTGCAATGTGACGTCGAATCCGACGGCAGCTTGGACGTTGCAGCAGTTGCGCGAGGCGATCGCCTCTGACCATCCTTATCGGTTCCTCGTTCATGACCGCGACAGTATTTATACTCAGGCGCTCGATACCTCGATCGCCAACCTGCGGCTCCGAGTGCTGAAAACACCTTACCGGAGCCCGAAAGCAAATTTGTGAGCGACTGATTGGCTCCCTAAGGCGCGAGTGTCTTGACTGGGCGATCCCGCTGAGTGAAGGCCATTTGCGAAGCCTGTTGAAGATGTGGAGCACCTATTACAACCAAGGGCGGCCCCATATGGCGTTAGGGCCAGGCGTACCCGATCCTCCAACAGGTGTGCCGGCGCCGCTGCGGCCTCATCGGCATCCCCTGAGCGCGAGCCCGGCGGTCGTGGCCAAGCCTGTATTGAACGGGTTGCACCATGACTATCGTCTCGCGCCGTGTTCAACGTGAATTTTCATCACTTTCCTCAACATGAGTGGTCAGTCATCTCGTTTTTTGCGGACCACACCGCCTTGCTGCAATTGAATCGACGTTTCAATGGCCGTCGCCGATAAGCCATCCGCCCGGTTTGGCGATATCGCCAACAATAGCCTGCAGCTTATCGAATATGACGCTAAAATCTTCTGGGGAGAGCAGCATGCTCTGGCGGTAGACCACATTCTCGACATCCTGCTTGACCTTTAGCCAAAGATCGTGGCCGTCGTGCATTGCGTTCGGCTGCTCCTGGCGGAATTTGATAGCCCCTTCACCTCTCACGACCTCTTCGGTGATGATGTGGCAACCCTGGTCAGTTTTAACCAGCAGGAACGTGTGATAAGCCTTCATTCCCGTGCCCAAACCCCACCAGCCAATTCGGCTGTTGGGCACGAACTCGTGAACGGTGCTCTCGATGTGTACACCGAACGTGTCCCAGGAGAACTTCGTCCCTTCGTGCAATTTGTTGTCCGGGCTGTCATGAACGACGACATTGTGAGAGTTGGGATACCAGCTCGGCCACGATTGCGCATCGACGATATTCGCAAACACGGTTTCGCAACTCGCATTCACCATAATCTCGTTGTGGGCATAGAGGTCAGCGTCTTCCGGGTGCTGTCCTTTGGGCCAATGGATATCTGGATTGCGCTGAGCGCCGTCTCCGTCGATGGTCAGTGCTTCATTCATCTTCTTTTCCTTCGCTTGTGCGTTCGACGAAGCGCAGAAGAAGGTGAGACCCACAGCGATCACGCCTCCAAGAATGTACTTCGTCATTTGTTGTGTCTTCACTGTTCTTCTCCTTGTAAAAAAGAAAATTCCTAAGCCTATGCGGCCTGTTTGCCAGCATCCCGAACCATTTCTTCGAGGACGGTTTTGAGCGAGGTCTGCCCTTTGACGGAGCCTTCGAATTCGATCCAGCCCTCATTGAAGCCCTCGATCATCTGAATTCTCGGCGTGGGATTCTTCATACCTTGAGCGCGAAAGACCTCTTCCCATCGAATGGCGAGAGCGCGTGCCGCGAGGGCGCCAAAGCCGCTCGAAGCTCCTGTGATGACGATGATGTTCTTCATATCGATTCTCCTGTTCTTCGGGTTATGGGAATGGAAGGGGTGACTGGGGATGATGTCTGCTGTTTATGCGAAGCCACCGTTTGCGCGAAGCACCTGCGCGTTGACCCATCCGCCGTCGGGCCCAGCAAGAAAGGAGACGACGTTTGCGATATCGTCGGGCTGACCGAGCCGCTCAAGCGGCGCCATGCTGCTGATCTGTTTGATCTGCTCTTCAGTCTTGCCGTCCAGGAAGAGCTCCGTCCCTACAGGTCCAGGTGCAATGGCGTTGACCGTAATCTTATGTCCGCGAAGCTCGTTGGCGAGGACATGGACAAGGCCTTCGACGCCTGCCTTGGAGGCGATGTAAGGGCCGTAGGCAGGAAAGTTCTTCGCGAGGACGCTGCTGGAGAATGCGATGATACGGCCTCCCTCGGCTACGTGCTGCGCCGCCTGCGAGAGGACGAGGAAGGTTCC
This sequence comes from uncultured Verrucomicrobiae bacterium, assembly GCA_963782115.1. Classification (GTDB taxonomy): domain Bacteria; phylum Verrucomicrobiota; class Verrucomicrobiia; order Chthoniobacterales; family JAFAMB01; genus JAFAMB01. The sequence continues at coordinate 329,365 of CAWAIK010000005.1, forward strand.
GCGGAGGTTCGTGGCAATGACTTTGTCGAAGGTCTCCACGTCACCTTTGGCGATAGGCGAAAGAGGCATGATGCCTGCGTTGTTGACCACGACATCGATCTGTCCGAAGGCCTTGAGGGTCTTCTCGAAGAGCTGCTTGACGTCTTCGGGATTAGCAACATCAGCATGGACTGCAAGGCCGCGTCCGCCTGAGCTGGTGATCTCGTTGACTACCTCTTCTGCTTTGGCTGCATTGCCGGCGTAGTTGACGACGACGCCGAATCCGTCGGCTGCGAGGCGAAGGGCGATGGTACGTCCGATGCCGCGGGATGCTCCGGTTACGATAGCTGTCTTTCTCATGGTGGTTCTCCTTTTTGGCGGCTTCTTCGAACTTGAAGTCCGTTCGCTAAAAAGAGATTGAACCTGACATGGCTATCCGTCCAATGCATAGTGCTAATATTCATTATGCGTGTAGCGCAGCTACGTCAGGCTGACTTAAATCTTCTTGTTGTGTTCTCGGTACTTGCCGAAGAGCGGAATGTTTCGCGTGCCGCCAAGCGGTTGCTACTGAGCCAGCCCGCGGTGAGCCGCGCACTGCAGCGAATGCGGGTTACGTTTCACGATGATCTGCTGGTGCGGACGGCAAAGGGTTATGAACCAACGCCGCAAGGGCAACGTGTTCTTCAAGAGCTCGAGATCATGTTGCCGAAATTGGATCGGCTCATCTCGGGTTCCACATTCGACCCCGTGACAGAACATTGTTCCTTCCGGATTGCGGCGACAGATAATGCGACCTCGATCGTCGCGCCCGTTCTCTGTCGCGAGGTTCTCCCGGTGGCGCGACAGGTTCGCTTCACCTTCGCAAGTTGGAGAGGAGATGTCTTCGAGGACCTGAGTCACGGTCGGCTCGATCTTGCTTTGATTGGCGATGAAGGCCATGTGCCCTCACCTTTACTGACCGAGGTCATTTACGAGGAAGAACTCGTCTGTATTGTGGCAGCGGATGCTCCCTACCAGCGCCAACTCACTCTCAAACAATATCTCGCCGCCGAACACATTGGCGTCGATGTCGTGGAAGGCTCGCAACATATACCGGAGAAGCGTCTCGCAGCGTACGGTCATCGCCGTCGTACCGTGATTACCCTGCCATATTTCGGAGCGGCTACGCGGTGTATTCCTGGAACCAAACTGATTCTTACCTCACCCCGGCGATTCGCAGGACTGGAGGCCGAAAATCGCAAAATCAAGGTGCAGAAGGCGCCGGAAGAGATAACCGGCTTCAAATACCTGATGATCTGGCATCCGCGAGTCAATACGGATGCCGCGCATACATGGCTTCGAGGCGAGATCAGGAGAATTGGCAGGAAGATCGGCTCATGATCTTCCTAACAGCGGCGGCAACCAAAGGCGCGCAGCGGAACAAAGGCCCGGACCATGGAATCCAGGTTGTCGATCCCCTACTCTCCCCTTCCGCACCCTACTGGCTTTGGCCAGTTCTCAAATCAGCTGCCAACTATCTATTAACCCACTTCGAAAAGCGGCACTTACTAGTCCTGGTAGCAAACATTTTTTTTGCGATCGCGATCGTCAAACACGCAAATGACTTGCACCGAATCCTTTGTTGGAAATTAAGTCGGAACAAATCGAAAGTAGATTCAGTTCCTATTGGCCGCGATAAATCCACTCCCAATATATTCGTGACAGCCGCGCCAGGTGGCTCGATACCATCGCGTACGACCATTCGTTCCCAATCGGAAGTAAATACGATTACGTCATTCGCGTCCGCAGGAATGTTCGCGATCACGCGGCTATTCATGCTGGGTCTGCTCCGAAGATGGCAGCCGGAAATGGGGCAGCGATCCCGGTTACATACAAGAATTTTACGACAAGCTTGAGTCGGCGCCACCTGCTTTCAAGAACCCCAGTTAAAACCTAGTTTCGACAGCAATCGAACCCTATCTTTCTCCATCTTCCCTGCCTTGTACCGCGCTCTTTGGTACGCTACCCACAGTCCGAGACCCGGATTGTCCCGCCCGATGCCGGTGAGGGACCCGGTAAATGATGCGGTACGAACCGAGGAGGTTCATCGTCCAAAGCGATCTAAACGAAATGGAAGTCTAGCTCGATTGTGGGCCGTTACCTCTCCTTCCCCACCCTTAAAGCTGGCGTCCAGCCGGCAGGACCTGGAGCCTCAGATCTAGGGGAATTTGGGCGATGGCCGGAGGTTGCGCTAATTCCAGCCGTTTAAAACGATTTTGCCGATCGTGCGTCCAGTCTCGATTTTTGCATGGGCAGCACGAAGGTTCGCCGCATTGATCGGCGTCATCACATCAGTAACAGTCGACTTCAAGATTCCCGTCTCGACTAGGGAAGCGACTTCGTTCAGGAGTTCATGCTGTCGCTGAATATCCGGCGTTTGGAACAGGGACCGAGTAAACATGAATTCCCAGACGAAATGAGCGCTTTTGTCTTGCAGAAGAGTCAAGTCCAGGGCCTGGCTGGTACGATTGATGCAACAAATGCGACCCTGAGGCCGAACCAAATCCGCCATCGCTTGTCAGTAGGGGTCGGTATTCACAAAATTCGCGATGAAATTAACCTCCGCATTTCCAAGATGCTCCATTTTGGGTTTGAGCGGCTCGCGGTGATCGAGGACCTAGTCGGCTCCCATTTTTTCACACCAATCGCGAGTCTCCGGCCGCGAAGCCGTGGCAAAACTCTTAATCCTGCTAATGTTCTGTCGCATAAATAACTATACATAAGATTCATGCGGCTTTCTTTAGCCCTCTTTTCGGTTTTGTGCATCCTGGAGAGATTTCCTCCAAGCGCTGACGACACCTTTCAATCTTTGCCAAGATGTCCTCCGCTTTGGCTGTCCAGACGAATGGGCTCGGCTCTTCATTCCATTGTGCAATGAAGTCGAAGATAGCTTCAATTAAGTCAGGCACACTGGCAAAGCTGCCTCGTCGTACGGCCTTGCCGCTGAGTTCGGCAAACCAGCGTTCCACCAAGTTGAGCCAACTCGAACTGGTTGGGATGTAATGAACTTTGAAGCGCCGATGGCGATCCAGAAAGCGGCGCACCTTCTCATGTTTGTGTGTGCCATAGTTGTCCATGATCAAGTGTAATTCCAGATCCGGCTCAAATTCGTTATCCAGCCGGCGCAAGAATTTGATGAACTCCTGATGGCGATGACGCGGATAACATTCGCCGCTTACCTTGCCGCTGGCTGCATTGAGCGCCGCAAACAAGGTCGTTGTTCCGTGTCGGACGTAGTCGTGCGTCCAGGTGCCGCAGCGACCCTTTTTCAGCGGCAAGCCGGGCTGAGTGCGATCCAGGGCTTGAATTTGACACTTTTCATCGACACAGAGCACGATGGCGTGTTGGGGAGGATTGAGATAGACGCCGACGACGTCGAGGAGCTTTTCGACGAACTTTGCGCCGCGCGAGAGTTTGAAGGTCTTTTGCCGATGTGGTTTGAGTTCGTGCTCCTGCCAGATTCGCGCCACAGTGCTGGCATGAACTCCCTGCTCCTCGGCCAGCTTTCGCGTGGTCCAATGTGTTTGCCCTGCAGGCTTGGAATGAAGGGTTGCTTCGACGATTCTCTGAGCTAAACCAGCCTGCACTTTGCGCCCCCGACCGGCTTCTACATCCCACAGGCAGTCAACTCCGCACTCAACAAAACGCTCTCTCCAAAGCCGACAGGTGTGCCGGTTGATGTCCAACTCCATGGCAATCGCTTGATCTGACTTTCCGCCGGCGCTTTGCAGAATCATTTGGCAGCGCTTGGCTACTTGCTGAGGCGTGCTGTGAGCGCGCACCCATTGTTCCAGTAATTGCCGTTGCGGTTCTTCCAGATTGACACACTGGCGCGACGTCTTCATTGAAGATCACAATATCGCGCCAGTCCGGTATGTCTAGTTATTTGTGCAGCACTACACTAACTTCGCCAATTGAATTCCGATTGAACCCACGCCGCCGGCTCCGCCGATGATCAAGATCGATTTCCCCCCATCTGAACCAAATTGGTCAACACCAAGCCGATCAAAGATCGCTTCCCATGCCGTAATCGAGGTCAAGGGCAAGCCAGCCGCTTCAGCAAAAGAGAGATTCGCGGGCTTCCGTCCGGCGATTCGTTCATCGACCAGATGAAACTCGCTGTTGGTACCCGGCCGGCTAATCGAGCCGGCGTAGTAGACCGCGTCGCCGAGCCGAAACAGCTTCGCCGCCGGACCGGTCGCTTCTACGGTACCAGCCGCATCCCAGCCAAGAATTCGCGGCTCTTTTTCAACGTCAGATTTTGGGGATCGAATTTTAGTATCAACGGGGTTGACAGAAATGGCTTCTACCCTAACTAAAAGATCTCGGTCACTCGGCTCTGGCGTCGCAACTTGCAGATCAACCAAAGACTCCGGATTATTAATCGGCAGATATTTCGTTAGTCCGATCGCTTTCATTGACCGTAAGCAACGTCAACTTTGTCTCGCCGGCAAGCTAGACAGCTTAATGGGGCCAAATGAGATTTTCGCAGCAAAACTCAGGGAGCACCGAGGCTCAACCCAGCATTCAACGACGACGGTCAGATTGCCTGAGCACGCGCTCGCTATCCTCTGCAGCTCTTTCACAGCGGGTCGCATACTAATATTCACGACCAACCGAGGGCTTCAATCACTCCAACGCACTCGACACTGGTTGGATCAGAAATGACCGAAGTCACTATTGCTCAGGTTAAAAGGCCTTCGGCAAAACGCTATGTTCAAAAGAAGATTTTCCCTTCTTGGGTGCCCCGGGCAATTCCAACCCCGGAAGAGCGGAGCTTCTCAGCCAGACCTTCAGATCTCGGGCAAAGCTGCCGTCGCTTTCTCCAGCGCCTCGCGGCCGACCGAGATATAGAGTTCGTGCATCGCTTCACTGTCGTGTCCAATTTGAGCTTGGGCCACAGCCGAGGGAACGCCGGCCTCGTGCAAAAGTGTTGTGGCTGTCCTGCGCAGGCTGTGAAATGACAATGGCTCGACGTTTCTCCTTTTTCCTCGACCTTTACCGTGCTTTTGTGGTTCTTCTTTTGTCTCAGCCCGGCAGCAGCGAGCAGGCCTGCGAACTGATTGCTGAGGTTGCCCGTTTTGTGCTGACGCTCCACTAAATCAAATTCTTTTGGACGGACCGGAGCGGAGGGTTCGTTCGAAGAGGTCAACAAACACTCAATCTGTTTCCGGAGAGAAGCTGCCAGTGGCAAGACTATTGCCTTGCCTGTCTTCCGAGTTGAAAGACGCAACTCTCCACGAGCGAGATCAGATTGTTCCATCGCAGCGTAGCAATATCTCCAAGTCGCTGACCTGTGTAGAGTCCGAAGAGAATCATTGATCGCCATTCATCATTCGCCAAGTCCAAAACGCTTCGGAGCTCTGGCAGAGTGAACGGACGCTTGATTTTGATCCCCCTTTCTTTACGAACGGCCTCGACGAATTCTGTAGGATCGTCCGTAATGGCGCTATCTCTTCGGGCACTTTTAAAAAACATTTTGAGCGATTCGTATTGAGTGAAGGGTTGCATTTAAGGGTTTTCGACCGGGAGATTAAGTCGAGCCCAAGTCGAAAACTTTGTCGGTTGTCTGCTTGCTATTTTGTTAGCGAGCGCTATTCGGTCGGACGAATCCGAGCCTAAATAGGTATGAGCTTGGAAGTAACTGAACATCTCCGCAATCTCGGCGGCGCCGGGAAAGAAAGTGGCGAAAAGCTCCGTTGGGACTTGTTTGACTGACAATTTATGCCCATGTTGGTTTAACGTTTCAACGATTTCGTTGAAGCTCAAGAAATCACCGACGAGTGGCAGATACTCGCCATTGCCAACCTTATCTGCGTGAAGGAAGGCTCCGGTCACGATAATGCCAAGTTCGCTGACGTCGCCCATGTGAATGCACCGCACGTCAGGATCCAGAGGGATAGCCCAGCCGAACGAGCCGTCTGGTAGTTTTTGCGGCCCAAAAGCGCCCGCAAGGTTCTGGAAATAGAAAGGCGCGATGACAAACGTGTGAGACGCAAATCCCGCCGCCTTGACGATTGAATCAATCTTGGCCTTGCCAGTAAAGTGGGGAACGTGGAACTTGCCGCCGCTGATTGCTTCTACATTAGGCAGTGTGGACCAAATGAAATGTTTGACACCGGCATTTTTGGCTGCGCGCACCGCCGCTGTTGCCTGCTTAAGCTCGTCGGCACCTTTTTCCCGAAAATTGGTGACCAGAAAGACGCCATGTGCGCCTTCGAATGCAGCTTTAAGGGTTTCCGGTCGGTTTAAATCTGCTTCGATGACGTCGGCGGCGAGTTCGCGATGCTTGCTTGGGTCGCGGCTTAGAGCGCGCAGGTTGAATGGTCCGCTGGTTTGCAAAGCGCGGACGACTCCGCCTCCCTGCTGACCCGTTGCTCCTATCACGGCGATTAATTTCTTTTCATTGTTCTTGGTATTCATAATTTTGATGTTGTTAAGTAAACAGTTGTTTAATCATTGAAGTCTCGTGCTTCGAAGTTCCAAAAGGTACTTTCCGAATAGTGAATCAGGACTTAACGGTTGCGTTTCCCGTCGCAATTGTCTGGTTGGGCAATTGCGAGAGTGCCGGACCGCCGTTTTTCGCGAGCCCCGCGAAATATTCTCGATAGCGCCAGAGCAGGAACAGGGCGAGGAACGAAACCACAAGCGCCATCGGCAATCCGGCAGGTGCCATCAGGGCGTGGAAGCAAACGATATTCACAATTACAGGTCCCAACAGCGTTAGACCCAACGGCGTCCAGCGCTCGCTTAACAGGATGAGGCCGCCCACGACTTGCAGCGCGCCCACCACGTATACGTAATGGCTCATGAACAGAGCCGCCATAAATTGACGCGCCGGACCTTCCGGTGGCGGCGGCATGGGAATGAAATTAAGGAACATGTTTAAGCCGAACGTGACGAAGATCAGTCCGAGCACAACACGAGAAATGATTGTTGCTACTTTCATTTTAATTTGTCCTTTTTCTTGTTTTTGTTTCGGGTGAAAATTCCAAATCACGCGACTTTCAAAACGATCTTGCCGCGCGCATGTCGGGTCTCGCTCAATTCATGAGCACGCCGGGCTTCCGCTAATGGAAGGACAGTTTCAACAACCGGCTTCACTTTGCCGTCGTCGATTAGCTTTGCGATTTCAGCGAGGTCGGATGAGCTGGCATGACCGCCATAGAAAAGGGCGCGAACGCCATATTTCGTGGCCGATTCTTGCGAAGGGGGCTGAACCAGTGACACCAGAATACCGCCCTTCTTAAGGACCTTAAATGAGCGTTCCAGAGTTTCGCCACCAACAGTGTCCAGCACTACGTCAATATCGCGCACCGCATCTTCAAAACGCGTCTTCTGATAATCAACCGCTTTGTCCACTCCCAAATCGCTCAAGAACGTGTGATTTTTTGACGAAGCGGTTCCTATTACGTAGGCGCCTCTTGCCTTCGCCAAGTGGACGGCGAAGTTACCGATGCCACCAGCCGCCGCGTGAATCAACACTTTCTGACCGGCGCGTAGCTGCGCAACCTCGAAGAGGGCCTGCAACGCCGTCAGTCCTGCGACCGGCACGGCTGCCGCATGAACGTGATCTAAGGTGCGAGGTTTCTTTGCAACGACAGTTGCCTTGGCGACTACGTATTCAGCATATCCTCCACCTTTTACCAAAGCATACACTTCGTCGCCGCGTTTGAATTGAGTTACATTGTCGCCCGCTTCTTCGACTGTTCCTGAAACATCCCACCCAAGCGTCGAGGGAAAGTTGAGCGGAAAAACTTCCTTCACATGGCCAGCGCGCAGTTTCCAATCAACAGGATTGACCGAGGCCGCGTGAACCTTGATGAGCACTTCATCGTGGTCCGGTGTGGGGCGTTGCATTTCGACTTGTGCCAGAACTTCGGGTCCGCCGTATTGGTGAATTCGTATCGCTTTCATATTCATTTTTTCCGATTTCATTTTCTCCGATTCGTTGTTTGTTCGTTATGTGTTTCCGTATTTTCAGTGACCGTCTGCCTCCAGCTTCCCTCTTACGTTTGAATCTCCCCAATACCATAATGCTTGCGCAGCCATGCCGTTTTGGCATAATGGTCCGCGATGGAACTCCGGCACTTGCGATATTTTCTAGCTGTTGCTGAAGCGTCGAATTTTACGAAAGCGGCTGCGCTCCTGCGCGTCGCGCAGCCTGCGCTGAGTCGGCGAGTCCAGGATCTGGAAGACGAAATCGGCGTTGACCTTCTCAAACGAAGTCCGCGCGGCGTCGTTCTCACGGCTGAGGGAAAAGTCTTTCTTGATAAGACCCGCCACATCTTAAAGCTCGTCGATGAATCCGTGGAAAAAGTTCGGGCCTTGACGCGAGGAGAATATGGTGAGTTGCACGTGGGCTACGCGCCCTCTCCTACCGTGGAAATTTTGCCCCCGGCACTCGCTGCATTTCAAAAAGCTTTTCCTCGCGTCAGGGTCTTGTTGCACGACCTCTCCGAGCGTGAACTCATCGACGGACTTCAGGACGGTACGCTGGAACTCGCAGTGATGCCTGACGCCGCAGCCTTGCAGTCTGAAGGTCTGGAATTCGAAGCGTTGCGGAACTATCCGATTTGCGTCGCACTCGCTCCCACGCATCGATTTGCGCGTCTCAAATCCATCACTTTGGAAAAGGTCGCTGCTGAGCCATTGATCGGCTTTCGCCGGAAGGATTACCGCGAGTATTACGTCGGTCTTGATCGCATCTTTAATCCGCTAGGTATTAAGCCTCGCATCGCGGTGGAATGCGACAGCGCCAGTTCGCTCATCACTGAAGTTGAAACTGGTCGAGGCGTCGCGCTCGCGAGCCCGGTTTTCAAACACGTGAGCGGAAAACGATTGCTCTATCGACCGCTGGCCGGGATCAATGACGTCGTCTCGGTGGGCATCGCCCGCGCGAAGAACGGAGACTTGACGCCCGCGGGAGAAAAGTTTTGCGAAAGCCTGCGAAAGGCTTCGAACGTAGCGAATCCTCGCGCCACAAAGGCAGCTATCGTGAACGAGGGTAGTGTCACGATTCACGCGTAACTGCTTCAGTACCTCACCGTCTCGGCTGCAGCGCCGCACGTCGGTTGCGCCACACTCTGGAGTGATCAACGGTCCGGTTCGGGCCCAGGATCGGCTTCTCGGGGCGGCGACGGCTTGGTGAACGGCGCTTCTTGATCCGCAACGGCCAGGGCGGCGTGCCAGCCGCCCTCGTAGAACGGGCGATTGCGTCGTGCGAGCTCGTGAAGGAAAGGCGGCAGAATTCTGCGGTCATAACAGGGGGTTGGCATGCCCCTATTGTCAAAAAACCCCTTCTCGCTTCGTTACGTTTATCTCCTACTCAACCACAGCTTGATCAAATCTACCGTGCTCCAGCGTCCCCGTGCCGGGCGTGACAAGCGACTCATCGATTACGATTCAATTGATAAGTTTTTTGGAGAAGAATTCCACCGACAAATGGCACGCCATGGCCCTACAGAAAGGAGCGTATACCAAGCCGTAGCGTCCCAGGAAGGAAGCGCCCGCCAAGCCGAATCTCACCGGAGCGGCCTGGCTAGCAGTGCCGCGCATACTCCCCCGAGAGAGTTCGTCTCGGACCTATAGCCCCAAACGTTCAAAAAGCTATGAGTCCGTGGAATTCGAATCCCATGCTCCTGCCCGTCACGAACCAGCGACCGGCATTTCCGATCTTTGAGAATCTGTGGACAAAGAACGAAAACAGAGCTGACATGGCTCCTCTGACGTTTGCTATCGACGTCAAAAACCAGAGGACAGGCGTGCACAAAGGCGGTGTGCCATATTTTTGGCCGAAAGCAAACCAATGACCCACGGAAAGAGGCCTCAGTAGCGAATCATGGTTTGAATTCCAGCGTTTTGAGGAAATGAATCTTAAGCCGACAGATTTGCCCAAAGCTCGAAGCGGAGATTCTAACTGGACATCTCGTTTTTCCGGCGTGGTTGGGCTTAACCCCTCCTGGTTTGGCCGACGGCCCTACCCTAATAATTTAAGCGGCGGCGGATCGTTCACCGGCGGTATTCCGCCGCGCTTGGGAAGCTCAGGTTCCTCGGGTCCGTCCTTGTCATGAGCGATGGGAGCCATCGAAAGCGGTTTGCTTGGCTGAGGGTTGCTTGACGGCTCACCCGGACGTATCGAAGGCGCGTTTTCTGCGATCTTTGCCAGCGCCCCTTTGCGAGTCTCCGCCGGGTCGTCGGAATCGCCACCCAAACGAGCGCCTCATCCTCAAGCAATTGGACCCGTCGGATCGCCTCCGGGACGGAAAGACTTTGATTATAATCCACCATCACCTGCAAGTCCTTGCTGGCCGCGTTGCGGGCGGCTCGAACGACAGCTCGGTCTTGTTCGACGAGCGGGTAGCGACTTTAAACTTCACGCACCGGAAACCCAGCTCGATCGATTCCGCGGCTTCTCGTGCCGCCCCCTCCGGCCCAGCCATACCAAGGCTGTGGTAGGCGGGGATTGGTTTTCTTGTCCGCCGAGAAGTCGGGTGAGCGACAATCCAGCCGACTTTGCCAATACGTCCCAGGCCGCCATGTCGATACCCGCCATGGCTATCCCAGTAAACCCCTGCGGTCCCAGCAATCGGAAACGTGCTTGGAGCTTCTGCGCCAGAACCAGCGGCGCGACCGGATCCCCTTGGATGAGCGACCGCAAGGCTTCGACTAGGTCTGCAATCGGCCTAAGGGCAATCGGGGTGTAGCAGAACACGTAAGAGCGCCCGACCAGCCCTAGGTCGGTTTCCAGGTCCAGGAGAACCAGCGGGGCAGATTCAACCACGCCGCTAGCCGTCGGATGCGGACGTGCCAACGGCACATTCACAGCGATGGCTCGCAAGCTGCGAGAGCGTTGCGATGCGTGACCGCGGTAAGGGCAGCGGCTTGGATCGTATGCGACATGCGGCGACCGAATTGATTGGGTTCCCAAGGACCCTGGCCGCAGCCGCGGTCTGGTCTCTACAATTTAGCTGCAAAAAGGAGCGTTGGTCTACGATTTGATTGCAAAAATCTGCCCTCAAAATGCGCCAGCCTGCGACTTACCTGCAATCGACAACAATTTATCTAAACGCGGTCTAGTGGTCCCTTTTTGACGGCGTTATTGCGCGTAAGTTTCTTCTGCGCGTTTCTCTAGCGAAACCGACTTCTGATCCTTTGCGATTCTGATGGCCTCGCAGAACGAAGCCTCAATTTGGGTCTCGTCGGCACCCATAGCGAGAAACACGCCGCGGAGCCGGTGTAATTAGGCACACCACCAGCGCCATTCAAATCTCTCGGCTAATGCTTCTGCTCCCTTTATTGCCTCAAGCCTCAAGAGCCTCAGACGTGCGATCCGCAAGATGCAAGGCTTCAGCCCTTAGCGCTAGCAATAGTGGCAACATCAGCGTCGAGCCGGTTGCGCGATTGTCCTCTATTCCGTCCTCGATCAACGAGATGCTTTCAGCTGTGTCACCCGAAGCGCTGCGCGCCCAGCCGCGGAGAATCTTTCCGTCATCGGACTTAATTGAACTGTCAACGAGTCACAGTTTTGCGCACTATTTGACTGCCATAATTTGATTCGCTCTCTTTGATAGATGCATCTTTGAATTAACGGAAAATTGCACTCGCAATAGCCGGACCCACCGTCAGCACCGTCAACCTGTGCTTCACTAGACAGTTAATATCGAGCGGGCGCCGCAGACCATTGGCGTCATAGCTCCTAATTCCATTCTCGAAAAGGACCGATTTCGAGAGAATGATCACAAGCGCGACCCGATGTCATTTTCAGAAGTCGGCTTCAGCGAAATACGTCGATTACAGCCGTACTGAAATCCTCTTCTGATACGGCTGGTGTCAGAAGAGCGCTTCAGCGTATGGCGAGACCCAGAAGCGACACGACCGAGTCGCGCACTCTCGCCGCCGCGCTCGTATTGTCGAACGGTCGATAGGGGCACTCGCTTGTTTCAATCTCTCGGCTCCCTTAACAACGTTAGGAGCCTCCTATGTGGTCACCCTTTACCCGCCAAACCCGCCGCGAGCCTTGGAACAAGGGCAAGCTGGTTGGACAGAAAGCCCCGCTCAAGCTCAAAGATATCTGGGCCATCCGGGTGCGCCTCGAACTCAGTGAGCGCAAGCGCGAACTCGCCCTGTTCAACCTGGCGATCGACAGCAAACTGCGCGGCTGCGATCTGGGCAGCTGCGGGTTCGGGATATTGCCCACGGTGATCGCATCGCCGCGCGCGCCATCATCATGCAGCAGAAAACCCAGCGGCCGGTCCAGTTCGAAATCACCGAGCCGACCCGCAAGGCGGTCTTGGTGTGGATTCGATGCGCGGCGCTCAAGAGCGAGGACTATCTGTTTCCGAGCCGCTTGCGACGCTCCCCGCATCTGTCCACCCGGCGGTACGCGCGCATCGTCCAGGCCTGTGGGTCACCGAAATCGGGCTGGACGCCAGCGCCTATGGCACCCACACGATGCGCCGAACCAAGGCGTCGATGATCTACCGGCGGACCAAGAACTTGCGCGCCGTGCAGCTGCTGCTAGGCCATTCTAAGCTTGAAAGTACCGTGAGGTATCTGGGGATCGAGGTCGATGACGCCTTAGAAATGGCTGAGCAAACCGAGGTTTAGAGCCTGAAACGGGTGGCGGGCTGGCCGGATGGGTAGCGGCCGGCGCCGCTGCCCCCTACAATTAGAGGCCGGTCTCCACTTTCTGCTTTCGGCGCTTGACGACCCCTACCTGCCGGTCGCGAATGTCCGCTGTCCGGCAGGCTAACGTTCGGGTTCAGCGGCGGCGCGGCAGCGCCGTCCGCTGCAACCGGTTGTTAGGTGTCATTGTGCCCTTGGCGCCGGAGTACAACATGGGTGGCTTTCTCCGACGCAACGAACTGAACGCATTCGTATCCCAGAGCGCGCACGTCAATCCCCTCGAACAGTCGCTCTCCCCCGCCCAGCAGGACCGGCGAGATAGCGACGTGCAGCTCATCGATGAGGCCCGTACGAAGATATTGCTGGATAGTGTTAGGTCCGCCGCCAATGCGCACATCCATTCCGTTGGCTGCGTCGCGCGCCCGGTCAAGCGCCTCGTGAATACCGCCCGTGACGAAGTAGAATGTCGTTCCGCCTTCCATCTGGATGGGCGGGCGCGCGTGACGAGTCAAGATGAAAGTTGGAACGTGATAGGGTGGGTTGTCCCCCCACCAGCCTTTCCAGTTCATGTCGGGCCAGGAACCGCGAATCGGTCCGAACATGTTTCTTCCGAGAATCCAGGCGCCAACATTCTTCAAGCCCCGCGCAGCGAAGTCGTCATCGATCCCCGTTGTGCCACCGTCGGCGCCAAATAGGGTCCGTTGGAACGTTCGTGTCGGGACTAACCACTGGTGCAAATCTGTCCCGCCCACGCCGAGCGGATTCCTGATGTCCTGATTCGGACCAGCTCCGTATCCGTCAAGCGAGATGGTAAAGCCCTCAACTCGGACGCGCGTCATTTTCATGCCTTCCTTTCGATTGACGCCTAACTAGAAGTATACCGCCGAATTGCGGCGATACAAAACCGCAGTTCTGCGGGGGAAGTAAATTGGGTTGGTGTAACCACTTGATCTGACTACAGCACCGTTACATTGCACCGTCAATATCGACGTTGAATTAGGCCGCGAGACCGCCGGGTCCGTTGGCATCCGCCGGCGAACTTCCGGGTTTGACCCCTTGCAGTCGGCCGCGACAGTCAGATATCGGGGAGGCAAAGCCGCGCTTCAAACTCAGTCGCGCTATCGATCATAGCCCTCGTGCAGAGCCAATTAGTTCGCCATAAACGTCGCCCGCGGCAGTCCAGGCCCTCTCAAATATTGATGTCTTGCCTGAAGCAGCTCGATAATTTTGTCTTTTCCAATCTTGTCTCCCCGCCAAGTTCCGCGATTGACCAGACCGTCTTTGAGATTTCCGCCATTTCTATCATGAGCGCATCCATCTCGACCGCAGTTAGGCGTGGATATATCCGATGCAACCTATCGCGCCGGGGAACTCGGCGGTCAGGACCGAATTCCTCGTAGACCGCATAAGCGGCATCAAGAATCTCGCGGTCAACCGCCATAGAAGATAACCTCTCGTAGCCTCCACCGGCCTCAATCGAACGCATTTATCATGCGTCTCTCATCGACCCAAAGCAGTCAGATGCGAATGTCCGCAATGGGGACAGTCAATCTATCGCCCTTCGGTACAAAATGCCTTCGCCAAACCGTGTTGCTATGACCCCGATCTTCCTGAAGCCACTCGCATCATAGAACTCGCGTGCATGAGGGTTGCCCATGACGCACAACGCCCTGGACCCAAGTGAACGAGCTACAGTTTCGCAGTGCTTGACGAGCCGGTGGCCGATTCCCTGGCGCCATATGCTCGGTTCGACGAAAAGCGCATCGAGTTCTGTGTCGCCGCCTTCCCGCGGCAGAATCGCTGCGAACCCGACAATCGCATTGCCTCGCTCCGCGACATACACCTGCCCAGACTCCAACTGACGAAGGGGAATTTCGATAGCATCTGGGTGCGCCAGAATGGCATCCCGGTCCCCCACATTTGCGAGCGAGGCGCGTCTTTGCAGGGCTTCAAGTGCTTCGCGCTCGGACGACATAGCACGGCGAATAAAGATCGTACTCATCATAGGCGGCAGCATAGATCCAGGTAGTGTAGGCGATGGAAGTCGGTCTGTAGCACACCCAATTTCAACGGCCACGAAAGTGGACTTTCGCGTACAACAGAACCCGCACTGAGACGCCGCCGGCAACGCGCTGCTGCGCGGCACAGTTAGCCCAATAGCGGCCGCCTCACTCGGGACGCCACTCCGGTTGTGTGTCGAATTTGGCAAGGGAGTCATCCATCTTGTCCCACGGTTTGCGGTTGCGTGCGAAGATCGTCACGGTGGGTTGAAGCGTGGACGAATCCTCAAGCGTACCAAGCCCGGCATCCCAGTGTTGCGACCGAGGATCGGGCTGCCGCAGGAAGGACAAAACACCCGCGTGACGTCGTTTCCAGCGTCCGATCGAAGCGTGAACTCGCGGACCGACCCGCTAAGTTTGAAGCGATCTGACGGGAACATTGCACCCGTCGAATGACCCGCTCCCGTCAGTCATTGGCAGTCTTTACAATGGCAGTGCGCCACGACTACGGGGTCACCCTCCATTTCGAATTGCACCAAACCGCAGAGGCACCTTCCCTGACAGATCCTAGACTGATCGGTACTCACGTTCGCACCTGTGTTCGCTCGGTACGCCGGGCCGGATCGCGAGTGATCGCGGAAGGCGCTCGTAACAAGCTATGACCGAAAACATCTCTTAAGCATCATCCACGAAGCAATGCCGTTGTTCCAGCTCTCAGGGTGCTGTCACTCGACCGTCCGGAATCGGGCGGTCACTTTGGCAGTGCGAATGCGCGCTTCTGGCCGATTGTGCATGGGAACGACGGGTCAAGGGAAGCGTAAGCCGCCGTTGAATTCCGTCCCACACCCCCCTGACCATTACGTCACCCGCTCCATGTGCCAGGGCTGCGATCCGTGTCGGGCGGCCTCAAATACCGCACAATTGGGCATCGGTAACTCCAGCTGAAATGCTCTAAACGCCCTCATCTCGCCCTGGTTAGCGACACCACCCCCTTGCAGGAGCCAGGAGAGGAGCGCGAGCCAAATGCCGTGCCCGAAGATCACGGCGCCATCGGTCAGGGTGTCCATTCGAATTTGAAACCTCCGCACACGCTCTATAAATTCCGCAAACGTGTCGGCGTTCTCTCCCAGGCGCCGGTGCAAGTCCGGTTCTGCCCAGTAGGCTTTCACGTAGGGTTTTCGTTGCGCGCCATCGAGCCCTTCGATCAACGCGGGATCAATGACCGAGAACTCATCCAGATCCGGATCAATTTTCGCATCGAGGCCGTATCAGAAGAGGATTTCAGTACGGCTGTAATCGACGTATTTCGCTGAAGCCGACTTCTGAAAATGACACTTTCGCTGTCCAAGCGAGATGTATCGAAAATGTCGGTTTATGAGACAGCCTACCGCGCGAGGATTTGCCCGATCCACCAGCGCCAAACTTTGCGAGAAGCTGTGAACGACAAAGAACGCTTGGCCCGACGTTTTCCCGTCTCCAGCGCATTTAAACATGGGGTCGTCCTGAATCTTGACCTGATGGCGGATCATCGTTCGTGATTGCTCCTGCGATCGTGGGTTGGAGGGATAAAAGTTCGTGCTTACCGCCACGCTCGGTAACCGGAACACCCAGCAGGCCCCGAGCCTGCTGGCTATTTTTGATTGGTGCGCCGTTCGATAGCGGAGTGAAGCTCTGATGTTTTTATTATAGTTGGGGAGTAAATTTCATGATTTACTGAGGCTAGTTGCCTCCATCCGAACGTTCCTAGCATACGAAATGAATCACCGCATTGTCGAATCGAACGGGATCAAAATGCACCTCGCCGAGGGTGGCGAGGGGCCGTTAGTTGTCTTTTGCCACGGCTGGCCGGAGTCGTGGTACTCTTGGCGCCACAAATTGAAGGCGTTGGCTGAGGCAGGATACCGCGTCGTCGCACCGGACCAGCGCGGCTACGGCAAGACAGATCGACCTGAGGCTGTCGAGGGCTACAATATTCTCCAGTTGAGCGGAGATATTGTTGGCCTCGTCGACGCCCTCGGCGAGACGGAGGCGGTCATCGTAGGACACGACGGGGGGTCGGCGGTCGCCTGGTTTTGTGCACTGCTCCGACCCGACATTTTCCCCGCGGTCGTTCTCCTGAGCGTGCCTTATATTCGGCGATCGTGGATGGACATTCGCCCGACTGAGGCAATGAAACAAGCGGTAGGCGAGAAGCAGTTTTACCAGTTGTATTTCCAAGAGCCAGGCAAGGCCGAGGCCGAGTTCGAGGCCGACGTACGCAAGACGATTCTCATGGTGCTGTACTCCGCGTCGGGCGATACACCACCGGACAAGCGCTGGCGTTTTATGTTCGACAAGTCGGAAACGTTTCTCGACTGCTGCACAATACCGGAAACGCTCCCTGCGTGGCTGACTGAAGCAGATCTGGAATTCTGCACAGAAGAGTTCAAGCGGACCGGCTTCCGAGGCGGACTCAACTGGTATAGGAACTTAGATAGGAATTGGGAACTGACGCCGTTTCTCAGCGGAGCCAAGATTCGCCAGCCCTCGCTTTTCGTAGCAGGTGAGTTCGATCCCGTGGTCACGATATATCAACAAGCTTTCGACAGCTTGGAGGAAACTATGCCGGGCTTGACAAAGAAGGTTCTGGTGCCGGGCGCCGGACATTGGATCCAGCAGGAGCGCCCAAATGAGGTGAACGACCTGCTCATCGAATTCTTAGCAAGTCTGTAGAGACTAACCTCAGACCGCATTATGCCTGCCCGATAACCAAGTTCTCCGGGCTGCCTCGACGACCACCTTGCTTACTTGGCTCAACTTATTAATCTCGGTGATCTATTTAAGCTTGCCTTCCGTGAAGAACTAAAGCGAAACGCGGCCGCCGAGATTCGGCGAGGGACAACTGTGATCAGATTAAAGACGTCTTCAATTCAACGCGCGTTGCTGGTCACGTTGCTAGCAGCCATAGCAGCCATCATGACAACGCCGACGGCGGCATATTCCGACGTGGTTACCGATTGGAACGAGATTGCTATACAAACATTTCCTCCCACTGTGCTTGGACCTACTCAGGCACGGTTTCTCGGAATTGTGCATGCGGCAATCTACGACGCCATAAATGCTATCGATCGCGAACATCAAGTTTATGCTATCGACATCAAGGCGCCGTCGGGAGCATCGATGGAAGCAGCAGCAGCGACAGCAGCGCATGACACTCTCATCAAGCTATTCCCCGTCCAACAATCCGCACTTGATACAGCGCTTGCCGAGTCACTAAGTAAGATTCCTGACGGACCGGCAAAGAGAGACGGCATCACGGTTGGCAAGGAGTCCGCTGAGAAGACCCATTCGCTGCGCGGCGACGGGATTGTCCCGCGAGATGAAGTCACAGATGTCGCGTAAATCCTGGACCGCTATGGGCGTCCAGAAGATCCGGTAAGCCATGACCCAAACTCTTTTTTCACCTCTTCGTGAGGGATGAGCTTGCCTTCTGCAATCTGTCTGAGCCCTTCATCCAAGCCGGCGAAAAACTCGGCTTTCTCCGCGATTTGCTGGAGTTCCGGACCCGTAAGTTTTGGTAGCTCGGCAACGATTTCGTCGAAACTCATCTTCAGATCTTAGCGCATCTTGGCCGAGTTACGACGCTAAATATTACATTGGATTCAGCGACGGCGGCAACGAAGCCGAGTCACCGCGCCTGGAGGGAGCCATTCAAATCGTGATCACTCCACATCATCGAGACTCCATCGTCCAACGCGATCCAAAACGAAATGGAAGTCTGGTTCGATTCTGGGTCCCCTACCCTCTTCTTCCCCACCCTTAAAGCTGGCGTTCAGGATTGGCTCGGAGACGCCCGGGGAATTGATCGGCGAGGGTGCGCGACCAGTGTTTGGCCGGCCCAGGCGACCGGCCCCGAATCCGCAAATAAATCATGCCCTGCCTCAAAACCGCGTTATACTGGGATTTTTCACATCCCCGTGGAAAGGCAAAGAACCATCAAAACATATTGAAATTTTGTACGTAGATCGACCACAATTTGCCACACTTTTGCTTCCGCTCACTTCCACAGGTTTCTACCCTGATGGAAATTCCCCAAGGAAAACCCTGGAAAATAGCGGAAAACAGAACCCTAAAATGGGGTTCAAGTCCCCCCCCGAGCACATAGCTTAAACCCATTTCAGTTCTAAGTGGCTTATATCTAGACACTTATGCAACACATATTTTTACGTTAAAAACGTAATATATTAAATTTTTTTCATTTTTTGGTCGTCACGACGACGAAAAGTCACAACTGAATAAAGTTTTTTCATAGCCAGTGTGGACCTTTTTCCCCTTTTTGCGCATCGCCATCGGTAGATTGGAAGGCTTTGATAAGCGCTCGATCGGACTCGACGGAGTGCAGGTCGCTGCGAATTGCACTGGAGGGATGACATAGTCTGCAGCATTCTTTTTCGACCCACTTCCCGCCGATTAGCTGCGCTCTACGCGGACCCACAGTTGAAGAAGGCTCGCTCGTCGCCCGCGTCTCCTCAGAGCCTTTGCCTCAGCGGGAACAGACTCTGCGCTTAGTGACCTGCAGGTCATCTCACCCGCTCACGCTCAATTCATCTGTCTGCAACGCGAGGGCTTGTCGCAGGAAACAGGCGGACCATTGACGGTAACTCGAAAAGTCTTTCCCCGGTTGAATGCTCACGGGATATTCAGTCCGTGGTTGCGAAGCCATCCCTGGCTATTCTCTCCTCAACGCAGACTTGTCAGCATTTGTTGACTGACCCCTTTGGCCCCCCCAGATGGAAAGCTTTCCTGGAAGCACCGTTGAAATCCGTTCGGGTGCGATTTTCGCGCTCGAGGAAAACGCCAAGACCGGGATACCGGATTTGTCTTCAGGCTCGGTGGTGTTGAAGGCGAAGCCGTTCGGGTGCGGTTGCCACTGCCAGGTCCGTGTCTCTCGATGGAGCTGATAGACGGTGGCATGAACCCTGTCGGTGAAGAGCTTCCGGAGCTGGATGAGCAACGGCTGAGGAGCAAACGCGAAAATGGAGAAATGGTGGGCCTCGCCTGATTCGATCAGATCGCGGATTTTTCGATCGAAGGCCTTTTGAAGATTGCACGACTCGATTTGCCAGTACTGGTCGGAGCTGTCCTTTTCTTCGGAGCGCATCGACAGATCGAGAGGCCGCTCGTCAGCCGGGTACCACTTTTAGGATTCAAGATCGACGAAACCTGATCTATGGTTTCAGCGGACGACTCCGAAACACGGCTCTAACGATCAAATCTGAGTTTTTCTCACAAAAAGATGCCGGATCAAAGGCAAACCATCCCCTGGTCCGGCATCGAATGCTGCTAGCAGTTGAAATAGCATCCGCCTCTAAACTATCAGGAAGCAACAGGGAATGCAATGCTTTTTGTCATTCTGGGAACTTAAGAAAAGGGCGGTGGTTTAAAAAGAAGTGTATGCATTTTATACTACGCAATACATGTATTATGTTGTGCATATGACAACGGGGGGCCTGAATTTAGACAATTTTTGTTCAGGGTGCCAGGATTACCCGGCTGACGGGCGTCTTCTTTGGTAGCCATCGATCCTGATATAGAGCCGTTCTGGAACAGCATTCACACCTCGCGCCACAATCGGCAGGTTCAGGTTGTGCTTTAGCCGGAAGTAACGCCAGAGCGCCGTCACTATCACCAGTCGATATGCGGTCTGCCCCGGCCTGTGCGCAGATAATCGAGGTGCATGCGATGTTTGATTTTCTTTTTGAAAGGCGAGGGCGGCTTTCCAGTCGATTTGTGATTCCTGGCCGAGGATGATTGCGCCGATGAGGGCATCGGCGCGGTCTGGCGACTCGACACCGCGGGCTCGAAGGTCGGCCTTTGATTCGAGCTTCTCGCGGCCCTTGCTATCGTATTGCTTTCGGCGACTGGTGAGCTGGGCGACGAGCTTCTCATCGTTGGGAATGATGACGGCCCTGCGTTCGATGAGCTGGCCGACCGTTGACCACCATTCGGCCGCAAGGTTTGTGTATATCTCGGTTCGCTTGGCCGCTTGGCCGTTGTTGAATCTTTGCAGGTGGTAGCCTTCCTCGGCCATGCGGTCCATGAGCTGATGGCCGTAGCCTTCATCCCCGCCAATGTCGTAGCCTTGTAAGCCCAGACGCCGGAAATGGGCCAGGAATTTGCCGACCGAGTGCATGGTGTCGCGTGAGCGCCAGGCGTCGACGATCTCGGCTCGATTGCCGTTAGCGATGGTTAACACGGTCTCGTCACCTGGGCCGGCGAAGTCACAGAAAGCAACGGGCCGGCCGGGAAGGTGCTCCGGGGGACTTTCAATCAGGGCCCGGACGTGCTCGAGCGAGGTCATCGAATCGCCCGCATCGGTGAGCCACTCGGCGCCGTGTTTAATCCGGAATACGCTGTCTTTGAGATTCTCGCGATCGGCCTCGATCTCGGCCTTGCTGACGTGGGGACGGTCACTTGAGGGCACCCGGAACGTTTTCCACAAGTGCGCCTTGGCGGTCATAATGCGGTAGAAGCCGCCGGCCGCCTGCCCGGTCGAACTCAGAAAGAGCCGGAAGGTGGTATGGCATCGCTCAAGCGTGTCCAGAATTTCATCTCGGATGCTTTTAGCTTCGTCAATCAAGAGCCCGGCCGGACTCCCGTGCTGGTCATGGATGCCCTCGACGAAACCGGCGACGTCGCTGGCACGGCCATACAGAAAACCGCCACTCGGTGTCCCCACCTCGCTCTCCAACCACTGCCAGCCGGCAAACATCCGACGCTCTCGAAACCGCTCAAGACCGGCAAAAAACTTGTTGGTCACCTGCCGCCAGGTTGCCGACATGTACATGAGCCGCGCTCTGGGGAAATTGTACAAGGTCCACAGAGCCGCGACCGTAAAGACGACGGAAGTCTTGCCGCTGTAGTTGGCGCAGGCGGCTGCGGTCGGCTCACCGCCTTCGTAGCGCAGAAGGATTCTGGCTTGCCAGTCGTAAAGGTTGGTGAAGCCGATCCGGTAGGCGAATTCAGAATGGAGACGAGCTTAGGCACGCTTGGGAGCTGAGGTTAGCGCGGCGTGCCATCGGCTTCAAAACAGTTTTGCGTATTGTTGGTTTGGAGGTGGCATTCCGAGT
Source organism: uncultured Verrucomicrobiae bacterium (assembly GCA_963782115.1). GTDB lineage: Bacteria > Verrucomicrobiota > Verrucomicrobiia > Chthoniobacterales > JAFAMB01 > JAFAMB01. Next base: position 351,119 of record CAWAIK010000005.1, read on the forward strand.
TTTTCGAGTGAATTAAGTTAAAATTAGGTTAACGACCAGGCGAAAACCGAGTGATTTTGGCTAGAAAAATTACCACCAAACTACTGTCGCTGTTAGTCTTGCACCTTGCACCCGGCAGGGCGCGCACCTGCAACCATATGATCCGAAGTCACACTATATCCGCTTGGACTGAACCATGTCGAACTCGCTCGAGTTCGACCGGCTGCTCGGAAAGCGGAGTCTCCGGCTCATAGGAGATAGCATAGACTTTACCCTTGTAGAACTCCGCTGACAGTTTAAAACCTTCCGGTTTATAATCTAAAACGTCCGCGATGGGAGAGATTCTTGTAGGGCGCCCATATTTGTCTTCGCATTCCTCTTTTTGTCCAACCGATTCTGGCTTGTGCGATAGTCGCAGTAATCGCAAATGTTAGTATGATTGTTAGTAGTTTTTTCACCTTTTCTCCTTTCCTAACCGGCCTTGGCCCGGTTGATGACGTGGCCTATCCTCCCGTTGTTACCAGATCGTATTTCTCGTTGATCAGCGATCCGTATTCCTTGCGCAGTGCGTGCAGTGGTTTACGCCCAGTTACGCCGTGCGCCTTCAACCAGAGCAGTACCCGATCAAAGATCGGTTCGCACCGGTAATGGTGATAGCTTGTTGTCCGCCTAGGGACCAGTCGCGACGGGCGTCGTCGTCGAACACGATGAAATGACGGATGAGGTCGAGGAACCGACGTTTGTCGAACACGCCGCGGAGCAGGACCTCCAATTGCGGCATTGTGGCGGGAGCGAGTGTTTCACCTTCGATGGTACGCCAAGGCATGAAACGTTCTCTATCAGCTCTGATTGCGCCGATTCGTGCTTCCAGACCGTCAGAAATTACGAGCACGGCGTTGTGAGCTGGGCTCCGGATCGCTTCCCTTTAACCCAATCAGCGGAACCAGCTACAAGGGAATCAATCTGATCCTTTTGATGGGAAGGTCATGGGAGGACCCACGCTGGATGACGTACAAACAAGCGCAAGAGAATCTCCAAACAGCTTAGATGTATCAGGACGCTGCGATGGACTGGGGTGGTTGGGCTGGTTGGGGCGTAGGCTGGGGACGAATGGGTTACGGGATAGGGGTAGGACGGGTACGCTACCAACGTAATCGAGACGCAGGAGCACAATGGCGATTTCAAAAAGTGGTAGCGTGGCTAACAAGTTATCGCACCGTCGGTTGCCATTGCCATTTGTCACCGGTTTTGTAGTCCTGCAACCAAGCGGTGTAGAGCTTGTCTTCTTCCCATGCCGAGATGTTGTTGAGGGCCCTGCCGTCGCCGGATCTTTGCAATGGGTTCACGACCCTACGATAGGCTGTGTCCTCTTTGAGTGCACTCCAGAATAATTTGCCGGAGTGGCGCCAGGCATCCATGATGATGCCCTCCTCGAAAGGCTGATTGCGTGCGGTTACTACCAGACAATTGTTCTCTCTATCGGCTCCTGGAAAAGCAGAACCCCAGTGAAGCACCAGCGTCTTGAGCCTGAGCTCTTTCAGGTGTTCGCCGATATCACGCGTATAATGGCCGCAATAGCCGCGTTGTCGCACGCCCAGATGGATCAGTAAGTTCTGAAAATCTGCGTTCCAGAAGACGCCATATTCGCGGGCAAGGCTGCGCGAGAGGGTGTGCGTCGTCACCGAGACCAGGTCGGCCTCGCCTGGATCTACGTCTGGGGCGAGCGCCACCAGCGCGTCACGCAACTCCTTGATTGATCTTTCGTCTGTCGCCCAAGTCGCATTTATGCAAAGGCTAAATGCAATGATGAAAACAAGCGTTCGAATCACGTTAGCAAAGTTGGCAAAGGTTAAAAGTCAGTTATACCAGAATCACAGTAAACCGGTCCGGCCAATTTGTGTCAGCTCAAAAAAGTGAAGAAAAGCATTGCTTCTGCTTGGTTCTCCGCCTAAACGAACGGGAGCAACCTGCGACGAAAGGAGGCGAGATAGATTGAAATTTCTGAAAAAGATCATGATCATGGCCATTCTGCTCACCGCTTTGGGACTTGGAGCCTGCACCCAACACAAGGAGGTCGTCACTCCACCTCCCCCAGCCCCGGCGGGGAAATAGATCGAGCATCGCGTACCACGCTGCCAAGATCTAATATCAGTCTTTGAAAAGTGGCTAAGATTTTTCATTTCTTAGCCACTTTTCAGGTTCATCCCCGACCTTTCCTGATCTCTCACGAGCTAGCGCACCACATCGTAGAACGGCCTGCGAAGCTTGCTTAAGATTTCTTCGAGACGCCAGTAACATCCGTGTCGCCGGTGAAAGCCGGAGATAAAGTCGTAAACGAGCTTCGAGATCGCGGTGTTCTGGCAGACGAGGATGAAACATAGGGGCACCTTGATGCCCTTCCCCTCCCACAGCTTGAATGTCTTCTCATAGTGGCCGTAGAGCGATTGCAACGCTGTCTGAAATCGCGTTGGAAGCTTAAGCGGATCGAGTTCCTCGCCTTTGCCGCGCCCTTTCGTTGGCATGTCCTTGCGAATGTTCTCCCAGAGGTTCCGGAACATCGGCATCTCGTTGCCGGGAATGTTTTCCGCTACGGGCACGCGCGGGAGCTTGACGATGCCGCACTCAATGGCATCCATCAGCGAGAAGTCGCTCACCGTCCAAGGGAACAGTGTGCCTTCGGCGTAACCAGAGCCACTAAGAAAGAAGGGCGTCGCGGATAAGTCTATAACCCGGCTTACGTTGAGCTTTCGGTTCACGGCTTCGAGACCTGAAATCCATACGCGGGCTGCCTTCTTGTTCTTTTCGGCCTCTTTCTTCTCGTCGCCTTTCAGTTCCTCATCGTCACCGTCATCCGGCTTCTCACGGTAACAATGGTGCGCCTCGTCATTGATGACGAGGATGTTCTTCATGCCCATAAGAGCTGGCATCACGCGCTGGAGCATCTGGCCTTCGGTTTCTTGGGTGTCCAGCTCCTCCCCGCCCCGCCCTTGAAGCAGTTGCCGGCCGCCTTTTGATAACTCGATCCGCTCGCGAAGTTGGAAAGCGTGGTAATTCGTGATCACGATCTTGGCGCGATTGACATCCTCGAACATGTCGCCGGGAACGAGTTCGCGGCTGACATAGTAGCTGTCCGGATCGTTTGGCTGCAGAACGCGCAGTCGGTCCTTGATCGTCAGTCCTGGAGCGCAGACTAGAAAGCCTCGCGTAAATTGCTTACTCGTCGGATGCCGCACGGCATTGACCGTCTGCCACGCGATGATCATGGCCATAACGGTCGTCTTGCCCGCACCCGTGGCCAGCTTCAGCGCCAGGCGCATTAGTTCCGGGTTTGCATCCCGGTTCGCTGCCGCAAGATGGTCCAGCACCCGCTGCCCATTTTTCGATAAGCCAGCGACCTCAGTCAGCCATATTGCGGTTTCAACCGCCTCCACCTGACAGAAGAAGGGGCGCACATCGCTGAATTCATGATGACGCCAGTGTTCCAGCAGTCTGGCCGTTTCGGGCGTTACCTGCCATTGATTGGGGCGCAAGCTTCGCCATCTGTCAACGTAGCCGCGAACTTCGTTGATGATCGACGTGGGGTCGTAGGCTTGCGCCTTCGTTGAAAGCCCCAAGCCTTCATCGAATACGAAACCCGGTTGCGCAGCAGTTTTCCGTTTTTTCGGTTTCGGGATCGGAGTGATGAATTTTGCGCTGCGCCGGCGCTCGATAATTTTCTGCGTCGGTTGCCCAGCCCCGTCGAGTTCCCAATGCCGAGGTGGGCATTCATAGGGCGAATTCAGGATCGGATGTTCGAAAAAGGCATTGGACGAAGCGGATCCCGAACTTGTTTCTCCGTTCATTGTCTGGCTTTCCGAAAAGCTATTGGCGTTCCTATCCCAACCAAGACCCGGCTGGTGCTGCAGCCCGGTCAGGGCGTAAGCCTGGTTGTTCCGAAGAAGGGAAGCACGTGGCCGCTTACTGGAGCGGCTGGCAATACCTCTACACCGCGCCACCGGGCACGAGGCCCCTTGAGCAGATCAGCGGCGAGCCGAGGCAGCGAGGCATTGGCGTTTTTGCCCGTTTCGGCTTCGCGGATAAAGACACCAACCCAACCGAATGGGCCGTCAGTGGCGGCATCGGCGGGCGTGGCCTGATCCCTTCACGCGACAACGACTGCTTTGGCGTGGGCTACTACTACAACAGCATCCAGACGCTCAGACTCTCCGGCCTGCTTGGAATAAAAGATTCGACTCAGGGATTGGAATGCTTTTATAACATCGCGATTACGCCAGCGGCCCACCTGACGCTCGACCTGCAAGTGGTGAATTCGCCGCAAAAACGTCTCGAGACCGCGACCGTTCTCGGATTGCGCGCCACTCTCGAGTTTTGAAGGGGACCGAGCACGAAACGGGAAGCATGCTCCTAGAAATACGGCCTGCGTTCCCCGTGAAAATACAAAGAATCATCAAAACACATAGAAACTTTGTACGTAGATCGACCACAAAATACCACACTTTTGCTTCCGCCCACTTCCATCGTTTTCCACCCTGATGGAAATTCCCCAAGATAAACCCTGGAAAATAGCGGAAAACAGAACCTTAAAATGGGGTTCAAGTCCCCCCCGAGCAGAGGAGGCCACCTAAAGGCCACGCGCTGAAGTACTTCCTACTAGCCTCGCAACCTCGCCTCAATATAATCTCTCTTAGCCGGTCGATAGACAACGGAAGCGTACATTCCCGCCTCGTAACGCTTGCATGCGACTAAGATAGCAGGGTTGACGAAGACCGATTTTCTCAAAAATTCCGTGGCCTGTGAACCCTTATGTACCTTCTTGTACTTTTGTGACCTAGCGATTAATTCGAAATTTGACGCAAAAGCTGTCAAATGAAATTTTCGACAATTTCTTTTTAGATCGCTTCCTCCCACGAAACTCTCGAGAAGTTACCTAAGCAAGAGCGCCTTCTCGGGCGATGTCTTGAACCATGCGCAGAGCCTCCAAGATCTCAACGCAACGCTCAACCACTGGGTCCAGACGCGCCGCCAAGCCTTCTTCAATGCCTACGGATCTGGGCGTCGGCTCTATTTCGGCCACGGCGCCGAGGATCGCTCGATGCCGCTGGATGTCATCGAAAAGTTCAATCGCGCCCTGGCGGTGTGGGGCGGAAATTACGAGAGCGAAGTTTACCAAGCGCACCACGGCTGGACCGTTCCCGACAGTCCCACCTACAACAAGCTCCAAGCCGAGCGCGCCTACAAAAAGCTGACCGATCTTCTCAACTCAACTCTCAAGCGCAACTGAACGCGGATACCAATGCAGATTTTGCACTTCCGGCCAGATTATGTCGGCTACCGCTTGTATTCAGGAAGGCCATACTCACGACGATGCGGAGATCCGCGAGTGGATGTCCGGAATATCTGTCGCTGCGGCGCTAATTTGAACATCTTGGATGCGATTAAGCAGACTGCGGCCAAGGGGACGGCATGGAGAACTTCACACTAACTCAGCCGACCGACGCTGGAGCCGCAACGACAGCGGCGGCTCAACCGGGCACGAGCTTCATCGCCGGTGGGACCACGGTTACCCCAACTCCAGATTGGCGTTTTTACCGACACCGCGCTGGTTATTTATTGAGACTTCAGGTTTAGTTCGCTCAGCAAGGTCCGCAATGGGCTGGCAATTTTGCCCCGCTGCCAAACAACGAACAAATCCCAGGTTGCACCCGCGTCAGCGATGGGAACCATTACGACGTTCGGAACTTTCAGGTGAGAAATGAAGGCTGGTTGAATCGAAATCGCTTCTTCATTCGCTGACAGGGCGAGAGACTCCACAAGACCATTTGCTTTGTCAATGGTGCCCAGGCGGGGACGGAAGCCGCCATACTTGCGGCAGAACTGAACGATCCTCTGCGTGTATCCCGGCACCACATCGTCCGATCCCCGCACGAACGTTTCGCCCTTTAATTGTGAAAGAGACACCTGTCTTTCGGTCGCGAACCGGTGGCTGACGGGAAGCGCAACAAGGCTCCTAACAGTCGCCAATTTACGAGCATAGAAATCGCGCGAGAGCAGATCTATACCGTGCAAGGTCAGTGCTAAATCAATTTTACCTTGCCGTAATGCGATAATCATCTCGCCGGGCGTTTGATCCAGCATTTTGACTTTCAGCCTCGGATAAGCGCGCCGCAGCACGGCCAGAGCCGGCCCAAGATACTCCTGGACGGCCGACGCAATATAGCCAATACACAACCGTTCACTTTCTCCGCGATTCAGCCGGCGGACCTCAGCCATGGTAGAATCATAATCTGCCAGAAGCGTTTTTGCCCTTCCGGCAAGGGCATGTCCTCCGTTCGTGGGACGCACCCCGGCCGATGTTCGTTCCAAAACGCGCCCACCGAGATCGAGTTCGAGTGATTGCATCTGTCGCGTGATGGCGGACTGAGAAATGCGCAGACGGTCAGCCGCACGACGGAGGCTGCCTTCCTCAAGGACCACTAAGAACAAACGAAGCTTTTCCAGCATGATTGAAATAGTGATGCACATTTTGCATCACTGCAATCACGAACCGGCATTATCCGCAAGGATCGAGAAGACGTACCTTGGCAATGTTGATAATAAAATGAGAACGAGGTTAAGCAAGTCTCCGGAGGATGCGGCCAAGCAATTCAGTTTGATGCTGCCAAGGTATAAATCCTACTTTCATAACACAGCCTGGGTTG